>NZ_JBIUWO010000011.1:8166-247580 GCF_044743505.1 Pseudomonas sp. NPDC087612
AATCATAATCCATACAAAAAGATTAACACTAAATCCACATCATACGTCTCATCAACCTCTAAACTTCGTTCAGCCCGGTTCGCCGTATCGCATACGTGGTGGAAAACGCCCGTGTCGAGCAGCGTACCAACCTGGACAAGCTGGTAATTGATCTGGAAACCAACGGTACCCTGGATCCTGAAGAGGCCATCCGTCGTGCCGCAACCATCCTGCAACAGCAGCTGGCTGCGTTCGTCGACCTCAAAGGTGACAGTGAACCAGTGGTAGTCGAACAGGAAGACGAGATCGATCCGATCCTGCTTCGTCCGGTTGACGATCTGGAATTGACCGTGCGTTCGGCCAACTGCCTTAAGGCGGAGAACATTTACTACATCGGCGACCTGATTCAGCGCACCGAAGTAGAACTGTTGAAGACTCCGAACCTGGGCAAGAAATCCTTGACCGAAATCAAGGACGTTCTGGCCTCCCGTGGTCTCTCCCTCGGCATGCGCCTCGACAACTGGCCGCCTGCAAGTCTTAAGAAGGACGACAAGGCGACTGCCTGATCGTCGTAATCACCGAACGTAGTGTTTGGTAAGGAATGAACCCATGCGTCATCGTAAAAGTGGACGTCACCTGAGCCGTACTAGCTCTCACCGTAAGGCCATGTTCCAAAACATGGCGGTGTCGCTGTTCGAGCACGAGCTGATCAAAACTACTCTGCCAAAAGCCAAGGAACTGCGCCGCGTTGCCGAGCCGCTGATCACCCTGGCCAAGGAAGACAGCGTTGCTAACCGTCGTCTGGCTTTCGACCGTACCCGTTCGAAAGAAATCGTCGGCAAGCTGTTCAACGATCTGGGCAAGCGCTATGCCACCCGTCAGGGCGGCTACCTGCGTATCCTCAAGTGCGGCTTCCGCGCTGGCGATAACGCACCTATGGCGTACGTCGAGCTGGTTGATCGTCCTGTTGGTGGCTCGGTTGAAGCTGCTGAGTAAGGCGAACAGTCTGTAACAAGAAACCGGGCCTAGTGCCCGGTTTTTTGTGTCTGTATGTATTGTAATAATCTATTGATCTGAGTCAGGCAATGAATTTGTTGTTGTCATAGTTGTGGTCGATACTCCTCCCAAGCCGATTAGCCGGCCGTTCAAGACCGATAGGGAGAGAGAGCATGAGCCAGAACAAAATACTGACCACCGCCAGCGGCGCCCCGGTAGCCGACAACCAGAATTCGCGTTCGGCAGGCCCACGCGGCCCGCTGTTGCTGGATGACTTCCATCTCATCGAGAAGCTCGCGCATTTCAACCGCGAGAACATCCCTGAACGCCGCGTACACGCCAAAGGCTCGGGTGCCTATGGCACCTTCACCGTTACCCGTGATATCACCCAGTACAGCTGCGCCAAGCTTTTCAGCAATGTTGGCAAGCAGACCGAGACCTTCCTGCGTTTCTCCACCGTCGGTGGCGAGCGGGGGTCGGCGGATACCGAGCGCGACCCGCGTGGTTTTGCCCTGAAGTTCTACACCGAGGAAGGCAACTGGGACATCGTTGGCAACAACACCCCGGTGTTCTTCATCCGTGACCCGCTGAAATTCCCCGACTTTATCCACACCCAGAAGCGCCTGCCGCAAAGCAACCTGAAGAGCGCGCAGATGATGTGGGACTTCTGGTCGCACTCGCCTGAAGCGCTGCACCAGGTCACCATCCTGTTCTCCGACCGCGGCATTCCGGACGGCTACCGGCACATGCATGGTTTTGGCAGCCATACCTACAGCCTGATCAACGCTCAGGGGCAGCGCACTTGGGTCAAATGGCACTTCAAGACCAAACAGGGCATCAAGAACCTGGCTCCTGCCGAGGCTGCTCGCCTTGCCGGTACCGATCCGGATTACGCCCAACGCGACCTGTTCGAAGCGATCGAGCGCGGTGACTTCCCGAAATGGGCCGTGTGCATCCAGGTCATGAGCGAAGAAGAAGCGGCCAGCCGCGACGAGAACCCGTTCGACGTGACCAAGACCTGGTCGCAGAAGGACTACCCGCTCATCGAGATCGGCGAACTGGAACTCAACCGCAACCCGCTGAACTACTTTGCCGAAGTCGAGCAAGCCGCGTTTGGCCCGAGCAACATGGTGCCGGGTGTCGGCCTGTCGCCAGACCGCATGCTGCAGGGACGCGTGTTCGCTTACGCAGACGCCCATCGCTACCGCGTCGGTACCAACCACCAGCAACTGCCGGTAAACGCCCCACGCAGCCCGGTAAACAGCTACCAGCGTGATGGTTCTATGGCGTTTGGCAGCAACGGTGGTGCGGCGCCTAACTATGAGCCGAACAGCTACGCCAATGCGCCCAAGCAAGCGCTGCAGTACGCTGAGCCGCCACTGGCGCTCAACGGTGTCGCCGATCGTTACGATCACCGCGAAGACACCGACTACTACAGCCATGCCGGTGCGCTGTTCCGCCTGATGAACCCGGAGCAGAAGGCGCTGCTGATCAGCAACATCGCCGGCGCCATGGGCGGAGTTTCTGAAGAGGTGGTCCAGCGTCAGTTGCAGCACTTCTTCAAGGCCGATCCGGCCTATGGCGAAGGGATTGCCAAGGCTTTGGGCATAAATCTCGCCTAAGTCGAAGTGATAAGAAGAACCGCCCTCATTTGGGCGGTTTTTCAATGAATATCACTACCGTTTACCCGCTTTTTTGCACTTTTTTGCCCAATTCTCAGTGACCTTCCGGTCATCCTGGTTCAAACTATGACTTTCACACAGGGAGAGGCAGGGCGATGCAAGGTCACCCGGACGTAATCGATTATCTCAACACGTTGCTGACGGGCGAACTGGCGGCACGTGACCAATATTTCATCCACTCGCGGATGTACGAGGACTGGGGCTTGAGCAAGCTCTACGAGCGTATCAACCACGAAATGGAAGAAGAGGCGCAACACGCCGATGCCCTGATGCGTCGTATCCTCATGCTCGAAGGCACCCCGCGCATGCGTCCTGATGACCTGGACGTCGGCACCACCGTGCCGGACATGATCGCCGCCGACCTGCGCCTGGAGTACAAGGTGCGCGCTGCACTGTGCAAAGGCATCGAGCTGTGCGAACTGCACAAGGATTACATCAGCCGCGACATCCTGCGCCTGCAGCTGGCCGATACCGAAGAAGATCACACCTACTGGCTGGAAAAACAGCAGGGCCTGATCAAGTCGATCGGTCTGGAGAACTACCTGCAATCGCAGATGTAATTTTCCGGAACAAAAAAAGCCCCGCCAGTGCGGGGCTTTTTTATTTGCGAGCGGGCCGAATCAGGCGCGGTCACGTTCCAGCAGCGGCTTGAGGTAGTAGCCGGTATACGACTGCTTCATCTCGGCCACTTGTTCCGGTGTACCGAAGCCGATGATCTGTCCGCCTTTGGAACCGCCCTCGGGGCCGAGGTCGACGATCCAGTCGGCAGTCTTGATCACGTCCAGGTTGTGCTCGATCACCACTACGGTGTTGCCGTGATCGCGCAGGCGGTGCAGCACATCGAGCAACTGCTGGATATCGGCAAAGTGCAGGCCGGTAGTCGGTTCGTCGAGGATGTACAGGGTTTTGCCGGTATCGCGCTTGGACAGCTCGCGTGACAGCTTGACCCGCTGCGCCTCGCCACCGGAGAGCGTGGTCGCCGACTGCCCGAGCTTGATGTAGGACAGACCGACATCCATCAGTGTCTGCAGCTTGCGCGCCAGCGCCGGTACCGCGTCGAAGAACTCGCGGGCTTCCTCGATGGTCATTTCCAGGACCTCGTGGATGTTCTTGCCCTTGTACTTGATCTCCAGGGTTTCGCGGTTGTAGCGCTTGCTCTTGCACACATCGCACGGCACGTAGATGTCCGGCAAGAAGTGCATCTCGACCTTGATCAGGCCGTCGCCCTGGCACGCTTCGCAGCGCCCGCCCTTGACGTTGAACGAGAAACGACCCGGGCCGTAGCCGCGCGAGCGCGACTCCGGCACGCCGGAGAACAGCTCGCGAATTGGTGTGAACAGCCCGGTGTAGGTCGCCGGGTTCGAGCGCGGGGTGCGGCCGATCGGGCTCTGGTCGATGTCGACCACCTTGTCCAGGTGCTGCAGGCCATCGCAGCTGTCGTGCGGCGCCGCTTCCAGGGTGCTGGCACCGTTGAGGGCGGTGGCGCTGAGCGGGAACAAGGTGTTGTTGATCAGGGTCGATTTGCCGGAGCCGGACACGCCAGTCACGCACGTCAGCAGGCCGATCGGAATTTCCAGGTCGACGTTCTGCAGGTTGTTGCCGCGCGCGCCCTTGAGCTTGATCGAGAGCTTCTTGTTACGCGGCGTACGCTTGGCCGGTACGGCAATCTTCACTCGGCCAGACAAGTACTTGCCGGTCAGCGAGTCCGGATGGGCCATGACCTCGGCCGGGGTGCCTTCGGCGACGATCTGGCCGCCATGCACGCCGGCGCCCGGGCCAATGTCGACGACGTAGTCGGCCAGGCGAATGGCGTCCTCGTCATGCTCGACCACGATCACCGTGTTGCCGATGTCGCGCAGGTGATTGAGGGTGCCGAGCAAGCGGTCGTTGTCGCGCTGGTGCAGGCCGATGGACGGCTCGTCGAGGATGTACATGACCCCGACCAGGCCGGCGCCGATCTGGCTGGCCAGGCGGATGCGCTGGGCTTCACCGCCGGAGAGGGTATCGGCGCTGCGATCGAGGGTCAGGTAGTCGAGACCGACGTTGACCAGAAACTGCAGGCGCTCGCAGATTTCCTTGAGGATCTTGTCGGCAATTTCGCCCCGGCGACCGGTCAGCTTGAGGCCACCGAAGTAACCGCTGGCATCGCCGATCGGCAGGCAAGTGACTGCCGGCAGGGTCTTCTCGCCGACCCACACGTGCCGCGCTTCACGGCGCAGGCGCGTGCCACGGCAATCCGGGCAGGGCTGGGTGCTGAGGAACTTGGCCAGCTCTTCGCGCACGGTCGCCGACTCGGTCTCGCGGTAGCGGCGTTCCAGGTTCGGCACGATGCCTTCGAACGGGTGCGAGCGCTTGACGATGTCGCCGCGGTCGTTGAGGTATTTGAAATCAACGTTCTGCTTGCCGCTGCCGTGGAGGATGACTTTCTGCTGCTCGGCCGGTAGTTCGCCGAAGGGGATCTCGAGGCTGAAGTCATAATGCGCGGCCAGCGAGCCGAGCATCTGGAAGTAATAGACGTTGCGCCGGTCCCAGCCGCGAATCGCACCTTCAGCCAGGGTCAGCTCGCTATTGACCAGGCGCTTGATGTCGAAGAACTGCTTGACCCCCAGGCCGTCGCAGGTCGGGCAGGCGCCGGCCGGGTTGTTGAAGGAGAACAGCTTGGGCTCCAGCTCGCTGATCGCATGGCCGCAGATCGGGCAGGCGAAGCGGGCGGAGAAGATCATTTCTTCGAACGGTTGGTCGTCCATCGAAGCGACCAGGGCGATGCCGTCGGCCAGTTTCAGCGCGGTTTCGAACGACTCGGCCAGGCGCTGCTGCAGGTCATCACGCACCTTGAAGCGGTCGACGACTACTTCGATGGTGTGTTTTTTCTGCTTGTCGAGCTTGGGCAGTTCATCGAGCTCGAACAGCTTGCCGTTGACCCGCGCGCGGACGAAGCCCTGGGCGCGCAGCTCTTCGAATACCGCCAGGTGTTCACCCTTGCGCTCGCGAATCACCGGCGCCAGCAGCATCAGCTTGCTGCCTTCGGGCTGGGCCAGGACCAGGTCGACCATCTGGCTGACGGTCTGCGCTTCCAGCGGGATGTCGTGGTCCGGGCAGCGCGGGGTACCGACGCGGGCGTAGAGCAGGCGCAGGTAGTCGTAGATTTCGGTGATGGTGCCGACGGTCGAACGCGGGTTGTGCGAGGTCGACTTTTGCTCGATGGAGATCGCTGGCGACAGGCCTTCGATGGTATCGACGTCGGGCTTTTCCATCATCGACAGGAACTGCCGGGCGTACGCCGACAGGGATTCGACATAACGGCGCTGGCCTTCGGCGTACAGGGTATCGAAGGCCAGGGACGACTTGCCGGAACCGGACAGGCCGGTGATGACGATCAACTTGTCCCGGGGCAGGGTCAGGTCGATGTTCTTCAGGTTGTGGGTACGTGCCCCACGAATCAGGATCTTGTCCACTGCGGCCTCGCTCGGCGGGCATAAACGGTTGAGTATACGGCTCCATGCCATTACGCGGCAAAGCGTCGCGTATATGCCGTTATGCGATGGGACTGGTAGAATCGCCGCCGGTTCACACGAGGTTTATCCATGCACGATCCCCACAGCGAACGCATGAGTGGCAGCGAGACCCGCGCCGCAGGCGGCCTGGCCCTGGTGTTCGCCTTCCGTATGCTGGGCATGTTCATGGTCCTGCCGGTACTGGCGACCTATGGCATGGACCTGGCCGGTGCCACCCCGGCACTGATCGGCCTGGCCATTGGTGCCTACGGCCTGACCCAGGCTTTCCTGCAGATCCCGTTCGGGGTGATTTCCGATCGCATCGGCCGTCGCCCGGTGATTTACCTGGGCCTGGTGATCTTTGCCCTGGGCAGCGTGCTGGCGGCCCAGGCCGACTCGATCTGGGGGGTGATTGCCGGACGCATCCTGCAAGGCGCCGGGGCGATTTCTGCCGCGGTCATGGCCTTGCTCTCGGACCTGACCCGCGAACAGCACCGCACCAAGGCCATGGCCATGATCGGCATGAGCATCGGCCTGTCGTTTGCCGTGGCCATGGTCGTCGGCCCGCTGGTCACCCGTGCCTTTGGCCTCTCGGGGTTGTTCCTGGCCACCGCGGCCATGGCCGTAGTCGGTATTGCGATCATTGCCTTTGTCGTGCCGCCGTCCCACGGCGCGTTGCAGCATCGTGAGTCCGGGGTCGCCAAGCAGGCGCTGATGCCGACCCTGCGCCACCCGGACCTGCTGCGCCTGGACGTGGGCATCTTCGTCTTGCATGCCATTCTGATGGCCAGTTTCATCGCTTTGCCGCTGGCTTTCGTCGAGCGTGGCGGTTTGCCCAAGGAAGAGCACTGGTGGGTGTACCTGACCGCCTTGCTGATTTCATTTTTTGCAATGATCCCGTTCATCATCTACGGCGAAAAAAAGCGCAAGATGAAACGTGTCCTGCTGGGCGCGGTCAGTGTGTTGATGCTCACCGAGCTATTCTTCTGGCTGTCAGCAGACAACTTGCACGAACTGGTGATCGGCACCGTGATATTCTTCACCGCCTTCAACCTGCTGGAGGCATCCTTGCCTTCACTGGTAAGCAAGGTGTCGCCCGCCGGCGGCAAGGGCACGGCCATGGGGGTATATTCCACCAGCCAGTTCCTTGGTGCCGCGTTGGGAGGAATTCTCGGTGGCTGGTTGTTCCAGCACGGTGGCCTGAGCACGGTGTTCCTTGGCTGCGCAGCGTTGTGTGCCCTGTGGTGGGTCGTGGCGCTGAGCATGCGTGAACCGCCGTACGTGACCAGCCTGCGCATGCCGTTATCGGCCGAGGCGGTACGGGAAGCGGGGCTGACCGAGCGGCTGATGGCCGTCCCGGGTGTGACCGACGCAGTGGTGGTGGCCGATGAAGCCGCCATCTATATCAAACTTGATACACAAATTTTGGATCGCACGACCCTGGAACGCCTGGTAAACCCGGCTTCCTCCGCGTGCGAAGCCTAGGAGAACGTTATGGCCCGTGGGGTTAACAAAGTCATTCTGGTCGGTACCTGCGGCCAGGATCCCGAAGTCCGCTACCTGCCCAACGGTAACGCCGTGACCAACCTGAGCCTGGCTACCAGCGAGCAGTGGACCGACAAGCAGACCGGCCAGAAGGTCGAGCGCACCGAATGGCACCGCGTATCGATGTTCGGCAAAGTTGCCGAAATCGCCGGTGAATACCTGCGCAAAGGCTCGCAAGTCTACATCGAAGGCAAGCTGCAGACCCGCGAGTGGGAAAAGGACGGCATCAAGCGTTACACCACCGAAATCGTCGTCGACATGCAGGGCACCATGCAACTGCTCGGTGGCCGCCCGCAGAACCAGGACGGCGCCCCGCAAGGCGGCAACAACTACAACCAGGCGCCACGCCAACAGGCTCCGCGTCCACAGCAGTCCGCGCCGCAACAGCGCCCGGCGCCTCAGCAGGCCGCACCGCAGCCGGCTCCGGACTTCGACAGCTTCGATGACGATATTCCGTTCTGATTCGCCACGCTGACCGCAATACCCTCAAAACGCCCGGTGCATCGCATCGGGCGTTTTGCTTTTTGTCGACCGACAATCCGTTTTCATCCCGCTCCCGGGAATCTTGACTAGAGTGACTGTTGGCAGCCATCAATCTGCCGCCACCGTGATCGTTTCAAGAGACGCCGGCAACGTCCCGCGCGTCCACCACCTGATCAGGAGTGCACGATGGATCTCAACCGTCGGCAGTTCTTCAAGGTCGCAGCAGTTGGCCTTGGAGGCTCGAGCCTGGCAGCGTTGGGCATGGCCCCGACACCTGCCTTCGCCGAGCAGGTGCGCCACTTCAAGCTGGCGCACACTAAGGAAACGCGCAACACCTGCCCCTATTGCTCGGTCGGCTGTGGCCTGATCCTGTACAGCCAGGGGGACGGCGGCAAGAACGTTGCGCAGAACATCATCCATATCGAAGGCGACGCCGACCATCCGGTGAACCGCGGTACGCTGTGCCCGAAAGGCGCCGGCCTGCTCGACTTTATCCACAGCCCCAGCCGCCTGCAGTACCCGCAAGTGCGCAAGCCCGGCAGCAGCGAGTGGACGCGGGTGTCCTGGGATGAGGCGCTGGACCGTATCGCCGATCTGGTCAAGACCGACCGCGACGCCAACTTCATCGAGAAGAACGCCCAGGGGCAGACGGTCAACCGTTGGCTGACCACGGGTTTTTTGGCGGCATCGGCGGCGTCCAGCGAAGCCGGTTACCTGACCCACAAGGTCATTCGCAGCCTGGGCATGCTGGGGTTCGATAACCAAGCGCGTGTCTGACATGGCCCGACGGTGGCAAGTCTTGCCCCGACGTACGGCCGTGGTGCCATGACCAACCACTGGACCGATATCGCCAACGCGAATCTGATCCTGGTGATGGGCGGCAACGCAGCAGAAGCGCACCCGTGCGGCTTCAAATGGGTGACCGAAGCCAAGGCCCATAACAAGGCCCGGCTGATCGTGGTCGACCCGCGGTTTACCCGTACCGCGTCGGTGGCCGATTACTACGCGCCGATTCGCACCGGTAGCGATATCGCCTTCATGGGGGGCCTGATCAATTACCTGCTGAGTAACGACAAGATCCAGCACGAGTACGTGCGCAACTACACCGACGTGTCGTTTATCGTCAAAGCCGGCTTTGGCTTCGAGGATGGCCTGTTCAGTGGCTATGACGCGGCCAAGCGCAGCTACACCGACAAGTCCGGCTGGGGTTACGAGCTGGGTGAGGACGGCTTTGCCAAGGTCGACCCGACCCTGCAGGACCCGCGCTGCGTCTACCAGCTGATGAAGCTGCACTACAGCCGCTACACCGCGGAACTGGCGAGCATGACCTGCGGCATGCCGCAAGACCGCATGCTGAAGATCTGGGAAGAGATCGCCACCTGCTCGCAACCGGGCAAGACCATGACGATTCTCTATGCCCTGGGCTGGACCCAGCACTCGATCGGTGCGCAGATCATCCGCAGTGCGGCGATGGTGCAACTGCTGCTGGGTAACGTCGGCATGCCCGGTGGCGGCGTTAATGCCCTGCGCGGGCACTCCAACATCCAGGGCCTGACCGACCTCGGCCTGCTGTCCAACTCGCTGCCGGGCTACCTGACCCTGCCGGGCGATGCCGAGCAGGATTACGACGCCTACATCGCCAAGCGGGCGCTCAAGCCGCTGCGGCCGGGGCAGCTGTCGTACTGGCAGAACTACGGCAAGTTCCACGTCAGCCTGATGAAGGCCTGGTATGGCGCCAATGCCAGCGCCGAGAACCATTGGGGCTACGACTGGCTGCCGAAGCTGGATATTCCCGGTTACGACGTGCTGAAGATGTTCGACCTGATGGGCCAGGGCAAGGTCAACGGCTACATGTGCCAGGGCTTCAACCCGATTGCCGCGTTGCCGGACAAAAACCGCGTGACTGCGGCCCTGAGCAAGCTCAAGTGGCTGGTGGTGATGGACCCGCTGGCCACCGAGACCTCGGAGTTCTGGCGCAACGTCGGGCCCTATAACGACGTGCAGAGCGAGGCTATCCAGACCGAAGTCATCCGCCTGCCCACCACCTGCTTTGCCGAAGAGGACGGCTCGCTGGTCAACAGCAGCCGCTGGTTGCAATGGCACTGGAAGGGCGCCGACGGCCCGGGGGAAACCCGCACCGACGTGCGCATCATGAGCGAGCTGTTCCTGCGCCTGCGCAAACGCTACCAGGCCGAAGGCGGCGCCTTTGCCGAGCCGCTGCTGAACCTCAGCTGGCCGTACAAGGTGGCCGATGAACCTTCGCCCGAAGAACTGGCCAGGGAACTCAACGGCAACGCCGTCAGCGACCTCACTGATGCCAATGGCGCCACCCTCAAGGCCGGCCAGCAGTTGTCCGGTTTTGCCCAGCTCAAGGATGACGGCAGTACTGCTTCTGGCTGCTGGATCTTCTGCGGCAGCTGGACCGAGCAGGGCAACCAGATGGCCCGGCGCGACAACAGCGACCCGTTCGGCATGAAGCAGAACCTCGGCTGGGCCTGGGCCTGGCCGGCCAACCGGCGGATCCTCTACAACCGCGCCTCGGCTGACCCGCAAGGCAAGCCGTGGGACCCGAACAAGCGCCTGGTGTGGTGGAACGGCAAAGCCTGGGGCGGCACCGATACCCCGGACTACAAGGCCGACGTGCCGCCAGAGGCCGGCATGAACCCGTTCATCATGAACCCTGAAGGGGTGGCACGCTTCTTTGCCGTCGACAAGATGAACGAAGGCCCGTTCCCCGAGCACTACGAGCCTTTCGAAACGCCGATCGGCATCAACCCGCTGCACCCGAACAACAAGCAGGCGACCAGCAACCCGGCCGGGCGCATCTTCGATTCGGTGTGGGACACCCTTGGCCAGGCCAAGGATTTCCCTTACGCGGCGACCAGTTACCGGCTGACCGAGCATTTCCACTTCTGGAGCAAGCACTGCAAGCTCAACGCCATTGCCCAGCCCGAGCAGTTTGTCGAGATCGGCGAAGTGCTGGCGCAAGAGAAGGGCATCGTCGCCGGCGACCGTGTGCGGGTCACTTGCAAGCGCGGGCATATCGAGGCGGTAGCGGTGGTCACCAAGCGCATCCGGCCGTTGCAGGTCAACAACCAGACCGTGCACCAGATCGGCATCCCGCTGCACTGGGGCTTCACCGGTAGTACCCGCCACGGCTACCTGACCAACACCCTGGTGCCGTTCCTCGGTGATGGTAATACGCAGACGCCGGAATCCAAGTCGTTCCTGGTCAACGTGGAGAAAATCTGATGGCTAGCCAAGACATCATCGCCCGTTCGGCCACCACCACGCCGCCCTCGTCGATCCGCCAGCTGGAGGAGGTGGCCAAGCTGATCGACACCACTAAGTGCATCGGTTGCAAGGCCTGCCAGGTGGCCTGTTCGGAGTGGAACGAGCTGCGAGACGAGGTCGGTCACAACCATGGCACCTACGACAACCCCCAGGACCTGAGCGCCGAAACCTGGACGCTGATGCGCTTTACCGAGCACGAAACCGGCGACGGCAACCTGGAGTGGCTGATCCGCAAGGACGGTTGCATGCACTGCGCCGATCCCGGTTGCCTGAAGGCCTGTCCGAGCCCGGGGGCAATCATCAAGCATGCCAACGGCATCGTCGATTTCAACCAGGACCACTGCATTGGCTGCGGCTACTGCATCACCGGCTGCCCGTTCAACATCCCGCGAATCTCGCAGAAGGACCACAAGGCCTACAAGTGCACCCTGTGTTCCGACCGGGTGTCGGTGGGGCTGGAGCCGGCCTGTGTGAAAACCTGTCCGACCGGCGCCATTGTCTTCGGCAGCAAGCAGGACATGAAGGAGCACGCCGCCGAGCGCATCGTCGACCTCAAGTCGCGGGGTTTCGACAACGCCGGCCTGTACGATCCCGATGGTGTCGGCGGTACCCACGTGATGTACGTGCTGCACCATGCCGATACCCCGCGTTTGTACGCGGGCCTGCCGGACCAGCCGATCATCAGCCCGCTGGTAGGCCTGTGGAAAGGCGTGACCAAGCCGCTGGCGCTGCTGGCCATGGGCGCGGCGGTGCTCGCCGGGTTCTTCCACTATGTGCGCGTCGGCCCGCAGCGGGTCGAAGAGGACGAGCACCCGAGCCCTGCGGCTACCAGTGTGCAGGTGGTCGACCCGGCGGTGCATGTCTATGACCCGAACCGGCCGGGCGGGCAAGGGGAGCAACGACCATGAACGACAAACCTATCCTGCGCTACAACGCCAACGAACGGACCAATCACTGGCTGGTGGCGATCCTGTTCATCATGGCCGGGTTGTCGGGGCTGGCACTGTTTCACCCGGCACTGTTCTGGCTCAGCCATCTGTTCGGCGGCGGGCCGTGGACACGGATTTTGCATCCGTTCATGGGCGTGTTGATGTTCGTGTTTTTTGTTGGCCTGGTGCTGCGTTTCTGGCGGGCGAACTACTTCATCGCCAACGACCGCCTATGGCTCAAGCGTATCGACCGGGTGATGCGCAACGAAGAGGAGGGCGTACCGCCAATCGGCAAGTACAACCCCGGGCAGAAGCTGCTGTTCTGGACCTTGCTGCTGTGCATGCTGGTGCTGTTGATCAGCGGCGTGGTGATCTGGCGGGCCTACTTCAGCAGTTATTTCGGTATCGGTTCGATTCGCCTGGCGACCCTGGCGCACGCCCTGGCGGCGTTCGTGCTGGTGCTGAGCATCATCGTCCATATTTACGCCGGGATCTGGATCAAGGGTTCGGTCAGCGCCATGCTGCATGGCTGGGTCAGCCGCGCCTGGGCGAAAAAACACCATGAGCTGTGGTATCGGGAAGTGACCGGCGACAAACAGCCGCCACCGCCGATCAATAAAAAAGGATGAGCGCTTGAGTACTCTTCTGGAACCCGGGCAGATCGAAGCGGCGGCCAGCACGCCGCCGTTTCTCTACCTGCCGCCGAAGAACCTGTTCGCCCTGCGTGCGCAGCGCCTGGAGCAACTGGCCGAGGGCAACCCGCTGGCGGATTACCTGCGTCTGCTGGCCGGCCTCTGCCATGTGCAACAGAGCCTGCTCGACCAGCCGCCTGCCGCAGCTCCTAGCGACAGCGAACGCCAGCGCCTGTGTGTCGAGCATGGCTTGCCGCCGCTGGCTGCCGACAGCCTGGTGCGCGACGGACACTGGCTGGCTTATCTACAGGCGTTGTTGCAGCGCTATCCGGCTTCGAGTGGCGCCGTGGCCGATGCCGTGTCTGTGCTGCAATGCGCCGCCGATGAGCAGCGCAAGCTGTGGGCCATCGCCTTGCTCACAGGTTCATACAGCCTGGTGCCGGCGGCGCTGGTGCCGTTCCTGGGCGCGGCGTTGCAGGCGGCCTGGAGCCATTGGCTGCTGAGCCTGCAGGGGGTCGAACTGAAAGCGGCGGACAGCCTCTGCCAATGCCCGGCCTGTGGCTCGCCGGCCATGGCCGGGGTCATCCGCCATCGCGGCAAGTACAACGGCCTACGTTACCTGGTGTGTTCGCTGTGTGCCTGCGAATGGCATGTGGTGCGGGTCAAATGCGTGTATTGCGAACAGAGCAAGGGCCTCAAGTACTTCAGCTTCGAGGATGACCGTTACGCCAGCGCCAAGGCGCCGCTGCAGGCCGAATGCTGTCCGGGCTGCAACACCTACCTCAAGCATATCTACCTGGAAAACGACGCCGATGCCGAAGCACTGTCGGCCGACCTTGCCAGCCTGGCGCTGGACCTGCGCCTGGATCAGGAAGGCTTCCAGCGCCTGGCGCCGAACCTTTTGCTGGCGCCGGGAGGGGAGTGAGATCGGGTCTACACTGAGGTTTTGCCCATGGCCAGCGCCCACTGAAGTTGAGAACCGTCTGAATGCCGTCCAACCTCGCCAAGCTCCCGATCCGCCTGCCCTCCATCGACACTCTGTTGCGTCACCCCGCCAGCCAGCCGCTGACCGAGCGCTATGGCCGCGACGCGCTGTTGGCGACCTTGCGCCAGTTGCTCGACGACCTGCGCGAGGACGCCCGGCTTGGTCTGCTGGACGCCGCCGAACTGGCCGCGCCGGTGCTGCTCGGCCGCGCTGGCGAGCGCCTGGTGGTTCGCCACCGCAGCCAGGTGCGGCGGGTCTTCAACCTCACCGGCACGGTGCTGCACACCAACCTGGGCCGGGCCTTGCTGCCCGAGGAAGCCATCGACGCCGTGCAACTGGCGGCCCGCTATCCGCTCAACCTCGAGTTCGACCTGGCCAGCGGCAAGCGCGGTGATCGCGATGACCTGATTGAAGGCTTGATCCGCGAGCTCACCGGCGCCGAAGCCGTCACCGTGGTCAACAACAACGCCGCGGCCGTGCTGCTGGCGCTCAACAGCCTCGGTGCGCGCAAAGAGGGGATCATCTCGCGCGGTGAGTTGATCGAGATTGGTGGCGCTTTTCGCATTCCCGACATCATGGCCCGCGCCGGGGTCAAGCTGCATGAGGTGGGCACCACCAATCGCACCCATGCCCGCGATTACGAGGCGGCCATCGGCCCGCGCAGCGGCCTGTTGATGCGCGTGCATTGCAGCAATTACAGCATTCAGGGCTTCACCACCCAGGTGCCGACCGCAGAACTGGCGCGCTTGGCTCATCGCCATGATTTGCCCCTGCTCGAAGACCTCGGCAGCGGCAGCCTGCTCGACTTGAGCCGCTGGGGCCTGCCGGCCGAGCCCACTGTGCGCCAGGCCCTGGCCGATAGCGCCGATCTTGTCACCTTCAGCGGCGACAAGCTGTTGGGCGGGCCACAGGCTGGCATCATTGTCGGGCGCAAGGACTTGATCGCGCGGATCAAAAAGAACCCGCTCAAGCGCGCCTTGCGGGTCGACAAGCTCACCCTCGCAGCGCTTGAGGCGGTGCTGGGCTTGTACCGTAATCCTGATCAACTGGCCGAGCGCCTGCCCAGCCTGCGCCTGCTGACCCGGCCGCAGGCCGAGATCCACCAGCAGGCCGAGCGCTTGCAGCCAGCGTTGGCGCAACAGCTGGGCGAGCAGTGGACGGTCAGCGCAGAGCTTGCATTGGGCATGATCGGCAGTGGCAGCCAGCCGGTGGCGCGCTTGCCCAGTGCGGCCTTGTGTGTGCGCCCGCAGGTGTCCAAGCGCCTGCGCGGTCGCGCCTTGCATGGCCTGGAACGCGCGCTGCGGGCCTTGCCGATTCCAGTGCTCGGGCGCATCGATGACGATGCGCTGTGGCTGGACCTGCGCCAGCTCGATGACGAAACCGCGTGGCTGGCGCAACTGGCGCAGGTGCAGGCGTGATTATCGGTACCGCCGGGCATATCGACCACGGCAAGACCGCTTTGCTCGAGGCCCTGACCGGCCAAGCGGGCGACCAGCGCCGGGAAGAGCGCGAGCGCGGCATGACCATCGACCTCGGCTATCGTTATGCCGCCCTCAGCCCTGGCGCAGCTCTAACCGGCTTTATCGACGTGCCCGGTCACGAGCGGTTTATCCACAACATGCTCGCTGGCGCCCAGGGCATCGACCTGGTGCTGCTGGTCGTGGCCGCCGATGACGGGGTGATGCCGCAGACCCGCGAGCACCTGGCGATCGTCGAGCTGCTGGGTATTCCCCAGGCCTTGGTGGTAATCAGCAAGTGCGACCGGGTCGAGCCGCAGCGGCTGCAGGAAGTGCAAGCCCAGGTCAGCGTGCTGCTGGCTGCCGGGCCGTACGCGGGGGCGGCGCAGTTCGTGGTTTCCAGCGTTACCGGCGAGGGCATCGAGGCGCTGCGTCAGGCCTTGCTGGCGGCTCAGGCTGAGGTTAGCCAGCGCAGCAGCCAGGGCGGTTTTCGCCTGGCCATCGACCGTGCGTTCGCGGTTGCCGGTGCCGGCATCGTGGTCACCGGCACGGCGCTGGACGGGCGTGTGCAACTGGGCGACAGCCTGCTGCTCGGCAAAGCCGGCAAGCCGGTGCGGGTGCGTGGCCTGCATGCGCAGAACCAGGCCGCCGTCGAGGCCCAAGCCGGGCAGCGGGTGGCCTTGAACATCAGTGCCGAACGCCTGGCCCTTGAGCAGATTCACCGTGGTGACTGGCTGCTTGCCGAGTGGCTGCATGCGCCGACCCAGCGCGTGGACATCGAGCTGCAACTGCTGGCCAGCGAACTGCGCGCCTTCGAGCACTTCAGCCCGGTGCATGTGCACCTGGGCACCCAGGATGTCACCGCCCGGGTAGCGTTGTTGCAGGGCGAGCATGTGCTACCGGGCAAGCGCATGTTCGCCCAACTGCTCACCAATGCACCGGTACAGGCGGTGCACGGTGATCGCCTGGTGCTGCGTGACCAGCGTGCGCAACGTACCCTCGGTGGCGGCCGGGTGCTCGATCCCTTTGCACCTGCGCGCCAGCGCCGCAGCGAGGCGCGCATTGCCCAGTTGCAGGCCCTGGCTGGCGCCGACAGCCTTGAGCAGGCCTTGCCGGCGCTGCTGGCCAGTGATGACCTGGGCCTCGACCCGCAACGCCTGGAGCGCCAGTTCAATCGCCTGCGCAGCCGCTGGCAACTGCCGGCCAATGTCCAGGTAATCGCCACTCGCCAAGGCCCGCTGCTGTTCACCGATGAGCATTGGCAAACATTGCAAACGGCGTTGCTGGAGGGGCTGGCGCGGTTTCATGAACAGGAGCCGGACCAGCTCGGTCCTGATCGTGATCGCTTGCGTCGCTTTGTTGGCCTGACCCTTGAGCGCCCGGCCTTCATCAGCCTGGTGGATGAACTACTCGCCAGCGGCAAGTTGGTCAGCAGCGGGCCCTGGCTGCACCTGCCCGAGCACCAGATACGCTTGAGCGATGCTGACTCGCAGCTGTGGAGCCAGGTGCAGCCATTGCTGGTCGAGGGGCTGTTCGACCCGCCCTGGGTACGCGACCTGGCCAGGTCACTACAAGTCGATGAAGCCGAGGTGCGCCTGTTGCTGCGCAAGCTTGGGCGTTTGGGCCAGGTGCACCAGGTGGTGCGCGATCTGTTCTATCCTGAGGCTACGATCCGGCAAATGGCGGCTATGCTCTTGCAGCTGGCCAGCGACGATCCGGTGGTGCAGGTGGCGGCGTTTCGCGATGTGCTGGGGATCGGGCGCAAGCGCAGTGTGCAGGTACTCGAGTACTTCGACCGTATCGGCCTGACCCGGCGTGTCGGTGACCGACGCCAGGTTCGCGCCGACAATGCCCTGGCCCAGGCGCCGGGGCAGTAACCCGTTCAAGGAAGGCAATCGCGCCCGGTGGCGCGGCCGGGCTTCAAACCCGGTTGGGGACGGCAGCCGTTCCCGGGCAGGTTCGACTCCTGCTGCCTTCCGCCATTTCTACTGGGCGCGCTCGCCGCACAGGTCCTGGGCGAACCAGTGTTCCGCCGCTTGCACATCGAGCCCGGCACCGAGCAAAGCGAACATCTTGCCCAGCGCCGCTTCGCGGGTCATGCCGCCGGCGCTGATCAGGCCGGTATCGCGCAGGCGGCTGCCGGCCGCATAGGTGTCGAAGTGCACCGCGCCTTCCGGACACTGGCTGATGGCCGCAATCAACACCCCGCCTTGGCGGGCGTCGTGCAGCGCATCGAGCAGGTCCTGATCGTCCGATGGCCCGGTGCCGCTGCCGTAGCACTCCAGCAGCAAGCCCTGCACGCCGCTAGAGAGCAGGCCGCGCAGATGGCCTACCTGCAGCCCGGGGAACACCGGCAGCACCATCAGGTTTACCGGTTGGCGTGGCTGGCGGTAATCCAGGCAGGCCGGGAGCGACTCGGCGCGTTGTCCATCGCGCTCACGCGGCAGCGCGGCGAAGGCATCGAAGGCTTCGCTGCGCAGCTTCGACGTGCGCGCGCCGTGCAGCAGCTGGCCGTGGAAATACAGCTGCACGCCATTGTCGATACCGGATGCCATCACCCGCAGGGCGCCGCAAAGGTTGTCCCAGGCGTCGCTGTCGGCGGTGCCGGCCGGCAACATCGAGCCGGTCAGCAGTACCGGTACTGGCAGGCCGAGCAGCAAAAACGACAGCGCCGCTGCGGTGTAGGCCAGGGTGTCGGTGCCGTGCAGCAGCAGGATACCGTCGTGGCCATCGCGCTCCACCGCTTCGACAATCGCCTCGCGCATGGCCAGCCAGTTGCTTTGCTGCATGTTGGCGCTGTCGATCAATGGCCGCAGTTCGCGCAGCCGCCAGCTCAACAGCGGTGCATCGGCCATTTGCTCCAGGTGCTCGCGCATACGCGCTTCAAAGCCGCCGGCAGGCGCCAGACCCTGCGGGGTTTGCAGCATGCCGATGGTGCCGCCGGTGTACAGCACCAGAAGGTTGTTGACGGCGCGCATGTCAGCTCTGCGTCTGTGCGTTGGCGACGTTGACGTCGGTCCGGGTCTCGACCTGCGGATTCACTGGCCAGGCGGCCGGGTCCAGGTCCAGGTCGGAAAACTTCGACGCGTCGAACACTGGCTGGGCGATACCGGCGCGGCGCTGTTCGTCGTAGTCGCGCATCACCCGCAGGCCGACCTTGAACAGCAGCGCCAGGGCCACCAGGTTGACGAACGCCAGGCAGGTCATGGTGATGTCGGCGAAAGCGAACACGGTCGACAGGTTCTGCACCGAACCCCAGAGAATCAGCAGCAGTACCAGGCCGCGGTAGCCCAGCAGCACCAGGCGGTTGCGGGTGAAGAACTGCAGGCTGGTTTCGCCCAGGTAGTAGTTGTAGAGGATGCAGGTGAAGACGAACAGCGACAGCGCGACGCTGACGAAAATCCGTCCCCAGTCACCGACTACCGCAGCCAGGGAGTTCTGGGTCAGGGCAATGCCGTCACCTTCAAAGCCTGGGGTGTAGAAGCCCGACAGCAGGATCAGCAGTGCGGTGCAGGTGCAGATCACGAAGGTGTCGAGGAACACGCTGAACGCCTGGACCACACCTTGGGCGGCCGGGTGTTTCACCGCGGCCACGGCGGCGACGTTCGGTGCACTGCCAAGGCCGGCTTCGTTGGCGAACACGCCACGTTTGACGCCCATGACGATAGCGCTGCCGAGCAGGCCGGCAAAGGCCGGATCAAGGCCGAAAGCGCTCTTGACGATGGTTTCGAGCATGGCCGGCACGTGTTCGATCTGGGTGAAAATCACGTACAGGGTCACGCCGATGTAGGCCAGGGTCTTGACCGGGACCAGCAGGTCGGACACCGAGGCGATACGCTTGATACCGCCGATGAACACCAGGCCGAGCAGGGCGGCGAGGGCGATACCGGTGTATTTCGGCTCGAAGCCGAAGGCGTTCTGCAGCGAGTGGGTCACGGTGTAGGACTGCAGGCCATTGAAGGTAAAGCCGTAGGTCACCAGCAGCAGAATCGCGAACACCATCGCCATCCAGCGCAGTTTCAGGCCGTGCTGGATGTAGTAGGCCGGGCCGCCACGGTACAGGCCGTCGCCGTCGCTACGCTTGTAGACCTGGGCCAGGGTGCACTCGAAAAAGCTGCTGGACATGCCCACCAGCGCGGTCACCCACATCCAGAACACCGCGCCCGGGCCGCCGAGGGTCACGGCGATGCCGACACCGGCGATGTTACCGGCACCGACGCGGCCGGCCAGGCTCAGCATCAGCGCCTGGAACGAGCTCAGCTGGCCTGCCTGGCCGCGCAGGGATTCCTTGAAGACGCTGAACATGTGGCCGAAATGGCGGAACTGGACGAAACGGGAGCGCAGGGTGAAGTAGCTGCCGAGTCCGACGATAAGCACGATGAGGAGTTTCCCCGAGAGGAAATCGTTGAGCGCTTCGAGCATGAAATGACCTCGATTCTTATTCTTCGCATGAAAGACGACAGGTCGGCGTCGATGCGCCGTATCCGTGGGGCGCATGGTTGGTCATGACAAGACTGGTTACAATTTCGCGGGTTGCTCTCAGTTGATGCGACTTGATGCTAAACTGGCGCCTGTCGCATCACCTGGAACAGCTCACATGAGCGAACATCTCGGCGCCAATCTCAAGCTCGCCTGCAGCCACTACCGCTCTATCTCGGAAGTTTGCCGGCAGCTGTCGATCAACCGCGCACAGTTCAACAAGTACCTGAGCGGGCAAAGCCAGCCGACGGCGTACAACCTCAAGCGCATCGGCGATTTCTTCGGTGTCGAGGATTACGAACTGGGTTTGCCGCCGGAGCAGTTCGCGCGCCTGATTGGTGCGCGCAGTACCGCCAACCAGGCGCTCAGCCACAACGATCCGCTGGCCGAGCTGCTGCGGCCGTTGCGCGAACACGCCGGCAACCTGTCGCGCTATTGCGGTTACTACTTCGAATACTCCAACTGCATCTCGGTACCCGGCTCCATCCTGCTGTCGCTGGTGCACCTGCGCGAAGAGCGCGGCAGTTTTCTGTTCGAGCGCCAGGAGCGTCAGGAGCGCTCCAGCAGTACCGATGTGCAGGCCGAAGACTGGGTGCGCTGCCGTTACCTGGGCGCGGCGTTCCAGTTGCAGGACCGCCTGTTTCTGCTCGATTACGAATCGCTGACGGTCAACGAGATGAGCCAGACCATCCTCATTCCCAGCTTCAAGAGCCGCATCACCCGCCTCAACGGTCTCAAGACCGGGGTTTCCAGCGGTGACCGGCGTACCCCGGCCTGCACCCGGGTGGTGTGGGAGTTCCTCGGCACCGAGATCAACCGCATCAGCGCCTACCGCCAGGTCAAGCTGTACCGCCCGGACGATCCACGGATCGACGACGACGTGCGTGAACGCCTGAGCGCCGGGCCGATCCGCAACGGCCTGTTCGAGATTGAATAACCCGCTTAGCCGAGAATGAACTCGGCCACCACCTGCGCCACCTGATTGGCCACCGCCGGCTTGTCGCGCAGGTGTGCGGCAATGCCGTGATCGCAGTCGGTCAGCAGCAGGCATTCCAGGTGCGGTGCCGGCACGGCGCGCAGCAGGGCCTGGGTGACTTCTTCAGGGATCGGGCTATAGCGCTGGGCGCCGGCCAGCCACAAGGTGCCCGCCGAGGTGCCTTCGGCTTGCCCGTAGGCTTTGGAGTTGAGCCCGTCGAATTCGCCGATCACCAGCAGTACCCGGCCCGCAAACGTGCGCAGAAACTCGTAGCTGTCGCAGTCGAGAAAGCCGTAGGGCTGGCGGATCGCTGCGCTGAAGGCCGGGCCGAACGGCGCCTGGTGGGCGGCGTCCGGGTAAACCGCCGGGCAGATCAGCACCAGTTTGTCGATGGCGGGCGTTTGCGCTGCCAGTTTCAGCGCGATGGCGCCACCCAGGCTGTGGCCGAGCAGGGTCTGGCAGCGCTCGGCGATATGCCGGTGAAAGCGCTGCGCTTCTTCCAGGTTGGTGGTCAGCGACGGCTGCGGCGCGCCGGGCTCGGCGGCCAGGCTGTGGCCGGAGAGGTTGCCGGTCAGTGAGCCGATCCCCTGCTGCTGCAGGCGATACAGCAGCGGGTTGAGGCGGGTGAAGTCCGAGCGCGCGCCACCGATCACGAACATCGGCGCAGCGCGCTCCTGGTCAGGTATAAGCAGCCGCGCCTGTTGCTGGAAACCGTCGAAGGTTTCGCTGATGAAGCGCTCGGTAGCCGGCGCGGGTTCGTCGTACTGCCAGGTGGAGCGTTGAGTCGAAATTGCTTCCAGGTGCATGGACACCGCCTATAAAAACTGATGTTGCAGCCATTCGCCAAGGGGGTTGCCGGCGCTGAGCAGCAGCTTGAGGGCCATGATGCAGCACACGCAGACCAGCAGCGGCTTGATCAGTTTAGGACCGAAATGCACCGCGCAGCGAGCCCCCAGTTGCGCGCCGACGAAGGCCGCGCAAGCCATCGCCAGGGCCAGCGGCCAGACGATCGCGCCGCTCAGGGAAAACACCGACAGCGCCCCGAGGTTGCAGGCGGCGTTGAGCAGTTTGCTGTTGCACACCGCGCGCAGCATCGGCTGGCCGAGCAGAACCACGCACGCCACCATGTAGAACGAGCCAACGCCGGGGCCGAACACCCCGTCGTAGAAGCCGATCACCGGCGCCACTGCCAGGCAGAAAAGGCTGATCGAGATCCTCGCTTTGCGCTGCTGCTCGTCCGGCTTGGGGCTGAAGGCAAAGTAGGCGGCCACCAGGATCAGCAGCACCGGTACGCAGGCCTGGAGGAAACTCTTGGGCACCAGGCTCACCGACAGCGCCCCGAGGGCGCCACCGGCAAAAGCCATGGCCGCCATGGGCAGGCCGCGCTTCCAGTCGATCATGCCCTTGCGGGCAAAGGCAAAGGTGGCCGAGACCGTCGCCGAGGCGGCCTGGAACTTGTTGGTGGCGATCGCTGCCAGCGGGTCGATGCCGGCAACGAACAGCACCGGCAGGGTGATCAGCCCGCCGCCGCCGGCGATGGCATCGAAAAATCCGGCCATCAGCGCTACCGACGCCAGGGTCAGCAGCAGGGTGATATCAATTTCCATCATCGGGGGGTTCCCTTGTTCAGCCACGTACCAGCAGCGGGTCATCGTTGAGGACTATCGGGCGCGCGAATCGCGAGTAGCCGAACAGGCGCACCAGCAGGCGCCGGTTGTCCTGGAGAATGTCGCGCCCATGCAGGGCGCGGCAGTTATTGATCAGCAAGGCGCTATCGGGTTGGAGCACGAACGGCAAGGGCTGGGCGTCCCGGACCAGCGCCTGGAAGGCGTCGAAGGCACGGGCTGCGGCGTCGCTGGCGTGATCGTTCAACGAGAAACGATACGAGTTGTAGCGCAGGCTGAAACCGCCGTCGGGATCGAACTGCAGCATCGACGTGGCCTGGCCGGCCTCGCCTTGACCGGCGACAAAGCACTCGCTGCGGGTGAAGTCGAAGGAGGCCGAGGTCAACGCCAGCGCATGCAGGCTGCCCAGTTGCTCGATGATGGCGCGCAGCGGGATGATCCGGGTCGGTTCGCCCGCCGGGTTCCAGCGCGCGGAAAGGATCAGCGCTGACGGCGCAGGTGAGCGGCCCTCGCTGGCGGCAACCGAACAGTTGTAGGGCGCTTCGGTATGCGGGCCCAGGCGCAACCCGGCGTGAGAGCTGAGTTCGACTTCGGTGTGCTGGTGTTCGTCGGGGCGGGGCACGCTGCCGCCGCCTTTGAAGTTGCCGACCAGCCGCATGATCTGGCCTTCGTTGTCGATATCGAAGGCAAAGGCCCGGTAGTTCACCAGCTCCAGCAGCAACTGGTTGCGCGAGGCCAGGTACAGGCAGCGCTCGCTCTGAGCCAGGGTGGCCAGCTCAGGCAGATGCTCGGACAGCGGATCGCTGCCGGGGCAGGCCATCTGCGAGCACATCAGGGCGGACAACTGGCCATCGGCAAAGCGTTGCAACACGGCCTTCTGGCTGGCGTCGAGGGTAGGGTGCAGGCGTTGTGCCCACTGGCGCGCCTGGTTGGCGACTCCGCGGGCCTGAGGGCCGCCGAGTTCGGCGAGGTGCTGGCTGGCAGCTGCCAGCGTACGGGCCTGGTCCTGGTCGAAACTCAGGTACGCGACTTCCGAATCCTGCATGGGAAACATTCCTTTGTTATTGGTTTTATCTGGCAATCCGTGCCGACCAGGGTGCAGAAAGTGCTGCTGCGCCCCGGCGAACGAATAAGCTAACTATTCTCCTGGTTAATCCATTCAGGCGAGTCAGCTCATTCCGGGCGCAGTATAGGCAGTTTCCGGATTTGTGTAAGCACAGGAAAAACCTTGCCCTCAGCGCCGCGCCGGGCGGGACGGGCGCCCCTGTGTTGGACTTCCCCTGCCGGAAACCGCAAAATGAAGGCTTTCTTCCAATAATCTGATCGGACCTGCTGACTCTATGCGAATGCGCCTGATGCTGTTGGGTGGTGGAAGTGCCCTCGGGCAAGCGCTGATTCGACTCGGGGCCGAGGAAGATATCGGCTTTCTGGCACCGCGCCCGCCGGACAGCGGCTGGGATCCGGCGAGCCTGACCCAGTTGCTCGACGACACCCGCCCTGATGCGCTGATCAACCTGGCTTACTACTTCGACTGGTTCCAGGCCGAAGCGGTCAGCGAGCAGCGCCTGGCCCAGCAGGAGCGCGCCGTCGAGCGCCTGGCCGAGCTGTGTCAGCACCACAACATCATTCTTGTCCAGCCGTCCAGCTACCGGGTCTTCGATGGCTCGCGGGCGACCGCCTACAGCGAAAAGGACGAGCCAGTGCCGCTGGGCCTGCGTGGCCAGGCCCTGTGGCGCATCGAGCAGAGCGTGCGCGCCACCTGCCCGCAGCATGTGTTGCTGCGCTTTGGCTGGGTGCTTGACGAGAGTATCGATGGCGTCCTCGGCCGCTTCCTGACCCGCGCCGAGCAACCGCAGGAACTGCTGCTGGCCGATGACCGGCGCGGCAACCCGACGCCGGTGGACGACGCTGCGCGGGTAATCCTCTCGGTGCTCAAGCAGCTCGATTGCGCCGCGCCCCTGTGGGGCACCTATCACTATGCCGGGAACGAGGCGACCACGCCGCTGGCGCTGGGGCAGGCTATCCTCACGGAAGCGGCCCAGTTGCATAAGCTGGCGGTACAGGCCCCGACCGCGCAGGCCCACGCCGCGCGCCCGGACGCCAGCGAAGAACCGCAGCATGCGGTGCTGGCCTGCAAGAAAATCCTCCACACCTTCGGCATCAAGCCCCGCGCCTGGCGCGCCGGTTTGCCGCCCTTACTGGATCGCTTCTATCGTCATGGCTGATGCCCCTATTCTGATCACCGGTGGCGCCGGCTTCATCGGTTCCCACCTCAGCGATGCGTTGCTGGAAAAAGGCTATAGCGTGCGTATCCTCGACGACCTGTCGACGGGCAAGCGCAGCAACCTGCAGATCGACAACCCCCGGCTGCAACTGGTCGAAGGTGATGTCGCCGACGCCGAACTGGTCAAGCGCGCCGCGGCCGGTTGCCAGGCGGTGGTGCACCTGGCCGCGGTCGCCTCGGTACAGGCCTCGGTGGACGACCCGGTGAAAACCCACCAGAGCAACTTCATCGGCACCCTCAACGTGTGCGAGGCCATGCGCCTGAACGGCATCAAGCGCGTGCTGTTTGCCTCCAGCGCGGCGGTGTACGGCAACAATGGCGAAGGCCAGTCGATTGTCGAAGACACGCCCAAGGCGCCGTTGACGCCTTACGCGGTGGATAAACTGGCCAGCGAGCAGTACCTGGACTTCTACCGCCGCCAGCATGGCCTGGAGCCGGTGGTGTTCCGCTTTTTCAATATCTTCGGCCCGCGCCAGGATCCTTCCTCGCCGTATTCCGGGGTTATCAGCATCTTCTGCGAGCGCGCCCTGAACGGCACGCCGATCACCCTGTTTGGCGACGGTGAGCAGACCCGCGATTTTCTCTATGTTGGCGATCTGGTCACGGTAATGGTCCAGGCGCTGGAGTTGGCACAGGTCGAGGAGGGCGCGGTGAACATCGGCCTGAACCAGGCCACTTCGCTGAACCAGTTGCTGGCGGCATTGAAGTCGGTGGTTGGCGATTTGCCGGCGATCAGCCATGGGCCGGCGCGCTCGGGCGATATCCGCCATTCGCGGGCGAACAACCAGCGCTTGCTGGCACGTTTTGATTTCCCTGAGCCGACGCCGCTGGTAGTGGGGCTGGCGCGACTTTTAGGACGCTGAAAAGCAGCGCGGGGCAAGCCCGCTCCTACATCACGCTGTAGGAGCGGGCTTGCCCCGCGATGTGCGTTTGAAGACGCTTAGAACTTGTAACCCACGCCAACCATGTAGACCCATGGATCGACATCGACGTCGACCTTGGTCTTGCCAACGCCCAGGGCGCTCGGGCCGTCGATGGTGGCCTTGGTGTCGATGTCGACGTACCAGACCGCGGCGTTGATCAGGAAGTTGTCGTTGATCATGTAGTCCATGCCCAACTGACCGGCCAGGCCGACCGAGTCTTTCAACTTCATGTTGCTGAAGCCTTGAGCCTTGCGGTTGCTGCTCAGGTCTTCGTCAAAGAACATGGTGTAGTTCAGACCGATACCGGCGTAAGGCTGGAACTTCGACGAAGCTTCCATCGGGTAGTACTGCAGCGACAGGGTCGGTGGCAGTTGCTTGATGTCGCCCAGCTTGCCATCCAGGCCAGCGCCCAGGCCCTTGACGCCCACGGTGTGCTGGAACGGAGTGGCGGCCAGCAGCTCGAGGCCGATGTGGTCGGTCAGCATGTAGGCAAACGCCAGGCCCAGCTGGGTGTCGCTGTCCAGAGTAGCCTTGGTGCCGGACATCTTGGTGCCGTCGAGCTTGATGTCGCCGCTGTTCTCGTTGGGAGCGGTAGTGATCGCACCGGCACGCAGGATGAAGTCGCCAGCCTGGTGGGCGTGGGCAACAGGGGCTGCAAGCGCCAGAGCAACGAGCGAGGCGCCAAGCAAGGACTTGTTCATGGAAGCTCCCAAAGGACGTTTAGAATTTAATGAGTCCAATGGTAAGGAGCTGACGGACGGCGACTTTTGACGCAGCTCAATGAAATCGTCAAAGGCTGACAAGCGGCCTTTCATTCTAGCTCGTATGCGTAGATTTTCTCGGCTTCCATCTGATATCCGGCATCGGCCAGCTCGCTGCTGGAGGCTTTGACCTGCATCTGGCCTTCAATCCAGTACGGTTGGTAGAGGTCTTCGACCTTGACGCCGATCTCGCTGAAGATGTGAACGATCTGGTTCGACGGCGGTGGCGGTACATGAATGCAGGCGCCGTAGTAAGGCACCAGCAGGAACTCGGTGGTGCGGCCTTCTTCGCTGACCTCCAGCGGCACGATATACCCCGGCAGTTTGACCTGCTGGCCATCCAGGGCCTTGACCACCGGGGCATTGGGTGCGGTTTGCCGCGCAGCGGGTGCCGATTCGGCAGCCAGGGCGTCGCTCAGTTGCGAAAGGTCGTGCAGCGGCGCCAGTTGTGGCTGGATCACCGGCGTCCCGGCCGGGATCAGTTGCTGCCACTCCAGGGTGCGCGGTTCAGCGGCCCACAGGGGCGAGGCAATCAACAGCAGCAACAGCAGCAAGGCGCGGTTCATCGAGTTACTCACAGGTGAATGGACAGGCCGTCGGCCAGTGACTGTCGATAGGCGCGCCAGGCCGGCACGCTGCCCATCAGCAAGGCGGCGCCAAGGATGATGCCCAGCAGGGTCCATTCATGGGCGCTGGGCCAGGCCAGCGGTAGCAACAGGCCGTAGTTGGCCTGCACGTAACCCTGGGCCAGGGCGATGCCGGCGTACAACAAAGCCACCCCGGCGATGATGCCGGCCACCGCCAGGGCCAGTGCTTCGAGCACCAGCAGCCCGGCAATGTGCCAGGGACGCGCGCCGACCGAGCGCAGGATGGCCATTTCCCGGCGCCGTTCGTTGAGGCTGGTGAGGATCGCCGTGAGCATGCCAATCAGGCCGGTCAGCACCACGAACAGCGAGACCACGAACAGCGCCTGCTCGGCCGTGCCCATCAGGCTCCAGAGCTCTTGCAGGGCCACGCCCGGAAGGATCGCCAGCAGCGGCTCGTTGCGGTACTCGTTGATCTCCCGTTGCAGGCTGAAGGTGGCCACCTTGTTGTTCAGGCCGAGCATGAAGGCGGTGATGGCGGCGGGCTTGAGGTCCATGTTGCGCGCCTGATCGGCGCTGATACGCCCGGCGCCGCGGGCCGGCATACCGTTGTGCCAGTCGATGTGGATGGCTTCCATACCGCCCAGGCTGATGTGCAGGGTGCGGTCGACCGGGGTGCCGGTGCGTTGCAGCACGCCGACCACGGTGAACGGTTTGTCATCGTGTTTGACCAGGCTGATGGCCGCCACGCCATGGGCCAGCACCAGCTTGTCGCCCAGCTTGTAGTGCAGGGCATCGGCCACCTCGGCACCAAGCACCACCTCGAACGGGTCGCTGGCAAAGGCGCGGCCCTCGGCCAGTTGCAGGTTCTGCTTGCGGCCGTACTGGTAGTGCTCGAAATAGCGCGCGTCGGTGCCCATCACCCGGTAGCCGCGATGGGAATCGCCCAGGGAGATGGGAATGGCCCATTTCACCCGTTTGTCGCTGGCGTAGTGTTCGAAGCTCTCCCAGCGGATGTTGTTGGTGGCGTTGCCGATGCGAAACACCGAGTACAGCAGCAGGTTCACCGAGCCCGAGCGGGCGCCGACGATCAGGTCGGTGCCGCTGATGGTGCTGGCAAAGCTGGCGCGGGCTTCGGTGCGCACCCGCTCGACCGCCAGCAGCAGGCACACCGACAGGGCGATGGCGAAGGCGGTCAAAAATGCAGTAAAGCGGCGGTTGGCCAGGCTGGCCAGGGCAAGGCGGAGCAGGTACATCAGGCCTCCAGGTCGTTGGCCGGGCGGGCCGCGCGGTTGAGTTCGGCAAGGGACAGCTGGCGGTCGAACAACGGTGCCAGGCTCTGGTCGTGGCTGACGAACAGCAGGCTCGAGCCGGCCGCACGGCATTCGGCGAACAACAGGCGGATGAAGGCTTCGCGGGTGTCGGCGTCGAGGGCTGATGTTGGCTCGTCGGCGATTACCAGCTCCGGCTGGCCGATCAAGGCCCGGGCGGCGGCAACGCGCTGTTGCTGGCCGATCGACAGGCTGCCCGCGCGGCGGGCAAGCAACGCCGGGTCTTTCAGGCCCAGGTGGGCGAGCAGGCTGGCGGCGGCCTGGTCGATGCTGCCATGGCGCTCGGCGGCGCGTTGTGCGCGGCTGCGCGAGAAGCGGCAGGGCAGTTCGACGTTCTCCCGTACCGAGAGAAACGGCAGCAGGTTGAACTGCTGGAAGATGTAGCCGGTGTGATCGACGCGAAAACGGTCGCGGGCGGCCAGCTTCAGTTCGCTCAAGTCCTGGCCGAGCAGGCGGATGCTGCCGCGATCGGGCTTTTGCACACCGCCCAAAAGGCCCAGCAGGGTGGTCTTGCCGCTGCCGCTGGGGCCTTTGAGAAACAACGATTCGCCGGCTTCCAGGCGCAGGGTGGGAATCTCCAGCAGGGGGGCTTGGCCCGGCCAGGCGAAGCCCAGGTCGGTCAGTTCAATCAGTGCCTGGCTCATAAATGAACGCCCGGGTTACCCCGGGCGTTTCGCTGCAAAAGGGCTATCAGAAGTTGATCGTGGCCTTGGCCGGGGTCGCTTCGACACCTTGCTGGCCGTTGGGCCCGATCAGTTGCAGGGTAATTTTCTGGGTGGCGGGGAAGGCCTTGAACAACGGAGTCAGGTCGAGGCTCTTGAGTTCAGCGGGCTTGTCGCAGGTCAGCCGGTAATGGGCATGGACCTCACTGTGCTCATGGCCTTCGTGCTCGTCGCCGTCATCATCGACTGCCGGCTTGTCGCCGAACAGCGGGCTTTCCAGCTCCTGGTCACTTTCGCTGCAGTTGGCCGCCTTGGCCAGGCCGAACAGCGCCAATGGTTTTTCCAATTGTGAACGCACGGCAGCAACCTTGGCTTTGTCGGCGGCGCTGGTGGCCGGGTGTTCGAAGCCGACCAGGTTCATCGCCGGGCTGTCCAGTTCCAGTTCCAGGGACTTGTCGTCGAGCACCACATTCAAGCGCGCGACGCCGTGTTCATGGGCGCCGAGGCTGCCATGGGCGTGGTCATGATCGTGGTCGTGGCCTTCATGGGCGTGGGCGACGGCCAGGGGCAACAAGGCAAACGGCAAGGCGAGCAACAGACGACGCATGGGCTGACTCCGCGGAGGCACTGGAATGATTTGGTAATGTTATAACAACTTGTTCGGCGTGCGCCAGTGTGCTTGGCGATGAAGCGTTGGCGTGGGAGCATGGGCCCATTGACTGCGCACAAGGACACCCCCATGCGAATTCGCGGACACATCGGCGACTGGCCGGTAGACCTGACCCTGGAACTGGACCCGGCGGAATGGGCGCAACTGGGCGGCCAGCTGGCCGCTGTGACGCCAGCGCCTGCAGCAGCGGCGAGTGCGGTTGCGGCGGTGCGACCGGATGATGCGCTCTGGCAGGCGGCGCGCGAGGTACTGCGCAAGGCCGGGCAGCTCAACGGGCCGGAGTTGCTTGAACACTTGGAAGGGCTGGCGGGCAATACCGCGGCGGGCAAGCGACTGCTGGTGCGCCTGCGCCACAGTGCCGAGGTGAAGGTGCAAAGCGGGGCGGATGCGCCGGTTTATCACTGGGTGGGGTAATGAGGGTGTCGCGGGGCAAGCCCGCTCCTACAGGATCAGTAGGAGCGGGCTTGCCCCGCGATCAATTCAATACAAGGCAGCAAACAACTTGCGACGGTAGCTGCCAACCAGCGGGTGGTCGTTGCCCAGCAGGTCAAACACCTGCAGCAAGGTCTTGTGTGCCACCCCGCCGTCATAGCCGCGATTGCGCTTGAACAGCTTGAGCAAGCCTTCCAGCGCCGCTTCGTACTGCTGACGCGACAACTGCTGGATGCACAGCTGGTACGCGGCCTCGTCATCTTCAGCATTCTGCGCCAGGCGCGCTTTAAGGTCGGCGACTTCCGGCAGGCTGGCGGCCAGGCCGAGAAAGGTCAGCTGCGCCTTGGCACCGGCCAGGGCAGCCTTGTGCTCGTCGCTCTTGACCGCGTCGAGCACGGTCTGGGCTTCACCCAGTTCGCCGCGCTCAGCCAGGCAGCGGGCGTAGAGGATCAGCGCGCCGGCATTGCTGTTGTCTTCGCTGAGCAGCGCCTTGAGGGTGCTTTCGGCTTCGCTGAAACGGCCTTCGGCAAACAGCGCCTGGGCTTGCTCCAGCGGGTCGGCGGCAGCCGGGGGCGGCAGTTGTACATGGGGTTCGAGCAGGGCGCGAATCGCCGACTCGGGTTGGGCACCGGCAAAGCCGTCGACCGGCTGGCCATCCTTGAACAGCACTACGGTGGGCAGGCTGCGGATGCCGAAGCGGGCGACGATGTCCTGCTCGATATCGCAGTTGACCTTGGCCAGCAGCAGTTCGCCCTGGTAGCTCTCGGTGATCTGCGCCAGCAGCGGCATCAGTGCCTTGCACGGCGCGCACCACTCGGCCCAGAAGTCGACCAGTACCGGTTTATGGAAAGAGTTCTGGATCACCAACTGATCGAAGTCGGCGCCAGTGGCATCGAAAATGTACGGGGTAGCAGGGTTCATCGCGACTCTCGAAAATCCGTGAATGGCATCACTATAAAGGCTGGCGGCTGGCGTGGTACAGGCTGACCCGGCGGAATTCGTGGGGCTCGGCCAGGTCCGGCAGGGTCAGGGCATCGAGCACGCCCAGCGACCGGTACAGCGGGTGGCGGAAATCCCGTACCCGCGAATCGGCGACCAGGGCCTGCTGGCCACGGCTGAGAAACTCGTCCAGCAACGGTAGGTTGGCGCGGTCGTAGAGCACGTCGGCGACCAGGATCAGGTCGAAACGGTCGGCCTCCTGGAAAAAATCGCTGGAATAACTCAGTTCCACCTCATTGAGCTCGGCATTCGCCCGGCAGGCCTGCAGCGCCAGCGGGTCAAGGTCGCAAGCCACCACTTCCAGCGCGCCGGCCTTGGCTGCCGCGATACCGGCAATCCCGGAGCCTGCGCCAAAGTCCAGCACGCGCTTGCCTTCGACCCAATGCCGATGCTCATCCAGGTAGCGGGCCATGGCCAGGCCGCTGGCCCAGCAGAAGCTCCAGTACGGCGGCTCGTGAAGGATGCGCCGGGTTTCTTCGGAGCTGAAGGCGCGGTCCATGTTCTGCGCATCGATCAGCCACAACTTGAGCGCGCACTCGGGCAGGTCGCTGACCACCAGTTGCGCATCCCCAAGCAACTCGCTCAAGGCCTGTTGCAGTGGAGCGGGCGCCATCATGGCGCCTTTTCGAAGCGCAGCGGGCCGGTGGCCTGGGTTTGCGCCTGGGCGATGCGCAGGGGCGGCAGGTGCAGGATCAGCTGGCCGGACTTGCTCGCGCGACCGCGCAGCTCGACCCGCGCCCCGGCGGGAAAGGCCTCGGGGTTGAAGCGCAGGCGAAACGGCAGGTCCAGGCCATTGCCGCTGAACGTGCTGCTGGCCAGCAAGCCTTGCGGGCGGCCGCGCTCATCGATCACCAGCAGGGCCAGTTCGACTTCGGCGCCGGCCGGAATGTTCTGCAAGGTGCCGCTCAATTCGCGCTGATAGGCCGGCAGTGGCCCGAGCTCCCTGGCCGGTTTGCTGGCTACCGGGGCTTTGGGGGCCGGTACAGGCTGGGGTTTATCGCTGCTGCACGCGCTCAGCACGGCAGCAAAACTGAGCACGACAAGCGCTCTTGATGGCATGGGGAATTCCTTCGCGGCATATTTCCTCACTGGATGGTAACCCCTTTGGCTTGTCTTGCCAGTGGGATGCGCTACCATGGCCCTCCCTTTTTTTGTTGCCTGCCACCATGCACTGTCCCTTCTGCGGTGCCAACGACACCAAGGTCATCGACTCGCGACTGGTTGCCGAGGGCGAGCAAGTGCGCCGTCGGCGCGAATGCGTAGCCTGCGGTGAGCGCTTCACCACCTTCGAAACCGCCGAACTGGTTCTGCCCCGGCTGATCAAGCAGGACGGCAGCCGCCAGCCTTTCGACGAAGAAAAACTGCGTGCCGGTATGCAGCGCGCCCTGGAAAAACGCCCGGTCAGCGTCGAGCGCCTGGAAGCGGCGCTGGCGCATATCAAGCACAAGCTGCGGGCTACCGGTGAGCGCGAGATCAAGTCGCTGGTGGTCGGCGAGCTGGTGATGGCCGAGCTGCAAAAGCTCGATGAAGTCGCCTATATCCGCTTCGCCTCGGTGTACCGGCGTTTCCAGGACCTCAACGAGTTCCGTGAAGAAATCGACCGCCTGGCCCGTGTGCCGGCTAAAGAGTGAGCATGTCCAGCGAACGCGCGGTGCTTGATGCGCACTACATGGCCCGGGCCATCGAGCTGGCCCGCAAGGGCTTGTACTCCACCCACCCGAACCCGCGCGTGGGTTGCGTGATCGTCCGCGACGGCCAGGTGGTCGGCGAAGGCTGGCACGTGCGCGCCGGCGAGCCGCATGCCGAGGTGCATGCCTTGCGCCAGGCCGGCGAGCTGGCCCGCGGCGCTTGCGCCTACGTCACCCTTGAGCCGTGCAGCCACCATGGGCGCACGCCGCCGTGTGCCGAGGCGCTGCTCAAGGCTGGTGTGGCGCGGGTGGTCGCGGCCATGCAGGACCCCAATCCGCAAGTCGCCGGCAACGGCCTCAAGCGCCTGGCCGATGCGGGTATCGAGGTTGCCAGCGGTGTGTTGGAGGCCGAGGCCCGCGCCCTGAACCCGGGCTTTCTCAAGCGTATGGAACACGGCCTGCCGTTCGTCCGGGCCAAGCTGGCGATGAGCCTGGACGGCCGCACGGCCATGGCCAGCGGCGAGAGCCAGTGGATTACCGGCCCGGCGGCGCGCTCGGCAGTGCAGCGTTTGCGCGCCCGCTCCAGCGTGGTGCTGACCAGCGCCGAAAGCGTATTGGCCGACAACGCGCGGATGACCGTGCGCGCCGAAGAACTGGGCCTGGACCCGGCAACCACCGCGCTGGCCCTGGCGCGTCCGCCTTTGCGGGTGTTGATCGATGGTCGCTTGCGTGTGCCGCTCGATGCGCCGTTCTTTACCGCCGGCCCGGCCCTGGTGGTCACCGCCGCTGAAGCCGACGCACGTTATGCCCAGGCCGGTCTTGAGCTGCTGAGCCTGCCCGGCAATGCTGGCCGCGTCGACCTGCCGGCGCTGATGCTTGAGCTGGCCGCGCGTGGCGTCAACGAAGTGCTGGTCGAAGCCGGTGCCGGCCTGGTCGGCGCCTTTGCCCGGCAGGGACTGATCGACGAGTACCAGATTTTTGTCGCCGGACGCATCCTTGGCTCCAGTGCCCGGCCGTTGCTCGACTGGCCCCTGGATAAAATGAGCCAGGCGCCCCATTTGCAGATCACCGAAATGCGCGCAGTAGGCGATGACTGGCGAGTCACTGCAGTACCCAAGCCTGCGCCCGGCGTATAATTTGCGGCTAGCGCCATGCGCAGCCCTGTTCTCGAGGAGGACTTCATGTTCACCGGCATCATCGAATCGATTGGCAGCATCCGTTCCCTGACCCCAAAAGGCGGTGACGTGCGGGTGTATGTCGAAACCGGCAAGCTCGACCTGGGCGACGTCAAGCTGGGCGACAGCATCGCCGTCAACGGCGTGTGCCTGACCGCGGTCGAGCTGCCTGGCGATGGCTTCTGGGCCGACGTCAGCCGCGAAACCCTCGACTGCACCGCCTTCAACGAGCTCAAAAGCGGCAGCCGGGTCAACCTCGAAAAAGCCCTGACGCCGACCACCCGCCTGGGCGGTCACCTGGTCAGCGGCCATGTCGACGGCGTCGGCGAAGTGGTCTCGCGCAGCGATAACGCCCGCGCCATCCAGTTCCGCATCCGTGCACCCAAGGAGCTTGCCAAGTACATTGCCCACAAGGGCTCGATCACCGTCGACGGCACCAGCCTGACGGTGAACGTCGTCGATGGCGCCGAGTTCGAGCTGACCATCGTCCCGCACACCCTGGCCGAAACCATCATGGCCGACTACCGTCCAGGTCGTCGGGTGAACCTTGAGGTCGACCTGCTGGCACGTTACCTGGAGCGTCTGCTGCTGGGTGACAAGGCCGCCGAGCCAAGCAAAGGCAGCGGCATCACCGAAAGTTTCCTGGCCGCCAACGGCTACCTGAAATCCTGATTTGAAAGGGGGTGCCGAGTGGCGCTCAACAGCATCGAAGAACTGGTCGAAGACATCCGCCAAGGCAAAATGGTCATCCTCATGGATGACGAAGACCGCGAGAACGAAGGCGACCTGATCATGGCCGCCGAGTGCTGCAAGGCCGAGCACATCAACTTCATGGCCAAGCACGCCCGCGGCCTGATCTGCATGCCGATGTCGCGCGAGCGCTGCGAAACGCTCAAGCTGCCGCTGATGGCGCCACGCAATGGCTCGGGTTTCGGCACCAAGTTCACCGTGTCGATCGAAGCCGCCACCGGCGTCACCACCGGCATTTCCGCCGCCGACCGCGCGCGCACCGTGCAGGCTGCCGCCGCCCGTGATGCCAAGGCCGAAGACATTGTCAGCCCCGGTCACATTTTCCCGCTGATGGCCCAGCCTGGCGGTACCCTGGCCCGTGCCGGCCACACCGAAGCTGCCTGCGACCTGGCGCGCATGGCCGGTTTCGAGCCGAGCGGGGTGATTTGCGAGGTGATGAACGACGACGGCACCATGTCGCGTCGCGCCGAACTCGAGACTTTTGCCGCCGAACACAACATCAAGATCGGCACCATTGCCGACCTGATCCACTACCGGATGATCCACGAACGTACCGTTCAGCGGGTTTCCGAGCAGCCGCTGGACAGCGAGCTGGGCCATTTCAACCTGGTCACCTACCGTGATTCGGTCGAAGGCGATGTGCACATGGCGCTGACCCTGGGCAACATTTGCGCCGAAGAACCGACCCTGGTGCGGGTGCACAACATGGACCCGCTGCGCGACCTGCTGATGGTCAAGCAACCGGGCCGTTGGAGCCTGCGCGCGGCCATGAGCGCCGTTGCAGACGCCGGCAGCGGCGTGGTGCTGCTGCTCGGCCACCCGCTCGATGGCGACGTGCTGCTGGCGCACATTCGCGAAAGCGCCGACGCTGGCGCCCAGGCGAAAACCCCGACCACCTACAGCACCGTCGGTGCCGGTTCGCAGATCCTGCGCGACCTGGGCGTGCGCAAAATGCGCCTGATGAGTTCGCCAATGAAGTTCAATGCGATATCCGGATTCGATCTGGAAGTTGTAGAATACGTGCCCTCCGAATAAAGCAGGCGGTTTTTCGCGCTGCCATTCGTGTCCCAAACACCCACAGGCCGCCCGTTTGCGGCCTGGCTCTTTAAGATGAGAACTCCGCAATGACCCTGAAGACCATCGAAGGTACCTTCATTGCCCCCAAAGGTCGCTATGCTTTGGTGGTTGGCCGCTTCAACAGCTTCGTCGTCGAAAGCCTGGTGAGCGGTGCCGTTGATGCCCTGGTTCGCCACGGTGTGAACGAAAGCGACATCACCATCATCCGTGCCCCGGGTGCCTTCGAAATCCCGCTGGTGGCACAGAAAGTCGCCCAGCAAAGCGAATATGCCGCGATCATCGCCCTGGGCGCCGTGATCCGTGGCGGTACCCCGCACTTCGAATACGTTGCGGGCGAATGCACCAAGGGCCTGGCCCAGGTGTCCATGGAGTTCGGCGTGCCGGTCTCCTTCGGTGTCCTGACCGTCGATTCGATCGAACAGGCCATTGAGCGTTCCGGCACCAAGGCCGGCAACAAGGGCGCCGAAGCTGCCCTGTCCGCTCTGGAAATGGTCAGCCTGCTGGCGCAGTTGGAGGCCAAGTGATTAGCGACGAAAGCGATCGTTTCAACCCGCGCGATCCAAAACCTGCGGATGCTGGCAAGCCATCGAAAAGCGCCAAGCGTCGCGAAGCCCGTCAGCTCGCGACCCAGGCCCTGTACCAATGGCATATGGCCAAGCAGTCGCTGAACGAGATCGAAGCGCAGTTCCGGGTCGATAACGATTTCACCGATGTCGACGGTGCCTACTTCCGCGAAATCCTTCATGGGGTTCCGGCGAAGAAAGTCGAAATCGACGAAGCACTCAAGCCGTGCCTTGACCTGACTATTGAAGAGCTCGATCCGGTTGAACTGGCGGTGCTGCGCCTGTCCACCTGGGAGTTCATGATGCGCGTTGATGTTCCGTACCGCGTTGTGATCAACGAAGGTATCGAACTGGCCAAGGTGTTCGGTTCGACCGACGGCCACAAGTTCGTCAACGGCGTGCTCGACAAGCTGGCACCACGCCTGCGTGAAGCCGAAGTCAAGGCGTTCAAGCGCTGATTCCGGCGCTCTGTGCCAATGGGTGAGTTCGAGCTGATCCGTCATTACTTCGCCGCCGCGTCCTGTGCGCAAGGCGGCGAAGGTGTGGCCCTGGGCATTGGCGATGATTGCGCCTTGCTCAGCGTGCCAGCCGGCGAACAGCTGGCGATCTCCACCGATACGCTGGTGGCCGGGGTGCATTTCCCGGCTGTCTGCGACCCTTTTCTGCTCGGTCAGCGTTCGCTGGCCGTCGCTGCCAGTGACCTGGCTGCCATGGGCGCCACGCCCATCGGCTTTACCCTTGCCCTGACCCTGCCCGAGGTTCGCGCCGACTGGCTGCAGGCTTATGCCCGCGGTTTGAACCAGATGGCCGAAAGCTGCCAGCTGAGCCTGATCGGCGGCGACACCACACGTGGCCCGCTGAGCCTGACCATGACCGTGTTCGGCCGCGTACCCGGCGGCCAGGCCCTGACCCGCAGCGGTGCCCGCGCCGGCGACCTGCTGTGCGTCGGCGGCGAACTGGGCAATGCCGCCGGCGCCTTGCCGCTGGTGCTCGGCGAGCGCGTGGCCGAGGCGGCCCAGGCCGAACCGCTGCTGGCCCATTACTGGTCGCCGCAACCGCAACTGGCGCTGGGCCAGGTGCTGCGCGGCAAGGCAACCTCGGCGCTGGATATCTCCGACGGCCTGCTCGCCGATTGCGGACATATCGCCAAGGCGTCGCAGGTGGCATTGCAGGTCGAGCTGGAGCGGCTACCGTTGTCGGCGGCGCTGCTGGCCTTTTTCGGTCGCGCAGGCGCGCAACAGGCGGCATTGGCCGGCGGCGACGATTACGTCCTGGCCTTCACCTTGCCCGAAGCTGAGCTTGCACCGTTGCTGGCGGCCGGCTGGCCGGTCCATGTGGTCGGGCGGGTGAGTGCCGGCAGCGGCGTGCGCCTGCTTGATGGCAGTGGCCAGGACATCACCCCACACACCCGGGGCTATCAACATTTTAAGGAGACACCGTGACCGATCACCCCAAACAGGTGCCTGCGGAGTTCGTTCCGCCGTCGGTCTGGCGCAATCCCTGGCATTTCCTGGCATTCGGCTTTGGCTCCGGAACCCTGCCCAAGGCGCCGGGAACCTGGGGCTCGCTGGTGGCTCTACCGTTTATCCCGTTGTGGCAGATGCTGCCCGATTGGGGCTACTGGCTGATGCTCGGGTTGACCATGCTGTTCGGCTTCTGGCTGTGCGGCAAGGTCGCGGATGACCTCAAGGTCCACGACCATGAGGGCATCGTCTGGGACGAAATGGTCGGCATGTGGATAACCCTGTGGCTAGTGCCGGAGGGCTGGATGTGGCTGCTGGCGGGCTTTTTGATGTTCCGTTTCTTCGACATCCTCAAGCCCTGGCCGATCCGCTGGATTGATCGTCATGTGCATGGCGGGGTCGGGATCATGCTCGACGATGTTTTGGCCGGGGTGTTTGCCTGGCTGGGCATGCAGGTTCTGGTATGGAGTTTCACCTAAGGAGCGGGGCGATGACGGGATGGCGGCTGTTGCTGGTGTTGCTGGTCCTGGCGGCAGGTGTGGTCAAGGCGGCGGACGCGCCGTCGGCGACACCTGGCCAGGTTCGTCTGGTCAGTGAAGAGTGGCTCGACTACACCAACGCCGACGGCAGCGGCCTGGCCTGGGACGTGCTGCGCAAGGTGTTCGAGCCGGCCGGCGTCAAGGTTCGCACCCAGAGTGCGCCGTACAGCCGCGCGGTAGGCCTGGTCAAACGCGGTGAGGCCGATGCCTGGGTCGGTTCCTATCACGAAGAGAACGCCGACAACCTCTATCCGCGCTGGCATTTCGATATGGACCATATCTATGCCCTGGGCCTGGCCACCAGCCCTGTGCCGACCCAGCAGACCCTCGGCCAGTATCGCCTGGCCTGGGTGCGCGGCTACGACTACAAGAGCTATCTGCCCAATGTCGGACACTTTCGCGAAATCCAGCGCCGCGAGGGGATCTTGCCGATGCTTGAACATGATCGCGTCGACTACTACATCGATGCCCTGACCGAAGTCGACTATGTGCTCGGCCAGGCCCCCGATCCCAAGCTGTTTCGCCGCAGCCACCTGGCGGAGCTGCCGCTGTACCTGGCCTTTGGCCGCACCGCCGAGGGCAAGGCGTTGCGCGCGCTGTTCGACCAGCGCATGGACAAGCTGGTGGCCAGTGGCGAGTTGCGGGCGATCTTCGAGCACTGGAAGCAGCCCTATCCGTTCGACGGCGAGGGCAAGCGGCCGTAGCTGATATCGAACTTGTCGATCTGTTTGCCCAATAATTCAGCCTAAGCAGCGGCGCCACGCTGCTGATACAATCGGCCCACGTCAATTTTCAAGTTACTGATCAGGAGCACAACGTGCCCGTCGTTTTTGTTGCCGCTTCCAAGCTGCCTACCCCGTTTGCGACCTTCACCATGCATGGTTTTCTCGATGAAGCCACCGGCCGCGAGCACGTCGTGCTCAGCCTGGGTGATGTGGCCGATGGGCAGCCGGTGCTGGGGCGCCTGCATTCCGAATGCCTGACCGGCGACGCCTTGTTCAGCCAGCGCTGCGACTGCGGTTCGCAACTCGAAGCGGCCCTGCAGGCGATCGCCCGCGAAGGCCGCGGCGTGCTGCTGTACCTGCGTCAGGAAGGCCGTGGCATTGGCCTGTTGAACAAGATCCGCGCCTACGAGCTGCAAGATGGCGGCGCCGACACCGTCGAAGCCAACGAGCGCCTGGGCTTTGCCGCCGACCAGCGTGACTACGGCATGTGCCAGCCGATGCTCGAGCACCTGGGTGTCAAGTCGCTGCGGCTGATGACCAACAATCCGCGCAAGGTCAAGGCACTGACCGGCATGGGCATTCCGGTTGCCGAGCGGGTGCCGCTGCACACCGGCCACAACCCGCATAACAAACACTACCTGGCGACCAAAGCCGGCAAGCTCGGCCACATGATGGGCAACGAGCACCAGGGCGAGGCCGGTCGGGCGTGACCCGCGCCCAGGTTCGCCGTCGCCTGGAGCTGGCCTGGTGGCAGTACCTGGCGGTGGCGCTGGCGCCGTTGCTGGTGTTTGCCTGGGCCTTCGGTGGCGTGCAGGCGTTGATTCCGATCCTGGCCATGCCGATGTTCATCGCCGGCGTGGCCTCGATGTTCCTCAGCCTGCCGCGCTTTGGCGCCTACAAGCATGGGCTGATCGCCACCCAGAAAGCCCTGAACAGCGACGATGAACCTGCGGCCTGGATCGAGCTGGCACGTATCCGCCGCTTGGGCATGTTGTTCGCCTGCCTGCCGGCCTGGGTCGCCGCGTTGTCGGTATTCGTTGGCCTTGAGGCGGTGCCGCAGATCCTCCTGGCAATCTCCAGCGTGGTCCTGCTCTACCTCTATCGCATTCCTCGCCAGCTCGGCTGATGCGTCGCTACCTGTGGCTGTTGCTGCTGGCCTTCGGCATGCCGCTGGCAGCGGCGCCGCGGGTGGTTAGCCTGGCGCCCTCGATCACTGAAATCATCCTCGAGCTGCAAGCCGGCGACCTGCTGGTGGGCATGGCCGAGTGGCACGAACGGCCGACGCAGTTAAGCGCCGTACCGCTGGTGGGGCGCTACGGCCAGCTGGACATGGAGCGCCTGCTCAGCGTGCGCCCGGACCTGGTGCTGTACTGGCCGGGCAGCGTGCCGGCGGCCCAGCGCGACCAGCTCGAACGCCTGGGTATCGCGCTATACAGCGTCGATGTGCACGAGCTGGATGACCTGGTGTCGCAGGTGGACGAGATTGGCCTGCGGATCGGGCGCAAGGCGCAGGGCGGGCAGTTATCCACAGCCTTGCGCCAGCGCCTTGCCGCGTTGCGCCAGCAGTACCATCGCGAGCAGGCGCTGACAGTGTTCTATCAGGTCTGGGACAAGCCGCTGTACACGGTTGGCGGTTACCAGATCATCTCCGATGCGCTGAGTGTCTGCGGCGCGCGCAATGTGTTTGCCGACCTCCCCCAGCCGGCGCCGCAGGTTAACCTGGAGACCGTGCTGGCGCGCAACCCGCAGGTGATCCTTGCCCCCGATCAGCTCCAGCTCGAGGCCTGGAAGGCCTGGCCGCACGTCGCTGCCGTGCGTGATGGCCTGTTGCTGCAGGTGCCGGACAAAGGCCTGGAGCGCCCCAGCGGGCAGATGATCGAAGCGACGGCCAAGCTGTGCGAACTGCTGCAGGCTAAAGCGCCGGTGTCCAGGTGACGCCCAATAGCCAGGTGCGGCCTTCTTCGCGGTAGCCGTAGCTTGCACCCTCGTAGTTGTACAGGGCGCGTGAGTAGGCCTTGTCGAAGAGGTTATCCAGCTTGAAGTCCAGCTTGATCTCGCGGTTTAACGCCCAACTGCCACGCAGTCCGAGCAGGCCGTAGCCGCCGAGCTTGCTGCTGTTGGCTTCATCGTCGTAACTGCTGCTCACTGCTTGCCAGCTGGCGCCCACGCCCCATTTATCGAATTGCCGGTCAAGGTCCAGACTCAGTGTTCTGCGGGCTCGTCGTGCCAGGGTGTGACCGCTGTCGCGGTCACGGGGGTCGATCAACGCCAGGCCCAGATTGCTTTGCCAGCCAAACCATTGCTGATGCAGTGCAGCCTCGAAGCCGGTCACTCGCGCGGAGGCGACGTTTCTTGGGATCGAACCTTCACCGAAAATGATCGCATCGCGCAGCTCTGTACGATAAATCGACGTTTCCAGTCGGCTGTCTTTACTCAGCTGGCTGCGCCATTGTAATTCGTAGCTTTTCGAGCGCTCAGGCTTTAGGTTCGGGTTGCTGTACTGGGGGTAGTACAGGTCATTGAACGTGGGTGCACGAAAGCCTTCGCTGTAGGAGAGCAGCAGGTCATTGTTGGCGTTGACCGGCAAGGTCAGGCTGCCACTCCAGGTATTATTCCCGCCGAATTGCTGGTTCTGATCGCGGCGCAAGCCGATTTCGGTGGCGAACCATTGGCCTTTGAAGCGGTGCTGAACGAAGGCTGCGCGATTCCAGCGGCTATCTTCGTCGAAGTTGGTACTGCCATGTACGCGGTCCTGGTACCAGTCGGCGCCCAGCATCACGCTGTTCTGGTCATCGAAAGCCAGGTCGTTCTGCCAGCTGGCGGAGTCGCGATAGGTATTGAACTCGCTGGCGTCTGCGCTGAGTTTGTCTCGTTTCTTGTCGCGGTTTTCGCTATGGCCGAGTTCCAGGCGCGAGTACCAGCGATCATTGAGCTGGGCGCCTAAATACGTCCCTAGGCTGCTGACGTTGAAATCGGTGTAAGGGGCCTGGCCGAAGCTCTGGAAAGTGTCCATGTCGAAGCGCCCGTACGGGTTGTCGTACTCGCTGCGGCCATGGCTGTCGAGCAGGTTCAGACCGGCCTCGATGTTGTCGTTGAAACTATGGCTCAGGCTCAGGTTGAACGACTTGTTACGGTAGGCGTCGTGGTCGCCATCGCTGGGGTAGGAGGTGTGGGTCCAATTGATACCGGCGCTTTCATCGAGGCTGGCGCCAAGATTGAAGCGGGTATTCTGATCACCGCCTGAAACACCGAGGCTGCGCTGCCAGGTCTGTTCACTGCCGGCGGCCAGGCGCAGGCGTGGTTGCAGGCCCTGTTGTGCACTGCGGCGAGTGAAGATCTGAATGACGCCACCAATGGCGTCGCTGCCATAGACCGCCGAGCGTGAACCGCGCAGTACCTCGACACGTTCGATCTGGTCAATACTGAGAAACTGCAAGCCACTGTCACCGGAGGTGGCATTGGCAATGCGCACACCGTCCACCAGTACCAGGCTTTGTGCTGTCTTGCTGCCACGGATGTAAATGCCCGGAACGCTGCCGCGTCCGCCTGTAAGTGCCACCTGAACCCCCGGCACCCGAGTCAGCAGATCAGTAACACTGGAAGGCTGCAGGCGGTCGATGTCGTCGCGGGTGAACACCGTATTGGCGGCGCTGGTTTGCGTGCGGTCTTCGACTTGGCGGTTGGCGCTGATCAGCGTGTTGGGCAGCTTCAGGGCGCTTTCGCGGTCGATCGGGTCGGCCAGCAGGGTGGTTGGCAATAGCAGGAGGGGGGCAAGGCGCAGGGGTTTCATGGGCAGTTCCATTGCTATCGCGGGTCAAGCCCGCTCCCACAAAACCTGTAGGAGCGGGCTTGACCCGCGATGCGGTCTCAAAGACCGAGCAGTTGCATCCGCTGACGCACCGAAGCCTCGATGCCGGCGGCATCCAGGCCGCACTCGGCGAGCATCTGCGCAGGCTTGGCATGCTCGACATACACATCCGGCAGGCCCAGGTGCAGCACTGGCTTGAGCACCGCTTCGCGGGCAAGGAACTCGCTCACTGCCGCACCGGCGCCGCCCATGATGGCGTTTTCTTCGATGGTCACCAGCAGTTCGTGGCTACCGGCAATCTCGCGCACCAGAGCTTCATCCAGCGGTTTGACGAAACGCATGTCGACCACGGTGGCATCGATCTGCTCGGCAACCTTGAGGGCTTCGCTCAGCTGCACGCCGAATACCAGCAAGGCGACCTTGCTGCCCTGGCGGCGGACGATGCCCTTGCCGATTTCCAGTGGCTCAAGGTTGTTCTCGATGGTTGCGTTCGGGCCGCTGCCACGTGGATAGCGCACGGCGGCCGGGCCGTTGTACAGGTGGCCGGTGCTGAGCATCTTGCGCAGTTCGTTCTCGTCGCTCGGGGTCATCACCAGCATGCCGGGGATGCAGCGCAGGAACGACAGGTCGAAGCTGCCCGCGTGGGTCGGGCCGTCTTCGCCGACCAGGCCGGCGCGGTCGATGGCGAACAGCACGTCGAGATTCTGCACCGCGACATCATGGATCAGCTGGTCGTAGGCGCGCTGGAGGAAGGTCGAATAGATCGCCACCACCGGCTTGGCGCCTTCGCAGGCCATGCCCGCGGCCAGGGTGACCGCGTGCTGCTCGGCAATCGCGACGTCGAAGTAGCGATCCGGATAGCGCTCGCTGAAGGCCACCAGGTCGGAGCCTTCCTTCATGGCCGGGGTAATGCCGACCAGGCGCTGGTCGGCAGCTGCCATGTCACACAGCCATTGGCCGAACACCGCGGAGTACTTCGGCCCGGCAGCCTGTTTCGGCGCGGCGGCGGGTTTGTCCACAGGCTCAAGCTTGGTGATCGCGTGGTAGCCGATCGGGTCGACTTCGGCCGGGGCGAAACCCTTGCCCTTTTTGGTGACCACGTGCAGGAACTGCGGGCCCTTGAGGTCACGCATGTTGCGCAGGGTGGTGACCAGGGTCGGCAGGTCGTGGCCATCGATCGGGCCGATGTAGTTCCAGCCCAGCTCTTCGAACAGGGTGCCGGGTACCAGCATGCCCTTGGCGTACTCTTCGGTGCGGCGGGCGATTTCCCAGGCGCCGGGCAGGCGCGAGAGGACCTTCTTGCTGCCCTCGCGCATGCTCGAGTAGGTGCGGCTGGAAAGAATCTTGGCCAGGTAGTTGGACAGGCCACCGACATTGCGCGAAATCGACATGTCGTTGTCGTTGAGGATCACCAGCATGTCGGCGTCGACTTCCTGGGCGTGGTTCAACGCCTCGAAGGCCATGCCGGCAGTCAGCGCGCCGTCACCGATCACGGCAATCGACTTGCGCGGATCGTTCTGCAGACGGGCGGCGATGGCCATGCCCAGGGCCGCACTGATCGAGGTGCTGGAGTGACCGACGCCAAAGGTGTCGTACTCGCTCTCGGCGCGGCGCGGGAAGGCGGCCAGGCCGTCCTTCTGGCGCAGGGTGTGCATGCGCTGGCGGCGACCGGTGAGGATCTTGTGCGGATAGGCCTGATGACCGACGTCCCACACCAGACGGTCGTCCGGGGTGTCGAAGACGTAGTGCAGGGCGATCGTCAGCTCGATGACGCCCAGGCCGGCACCGAAATGCCCGCCGGTCTGACCAACGGTATAGAGCAATTCCTGGCGCAACTCGTCGGCCAGGTTCTCCAGGTCGGCTTCAGCCAGGCGGCGCAGGCCGGCAGGCGTATCGGCACGGTCAAGCAGCGGCGTGACCGGGCGTTCGCGGGGGATCTCTTGAAACGTCGTGGGCATCAGGCGAATCGTTATAGATATGAAGTGGCGGCAGTTTACCTTATTGCGGTGTTGGCTGCCCATTTGAGCTAATCGCGGGGCAAGCCCGCTCCTACAGTGATCGCTGTGGGAGCGGGCTTGCCCCGCGATACCCGCGCTGCTTAGTTACGGCGCTCGACGATGTACCGCGCAAGTTCGCGCAGCGGCTCGGCTGCCGCGTCAAACGGACGCAGGGCATGCAGGGCCTGGTCGCGCAGTTCCAGGGCGTAGGCCTTGGCTGCCTCGAGGCCGAGCAGGGCCGGATAGGTCGGCTTGTCGCGGGCGATGTCGGCGCCCTGGCGCTTGCCCAGGGTGGCGGTGTCGCTCTCGACGTCGAGGATATCGTCCTGAACCTGGAAGGCCAGGCCGATGGCCTGTGCATAGGTTTGCAGGGCCTTGAGCTGGGTCTGGTCGGCGCGGGCGCTGGCCAGGGCGCCGAGCCTGACGCTGGCTTCGATCAGCGCGCCGGTCTTGTGCCGGTGCATGAACTCCAGCGCCGTCTGGTCGAGCTTGAGGCCCACCGAGCCCAGGTCGATGGCCTGGCCGCCGACCATGCCGGCAGGCCCTGCAGCCAGCGCCAGGGTCTGGACCATGGCCAGGCGGATGCTGTCTTGCTGCGGGCTCAATTGCGGGTCGAGCAGGGCGCTGAAGGCCAGGCTCTGCAAACCGTCGCCAGCGAGGATCGCGCAGGCTTCATCGAAAGCCTTGTGAGTGGTCGGCTGGCCGCGGCGCAGGTCGTCATCGTCCATCGCCGGCAGGTCGTCGTGCACCAGCGAGTAGGCGTGAATCAGCTCGACTGCGCAGGCCGCGCCGTTGGCCTGCTCCGGTGCAGCACCGAGGGCCTGGCAGGCGGCATAAGCGAGCAGCGGGCGTACCCGTTTGCCGCCATTCATGACGCTGTAGCGCATGGCCTCATAGAGGCGGCTGAGCTCAACCGAGGGGGCGATGAACAGGTGTTCGAGGGCGGCGTCGACCCGCGCCTGGCAACTGGCCTGGTAGGCGGCGATCATTCCGGCTGTTCCGCATCGAAAGGCTCGGCCGCCAGTTCGCCATCGCGCTCGAGCAGTACCTGGACCTTCTGTTCGGCCTGGGCCAGCGCGCTCTGGCAGTCGCGGGTCAGGCTGATGCCTTGCTCGAAGGCGGTCAGCGAGTCTTCCAGCGACAGCTCGCCGTTCTCCAGGCGCTCGACCAGGACCTGCAGGTCGGCGAGGGATTGCTCGAAATCAATGGAGGCTTTTTTTCGGGCCATGGCGGCTGTCTCGGTGGCAGTATAAACGGCGCGACACTAGCAGAGCGGGGCGGGGGGAGCAAATCGATAGGGTCGATCTTTCGTCGCATTCTGTTGCACAAAGGCCGACGGTGAAGTCTTGATTTTTCTACAGGGCTCGCATTGTGAGGGCTTGTGGCTCTCTGCCATAATCGCGCCCGCTTTGCCCCGCGGCTCTGCGGCGGTAACGCCTCCTATTTCTGTTGTCACGTAATGGACTACGTTGTGAGCTTCCTTTCGATCGAGTTCGGCCTCTGCTTCACACTGTTTTTCATCGTTTACTGGAGCCTGTGCTGGAGCGTTCGCTTGCAGAACGTCCTGCTGCTGGCCGCCAGTTACGGCCTAGTGGCCAGTTTCAGCTTCAACTCCCTGTACATCCTGCTGGGCTACAGCGCCCTGGTGTATCTGCTCGGCCTGGTCGGTGAGCGTTATCCCGGGCGGCGCTTCAGCTATTTGTTGGTGTTGCTGCTGGTGCTGGGCTGTTTCTACCTGTTCAAGTACCAGGAGTTCTTTGTCGGCGGCGTGCAGGGCGCCTTGGCCAGTGCCGGGCTGGACGTGTCGCTGCCGGTGCTGGAAGTTCTGGTGCCGATCGGCCTGTCGTTCTACGCCTTTCACTCGGTCAGCTACCTGGTGTCGATCAACCGCCGCGAGATGCCCTCGGCTTCGCCGTTCGACCTGGCCCTGTACCTGGCGTTCTTCCCCAGCCTGATCGCCGGCCCGGTCAACCGCGCCAGCCATATGCTGCCGCAGATTCGCACGAGTACTATCCGTGAAGTGCTGGAGCCGCAACGGGCCCTGGGGTTGATTGCCCTGGCGGTGGTCAAGCTGTTCTTCTGCAGTGCCTGGCTGGCCAGTGAGTGGGTTGACCCGGTGTTCGAGACGCCGGGCAGCTATTCGCCCGAGCAGATACTGCTGAGCGTGTATGGCTACAGCTTTCTGATTTATTTCAACTTCAGCGGTTACACCAACCTGGTCACCGGCATTGCCTTGCTGCTGGGCTTTCGCCTGCCCGACAACTTCAATGCGCCTTATGCCGCGCACAACCTCAAGGAGTTCTGGGGCCGCTGGCACATCAGCCTGTCGCTGTTCATTCGCGACTATGTCTACATTCCGCTGGGCGGCAACCGCCAGGGGGTGTGGCGCGGCAACCTGAACATGCTGCTGGCGATGCTGATCTCCGGCCTGTGGCACGGGGCGAGCATCAACTTCATCATCTGGGGGGCGCTGCACGGCATCGGCCTGGCGCTGTACAAGGCTTCGACCTACATCCTGCCGCAGCCGATGCGCTGGCCGGGCGCCGGCCTGGCGGCGCGCCTGCTGACCTTCCACTACGTGGCCTTCGCCTGGATCTTCTTCCGTAGCGCCAGCCTTGATGAAGCCATGGACATGCTCGCCGGTATCGGTGGCTTGAGCCTGGATGGATTGTTCTCCAGTACCGGCCTGCTGTTGCTGGCGAGCGTGTTGTATGTCGCCGTCTACCCGCAGTTGCTGGTGCTGCTGCGCCAGTTCTTTGCTACCACCACGCGCTTGCCCTGGCAGCTGTATCCAATACCGCTGGGGTTGTTCATTTCCTTGGTCATTTTTGCTTCGCAATCGGGCGTGCCGGGGTTCATCTATGCAAGCTTCTAATGCCGGTCGTTTGCTGTCGTCGCAACTGGGCGCGGCCAAGGCCTTCTACGCCGTTGTCATCACCACGCTGTTGCTGTTCTGGCTGAACCAGGATTCGATCAGCCTGTATTGCCAGCAGAAGTATCACCAGAGCTGCGAGCTGCCAGTACTTGGCCAGAGCCCGGCCTGGCGCATGGGCGGTAACCTGACCCATGCCCTGGGCGATGCGCGCGACAGCTTCATCGACAGCCTGGAAAAACGTAGCGAGCAGGTGCTGGTGGCCAAGGTTGAGAGCAGCGACACCGTGGAGCTGCCAGCGCCGATTCCTGTGGTCCCGGTGCACCTGGACAAGCCGCCGGTTGCGGCTCACCCGGTGCCAGTCAAGGTTGCGACAACGGCTGCGCCTGTGCCGGCAACAGTGGCTACGCCAGTGCCGCAACCCGCAGCGCAAGTTGCCCAGGCACCTTTGCAAGCCGGCACCGTGGTGTCCCTGGCGGCGGGTGACGAAGTCTTCCTGGTCGGCGACTCACTGATGCAGGGCGTCGCTCCACACCTGGCCAACAGCCTGCGCAAGCGTTACCAGATCAAGAGCGTCAACCTCAGCAAGCAGAGCACCGGCCTTGCTTATCCCGGTTTCTTCAACTGGCCGCAGACCGTGGCCAAGACCCTGGAAAGCGAGCCGAACATCCGCCTGATGGTGATCTTCCTCGGCCCCAACGACCCCTGGGACATGCCCCAGGGCAAGGGCAAGCCGTTTTTGCGCTTCAAGTCGCCGGAGTGGGAAGTCACCTATCGCCAGCGTATCGACTCGATCCTCGACCAGGCCCGTGAGCACAATGTGCAGGTGATCTGGGTTGGGCCGCCAAACATGCAAAAGCCCAAGCTGTCTACGGCCATGGCTTACCTGAGCGGGCTGTACGAGCAACAGACCGGCCTGTATCAGCAGCATTACCTCTCGGCCAACCCGGTCCTGGGTTACAACGACGACAGTTTCTCCTATACCTTGCAGAACGCTCAGGGCAAACGGATCAAGACCCGGGTCGATGACGGCATCCATTTCACTACCACCGGACAGAAGCTGATCTCGGAACGGATTCTCTCGTTGATCGCCTTTCCCGGCCTCACTGTAACGGGACACTGATGCCTCGACTGCACAACATTCTGGGGTTGGCCCTGCTGATCTGCGCGTTGCCGGGCTGTAGCCCGGTAGCGGCGGTCAACACCTCGGCCAAGCCTGCCAATACGGCGGCCAAGGCCCCGGCCAGCCGCGTCGATGGCAACCTGGCGGTACTGGCGGGCAAGTTCAAGAACGCCAACCGCGCGCCGGTCAACATCATCCAGTTCGGCGATTCGCACACCGCTGCCGACCTGTTCAGCGGCGAGATGCGCCGCCTGCTGCAGGCGCGTTATGGCGATGGCGGTATCGGCCTGATTGCCGCCACGCCGGTGCCCGGCACCCGCTACGACCAGGTGATCCTGAAAACCGCCAAGCGCCAGTGGGAGCTGGTGTCGGCGCGCAACCAGCAGAGCACGCAATTCCCGCTTGGCGGTTACCTGTCGGTGCCGATGGCGGCCAACCCCAGCGTGCGCATCGAAGCCCGCGAGCCTACGGCGCAACGCTATCGGGTGCAGGCGCTGTACCAGGCGCGGGAAAACAGCACCCTGGTGCTGCGCGATGGCCGTGGGCGCAACCAGCGCCTGCTGGCGGCCACCGGCGGGCAGTGGCGCTTCGGCCCGCAAGTCAGCAACCTGGCTCTGCCGCTGGACCTGAGCGTCAGCAATCGCCCGGGCACGCTGCTGGGTGGCTGGTATATCCAGGGCCAGAAGAATGCCGGGGTGATCTACTCGGCGCTGGGCATCAATGGCGCGCGCCTGGAAGTGCAGGACAAATGGCAGGCCGGCTGGCAGGACAACCTCAAGACCCTGCGCCCGGACCTGGTGATTCTCGCCTACGGCACCAACGAAGCCTTCGATGACACCCTCGATCTTGGCCTGTACCAGACGCAACTGCGCAACACCCTCAAGCGCCTGCGCCAGGATCTGCCGCGCGCGGTGATATTGCTGGTCGGCCCGCCGGACTCGATCAAGCAGCGCAAGGCTCGTAGCTGCAGTGCGCGCCAGCCGCAGCAACTGGCCCAGGTGATCCGCATCCAGCGCCAGGCGGCCAAGCAGGCCAATGCGCTGTTCTGGGACTGGCAGGCGTACATGGGCGGGCAGTGCTCGATTGTCGGCTGGCAGGCGTCGGGCCTGGCCCGTGGTGATCTGGTGCACCTGACGGCTGATGGCTACAAGAAAAGCGCGGCCGGCCTGCACGAGTTTTTGCGCAACCAGCTGGGCTTGAAGTAGGGCAGAAAAAAGTAGAGGCGGGGACGACTCAGGGTTGGCTTGCGGCGCCCCATGAAGTCGTCTTCCCGCCCCTTAACAGAGGCAAACCCGGGGGCGTGCAACCGCCCCCGCTCAGCACGATGCGACTGCCTTGAATCAGTCGCGGTTCATTCCTCTGCATTCACCTTAGTAGCTGTCTGCAGGGCTGTAAATTTTCTCGAACAGATTATTTCTCAGGTGCTTTCCGGGGCTGCCTGGCGCGCACTCAAAGGCCCAGGGCGTAGTCCAGGTAGCCTGGGTAGGCCTTGCGCCAGTCGTCCTGGAAGGTGTGGCCTTCAGGGTGTTCGTGGCTCTGCACCTTGTTGTTGCTGGCGAAAGCTTTTTCGGTGGTGGCGGTCAGTTGCAGGTTGCTTTCATGCTCCTGAGCGCCGTGGACCACGACCAGGCGCTTGTCCTTGGCCTTCTGCACGGTGAACGGGATCTTGAAGCCGCCCGGCGACAGCAGCACCGCACCGCTGTAGTTCTGCGGGTACTGGGCGATCAGGTGGGCGGCGTGTTCAGCACCCTGGGAGAAGCCGATCAGGGCGACTTTCGAGCGGTCGATGCGGGTGTCTTTTTCCAGCTTCTTCAGCGCTGCGGCCACCGCTTGTTCGGTCGGCTCGACCGACTGTTGCTGCCACATGAACTGATGCTCGTCGCGCTTGAGGGTACCGTTCAGGGCCACCAGCACGGCCTTGTCGCCGACCAGGTCGGCGCGCATGTTGGTGCCCTTGACGCCTTCGGTGCCAAAGCCTGCCAGCCACACCACCACCGGCCAGCCGCCAGCCGGGGCCTTGCCTTCAGGGATGCTGAAGGCGGCGAGGCCGGCGTCCTTGGCCTGGGTCGGGTAGTTCTTCTCGGCCGCTTGCAGCAGCTTCTGGTAGGCCGGGTCGTTTTTCATCGGCTCCAGTTCGTCGTCTTCCTTGAGGATCACCGCTTGCCAGAAGCCGCGCTCGCGGGCCTCGTCGAGGTATTGCGCGGCCAGTTCCGGGCTGTCCATGGACGACAGCGCGGCAGCGGCCTGGTACGCGGCGAAGGCGTTCTTCGGGTCGAGGCGGGCGGCGGTCAGGTAGAAGGCCAGGGCGCCGGCATAGTTGTCGTGCTCGCTCTTCTCTTTGTCACCGGCATCCATGAACTCGGCCGGGGTGGCGTTGTTGAGGTACAGGTTGGCCATGGCGGCCATGCCTTGCCAGCGGCCTTTGTGCAGGGCCTGGTCGGTGGCCTCGTCGGCGAAAGCAGTGGTTGCGGTGAGGCTGAGGCCGGCCAGCAGGCCGAAGGAGCAGAGGTGCAGGCGGGTCGCTGTCAGCAATGACATGGCCGAGAGTCCTTTTTCGGTAGTGCTCGGCCAGGTGCGGCCGAAGAGGGCGCGGATTCTAGCACCCTGTTCAGCCCTTGAGTTGATTCCAGTCCAGGCCAAAGCGTGCCAGGTATTTGCGCAAACGGTCGGCGTCATTGGGCTTTTCTTTTTCCAGGCGCGAGACATCGAACAACTGGCGCCCGGCCTCGGACAGTGTGCGGGCGTTGCCGCACACCTTGAGTACCGCCTGCAGTTGCAGACGGTCGAACTGGTCAAGGGCCTGGTCGCCGAGCAAGGCGTCGAGTGGGTCGGCACCTTGCTCCAGGCCCCAGGCGTGTTGCAGGCGCTCGATTTCTTCCAGTACCAGCGGCTCGTCGATACGGCCGCTGTCGGCGAGGGTGGCCATGCGCGTGATCGACGCCGACAGCTCGCGAAAGTTACCGGTCCAGCGCGCTTGCGGCGAGTTGGCAAAGGCCAGGTAGCGGCGCTTGGCTTCGAGGTTGAAGCGCACCTGGCGGTTCTGTTCGCGGGCATGGCGCTGCAGTTCGAAATCGATGTTCGGCTCGATGTCTTCGCGGCGCCCTGCCAGGCCTGGCAGGGCGAAGGTCCAGAGGTTGATGCGCGCGTACAGGTCTTCGCGAAACAGCCCTTCGGCGACCCGGCTGCGCAGGTCGCGGTGGGTGCCGGCGATCAGCTGGAAGTCGCTCTCTACCTCACGGTCCGAGCCCAGCGGGAAGAAGCGTTTTTCTTCGATGGCCTTGAGCAGCATGGCTTGTTCATCAGCGCCCAGCTCGCCGATCTCATCAAGGAACAACATGCCGCCATCGGCGGCGCGCAGTAGACCTTCGCGGGCGTTCTGGGCGCCGGTGAAGGCGCCTTTGCTATGGCCAAACAGTGTCGACATGGCGCCGTCGCCGCGCAGGGTGGCGCAGTTCACTTCAACGAAGCGTCCCTCCAGCTGATGGCGGCCGCGCTTGAGCTCATAGATGCGCCGAGCCAGGAACGACTTGCCAGCGCCGGTCGGGCCGACCAGCAGCATCGGTGCCCGTGAGCGCAGCGCCACCCGCTCGATCTGCTCGATGGAGCGGTTGAAGGCGGCGTTGCGGGTAGCGATGCCGGCCTTGAGAAAATTCAGGCTGTCGGCCTGTTCGCGCTGAAAGCGCGATGCGATGTGGTCATAGCGCGACAGGTCGAGGTCAATCAGCGTGCTGGTGCCGGCCGGGTCGGCGATGTCTTCCTTGCCGCGCGCTGGCGAGGTCTGGATCAGCCGCGCCGGCAGGTAGCGCGCCTCGGTCAGCAGGAACCAGCAGATCTGCGCCACGTGGGTACCGGTGGTGATATGCACCAGGTAGTCCTCGTGCTCGGTATCGAAGGGGTAGGCGCTGGCAAAGTCGTGCAGCGCGCCATAGACCTCCTCGAAGTCCCAAGGGTTACGCAGAACCATCGGCTGCAAACGCACCTCGGTGTGCGGCGAGATGCTCTGGATATCTTCGCGAATGCGCTCGGCCAGGCCCAGGTCGCGAGCGCTGGTGCCGTGGATCAGCTCCAGGCGGTCGATGGGGGTTTGTGCCTGCTGGCACAGGCTGATGGTCGGCCGCCAGCGCTGCCAGCGCGCCGCGCCTTTGCCGTTGCGATCCAGGGTGGTGCCGAGAAAGCCGATGGCGACGCTGCGCTTGCTCATTGCTGTTTAGCTCAAGAGATAAATGTGTATCCCATAATATATAAAAATCTTGTCTGGTGTGGGCTGAGAAAACTCATGGTTTTTTGTTTGTAAAAATAAAAACCTTATAAATCAATATGATAAGAGTTAATTTTGGACCTTATTCAAAACCTGGCACGCCCCTCGCAATATCTTCCCCGACCGCATCGCCAAGCTGGCCAACGGGACGGGGTTTATGTCCCCGCCGGTGCACGAGCCCACCCCTGGTGTAGGTGTCGTGCATGCCGCCGCCGCAACGTGCAGTCGATAGCGTGGCTCCTCACGGAGACGCTGGTCTCGAGGCCTGACTCGAACCTTACATACCCTCCAAGGTATTCAAATGTTGTACCCGCCGGTGGGGCGTAGCCAGGCAAGGCTGCAAGGTGCGCACGGAGCGCACACGCCCACCGCCGATTTGCCCGGCTTGTTGGCCGGGCCCGGAGCAAGGCAGTTGCCGCACCGCAGGATGCGGTCAGTGGACAGGAAGTCCCGGCAACTGCCTCCTCCGGGCCACGCCCGCAACGCTCGGCGCTTTGGCAACACCGGCACCAAGGACTTAATTGCACAGGATGATCAAGATGAAACTGTTGAAACGCTTTATCGTGAAAAAGAACGAACGCGGCCTGCTGTTCTGCGAAGGCGACTTTGTGTCGATCCTCGAACCTGGCGTGCACAAGCGTTTCGACCTGCACAACCGGCTGACGGTAGAAACCTTCAGCCTCAATACTTCGCTGTTCGAACATCGCCTGGCGGGCTACCTGCGTCAGAGCGAGCCGGCCTTGGTCGAGCAGTATTTCGAGCGCATGGACCTGGCGGAAAACGAAGCCGGCCTGCGTTTTGAGGACGGTGCCCTGGTCGAATTGCTGGCCCCGGGCAGCCGCCAGCTGTACTGGAAGGGCCAGAGCGCGCAGACCCTGCAGCGCATCGACCTGAGCCAGACCTATCGCCTGGATGCCGCCCTGGTAGCCCAGCTCAACCAGCCTAAACTGCGCGGTCGCAGCCTGGCCGGGCTGGATGCGGTGTTGCTGGCGGCGGTGCCGGCGTTCCATGTCGGTGTGTTGAAGGTCGATGGTGTGGTGGAAGAGTTGCTGGGTGCCGGGCAGTACGGTTTCTGGCGCTTCAACCGTCAGGTGAGTGTCGAGTTGGTCGACATGCGGATCCAGGCCATGGAAATCAGCGGGCAGGAAATTCTCACCCGCGACAAGGTCAGCCTGCGCCTGAATCTTGCGGCCAACTGGCGCTACAGCGATGTGCTCGGTGCGTTCGCGCAGTTGAGCAAACCGCTGGAGCATCTGTACCGCGAGGTGCAGTTCGGCCTGCGGGCGGCGGTGGGTACCCGCACCCTCGATGAGCTGTTGGAAAACAAGCAGTTGATCGACGATTCGGTCAGCCAGTACCTGCAGGAAAAACTCGCTGGCAGCGGCATCGAAGTCAGCGGCCTGGGGGTGCGCGACATCATCCTCCCAGGCGAGATGAAAACCCTGCTGGCGCAGGTGGTGGAGGCAGAGAAAGCGGCGCAAGCCAACGTCATCCGCCGCCGTGAAGAGACCTCGGCGACCCGATCGCTGCTCAACACCGCCAAAGTCATGGAAGACAACCCGACGGCCCTGCGCCTGAAGGAGCTGGAGACCCTGGAGCGGGTGGCCGAGCGCATCGACCGGATTTCGGTGTTCGGCGGCCTGGATCAGGTGTTGAATGGACTGGTCAGCATCAAGGCCGGATGAGCGTTGCCGGGCTCAAGCAGCCCGGCAGCAACAGATAAAAATGGAAGTACCGACATGAACATACTCGAAGTGGCCGGCGGCAAGCCGATCAAGCTCTGGACCGACGGCGTCCCGGTGGACGAGGGCGCCCGTGAGCAACTGCTGAACACCGCGAAGATGCCGTTCATCTTCAAGCACCTGGCGGTGATGCCCGATGTGCACCTGGGCAAGGGCTCGACCATCGGCAGCGTGATCCCGACCCTGGGCGCGATCATCCCGGCGGCGGTTGGCGTCGACATCGGCTGCGGCATGATTGCCGCGCGCACCTCGCTGACCGCCAGCGACCTGCCGGACAACCTGCACGGCCTGCGCTCGGCGATCGAAAAGGCTGTGCCCCACGGCAAGACCTTCGGCCGCCGCGACCAGGGCGCCTGGGACAGCGTGCCGGCCATGGCCGACCGTGCCTGGCACGACCTGGCGGCGCGCTTCAAGGCGATCACCGACAAGTACCCGAAGCTTGAGAAAACCAACAACCGCCAGCACCTGGGCACCCTCGGCGGCGGCAATCATTTCATCGAGGTTTGCCTGGATGAAGCCAACCGCGTCTGGTTCATGTTGCACAGCGGTTCACGCGGGGTCGGCAATGCCATCGGCAACCTGTTCATTGAACTGGCCCAGGCCGACATGCGCCAGCACATCGCCAACCTGCCGGACCGCAACCTGGCCTATTTCGAAGAAGGCAGCCGGCACTTTGCCGACTACGTCGAGGCGGTGGAGTGGGCTCAGGATTTCGCCCGGCAGAACCGTGCGCTGATGATGCACGCGGTGATCGGCGCTACACGCAAGGTGCTCGGCAAACCCTTTGAGGCCAACCTCGAAGCGGTCAACTGCCACCACAACTATGTGCAGCGCGAGCATCACTTTGGCCACGACGTGCTGGTCACCCGCAAGGGCGCAGTGTCGGCGCAAAAGGGCGAGCTGGGGATTATTCCCGGCTCCATGGGCGCCAAGAGTTTCATCGTTCGTGGTCTGGGCAACGAAGAGGCGTTCTGCTCCTGCAGCCATGGCGCCGGGCGGGTGATGAGCCGTACCCGGGCCAAGCAGGCGTTCACCGTTGAGGATCAGCGCCGCGCCACTGCCCATGTCGAATGCCGCAAGGACAAGGACGTGATCGACGAGATCCCCATGGCCTACAAGGACATCGACGCGGTGATGCAAGCCCAGCGCGAACTGGTGGAAGTAGTGCACACCCTGCGTCAGGTGGTGTGCGTAAAAGGATAGAAAGGAATACACCATGAACAAGGAAGACCGTCACCCACTGCCGGGGGCCATGCGCGAGTGGGTGCTTGAAGAATTGCGCCGGGTCGAGCTTGAACACGATGTGCGCGTGCTCTACGCCTGCGAATCCGGCAGCCGTGCCTGGGGCTTTGCCTCCACCGACAGCGATTTCGACGTGCGCTTCATCTACGTCCCGCGCCAGGACTGGTACCTGCGTGTCGACGAGCCGCGCGACGTGATCGAACGGCCGCTGACCGACGAGCTGGACATCAGCGGTTGGGAGTTGCGCAAGACCCTGAAGCTGCTGCGCAACTCCAACCCGACCCTGCTCGAATGGCTCGGCTCGCCGCTGGTGTATCGCGCCGAGCCCGGTGCGGTCGAGTCGCTGCGGGCGCTGGCGCTGAACTTCTACAGCGCCCGGGCGGCGCGGCACCACTACTTGTCGATGGCGAAAAAGAACCACCGCGACTTTCTCCAGGGCGAGCAGGTGCGCTTCAAGAAGTACCTTTACGTGCTGCGTTCGCTGTTGGCGGTGCGCTGGATCGACCTGGGCCTGGGCATGCCGCCGACGGCCTTTGCCGACCTCTTGGCAGGCACCTTGAACGAGCCACAGATGCTTGCCGAGATCGATGAATTGCTGCGCATCAAGCGCCAGGCGGTCGAGGCCGATTACGGGCCGCGACGGGTGGTGCTGCAGCAGTTCATCGACAGTGAGCTGCTGCGTGCCGAAACTTCGCCAGCCTTGCCGCGGCTGCGCGGTGATACGCAACAGCTGGATGACTATTTGCGCGATACTGTGCGGCGTTATTCATAGGAGACGCGCCTTGGCGTGGCTTTCTTGTCGAAAGGACTCGGACCGTTTTCATGCCTGACAGTAAGTACCAACGCCTGCCCCATGCCGGAGACTTCGAGCAAGTCTCTGGCACCGAGATTGTCTACCTGTCGCCCAAACCCTTGCCCACGGGCGTCGAGGCCTACAGCTACCAGCTCCTGCACCGTGATGCCAACGAGGTCTACCTGGACTTCGGCATCGGCCGGGGCAACTTCGAGTTCATGGCCCGCTGCGGCATTGCCGCGGTCATGGGCGTGATCACCAGCTTTGTGATGACGGCGCTGCTCGCGGGCTGGGCACGGCGCAAGTACGAGCCGTTCTGGTCGGGTGTTCTCGACTTTCTTGCCTCGCCGCCGATCTGGGGCTTTATCGGCGCGTTGGCGCTGATGTACGTGTTCATTTTCTGCAAGACCGTGCGCGAGCTCAGAGTCCAGCCGCCGATCCGTTTCAACCGCCAGCGACGCGAAGTGGCGATGGTGCCGAAGAAAGGTGCAGCCCCCCATTATGTGCCGTGGGAAGAGGTTATCGCCTGTGTCTCGGCCGGCAAACTGGTCACCGAATACGCGGTGCTGCCCGAGTTCAAACTGATGATCGGCCTGCGTGACGCCGCCAGCGGTAACGTCCTCTGGCTGACTGTGGCCTGCGGCAGCCTGCGCGCTGCAGTGGCCGAGTGGGAGGCGATTCGCGCCTACATGGAAGAGGGCCCGTCAGCCTTGCCGGCGCCACCGTCAGAAGAATTCGAAGAGGGCACGGTGGCGTATTTCCACATGGCCCGCCTCGGCTATCGCGAGAATTTCCCCTGGCTACAGTATGTGTTCGGCTTTCTGTTCGTCCAGGCGTTCGGCGGCTGGACCTTGCCGTGCCATATCTCCAACTGGGTCAACAATCGCCCCAGGGCCCTGTTCCCCAAAGCGGTGCAGGAGTGGTCCCGGCCCTTGCCGGCAGATCAGCATGCGCTCCCCAGTGAGGCGCTGCTTAAAGAAAGTGCCGAGGTACGCGAGGTTTTTTACCGGGGCAAAACCCTGCTGGATTACTTCAAGGTGAAATTTGCCGAGGCGGCCTGACGGTGCGCCGTTGTGCAAAGGAGTTGAGCATGAACAAGGACGTGATTCAGAGCGCGGCATGCTGAAGCTGCGCGTGAGAGAACGCTGGCAACGGTTGCAGATAAGCGGCAGCGATCAGGTGGTGATGCTGCTGCTTTCAGTGATGGTCGGCTTGTGCATCGCGGCGGCGTACTGGACGGCCCACCCCAAGTCCGGGTGTATCCGCCTTGGGCGCGGTAATAGCGGGCCGATCAGTTGCGATCCGCAGGTCATTGCCGGTGAAGCGATGAACATCGTGCTGTTCAGCCTGCTGTTCGCGGTACCACTGCTCTACATACTTGGCCGGCTATTGGTGCAACTGTTCAGGCCGTTGAATTCGCCGCCGTGATGGAATGTTCAGGGCCAGCACACTGATCAACACGACCACCGCTGCGACTATCACCATCAGCGAAGGCTGCTCGCCGAGCAGCGAGGCCGCGATCAGCATGGCGCAGGGCGGGATCAGGTACAGCGCCATGGTTGCCCGGCTGACCTGCGTGTGGCTCAGTACAAAGGCCCAGCCCAGGTAGGCCAGGGCGCTGGGAAATACGCCCAGCATCAACACCGCCAGGTCTGCCTGCAGTGGCGCGGCCTTCACGGCGCCGGCCAGGCCCGGCAGATACACCAGCAGCAAGGCGGTGCCGGCCCAGATGGTGTAGCAGACCATGGTCAGGCCGTCGTACCGATGGCCATGAAGTTTCTGCAGGGTGAAGTAGATACTCCACGACAGCGCGGCCAACAGCACCAGCAGGCCGTGGGCGTTCAGTGCGCCTGGCCCGTGATCCCCGGCAACCACCATCGCCGCGCCAAGCATGCCCAGCACCAGGCAGCCCCAGTGCCAGGCGCTGGCCTTCTGACGCAGAACAAAACAGCCGATCAACAGGCTGAACAATGGTGTGGATTGCGCCAGCACACTGGATGCCCCGGCACTGATCCCGCGCTGGCCGAAGTTGATCGCCACATGGTGGGCAAACACTGCGAAAAAACCGAGCAGCATCAACAGCGGCAAGTCCTTGAGCCGGGGCAGGCTGATCCCTCGCCACAGTGCGACAAAGGCCATGAATACCGACGCCACGATAAACCGCGCCAAGGCCAGATGGCCCGGTTCGTAGCCTTGCAGGGCGATATGGATGCCCGTGGGTGAGTAGGCCCAGCACAGCACCACGAACAGGGTCGCCAGGACGATTTTCAGGGATTGGGCGCGTGGCATCGCAAGAGGCTCCGGGGGCTGGGAGCTTCAGTATCAGAAAGGCCTATGCTCACTACAATCGACTTATACTGAGTGTATCGTTCACTTTGGGTGATGTATGGAGCTGATGCAGATTCGCATGTTCAAGACGGTCCACGACACCGGCAGCATCGCCCGTGCGGCCGAGGTGTTGCACTACGTGCCGTCGAACATCACTGCGCGGATCAAGGCGCTTGAACAAGAGCTGGGCGTGGCGCTGTTCTTTCGCCATGGTCGCGGTTTGAAGATCAGCCCGGCAGGCGAAACCTTCCTTGAATACGCCACCCAGATGCTCGCCCTGGCCGAAGCCTCGAAGGCCGCCCTGAGCCCGCAAGCCATGCCCTACGGGCGCCTGCGTATCGGCGCTATCGAGTCCTCGGCCAGTGGCCGGCTTCCGCGGTTACTGGCCGAATACCATGCGCGCTTCCCGCAGGTATCACTGGAATTGAGCACGGGCACCTGGTCGCAACTGCTCGATGACGTGCTCAACCATCGCCTCGACGGGGCGATTGTCGCAGTGGAGGTCGAGCGGCCGCTGCTCAAGCGCACGCCCATGTACCAGGAAGACCTGGTGCTGATCGCGCCTGAATCGCTGGGGCCGATTCGCGGTGCTGAAGACCTGCAGGGCAAGGCCATCTTCATGTGGCCGGAAGGTTGCCCATACCGCGCGGCTCTGGAGCACTGGTTGCTCGAACAGGGGCAAAAACTGCCGATTGTCGGCATTGCCAGCTATGGCGCCATCGTCAGTTGCGTCAGTGCTGGCGCCGGAGTGTCGCTGGTGCCCAGGGGCATCTTCGAGCAATACCGCAAGGGCGCCGGCTGGAGCGGCCATGAGTTCGCCGAACTCAAGGCCATCAGCAACGCCTTCTACTGGCATGCCCAGGCAGCAAGGCATCCGGCCCGGGATGCCTTCGTGCAGATGCTGCGCGAGGGGTTGGCGCCGGACGCTATTCGATCGGGTACTTGAGCATCGCCGGATGCCCTTCGATCTTCTGCGCCAGACGCTGCACATGCGCATAGTCGCTGGCCGCAACCACCTCGGCGCATACGTACTGGGTGAACGACCAGGCCACCGCCGTGCTGATTTCTGCCTGGCTCAAGGGCAGGCTGGGGCACTTGGTCGGCTGTTCGGCGAGCAAGCCGTCGAGCCGCGCATACGCCGCCTGCAACTGCACGGTCACCCGCTCCAGCCAGGGCGTGTGCAGCTTCTCTTGCGGGCGCAGGTTGTGCTCGTAGTAGATCTGCACCGACTTCTCACTGGCCGCCAGCGCCAGGCCGATCACCTGCAAATCGCTGGCGCGGGCCAGCGGGTCTTGTGGCAATAACTTTTTGGCGGGTACGGCCAGGGCTTCGAAGTAATCCAGAATCAGCGTCGAATCCATCAGCAGCGTGCCGTCGTCCAGCACCAGGCTCGGCGCCTTGACCACCGGATTGATCGCGGCGAACTCGGCAAAATTGCGAAACACTGACAGCGCCTGGTGTTCGAAGCTGATGCCGTACAGCTCCAGCGATACCGCGACGCGGCGCACGTAGGGGGAATCGAGCATGCCGATGAGTTTCATGACCACTCCAGTGAGAACAGGTTACGACCGAGTAAAAGTAGTCGAGTTTTTCCCGGTGTGGTTCGAAGTGTGGGCTTGGCAGCTCAGGTGTGCGCAGGGAAATGTTTCAGGCATTAAAAAGCCGGCTTGTGGCCGGCGTTGTTTTATGATTTTAGACTGATTTTACGGGGTATTTGAGTCTTTTCAAGACTCTGTCCCCACATTTATCCCCCCACATTCGAGGCGCGTGTGAGGTTGCGGGTCTGGGAGCACCCTTATCGGCTACTCTGTTCTAGCTACCCTATCCTGTGCCCAGATAGCGGTAAAGCTCCCGTAGTTAGACCTTGCCCGCGTATGCCGAGACCCAGAAGGCGGACTAATGGTAGATGTACGTTCTCCTGAGCAACGCCGTGCGATCATGCAGTCTGTCGGAACGGCTCATGCAGGCCCGGAAATGACCGTACGTCGGATTCTTCATGGCTTGGGGTATCGGTACAGATTGCATCGCAAGGATTTGCCGGGGAAACCGGACGTTGTCTTTACCAAAAAGCGTAAGGTCATTTTCGTGCATGGGTGTTTCTGGCACGGTCATGGGTGCTCTAAAGGGAGGCTGCCCAAGAGTAGGCTTGACTACTGGGAGCCAAAAATTGCTCGTAACCACCAGCGTGATCAAGACGTCGAAAATGCCCTTCGCTCGCTCGGGTGGCAGGTCTTGACTATCTGGCAGTGTGAGCTCAAGGACCTTCAGGGCTTAGAGGCACGCCTGTCGGCGTTTCTAGGGCCTAGAGAAAAAACCGATCGACATAGGAGGTGAAATCGCGTAAATTCCCCCCTCGTTAAAGGCGATGATGTGCTCGCCGTGGGAGGAATACAGATGACACGACCGATTGGAATTGATCTTTTCGCTGGGGCTGGTGGAATGTCCCTAGGCTTTGAGCAGGCTGGTTTCGACGTTGTGGCGGCCGTAGAGATCGATCCAATCCATGCGGCTGTTCACTCTTACAATTTTCCCAATTGTACGGTAATCCCCCAGTCCGTATCTTCGCTAACAGCCGATGATATTCGTGAGGCTGCCAACATAGGCACTCGAAATGTTGATATTGTCTTTGGCGGCGCCCCTTGCCAAGGGTTTAGCCTAATTGGTCAACGTGCCCTTGATGACCCGCGTAACTCATTGGTAAAAGATTTTGTCCGGATCGTGGTAGGATTGGACTCTTCGTACTTCGTTTTTGAGAACGTCAAAGGCATTACAGTTGGCAAGCATAAACAATTTCTAGCCGAGTTGATCGAGGAGTTTCAGGGTGAAGGGTATAATGTTTTACCCTGGAAGGTTCTTAATGCTGCGAATTATGGGGTGCCACAAGAGCGCGAAAGGCTTATATTGATTGGAGGAAAGCGTGGTCTAACGCTTCCGGAATATCCTGCTCCTGTTACCCGATCCCCTCGATCTAATCTGTTGATGGATTCGGAATTGCCGAATGGACCGACCTGCCAAGATGCTCTGGGCGACATCCCGGATGCAGAAGCTTATGAAGAGCTTATGGAGGCGGATTCTGCTGTGGTTCAATGGGGCAAGCCTAGCTCCTACGCGAAAGTTCTTCGAGATTTAGTCTCCGGATCAAATTTTTACGGATATAAAAGAAGTTGGGATCAAAATCTTTTAACGTGCAGCTTGCGCACAAATCACTCAGAGCTTTCTCGAACACGCTTCGCTTCAACTGAGATGGGGCAGATAGAACCGACCTCTCGATTCTTTAAGCTTCACGTTAATGGCGTATCCAATACCTTGCGCGCGGGTACCGATTCTGCGCGCGGTGCTTTCACAAGTCCACGACCTATCCATTACAAGTATCCACGATGTATAACGGTTCGAGAAATGCTTCGATTACATGGGTTTCCTGATTGGTTTCGGACGCATGTAACGAAATGGCACGGAGCAAGGCAGGTAGGTAACGCTGTTCCACCACCGCTTGCCCGGGCTGTAGCGGCAAGCGTGATTGAGGCGATTGGTTGGGAACCTGCTAGTCCCGACGATACTCTTCTGTTAGGCGATGAAAAGCTGCTTTCTATGGATATGGGGCAAGCGTCTCGCTACTTTGAAATCAATGTGCCCATTAAGCAGCGAGACCGCAAAGGATCACCAAAGCCTAAACAGGTTATGCTTAATTTGGCATAATTAGATGCCTTTGACTTTTGGTTGAAGTATAAACATAGCGTCTCGGTGGAATTGCGGGGCGCTAAATTTATCTAGTTCTTGTCTATGCACTGCGGTGAATTCAACAACGTAAATTCCTTTGTTTTTTACAGCCGCAATAGCTACTGGAATTACAAGTTCGGTTTCAGTAGACTCGAAAGCTGCTATGACTTGGCGGCCAATTTGCTCGGTCAGAATTCGTTGATTTCCCTGTTTGGCCTCCACGGTGATTAAAGCATCTGAAGGGCCGCCATCGGGTGTGGTATGTAGTGCGCGAAACAGTGCATCAATCTGGACTTTTCTTAGTTTTATGTCCATCTGCAGATGTGTGAGCTCTAACGCTTCAATTTGGCTGTGCTTAGAGTTGGCGAAGTGGCTTTCTATTACTCGCAGGTTTACTGCTACCTGAAGAAGCCATGACTCATCCGTACGCCCTAATGCCTTAGATGCTAGCGGTAGGCTAAGGCTTTGCACAGGAAAGTTGGGGGTCGACTCCGAAGGGCGAAAATCTTCGTCAAGGCTGTCGAGAGCTCCCTCTATGCCATGAACGAATTCAAAAATGGCACCATCTCCTGTCCTTTGGACACCTCCAATCCCAAGATCTTTCAACCGTTGCGGCCAAATTCTAGATGCGCTTTTTCCTCTTACGATATCTTTCATGAAGTTGTAAGGATTACCGTCTAGCTTCATCTTGGTTCCATGATGCTCTGCGCAATAGCGTTTTGCTTCTTGGACGTCCTCAGATGTCACCAGGGTGCGGGAAAACTCCTTAGTGGTCTCGTCATATAGCGTCTCGAAAATTCTCTCAATGATTATCGTTTTCTCGCTGGCAGCCATCCATCCAGTCTCCGGCCTGAGTTTTCCAAGGCCGAATGGTAACAAGAAAAGACAAGCACAGGTGGCTCGCTGGGTGCGAGGACGCTGAAAGGGCAGGACAGGGCCGCACTGATGGGCGGATAGAGCCGAAGCGGGAAGGAAGGACACCCGTGCTAAGCGCTCACTCGAAAGAGATCTGCGACCCCTAGCTTTGTTTTTGAGAAGAACGAAAGCGGATTGAAATTTGATCGCTAATCTATTCTGTGGATAGGAACCTTCCTGATTTAAAGTCGTTGGCTGATGGCTGGACGCCACTACGGTGTTCGGCTATGGTTGGCTATGCAGGTGCAAAAGACTTTTATTCTAGATTTTAGGAACTGGTAGATGCGACTTCACAGACTTTGTATTAGCGGTTTCAAACGCCTTCATGATGTCCAAGTAGAATTCGGAAACGCCACCTTTTTAATCGGTGCTAATAATGCGGGAAAAAGCTCGGTCCTAAAGGCTATAGAGTGGCTGCTTTCGAACAATAAAAGAATGGAACCCGGGTACTATTGTTCAGAGGTAGATGAAGACACGGGCGAAAACAAAATAGTTTGTAAAACAATTGTCTTGGAAGCGGAGTTTAGGAACGTACCTGAAAAAGCTTCTGAATGGCGCGGTTTTAAGGGTCGGATATTCAGTTACGATGCAGGCGACTCTGGAGAAAGTGGAAAGTCAATATTCTATCGGAAGACTTATCCGTTGGGTGAGGACGTAAAGATTGAGTTGAAGAGTCTCACTAGGTCAATGAAGGCAGAGTTTGTCGGTCTGCAAAAGCCCGAGGAGTTCATTGCTGCGGGGGCTGAGTCCGTTGTGATAGAAGAAATATTCTCGGTACTGGATAAAAAGATTTCTGCCGGTGAGAAAGAAAAACTAGAACTTGTTGATGATATTTGGGAGTTGTCTGATGAGCAGCAATGGATAACAAACCCAGGCGGTATCGGAACCGTTGTGTTGTCGAAGTTGCCATCGGTCCTTATCATTCCAGCTGAAGCAGCTGCTCATGAAATTGATCAAAAAAATGGAGTGTTGCACAAAATACTTAATGAATTGTTTAAGGAGGTTCGTGAAAGTTCGAAGAATTATCAAGATGCTCAGGTCTGTCTTGATTTGTTAGCAAAGGAGTTAGATCCAGGTGATGCCGGGTCTGAGTTTGGAAAAATGATGTCTGAACTTAATACGGTTCTAGGCGGAGTTTTTCCAGAATCACGAATATACGCATCCGCAGACTTGTCCAGTCCTGAATCGCTAACTCCGACTTTCGCGATCGAGATGTCTAGTAATGTGAGAACGAGCATCGCCCATCAAGGAACGGGGATGGTCAGAGCGGCAGTTTTTGGCCTATTACGCTTCCGCCAACAATGGTTAAAAAAACGTGCCGGAAACGATGATCGCGGTCTGATAATTGGTTTTGAGGAGCCGGAAATCTATTTGCATCCTAGTGCGGCAAATCAGATGCGCGATTTAATCTACGAGCTTTCAGATAGTGCTTCGCAAATTGTAGCAACTACACATTCTCCATATTTGATCGACTTGTCAAGAAAGCCGAGGCAAGTTTTGAATCGTTTTCACTATGATAATAATCATACTACGATCCTACCGTTTTCTGTTTCTGAAGAGTTTAAGAAGCTGCAAGGGGATGACAAAGATCAAGTTAAAATGCTTATTAAGCTGGATGATCATGTGTCGCGAATTTTCTTCACAAAAAAAGTTCTTGTGGTTGAAGGTGATACAGAAGAGATTCTTATTAAAGAAGCTATTAGGCGGATGCCGTCTGACATGCGGGTTAGGGTTTTATCTAATACTGAGTTGGTGAAGGCGAGAGGGAAGGCGTCAATTATTGGCTTGGTTAAGTATCTGTCGGCACTGAAAGTTAATTTCTTTGTTGTGCATGATCGTGATAAAGGTGTGGCAGGAGCTGAAAAGTTTAATGATCCTATCCTTAAGGTTGTTGGAGATAAAGAAAAGGTAATAATGCTAGAGGAGTGTGTTGAGGACTTTCTCGGATATCCGCCGCCAACCTCAGAAAAGCCTTTCAATGCTTACAAGCATTCGATTGGTTGGGGTGAGGATTGGGGTGGAGTGCCAGATAAGTTAAAGGAATTGCTGAAAAAAGCTTATCATCCTTTGATGTAAGTCTGAGTTTTTCATACGTCATAATCCGCCGCCGCGTAACGGGTGGCGGATTATGAGTTGTAGATAGATACTATTATTTTTTCCAAAGGTGGTAGTCGGGATTTAGGCCTATCACATCCTGGCTTGAGTTGTAGCAGAACTCTAATGTGCAGTTATTGGTGACTGAGGCCATTGGGACATATACGGGAAGCCGTTCGCGGCTGACCATGTCGTCACCTCCATCGATAGTTATTTCACATGAGTCGCCTTGTGGGTCGCACCATACGTCGTATGTGCCCGTTGCTGTCGGTGTTGCAGTCAAACGTGCCGCAGGCTGTGCTGCTACGCTTGCAGCCGCCGCACCGCCAAATAGAGGTCCTGTTCCGGTCTTATAGGCATAGTCTTTACCATCATTCCCTGGGTGCACATAGAAATCTTTAAAGATTCCGTAGTATGTGTCTCTTGGAGCGGAAAACTTTCCTCTGTAATTGCCATCTCGGTCGGTACATTTGTCCTGCGCTTTAGAACAGCGTATGTATTCAAATGTTTCCTCTTCTTTCATAGTGATTTCACCAGTCTCACGATTCTGGTAACGCACTACGTGTTTTCCAGGGCGACTTTCTTCTAAGCAAAGAGTAAGCGGGAACCCATACATCACCCGTCCGGTGCTCTCGCAGAGGATTACGTCGGACGTTTTGTATTGATCGAACTCTGGATGACCATTTGCGTAGGCATGTGTTGCAAGAAAAATTGTTGCAGCGAGTGCAGTCTTGACGAGGGTTTCCACAAGTATTCCTTTATTGGTGGTTGATGGGCTGGATTGGATTAAAGGGTATCCGCAGATTTTAGATGCCCAAGGCAGGATTTTTTATAGAAATGGGTCGTAAATACCGTGGTCGTAAACACATCATAGCGTGACGATTCCATGCATGGGAAGAGTCTCCGTTAGTCATGATAAAAATCGCGATTTGGTCCGTCTGGGGGCTGTAGTGCGCGCTCACCGCGTCGCTCTTGGCCTGTCGCAGGAGGCGTTGGCCGATGCAGCTGAAATCGATCGTTCCCACATGGGGAAAATCGAACGCGGCGAGCGAAACGTCACCTTTCTTAACATCCTTCGAATTGCGAACGCCCTTGATCGGAAGCCTTCAGTGCTTCTGGCCGAAGCCGGGCTCTGAGGTTGATCGCTCGGGTAATTGACTGGCTGGATAGCCAGAGGCCTGATATCAAGCAGCGAGTCTTAGCGCCGCGTCCAACGCCCGTTGCTTAATCTGCGCACCATGTCCGAACCAGGCGGAATCCATGCGGTACTCAATGCTGCGCGCTCGACGTTCGTGATCGACATACTCTGTCACAGCGTTGAGCAAGCCCCATGCAGTCCCCTGGGCGGATTTTAGTAAAGCTCCCCGCCCTCCGCCTTCGTACAGCCCCTGGACTCTGCGCAATGCCCGCTCGTTTGGAAGGGCTTCGGGCAGTTTGTCATCAGGAGCTACATCACACAGCACGTTCATGAAAAAGCCCATTGCTTCATGCCACTGCACCTTGCGTTCAGTCAGTGCTCGCATGCGGTACATGAACTCGTCCCATTGCGAGACGGCAATGCCTAACTGCTTTTTCACTGCCTGCGAATCGAAGCGGGTGTTATGTGGAACCTTGATCGCACGATTGCTCCCATCCAAGGCGATGGCCAGCGTGTTATTGCAGACTACACGTACGGTAGTTGGAGTGGCGGTAGTAGCTAAGGTGCCGTCGCAGGAAGTAGCTAGCAGAAGGTAGCTATCCACTTGGTCGTTGTCCTTCAGCACCGTGCTTTGCCCGGTACGGGCCAAAGCCCAGAACTTGCGACCCCCTTTCAGCACCCCGGCTGTTTCCAGTTCATACCCCGAGACTTCAGTGAGGTCCCGGTAGAACTCCAGTACTTCACGGGGCTGCACCACCTGATACCGGCTGGAGACTACTGACAATGGAGTCTTGGTGTCGGATCGGTAAAGTACCTTCTGTTCAGGGAAGGTATAAATTGATCCCAGAGCACCGATGCTGTTGGACTTGAAATGTACCGGGCTGTCTTGGATCTTCCAGTCCATGCCAGCTTCACGCTGCCATACTTCGATTGGTTGTTTCGGGGAAAGGCGTCTTCCCAGGCCATGCCACGGGGTTACGCCAATGTAAGCCATTTGTTCAATGAAATGAGCCATGTGAGATGTCCCTGACGAATGAGCGGAAATAAGGCCGTTTCACCAAAAGCGACGGCTGCTCCCAAAAACTTAACTCTTGATGCTGAAGCTGTAACCACAATGCAGGCATTGATAGTTATTGAGAATCTTTTCATCAACCTGTTCGCCAATCGTGGCACCAGTTATGCCGCCAGCTACTCCGCCAAGCAGTCCACCGACAAGAGCGCCAGCAATACTGCCAATGGCTATCCCTACTGGGCCACCGACCACGCCTAGCACCGCACCGACTTCTGCGCCGGACATAGCGCCAGCGGCACCACTAGCAGCACCGCCCGCTGCACCAATTAATCCCCCTGTTTGTTTTCCGAAATTCTTTGTTGTTATACGACTGGAGCTGCAATTCGGGCATAGGTTGTACATGTGGTTTCCCTAATTTGTTTAAGTGTTTGTAGCAATTGAGAAGTGCGGTGGTTCGCTTTGAATAGTTAGTATTTGAATTATTTTTAAATATGGTTTTTAAGCGGGTCTGTCACTGGTTTAAATTAATTTAGTGTGTTGGGTATTTAGGCTTGAATGTGGTCGGGTTGGTTCTCTAATCACTGTGCTGGTTGGTTCTTTTGTGAGGCTGGGTTGTAGTCGGGTTAGTTCTTATGTCAGGAATCGTTGAGGTAATTTGCTTAGCGTATTTTTTTACGTAAGCATCTTTATGCACGCGCCTTGGGTGATCGCTTACAGTCTGCCCCATAGCTAACTCGGCTGGCTGGAGGTTGATGATGGATGCAAACGCTCACGCACCTATGAGGGTGCTTAGGCTAAGACAAGTGCAGGAGCGTATTGGTTTATCGCGATCCACTATCTATGACCGGATGAATGTTGACTCTCCTCGTTACGACAGTACGTTTCCCAAGCCTATGAAAATTGGGTGTTCAGCTGTCGGTTGGTTGGAGGAGAGTGTAAATGACTGGATTCGATCAAAGATGGATGGGGCGCATCGCGGAAAGACTGAGTGATTGGATTTGCACTAACTCGACAGAGAGCTATTGTTTTAATTGGCTATTAATCTAAGGGCTTTGCTTTGGCTTATGGACTGGATGGCTTGGTTTTGTCGTGGTGCGTTTTACTCAGTGGTTCTGGATTATTTGTTATTAGATAATTAGATATTAATTGGGTGTTAGCTATTGGTTGCTGTGTCAATGCCTGTGAGTCAGGAGATGTTAGTCTCCTGTGGTGAGTATCATGGTTGCTGTCGCTTTATTGGTCGATGGGGAATGGGCATAAGCCTGTGCGTATCGAGCACAGGCATTTAAGGGTTCGGATAAAGATTAAAACATGAAGAAGAAAGAGTTTCTGTCTGTTGAAGCGGCTTTGTTGGAAAGTACAATTACGTATTTCGATACCTACAATGCTAACGTTATGGCTGTTGGTGGTGAGAGAAACGCTGTACTAAAAATTAAAGATATAGAAAGGTTGGTAAAGGAAATATCTGCTAGTGATGAAGTCCATTTCTATGAAAAAATCAGTCATGGTGTGGCTAGGGCTGATTTGACAAAGACTGGGAAGCGATTATTAATGAATGTGTGGGCATGGGAGGAAATAGAGCGTTACTATCCAATCCATGACTTCACTCCAGGCGTAAAGGTTTTTTTTGAGTGTACTAAGGAGTATGCCAGAGCTTTCTATTATCGCAGGAATCTTCGACTTTTTGATGGTAGTCCTTCGGTGGTTATAGAGTCTCTGAATAACGTGGTTGAGCGTATAAGATCCATCGTTAGAGGGTGTGCATTTAAGTCTGAGCAAAATGCACGTCGTCGGCTTTCAAATAAAAACTACAAGAGTTTGCTTGATTATATCGAGGCTATTTTCGAGAAGCGGTCGCGAGTGCTGGTCTTAAGAGTTGACTTGGGTTACTCAAAGCCACTGGTTCAAAGAAGTTTTCGACAGGATCTAAGTTTTGATGAGGTAAAAAATCATCGTGAGAAATTATTAAGATTGTTGCGACGTAAGCTGCCAGCTAAAACTTTTCTAGGCCATGCGTGGAAATTGGAGTTTGGGCTGTCTAAGTCTTATCATTATCACTGTGTGTTTTTTTTGGATGGCTCAAAATTGCGTGAAGATGTCGCTTGGGCAAGGACTATTGGTGAGCTTTGGGCTGAAAAAGCTACAGGCGGGAAGGGGGTGTATTATAACTGTAATCGTGCAAAGGGTAATTATCGCGCCTGTGGGATTGGCATGATTGAGCACACTGATAAAGGCATGCGTAAAAACCTACAAAAAGCGGCGCTTTACCTTACGAAGATAGAGTATTACATACGTATTGCAACTGAGGGGCAGGCTCGGACATTTGGTCGTGGTGAAATGCCTAAAAGAGATAGTAAGAAGATGGGGCGCCCTAGGCAGTCGCCCGCATCTGAGAGTGGTGTTTCTACTGTTTGAGCGAGGGAATGATTTCGGCGATGGCTCTCCGAAAGATCTCATCATCTTTTCGCCATCTCCGTAGGGTCTTTGTAATTAGCTCTTTTCTTAGACCAATTTTCTTCATGTCTATAAAATTACCTAGTTCATTTTTGATTGATTCCGCCGCGTGCATAAAGTCGTCCCAGCCGTGTTTGGGGCGTTTCTCTATCATGAGAGTTAAAGCGTAGTCTTTCACTTTTTGGAATTTAGCATTGCGGGCATTTGCACCTGCCATCGCTCTACGATGATTTAGAGCTGCTGTGGTGTCTATTACAGTGCTATAGAACGCATGGGTAGCAGCACCTTCTGCGCTTGCGCTAGCATGAGTAATTAAAGGCCAGCTTCGATTATGATTTCCAGAGCTAAGGGCCTGCTGTGCCAATTCGTTGAGAATGCAAGCGTAAAGGAAAGGATACTCTGCGCTCATTTTATTGGCAGCGATATGTTGCAGCCTCAGATCGTCAAGCAAGGCCTCGGTAATATCGCCGTTTTTTATGCTCTCCCTTAGTGCTAGGATGAATTCATCGAATCGGGAGTTTTCAAATAGGTTTTCGTGCGTGTCACGAAGAGATTCCCAGGTTCTTGAAATAATTACCTCTGGTGAAGTGTTGGACAAATCTTTAAAAAGCATTTATTCCTCTCTTTTCACTGCCGGCTGAGCCTGAGTTTTAATTAGGAAATTGGCCCATTCGATCATCAGTGCGCGTCGCTTGTCGAGAAAATCGGAGCGAGAGTATGCCCCTTCGGTTTGGCCGCGTTCGTCGTGAGCAAGCGCCATTTCGCATACTTCGCGAGGATAATTTGTGCTTTCGCCTGCCCAGTCACGAAATGAGGATCGAAAGCCGTGTCGGGTAATATGTTTGTAGTCCATGCCGTGTAGCAGAGTGCGTATGGCATTGGCGTGCATTACCCCTGTCTTGCCTTGGCCAGGGAAAAGAAAGGGGGATCCTGATTCTCTTGGAATGCTTTGAACTAGCTCTACGACTTGATCGGGTAGTGGGATTACAAAGGCCACCCGCATTTTCATGCGCTCTTCAGGAAGAGACCAGGTGGCTGCATTAAGGTCGAACTCGTCCCAACGTGCGAATCTCACCATGTGAGCGCGTGCGCCTGTCATTATCAGGAGCTGAGCGGCCAACGACGCTGGCGCGGTGCTTGCTCTGAGTTTGGCCATTAGGGCAGGGACATCCTGCCAGCGCAGAGCTTCAAAGTGCTCTCGTTTTCGGGCTTTTTTCTTTTCAGCACGGCTGAGCAGATTGTCCAAGTGTCCCCGCCAGCGAGCTGGATTTTCTCCCTGGCGTAGGCCGCGTGCTTTTGCCGCGTCTAGAATCTGCTCAATCTGCCCGCGCACTTCATCGGCTGTGCGGGTTTTGGTCTGCCATATAGGTTGAAGGACCTTAAGTACTTGAGGTGTGTCAATTTCATCAGCAGGAAGCCTACCAATGTGCTCAAACGCATACAGCTCAAGCTTGCGTAACCAGCCTTTGCGCCACTTATCCGACCAAGAGGCGCTGTGTGCATCGCAGTAGTCTTTCGCGATGGCCTCAAATTTTAGCTGTTTCGCCTCACTGGCTTTCTGAGCTTCGCGCTGCGTTGCTCGTTCGATGTCACGGGCAGCTAGCGGATCTATTCCGTTGCTTAGTAGGCTGCGCTTGGCACTGGCTTCAAGCCTAGCTTTCTTGAGACTTACCTCAGGAAATGAGCCCAATCCCATCTCCCTTCGCCGACCTGCCAGTTGGTAGCGAAGCAACCAAGATTTACGCCCGGTAGGTTTGACGACCAAGCGAAGCCCATCACCATCTTCATAGGTGCCGGGTTCGGTCAGGTTTTCGACTTGTTTCGGATTCAGCTTACCCATTGGATTTCCCCTGTCGTCCCTCGTCCCCCCATCGGGCCCCCCACTTCATCGTCGGATGAGGTCGAATGGCGTTGAACACCATCGGACACGGGAGCGCCTGAAACGCGCATGATAGCTAGGCTATCGGCTGGATTTTCGGATGGGATAGGATTATTTCGGACAATTAAAAAGCCGGCTTGTGGCCGGCTTCCGGGGACGGGCTTGGCTAATTTTTGGTAAGCCGCAACCGCCTTAAAATCGTTGCTCCGGCGCTGGGGCCGGGAGGTGGCGGGCAAGCTGTGGAGTGCCGCGCCAGGGCCGCGGACGGGCTGGGCCGTCGGGCTAAATGTGCGGCGTAGCATACTGGGATTGGCCGGCGATGCCCAGCAAAAAATCACTGGCCGGTGCTCAGCCCGGGCGGCTGTCGCGCAGGTGGCCCCACCAGAATACCCAGCCCAGTACTTCCAGACGCTGGGTTTTCAGTTGTGCCGGGCTGTAGGTTTCGGTGGGGTATTCGTCGCTGTCCTGGCTGTGCAGGCGCAAGGCGCCGTTGGCGCGGCGGCTGAGGCTGTTGATGCGCAGGCGGCCGTTGTGCAGCAAGGCATAGATTTCGCCTTCGACCACCCGGGTCAGGCTGCGGTCGACGGCCAGGGTGGTGCCGCGTGGCAGCAGCGGGCTCATGTTGTGCCCGGGCATGCTCAGGCACAGGGCATCGCCCGGGTCGACGCCGACGGCGTCGAGGGCACGCAGCGGCAGGCGCAGGTAACGGTCTTCGACCGGTTTTAGCTGGCGGGTCTGGATGCTGTAGAACGGCACCTGGATGTCGTTGTAGCTATGCGCCGCCAGCGCGCTGGCATCGGGGACTTCGACGCCTGGGCGAGCGGCCTGGCTGTTGAGGCGCGGCAAGGGGTTGGGGTGCTTGGGGCCTTCGCCATTGCGCAGCCAGCGGCTGCGCACGCACAGGAGTTCGGCGATTTCATCCAGCCGGGCCAGGGGCACGCCGCGCTTGAACCAGTTGTTGACGTGCTGCGGCGTAACCTTGCGCTGCGCGGCAAAGTCGGAAGGGGACAGGTTGCACTCGCTCAGGAGCGCTTTGAGACGATCACCGGATGTATTCATGAGGCCCGAGTTTAGTGGGCTCGTACAGCCCGGGCTATAAACGCGAGGTTCATTTTCAAGGCTGGAAAATGGCTGGATTACAGGCGGTTGCTTAGGCTCGCGTAGGAGGTTTCTCGGCAAAAAAATCCACTTGAATGACGTTCGGAACTATCCTACGCACGCTGCTGCCTTTTCACTGTTGTGATAAAGGTGCTACAGGGTTAGTTTCCTCGGGTCGCTACGTTGGCGACCGGGTGTGAGAGCTCGAGTAGATAGTAGAAGCAGCTAGTTATGGCAGCTGTGCGCGGGCAGACCTCGGTCTGGCCGGGTTTCCTATGTCTACCGGTCTCTCACCCCGCGTACGGCTGCCACCCTAATCCTGTGAGAGGGATGCGGAGGTAGCTCCTGATAGATATAGGAGGTACGTCATGAAGAAGATCGTCCCCGACCCACCGTATTCCGATATATCTCGCAACAACATCACCACCCCCTACTTCTCCATCCACAGCGACCTGATTCCTTCTGATTCCCTGGCCTATGCCAGCGAACTGCTGCGCGGTATCCATGAAACCACCGACGAATTCTGCCGAGCCCATGCCAACGAACCCGGCCAGGGCATGCTGGTGAATGTGCTGCATTCGGCCGAGATGGCCAGGGCGTTGGTCGAGCATGCGCTGAGCAAGCTGCTGGCCGTGGAAGAGGGAGTGATGGCATGAGCAAGGATTCGTACGACGAGACGGTAGGTATCGCGAGCTTTATCAGCAGCCAGCAATTGCCCATGGGGCTATTTCGGATTACGCCGGGCGTGCCGTGCGATTACGCGCTGGAGCAGGCTTCAACCCTGCTGGGATGTGTGCACAAGCTGATCCGGGCGGGGGTTATGGATGAAGACGGCGACATGATGTGGGCCGCTTTTTATCTGAGCGGGCTCGCCAAGGCGATTGTTGATGATGTGGGCTTGGGAATGAATAGGGCTTAAGAAGGTAGCTGTCTTTGCTGTGGGAGCGGGCTTGCCCCGCGATGCGATGTGGCTGACAGTCAGCTATCGCGGGACAAGTCGAGGCGTCGCACCGCCGCTCCTACCTTGATGGGTTGTTCTTGCCCTGAAACAAAAAGCCCCGCGTGTGCGGGGCTTTTTGTTGTGGGTTGCTTAGCCTTTGTAAGCGGCAACCGACTTGGTGATCGCAGCGCGGGCGGCGTCAGCGCCATCCCAGCCTTCGATCTTGACCCACTTGCCTTTCTCGAGATCTTTGTAGTTCGCGAAGAAGTGCTCGATCTGCTGGATCAGCAGGGCTGGCAGGTCGGTGTATTCTTTGACGTCGACGTACAGTTGCGACAGTTTGTCGTGCGGTACGGCGATGACTTTGGCGTCGCCGCCGCCGTCGTCGGTCATGTTCAGGATGCCGACCGGACGGGCGCGGATGACCGAGCCTGGCGCTACCGGGTACGGAGTAACAACCAGCACGTCGAGGGGGTCACCGTCGTCGGCCAGGGTGTTGGGGATGTAGCCGTAGTTGGCCGGGTAGAACATCGGGGTGGCCATGAAACGGTCAACGAACAGGCAGTCGCTGTCCTTGTCGATCTCGTATTTGATCGGCGCGTGGTTGGCTGGAATCTCGATGGCGACGTAGATGTCGTTCGGCAGGTCTTTGCCAGCCGGAATCTTGCTGTAGCTCATTGGGCAGTGCCCCCATGTTTGGCCAAAAATTGGTCGCGATTATAGGCACATTCCAGCGCGCTTGCCACGCCCGGGCGGATGTCCGGCAGGCTCAGTCCTGCGCGTCCTGGTAATGCGGGTGGTGGCGCTGCAACTGCTGCAGGCGGGCCAGCGGGTCCTGGCGGTAGAAGCCGCGCAATTGCTGGTACACCGCGGGGTAGGCGTCGTTGAGCAGGTCCGGGGCGCTGAAGAAGTATTCGCAGGTGACGGCAAAGAATTCTGCCGGGTTTTCCGCGGCATAGGGGTCGATGGCGGTTTCGGCATCGGGGTTGCGGTCGAGCTGGGCGTTGAGGTCGTCAAAGGCCGCTTGCATGACCTGGGCCCAGTCGCTGACGCGCAGGTCGCTGTGCAGCGGCGGCAGGCCGTTAGCGTCGCCATTGAGCATGTCGAGCTTGTGCGCCAGTTCGTGGATCACCAGGTTGTAGCCTTCCCAGCCGCCACTGGCCAGCACGCCAGGCCAGGCGAGGATCACCGGGCCCTGCTGCCAGGCTTCGCCGCTGTGCTCGCCGTCCCATTCGTGTTCGATGCCGCTGGCGTCGCGATGGCGCTGGGGGCTTACGAAGTCGTCGGGGTAGAGGATGATTTCGTGAAAGCCCTGGTACCAGTTCAGCTCGCCCAGGTGCAACAGCGGCAGTTGCGCCTGGGCGGCAAGAAACAGCCGCTGCTCGCCGTCCAGCTCGACCCCGGGCAGGGCGGTCAGGTGCTTGTGATCGAGGAACAATACGCAGGCTTCACGCAGCCATTGGTCTTCTTCTTCGCTCAGGCCATCGAGCATCGGCAGGCGCTCGCGCACCCGCTGCCAGCGCTGCGGGTCGAGCGGGTGTCGGGCCAGGGTGCGGCGACGGCGCCAGGCGCTCAGCGACCACATAAACCGGGCTTAGTGAACCTTGGCTTCGTTGCGGCCCATGCGGCTGCGCACGATGCCGATGATCATCGGCACCAGCGACAGCAGGATGATGGCGACGATCATAAGCGACAGGTTCTGCTTGATGAACGGCACGTTGCCGAAGAAGTAGCCGAGGGTGACCAGGCCGCCTACCCAAAGCACAGTGCCGGCGACGCTGAAACCGAGGAAACGCGGGTAGTGCATTTTGGCGATGCCGGCGACGAACGGCGCAAAGGTGCGCAGGATCGGCAGGAAGCGCGCCAGGGTCACGGTCTTGCCGCCATGACGCTCATAAAAGTCGTGGGTCTGCTGCAGGTAGTCGCGGCGGAAGATCTTCGAGTTGGGGTTGCGGAACAAGCGTTCGCCCGCTGTTCGGCCAATCACGTAATTGGTGCTGTCGCCCAGGATTGCCGCCGCCATCAGCAGGCCGCCGAGCAGCACCGGGTCCATACCGCCGCCTGCGGCCACGGCGCCGGCGATGAACAGCAGGGAGTCTCCCGGCAGGAACGGCATGACCACCAGACCGGTCTCGCAAAAGATCACCAGGAACAGGATCGCGTAGATCCACGGGCCGTAGTTGTTGACCAACAGGTCCAGGTAGGCGTCGAGATGCAGAATAAGGTCCAGCGGGTTGAAATCCATGTACAGCACCTTGTGTTCTTGACCCGGGCGACGGGCTTGCGATGGCTGGCAGTGCGAATGCGGACGGTCGCTACCCGGAAGATGGGTAAAGTTTCACACACAATGAAGAGGCGCATTATACGGCTACGAACAGATTGTGCCTGCGCAGTTTGTAGCGGCGGATGTCGAATGGATGTGAACGGCAGGCATCGCGCCTGCCGTTGCGCCCGGATCAGTCCGAGTGGATAGGCAGGATGTAGCTCTTGAACTCGGTGTCTTCGTGAAAACCGATGGATTCGTAGGTTTTCATCGCCACTTCGTTGTCGCTGCTGGTAGACACCCGCAGGCGCACGGCGTTGGTTTCTTTGGCCAGCTTCTTGGCTTCGCGCATCAGGTGGTCGGCCACCAGCATGCGCCGGGAGTCTTCGGCGACGTAGATGTCGTTGAGGATCCACACGCGCTTGAGCGACAGCGACGAGAAGCTCGGGTAGAGCTGGCAAAAGCCCATCAGCTTGCTGTCGTCATCGTCCGGCAGGGCCAGGTAGATGATCGACTCGCCACGCTCCAGGCGTTTTTCCAGGAACGAGCGCGAGGAGTCCGGGTAGGGCAGCTGGCCGTAGAACTCGCGGTATCTGACGAACAGCGGGGCAAGCAGGTCCAGATGTTCCAGGGTTGCTTTGATGATTCGCATAAGCAGGCCTCAGGGTCCATGGGAGTTTGCGGCGAATCGCCGGCAGCCTTGGCAGATGCTGCCTGAAAGCAATTAGAAAGCGCAATCTACGATCTCAAGGTTTACTCAACAGGAAATTTCCGCTTTTCGGCGTATCGGTGTCTGACTCAAGGGTTTGTACCTGGGCTTCATCCTTCAGATTGACCCCCGACAACTGCCGCCGACAGGCCTCGCGCATCAGGTACAGCAGGCGGTGGGCGGCCATGCCGTAGCTCAGGCCTTCCAGGCGCACGTTGGAGATGCAGTTGCGGTAGGCGTCGGTGAGGCCGACCTTGGGGTTGTAGGTGAAGTACAGCCCGAGGCTGTCCGGCGAGCTCAAGCCCGGGCGTTCGCCGATCAGGATCACGGTCATTTTCGCCCCGAGCAGCTCGCCCACTTCATCGGCCACCGCCACCCGGCCTTGTTCGACCAACACCACCGGTGATGTCGACCAGCCGTCGGCGGCGCTCTGTTCTTCCAGGCGGGCGAGAAACGGCAGGGTATGGCGATGCACGGCCAGGGCCGAGAGGCCGTCGGCAACGACGATGGCCAAATCGACGCCGCCGGGGTTGGCCTGGGCGTGTTCGCGCAGCCGTTGTGCTGAATCTTCGTGCAGGCGGCGCCCCAGATCGGGGCGTTGCAGGTAGCTGTGACGATCGGCGGCGGCGCTGTGCAGCAGCAGGCTTTCACGTCCGCGCTCGCTCAATTGCTGGCGCAGGCCGGCATGGTCGAAGGCCAGGTGCACGGCGTCGCGGGCCTGGGCGTGGGCGAACTGAAAGTCCAGCTGGGCGCCGGTCGGCAGGCTGGTGCCGGTGCGGCCCAGGGCGATGCGCGCCGGGGTCAAGCGGCGCAGTTCCAGCCAGGGATTGGCGCTGTTGTCGTGTTGGGGAGTATTGGCCATAGTCGACTCGCTTATCCCAGTTGCGCCAGGGCCTGGCGGAAGGCCGGTGGCAGGTTGTCACCGAAACGCACCCGGCCATCGGCCTGGGTGAAGATACCCATGCGCGCCAGCCAGCTTTCGAACTCCGGCGCAGGCTTGAGGCCCAGGGTTTGCCGGGCGTAGAGCGCATCATGGAATGAAGTGGTCTGGTAGTTGAGCATGATGTCGTCGGAGCCGGGGATGCCCATGATGAAGTTGATTCCGGCCACACCCAGCAGGGTCAGGAGCATGTCCATGTCGTCCTGGTCGGCTTCGGCATGGTTGGTGTAGCAGATGTCGCAGCCCATGGGCACGCCCAGCAACTTGCCGCAGAAGTGGTCTTCAAGCCCGGCGCGGATGATCTGCTTGCCGTTGTACAGGTACTCCGGGCCGATGAAACCGACCACGGTGTTGACCAGAAACGGCTTGAAATGGCGGGCCACGGCGTAGGCGCGGGTTTCGCAGGTCTGCTGGTCGACGCCATGGTGGGCGTTGGCCGAGAGGGCGCTGCCCTGGCCGGTCTCGAAGTACATCAGGTTCTGCCCGAGGGTGCCGCGGTTGAGGCTCAGACCCGCGTCGTAACCCTCTTTGAGCACATTGAGGTTGATGCCGAAGCTGGCGTTGGCCGCTTCGGTGCCGGCAATCGACTGGAACACCAGGTCCAGCGGCACGCCGCGGTTGATCGCCTCGATCGAGGTGGTCACGTGGGTCAGCACACAGGCCTGGGTGGGGATGTCATAGCGCTGGATGATGGCGTCGAGCATCTCCAGCAGGGCGCAGATCGAGGCAATGCTGTCGGTGGCCGGGTTGATGCCGATCATCGCATCGCCATTGCCGTAAAGCAGGCCGTCGAGAATGCTCGCGGCAATCCCGGCCGGCTCGTCGGTCGGGTGGTTGGGCTGCAGGCGGGTCGAAAGCCGCCCGCGCAGGCCCATGGTGCCGCGAAAGCGGGTGACCACGCGGATCTTCTGCGCCACCAGCACCAGGTCCTGCACGCGCATGATTTTCGACACGGCCGCAGCCATTTCCGGGGTCAGCCCCGGGGCCAGGGCACGCAGGCTGTCTTCATCGGCGGCTTCGCTGAGTAGCCAGTCACGCAGCCCGCCGACGGTCAGGTGGCTGACGGCGGCAAAGGCATTGGCATCATGGGTGTCGATGATCAGCCGGGTGACTTCATCGTCTTCGTAGGGGATCAGCGCTTCAGTCAGAAAATGCTTGAGCGGGATGTCGGCCAGGGCCATCTGCGCCGCCACCCGTTCGCCGTCGTTGCTGGCGGCGACACCGGCGAGAAAGTCACCCGAACGCGCCGGGCTGGCCTTGGCCATGACTTCCTTGAGGCTGTCGAAACGGTAGGTCTGGTTGCCTGCCGTGTGAACAAAACTTGCCATACAGACTCTCCAGAACGCCGCAGGGCTGGCCTGCGGCGTAGGTGGCGTTGATCAGTGCAGGGCCTCTTCGGCCTTCTGGATCGCGGCGAATTCTTCTTCCGGGGTCCCGGCGACCAGGTGGTGCCGGCTGTAGAAAGCAAAGTAGGCAATCAATACCGCATAAATCGCCGCGGCGCCAATCACTACCCGTGGGTCGACCAGAAAGCCGGCCACCACCGCGATGCAGGCCAGCACCAGGGCCACGCCCGAAGTGAAGATGCCGCCCGGGGTGCGATACGGCCGCTCCATTTTTGGCCGACGGATGCGCAGGGTGATGTGCGCGGCCATCATCAGTACATAAGACAGCGTAGCGCCGAACACCGCGACCAGGATCAGCAGGTCGCCCTGGCCGGTCAGCGACAGGCCAAAGCCGATGATCCCGGGGATCACCAGGGCCAGTACCGGCGCTTTGCTCTTGTTGGTTTCCGAGAGCTTGCGTGGCAAGTAGCCGGCACGCGACAAAGCAAAAATCTGCCGCGAATAGGCGTAGATAATCGAGAAAAAGCTGGCGATCAGGCCGGCCAGGCCCACCAGGTTGACGAAACCGCCCATCCAGGTCGAACCGCCGTAGGCTTTCGACAGCGCCTCCACCAACGGGTTACCGGAGGCTTTGAGCGCCTCGGCACCGGCACCACCCGGGCCGACCACCAGGATCAGCAGGGCAAAGGCCAGCAACACCAGCATGGCGCCGATCAGGCCGCGGGGCAGGTCGCGCTTGGGGTTCTTGGTTTCTTCGGCAGCCAGCGGCACACCTTCGACGGCGAGGAAGAACCAGATCGCGTAAGGGATCGCCGCCCATACCCCGACATAGCCGAACGGCAGGAAGCTGCTGGCGCCGACGGCGTCGGTCTGGGCGATGTCGAACAGGTTGTTGACGTCGAAGTGCGGCACCATCGCCACCAGGAACACGCCCAGGGCAATGGCGGCCACGGCGGTGATGATGAACATCAGCTTGAGCGCTTCACCGACCCCAAAAATGTGGATGCCGATGAAGATGATGTAGAAGGCCAGGTAGATCATCCAGCCGCCAATGCCGAACAGCGACTGGCAGTAGGCGCCGATGAACACGGCAATGGCCGCCGGGGCAATCGCGTATTCGATGAGGATCGCCGTGCCGGTGAGAAACCCGCCCCAGGGCCCGAAGGCGCTGCGGGCAAAACCGTAGCCACCACCGGCGGTAGGGATCATCGACGACAGCTCGGCCAGCGAGAAGCACATGCACAGGTACATGGTCGCCATCAGCAAGGTGGCGAGGAACATGCCGCCCCAGCCACCCTGGGCCAGGCCGAAGTTCCAGCCGGCATAGTCGCCGGAAATCACGTAAGCGACGCCCAGGCCCACCAGCAATACCCAGCCGGCGGCGCCCTTTTTCAGTTCACGTTGTTGGAAATAGTCGGAGCCGACTTTTTCGAAGTCGACAGAAGAGCCTGCCGGCACGCTGCCGGTATGATCGCTTGGCATAGGATTCACCTGTTGTTTTTATCAATACCGGCGGGTGCCGGTTTGTCTGGTGATGGTCTTGCAGGAAGCGAGCCAGCGCGGCCCCGGTTCGAAGCCGCGCTGTATCTCGTTTAGAAGAAGCCCAGCGGGTTGATGTCGTAGCTGACCAGCAGGTTTTTGGTTTGCTGGTAGTGATCGAGCATCATCTTGTGGGTTTCACGGCCGACGCCGGACTTTTTGTAGCCACCGAACGCGGCGTGGGCCGGGTACAGGTGGTAGCAGTTGGTCCAGACGCGACCGGCCTTGATGCCGCGGCCCATGCGGTAGGCGCGGTTGATGTCGCGGGTCCAGACTCCGGCGCCGAGGCCGAACTCGGTGTCGTTGGCAATCGCCAGGGCTTCGGCTTCGTCCTTGAAGGTGGTGACGCTCACCACCGGGCCAAAGATTTCTTCCTGGAACACGCGCATCTGGTTGGTGCCCTTGAGCAGGGTCGGCTGGATGTAATAGCCGGTCGACAGGCTGCCTTCGAGTTTTTCCACCTTGCCGCCGGTGAGCAGTTCGGCGCCTTCCTTCTCGGCGATTTCCAGGTACGAGAGGATCTTGTCGAACTGTTGCTCGGAGGCCTGGGCGCCGACCATGGTGTCGGTGTCCAGCGGGTCGCCGCGCTTGATCTGCTTGATCTTCTTCATCACCTCTTGCATGAACGCCGGGTAGATCGACTCCTGCACCAGTGCTCGCGATGGGCAGGTGCACACTTCGCCCTGGTTGAAGAATGCCAGCACCAGGCCTTCGGCGGCTTTCTCGATGAAGCTCTGCTCGGCCTGCATGATGTCTTCGAAGAAGATGTTCGGCGACTTGCCGCCCAGTTCGACGGTTGACGGAATGATGTTCTCGGCGGCGCATTTCATGATGTGCGAACCGACCGGGGTAGAACCGGTAAAGGCGATCTTGGCGATGCGCTTGCTGGTGGCCAGGGCTTCACCGGCTTCGCGGCCATAACCTTGCACCACGTTGAGCACGCCAGGCGGCAGCAGGTCGCCGATCACCTCCAGCAGTACGCTGATGCCCAGCGGGGTTTGCTCGGCCGGCTTGAGTACCACGCAGTTGCCGGCGGCCAGTGCCGGGGCGAGTTTCCACGCGGCCATCAGGATCGGGAAGTTCCACGGGATGATCTGGCCGACCACACCCAGTGGTTCATGGATGTGGTAGGCAACGGTGTTGCCGTCGATTTCGGCGGCGCTGCCTTCCTGGGCGCGCAGGCAACCGGCGAAGTAGCGGAAATGGTCGGCAGCCAGCGGGATGTCAGCGTTGAGGGTTTCGCGGATGGCCTTGCCGTTGTCCCAGGTTTCGGTGATGGCCAGCAGTTCGAGGTTCTGTTCGATACGGTCGGCGATTTTCAGCAGGATCAGCGAACGTGCCTGCACCGAGGTTGTGCCCCAGGCATCAGCGGCGGCGTGGGCGGCATCCAGGGCTTTTTCGATGTCTTCGGCAGTCGAGCGGGGGAATTCGGCGATCAGTTGGCCGTTCACCGGCGAGGTGTTTTCGAAGTACTGGCCTTTGACTGGGGCAACGAACTCGCCACCGATGTAGTTCCCGTAACGGCTCTTGAAGGAAACCTTGGCGCCTTCGGTACCGGGATGTGCATAACGCATGATGTTTCTCCTGGCTATTGTGCTTGTTGGGGAGGATGTAAAGCATAGAGCAAGGGTTGGGCCAGTGTGGCCGACCCCAGTTAAATCAAGGGCTTGGCAGGTTTTTACGCAGGTGCAGGCAGGGCGCTGTAGCAGCGCCGGTACAGCCTGGGTGACACTTTGTACCGTTGCTGACACAAAGCGTGACCCAGCGGTCAAGCCAGCATTGCATTGCGCCGACGGGTGGAGGATGCTGGGCTTATCTCGTCTGCGGAGAACAATAAAAAGTGCAGAGCAATCACCTTAGCCGGCATGCCCGGCAAGTCCTCACCGTGACCCAGGGCAAGGCCCTGGCACAGGGCCCCGGCAGCGATCCGTCGATTGCCCGTTCCTGGCTGCGTTGCCTTGAGGACTATCACCTGGATCCGGCCCAGAGCATGGCCCCGACCGTGCTCGAGCACGGCCGCGTGCTGGAAAGCCGCGAGCGCTTGCAGCAGGTACTGCAGATCGCCGGCAACGAGATGAACAGCCTGCACCAGCAGCTTTCCGGTGCCGGCCATGCGGTGCTGCTCACCGATGCCCGCGGGGTCATCCTCAATTGCGTCACCGCGCCTACCGAACGGCGCATCTTCGAGCGCGCCGGGCTGTGGCTGGGTGCCGACTGGAGCGAGGCACGTGAAGGTACCAACGGCATCGGCACCTGCCTGGTCGAGCGCCAGGCGGTAACCATCCACCAGGATGAGCACTTTCGTGGCCGTCATACCGGCCTGACCTGCTCGGCCAGCCCGGTGTTCGACCCGCACGGCGAGTTGCTGGCGGTGCTCGATGTCTCGTCTGCCCGCGCTGATGTTTCGCGCCAGAGCCAGTTTCACACCATGGCGCTGGTCAACCTCTCGGCGAAGATGATCGAGAGCAGCTATTTTTTGCGCTATTTCGATAACCAGTTCCTCCTGCGCTTTCATCTGCAGGCCGAATCGGTAGGAATGTTCAGCGAAGGGCTGCTGGCTTTTGATGGCGACGGGCGGATCTGCGCGGTCAACCAGAGCGCCTTGAACCTGCTGGGCACCATCCGTGGCGGTGTGCTCGGCAAGCCTGTGGATATGTTCTTCGATTGTGCCCAGGACGAGCTGTTCAGCCGCGCCACTGCCCAAGCCAACACCAGTTGGCCATTACGCACCCGCGATGGCCGGGTATTGTTCGCCAGTCTGCGCGGCCAGGTGCGTTCGCTGCCGCCGGCAGCGGCGCCGTTTGTTGCCCCGGCGAAAACCTCGCAGCCCGGTGGTATCTGCCTGGTCGATCCGGCCCTGCAGAACGATTTTCGCCGGGCCGTTCGTGTGTTCGAACGCGATGTGCCATTGCTGCTGCGCGGCGAGACCGGCTGCGGCAAGGAGGCCTTCGCCAAAGCCGTGCACCAGGCCAGCCAACGCAGCAGCAAGGCGTTTGTTGCCCTCAACTGTGCGTCGATCCCCGAGAGCCTGATCGAGAGCGAGTTGTTCGGCTATCGCGGCGGCAGTTTTACCGGGGCGCGCAAAGAGGGCATGCGCGGCAAGCTGCAGCAGGCCGACGGTGGCACGCTATTGCTGGACGAGATCGGCGACATGCCGCTGGCCCTGCAGACCCGTTTGCTCCGGGTGCTGGAAGACCGCATGGTGGTGCCCATCGGCGGCGAACCGCAGGCTGTCAACGTGCGCATCATCAGCGCCAGCCACCGCAACTTGCTCGAGCGGGTCGAGGATGGCAGTTTCCGCGAAGACCTTTACTACCGTCTCAACGGCCTGGAAATCGATCTGCCGGCCTTGCGCGAGCGCAGCGACAAGTCGCAGTTGCTCGACTTCATCCTGGCCGAAGAGGCCGGTGAGCAAAGCGTAAGCCTGGACCCTGCGGCGCGCCGGGCGTTGCTCGACTTCGCCTGGCCGGGCAACGTGCGCCAGCTGCGCAACGTCCTGCGTACCTTGGTGGCGCTGAGCGAAGAGGGGCACATCGAGTTTGCCGACCTGCCGGCGGTCGTTCGCCAGCCGCCGACACTTGTCAAAAGCTCCTCACCTGTGGATAACCCCGCGCCGCTGCTGGACAGCGCCGAGCGCAACGCCTTGCTGGCAGTGCTGGAGCAGCAGCGCTGGCACATGACCCATGTCGCCGCGCAGTTGGGGGTTAGCCGTAATACCTTGTATCGAAAACTTCGCAAACACGGCATCGCCCGGGACGCCTGAGCGAAACACAGGATGCGATTTGTCGCGCCCTAGGCTACCCTGCCTCGACGTTTTGCGAGGTCGATCATGCACATTCATATTCTCGGTATTTGCGGCACTTTCATGGGTTCGCTGGCCGTGCTGGCCAAGGAGCTTGGCCATCGGGTCACCGGCTCCGATGCCAACGTCTACCCACCGATGAGCACCCAGCTTGAAGCCCAGGGCATCGAACTGACCCAGGGCTATGACGCCGCCCAACTGGACCCGGCGCCCGACCTGGTGGTGATCGGCAACGCCCTGTCGCGGGGCAACCCGGCAGTCGAGTACGTACTGAACAAGGGCCTGCCCTACGTGTCGGGCCCGCAGTGGCTGGCCGACCACGTGCTGCAAGGCCGCTGGGTGCTGGCGGTTGCCGGCACCCATGGCAAGACCACCACCAGCAGCATGCTTGCCTGGGTGCTGGAGCACGCCGGCATGAGCCCGGGCTTCCTGATCGGCGGCGTGCCGCAGAATTTCTCGGTCTCGGCGCGCCTGGGCGGCACGCCGTTCTTCGTGGTCGAGGCCGACGAATATGACAGCGCCTTCTTCGACAAGCGCTCGAAGTTCGTGCACTACCGTCCCCGTACCGCGATCCTCAATAACCTTGAGTTCGATCATGCGGATATCTTCCCTGACCTGGCCGCCATCGAGCGACAGTTCCACCACTTGGTGCGAACCATTCCAAGCGAAGGCCTGGTGATCCATCCGACCACCGAGCCGGCCCTTGAGCGCGTGATCAAGATGGGCTGCTGGACGCCGGTGCAGACCACCGGTGAAGGCGGGCAGTGGCAGGTCAAACTGCTCAGCGCCGACGGTTCGCGTTTCGAAGTCAGCTTCGAAGGCGCAACCCAGGGCGTGGTCGAGTGGGAGCTGACCGGGCAGCACAACGTCGCCAACGCCCTGGCTACTTTGGCGGCGGCGCGTCATGTCGGCGTGGTGCCGGCCATGGGTATTGCCGCATTGAGCGCGTTCAAGAGCGTCAAGCGGCGGATGGAAAAGGTCGCTGAAGTACAGGGCGTGACCATCTATGACGACTTCGCTCACCACCCGACCGCTATCGCCACCACCCTCGATGGCTTGCGCAAACGCATCGGCGATGCTCCGCTGATTGCCGTGATCGAGCCGCGCTCCAACTCGATGAAGCTCGGCGCCCACCGTGATGGCCTGCCCGAGAGCGTCAACGATGCCGACCAGGTGATCTGGTACGCACCGCCGAACCTGGGCTGGGACCTGGCCGCCACCGCCGCCGAATGCAAGGTGCCGGCAGTGGTGGCCGACAGCCTTGAAGCGATCATCGAACGGGTCAAGAGCCAGGCCAAGCCCGGCACCCAGGTGGTGATCATGAGCAATGGCGGCTTCGGCGGCCTGCACGGCAAGTTGGCCGAGGCGCTGAAATGAGCGGGCCGGAACGCATCACCCTGGCCATGACCGGGGCTTCGGGGGCGCAGTATGGGCTGCGCCTGCTCGATTGCCTGGTGCGCGAAGACCGCGAGGTGCATTTTCTGATCTCCAAGGCCGCGCAACTGGTGATGGCCACCGAGACTGATGTGTTGCTGCCGGCCAAACCGCAAGCCATGCAAGCCTTCCTCACCGAGTACACCGGCGCTGCCGCTGGGCAGATCCGCGTGTATGGCAAGGAAGACTGGATGTCGCCGGTCGCCTCGGGCTCCGGCGCGCCGGCGGCGATGGTGGTGGTGCCGTGCTCGACCGGGACCTTGTCGGCGATTGCCACCGGCGCCTGCAACAATCTGATCGAGCGGGCTGCAGACGTGACCCTGAAGGAGCGTCGGCAGTTGATCCTGGTGCCGCGTGAGGCACCGTTCTCGACCATCCACCTGGAGAACATGCTCAAGCTGTCGAACATGGGCGCGGTGATCCTGCCGGCGGCGCCGGGCTTTTATCATCAGCCGCAGACCATCGACGACCTGATCGACTTTGTTGTCGCACGGATCCTCAACCTGCTGAACATTCCCCAGGACATGCTGCCGCGTTGGGGCGAGCATCATCTGGGCGCGGATGAATGAAGCGCCTGCTGGGCGTGATGCTGCTGTGCGTGATGGCTAGCGGTTGCGCCAGTGTGCGCACCCTGGATGCGGCCAAGCCGGGGGCGCCGGTGGTGTATGCCGGTACGCGCCTGGATCTGTATGCGTTGCAGGGCGGTTGTTGCGCCATTGACCGCTTTGGCGCCGAGGCGCCGAAGTATCCCGGGCTGGACCTGCCGGGCAGTGCCTTGCTTGATACCGTACTGCTGCCGCTGTCGGTATTGACCGCGCTGGGAATTGGCTTTCAGGCGACGGGCGGGTTGTAGCGGCTGGCCTGATCGCGGGGCAAGCCCGCTCCCACACACTCTGTGGGAGGGGGTTGCCCCGCGATTGCTACTTGCCCAACCGGCGCAATTCATCCGACTCGACAATCCGGATCCCGTCCTGCTCTTCCAGCGCCAAACGCCACAGCGCCCTGGCCAGTTGGCAGGCCTCGATGCCCCGGTACTTGCCCGGGATCAGCTTCGACAGCGGCCCGGCCAAGCGTTCCGACATCCGCGGTTCGATGCGGTCACCCAGCAGCAGCGAAGGCCGGGCGATGGTCAGTTGCGGCCAGTCCTGGGCCTTCAATGCGGCCTCCATTTCGCCTTTGACCCGGTTGTAGAAGATCGGCGATCTGCGGTCGGCGCCCAGGGCGCTGACCACCAGCAGGTGCCGCGCGCCCATCTCCCGGGCGCGCTTGCCGAAGGCGACGACCATGTCCAGGTCGACCGCGCGAAAGGCCGGCTCGGACCCTGCCTGCTTGATCGTGGTGCCCAGGCAGCAGAAGGCGATGTCGACGCGACCTGCCAGTTGCGGGAGGAACACCGCCGGGTCACCCACCGGGTTTTCCAGGTGCGGGTGTTCGGCCAGTGGGCGACGGGTGGGGGCCAATACGCGGCTGACGGTGGGCTCGTTGAGCAGCCGATCAAGTAAGTGTTCACCGGTAAGACCGGTGGCTCCGGCAAGCAGGATGTGCTGAGGCGTCAAGTACATGATGTCTCTCCCTTGATACAGTCAGCTTAGTGGTTGCCAGCATTTTTTGCATGCTCGGCCTGTTGCTTGCCCGCATCACTTTGCAAGGCTTTGCGCGCTTGTTGCTGGCGCAGGCGCTGCCAGTGATCGAGTACGCCCTTGGGTGCCCAGATCTGCGGCTCGGAGGCATCGAAGCCTTCAATGGCCTCGCGCTCGGAGACGCTGGCGCTGGCCCGCTCGAAGGCCTGCTGCAGGTCGTCGGTCTGGTTCAGGGCCTGGGCGAACAGGGCGTCGCCAAAGTAGGTGAAGTCGGCTTCTTCGGAGCAGCCGAACGACACCCGGTCGGCGCGCGAGGCGGTCATGATCAGGGTCCGCTCGTCTTTGAGCGGGGCGATATAGCCGCCTGAATAACAGGCCGAGATGACAATGATCTTGTCGCGGTCTTTCAAGGGCGCCAGGGTCGTGGCCAGGGCATCGGCGGGCAGGTCTGCCAGTTGCAGGCGCGGCTGGTCGAGTACCAGTTCGTGCTCGTGGCTGCCGTGGCTGGTCAGGTAGATGAACACCAGGTCTTCCGGGCCGCTGCGTTCGGCCAGGGTGCGCACGGCGCGGGCAAGGTTCTCGCGGGTGGCCATGGGCCGGTCGCTGAGGTGGTCGCGGTGGTTGACCAGGCTGATCTGGCCGACCGCGCCAAAGCGGCTCTTGAGCATGTTGCTGACGTAATCGGCCTCGCGCAGGAACACGCTCTGTTTGCCATCGCCCCCCAGGGCCAGGCTGTAGAGTTCGATGTCCGGGGTCGAGGCCGGCACCTTGGCCAGCGCTTGGTCGAGCAGGCCGCCCTGGTTGAGCAGCGCCAGTTCCAGCGGGTCGGGCAGCAGTTTGCCGTGCTCGTCGCGCACGCGCTGGCCATTGAGCCACTGGCCGCTTTCATTGCGCCCGTCGAGCAGGGTCAGGCGGCCGTTGCCCTGGTAGGTGTCGTTCTCGAAGCCGCCGACATAGACACTGCCGTCCGGCAACTGCAGGCGCCCGTTACCGGAAAACCGCCAGTCGCGAAAATAACCCTTGTAGTGGCTGCCGTCGCTGCCGATCAGCTCGCCCTTGCCGCTGAGCGAGCCGTCCTTGAACTGGCCGATCCACACGTCACCATCAGTGTTTTCGTAACGGCCGCGGCCTTCCAGGCGGTTGTCATGGAAGGCACCGATGTACTGGTCGCCTTCGGCGCTGTTGAAGGTACCGCTGCCTTCGAGCTGGCCGTTGACGAAACGGCCGCTGAACTGGTTGCCGCTGGCGTCGCTGCGGATGCCTTCGCCATTGGGTTTGCCGCGGGCGAACAGGCCCTGGTACTGGCTGCCGTCAGCCAGTTCGAGATGGCCGGCGCCGTGGTACTGGTCGTCCTTGAACTGGCCACGGTAAAGCAGGCCGGGTTCCCTGAGGGTGCCTTCGCCGTCGCGGCGGCCGAGCTTGAACCCACCGGTGTAGCTGCTGCCCGGTGTTTTCAGGGTGCCCAGACCGTGGAACAGGCCCTGCTGGAACCCGCCGCGGTAGACCTCGCCATTGCTACCATGCCATTCACCTTTGCCATGCCACTGGCCATTGAGGAAGTTGCCCTTGTACCAACTGCCGTTGGGGTAGTCGATGCGCCCGGCACCTTGCAGCAGGCCGTCGACCACCTCGCCCCGATAGCGGCCGCCATCGGGCAGGCGTGCATCGGGCGGCGACAGGGGTTCGCCGTCACCGCAAGCGGCCAGTAGCAGGGTCAGGGCAAGGGGAACGAGTGGGCGCATGGCGGGGTCCGGACAAGTGAGGCCCCGAGTATGCCGTAGAACGCGGGGGGTGAAACAGTCGCCAGGACGGTTTCACCCAGTGCCTGGCTCAGATGAAGCAGAGCGACAGCGGTTCGGCGATGTAGGCAGGTTTTTCCTGGCCTTCGATTTCCAGGGTGGCGGTGACCTTGAGCAGCCACTGTCCGGGTTTCTTCTCGGTCACCTCGGCCAGATCGACCTTGAGCCGCACCTTGCTGTCGACTTTCACCGGCTGGATGAAACGCACGCTGTCCAGGCCATAGTTGACGGCCATTTTCAGGCCTTCAGGCACAACCAGAATGCCTTCCATCAACTTGGGGATCAGCGACAGGGTGAGAAAACCGTGAGCGATGGTGCTGCCAAATGGCGTTTTTGCCGCCTTGTCCGGGTCGACATGGATGAACTGAAAGTCGCCGGTCGCCTCGGCAAACAGGTTGATGCGCTGTTGATCGATGGTCAGCCATTCGGAACGTCCCAGTTCCTTTCCAACGTACTGCGAAAGCTCTGCAACAGGTACATAGGGCATTGTGACTCTCCAGATTGTCTTTGGTTTTGTTATGACTTCGGCAGATTCGAAAGTCTAAGATCAGCACGCCTGCAGGAAGTGGTCAAGTCGGCGAAGATCGGCTTATAGCCCGGTCGTTAGCGTGCTTATAATGGCCGCCAGGCCTCAAGGAGATGCTTATGCTGTTGCGTGGTTTGACCTGGCTGGTGCTGTTCCAGTTGCTCGGAACGGCGATCAATCACCTGGTGGTGCCGATCCTCCCCGGGCCGATCATCGGCCTGCTGTTGCTGCTGGTGTACCTGATGCTGCGTGGCGAGGTGGGCGCGCCCCTGAGCGAGGCGGCCAACAGCCTGCTGCGCTACTTACCACTGCTGCTGGTGCCGCCGGCGGTGGGGGTAATGGTCTATGCCGCGGATATCGCCGCCGACTTCTGGGCCATCGTCGGCGCCCTGGTGCTGTCGGCGCTGCTCACCCTGGTGTTCGTCGGCGTGCTGATGCACAAGCTGATGGCCCGCCAGGGCAGCCATGAGGAGCAGCCATGAGCCTGGACTGGAGCGGCGCCGTCAACGCCGTCATTCACCATCCGCTGTTTGGCATCGGCATCACCCTGGGCGCCTACCAGCTGGTGCTGGCGGCCTACGAGAAAACCCGCTGGATCTTCCTGCAGCCGGTGCTGGTGTCGATGCTGGTAGTCATTGGCGTACTGCTGGGCTGTGGCCTGACTTACAGCGAATATCGCAAAAGCACCGAGATCATGAACATCCTCCTGGGCCCGGCGACCGTGGCCCTGGCGGTGCCGCTCTATCTCAACCTGCGGCGCATTCGCCAGCTGTTCTGGCCGACCTTTACTACGCTGGTAATCGGAGGGGTGTTCGCCACCGGCGCCTGCCTGTTGCTGGGCTGGTGGTTTGGCGCCGAGCACATGATCCTGATGACCATGGCGCCAAAATCGGTGACCTCGCCGATTGCCATGCTGGTGGCCGAGCAGATCGGCGGCGTGGCCGCGCTGGCAGCGGTGTTCGTGTTGATCACCGGGGTGATCGGGGCGATTTTCGGCCCGGCGCTGCTGTCGCGTTGTGGTGTGCACAGCCCTGAAGCGCGCGGCATGGCTTTAGGCGTGACTGCGCATGCGGTTGGTACTTCGGTAGCGCTGCAGGAAAGTGAAGAATGCGGGGCCTTCGCGGCCCTGGCGATGAGCCTGATGGGGGTTGCCACGGCGGTATTCCTGCCACTGGCGGTTAGCCTGGTTGCTTGAGGAGTTGCAATGACGTTACCCCTGTTTCCGCTCAATACCGTGCTGTTCCCGGGCTGCTTTCTCGATCTGCAGATCTTTGAGGCGCGTTACCTGGACATGATTGGTCGCATCATGAAGCAGGGCGGCGGTTTTGGCGTGGTGTGCATCCTTGAGGGCGAGCAGGTTGGCGCTGCGCCCAGCGGTTTCTCGCAGGTTGGCTGCGAGGCGCTGATTCGCGATTTTCAGCAGCAGGACAACGGCCTGCTGGGGATTCGGGTCGAAGGCACCCGGCGCTTTCGTGTCGGGCCGTTCGAGGTGCAGAAGGACCAGTTGCTGGTCGCTGATGTGTCGTGGCTGCCGGAGCTTGCCGACGAGCCGCTGGAAGATGACCATCACGACTTGCTGGCGCTGCTGCAAGCCCTGGGCGAGCACCCGATGGTCGAGGCGCTGGGCATGCCGGTGACGGTGCAAGGCCAGCAGGCCCTGGCCAACCAGCTCGCCTACCTGTTGCCGTTCGTTGAAGAAGACAAACTCGACCTGCTGGCCATCGACTCACCGCACAAGCGCCTGGAGGCTATCCAGGCGCTGCTTGACCGGCTGCAAGGCGAGCTGTTCGCCTGATGCCTCAGTACTGGTAGCGCAGCAAGGCGTGCGGCAGCGAGTGCAGGGCGAAGAACGCCAGCAGGGCGACGCAGGCCGGCAGGATCAGCCACCAGACCCGTAGCGGCAGGGCGGTGAGCGGTTGCCGGTATTGGGTCAGGGTCAGGCTGGTAGCGCACACGCAGCAGGCGAGCATGGCGCCGGCGAGGATGTCGGTCGGCCAGTGCGCCCCCAGGTACACCCGTGACAGCGCGATCGCCAGTGCCGGAATGCAACCCAGCATGATCCAGGTCAGGCGCATGCGCGGCGGCTGCCCGCGCCCGGCCAGCACCGCCAGTACCAGGAAGAACGCAAACGACGCCGAGCTGTGGCCGCTGGGCATGCTGTAGGTGGTCAGCGGATCAGTGAGTACCTCCGGGCGCGCCCGGGCAAACAGCCACTTGAGGCTGCCATTGGCCAGGGCCGTGCCGATCAGGGTGCTGCCGGCGAAAATCGCCGGGCGCCACTGGCGGGCCAGCAATAACAGGCCGGTGAGCAGGCCGCCGAGGAAGAACTGGGTTCTGAAATCGCCGAGGCGGGTGATCAGCACCACCGTGCCGTCGATGGCGCGGCTGCGGTTCTCCTGGATCAGGGTCATCAGGCCCTGGTCGAACTGGGTCAGGTATGGCCAGCCGAGAAACAGCCCGGTCAGGGCCAGCAAGCTCATCCCGGCAATCAGCCGGGTGCCGCGGCGCATGCTGCGCAGGCTGCTGTTGATGCTCAGGCCGACCAGCACCGCCAGGCCGCCCATCACTACCCCAGCCTGTGGCCAGAAGCCTTCCGGCAACGGCAGGCGCATGGCCGCGCCGGTTGCCCAGCCCGGCAGCAGGTAAGCCACTGCCCAACCGGCCCCGGCCAGCAGGCTGACGGCGATAAAACGCGGCAGCGGCATGTCGAACATGCCGGCGACCATGGGCAGCATCGGCCGCAGCGGGCCGATGAAGCGCCCGACTAGCAGGCTGGCGATACCATAGCGCTGAAAGTAGGTTTCGGCGCTGCCGATCCATTCCGGATGGTGGCGCAGCAGCGGCAAGCGGCGGATGTTCTGGTGAAAGCGCCGGCCTAAGGTGTAGGAGATCGCGTCGCCGAGCAAACCACCGGCAAAGCCCAGCAACAGGGTTTCGCCCAGGCTCAAGGCACCGCTGCCGGCCAGTACCGCGACGGCGAACAGCAAAACGGTGCCGGGGACGATAATCCCGGCAATCGCCAGGCATTCCACGCAGGCCACCAGAAAAATCGCTAATCCCAGCCACTGCGGGTTGGCGCTGAGCCAGGTGGTCAGGCTGTCGAGCCATGGGCCCATCGTGTCAGTTTCCTTGTGTCAGTAAAAAGTAGTCCCGGCCTTCGACTTGGCCCCGGCGCAGCGGGTTCCGTGTGCAATGGCGGGTAAAGTCGGCGTCGACGAAACGGTAGGGCAGATGTTCATCGCGGCCGTGGGGAATCCCCAAGCGGGTGGTCTGGATAATTTGTTTCACTTTGATACCGCAGTCCTCGACAAACAACTGCTCGGCATCAAAGCGTTTGCCGTCCCAGTGCGGCACTTTCAGGCCCAGGGCCTTGCACAGCAGGGTCTGGCCGGCGCACAGGCGTTCGGGCGGGCGCGCCTGGCCGCTGGCGTCAGGGTTGTTCAGTTGCATCTGTGCCAGGCTGTTGTCATCCGACAAGGCATCGACGAAGGGGTAGGCCGATTTGATCAACACCGCATTGCCCGGCCCGTGGGCGCTGAAGTTCAGCGAGTCGCCGCCGCGGGCGTAATACATGTAGATGTGCCCGCCGTCGAGGAACAGCGCCCGGCGTTTTTCGGTGTAGCCGAGCGAAGCGTGGCTGCCCTTGTCGCTGAGGTAGTAGGCCTCGGTCTCGATAATCCGTGCCGCCAGCCAGTACGGGCCGTGGCGGTGGCGGATGACCTTGCCCAGCAGGGCCCTGGCCAATTCGCCAGCGTCGCGGTCGAAGAAGCTGTCGGGCAGGGCCTTGGGCGGGCAGGGGGCGGAGTCTGGCATGCGGGCAGGTTCGCGGGTGGACAGGTGGGCGATGATAGCAATTTCTGTCTTAACCAACCCTGAATGGCCATTATGAAGCGAGGGGCCGGCACTCTTTTCGACCATCCGCCTGTCACCGCTGGGCGTGGGGCCACACGACAGTTATAATCATCCGATTTTCCCCTTCGCCAAGACCACTGAGCCCATGACTGAGTCCGTTCTTGACTACATGACCCGCCTGGGTCGCGCTGCCCGCGCGGCGTCGCGCGTGATCGGCCGTGCCAGCACTGCGCAAAAGAACCGCGCCCTGCAAGCCGCCGCCAACGCCCTGGACGCTGCCCGCGCCGAGCTGACCGCCGCCAACGAGCTGGACCTCGCTGCTGGCCGCGCCAATGGCCTGGAAGCGGCCATGCTCGAGCGCCTGGCGCTGACCCCGGCACGCATCGACGGCATGATCGTCGGCCTGCGCCAGGTGGCCAGCCTGCCGGACCCGGTCGGCGCGATCCGCGACATGAGCTACCGGCCATCGGGTATCCAGGTCGGCAAGATGCGCGTGCCGCTGGGGGTGATCGGCATCATTTACGAATCGCGTCCGAACGTGACCATCGACGCTGCCAGCCTGTGCCTGAAGTCGGGCAACGCCACCATCCTGCGCGGCGGCTCCGAAGCCATCCATTCCAACCGCGCCATTGCCGCCTGCATCCAGCGCGGCCTGGCCGAGGCCGGCTTGCCGGCGGCTGTGGTGCAAGTGGTCGAAACCACCGATCGCGAGGCGGTCGGCGCATTGATCAGCATGCCGGAGTTCGTCGACGTCATCGTGCCGCGTGGCGGCAAGGGCCTGATCGAGCGCATCAGCCGCGACGCGCGGGTGCCGGTGATCAAGCACCTCGATGGTATCTGCCACGTCTATGTGGCTGAGCACGCCGAGCTGGACAAGGCCCGGCGCATCGCCTTCAACGCCAAGACCTACCGCTACGGCATCTGCGGGGCGATGGAAACCCTGCTGGTCGATCAGTCGGTCGCGGCCGAGTTCCTGCCGGAAATGGCCCGACAATTTCGGGAAAAAGGCGTCGAATTGCGCGGTTGTGAGCGCACGCTGAAAATCATCGAGGCGCTGCCGGCGACCGAAGCGGACTGGAACACCGAATACCTCGCGGCGATTCTGTCGATCCGCGTAGTGGACGGTCTGGACCAGGCCATCGAGCACATCAATCGCTATGGCTCGCACCATACCGATTCCATCGTTACCGAACACCAGGCGCAGGCTCGCCAGTTCATGGCCGAGGTCGATTCGTCCTCGGTAATGATCAACACCCCGACCTGCTTTGCCGACGGTTTCGAGTACGGTCTGGGCGCGGAGATCGGGATTTCCACCGACAAGCTGCACGCCCGTGGCCCGGTTGGCCTGGAAGGCCTGACCTGCGAAAAATACGTGGTGATCGGCGACGGTCAGCTGCGCGGACAGGAGTCGCTCTGACTTGGCCGAGCGCAAACCGCTCGCCCCAGTCTCGACGATGTCGCCCGCCCGGCGCATCGGCGTGCTCGGCGGGACTTTCGACCCGGTGCACATCGGACACCTGCGCAGTGCGCTGGAGGTCGCCGAAGTGCTGGCGCTCGACGAGCTGCGGCTGATGCCCAACGCCCGCCCGCCGCACCGTGATACGCCGCAAGTGTCGGCCCAGGACCGGCTGGCGATGGTCCAGTGCGCGGTTCAGGGCGTGCCTACGCTGTCGGTCGATGCCCGCGAACTGGCCCGTGACAAGCCGTCGTACACCATCGAAACGCTGGAACTGATGCGTGCTGAAATGGCCGCCTCGGAGCAACTGTTTCTGCTGCTGGGCTGGGACGCGTTCTGCGGCCTGCCCAGTTGGCACCGTTGGGAAGAATTGCTGCAACACTGTCACATCCTGGTGCTGCAACGCCCGGATGCCGACGTCGAGCCGCCGGATGCCTTGCGCAACCTGCTGGCCGCACGTTCGGTCAGTGATCCGCAGGCCCTTGAAGGGCCTGCCGGGAATATTGCATTCGTCTGGCAGACGCCGCTTGCGGTGTCAGCCACGCAGATCCGACAGCTGCTGGCCAGCGGCAAGTCGGTGCGGTTTCTGGTGCCGGACGCAGTACTGGCCTACATCGATGCGCACAACCTTTACCGTGCGCCGAACTGAGGGTGCTGAGAAGCGCCTCATACTATTGAGTTGAATGAGTTTTATATGACCAAGCAAAAACACAACGTCAGCGCCGAAGAGCTGGTCGAACTGACCAAGTCCGCCCTGGAAGACGTCAAGGCCCAGGACATCCAGGTTATCGACGTAAAAGAAAAGCACAGCCTGACCGACTACATGATCATCGCCACCGGTACCTCCAACCGCCAGATCAGCGCGATGCTGGAAAAGGTCCGTGAGCAGGTCAAGGCCAAGGGCGTGCAGCCGTTGGGCGAAGAAGGCAAGGGCGACAGCGACTGGGTACTGCTGGACCTGAATGATGTCATCGTCCACATGATGACTGCCGCTGCCCGTCAGTTCTACGACCTTGAGCGTCTGTGGATGGGTGCCGAGCAGAGCCGTGCCGCCGATGGCAAGCACCACAGCCCGGAAAACACCCACGACTTTGCAGACAAGCTGAAAGATCGGGAATAAGGAAGGCTCGTGCGTCTGCGTCTGATCGCGGTCGGCTCGCGCATGCCCAAGTGGGTCGAGGACGGTTGGCATGAATATGCCAAGCGCCTGCCCGCGGAGCTGTCGCTGGAGCTGGTGGAAATACCGCTCAATACCCGGGGCAAGAATGCCGACGTCGCCCGCCTGATCCGTCAGGAGGGTGAGGCCATGCTTGCCAAGGTCCAGCCAGGGGAACGGATTGTCACCCTGGAGGTCCATGGCAAGCCCTGGAGTACCGAGCAACTGGCGGTCGAGCTGGACCGCTGGCGGCTGGATTCGCGTACCGTCAACTTCATGGTCGGCGGCCCCGAAGGGCTGGCGCCGGAAGTCTGTGCGCGGGCCGAGCAGCGCTGGTCGCTGTCGCCGCTGACACTGCCCCACCCGTTGGTAAGGATACTGATCGGCGAACAGCTGTACCGCGCCTGGACCGTATTGTCCGGGCACCCCTACCACAAATAAGCCTTAAGCCTTTTCAATGTCGCAGCCGATTCGCCTCAAGGATCACGAGAAAGACGCCCGTCTGGTGCGTAGCCGCGTCGTGGTCGGTGCAGTGGCGATCGTCCTGCTGATTTGCGTGTTGATCGCCCGCCTGTATTACCTGCAGGTGATCCAGTACGACTATCACTCGACCCTGTCGGAAAATAACCGGGTGCATGTGCAGCCGATTCCGCCGACTCGCGGGCTGATCTTCGACCGCAACGGGGTGATCGTCGCCGATAACCGGCCAAGCTTCAGCCTGACCATGACCCGTGAGCGCTCCGGCGACTGGCAGCAGGTACTCGATGTGATCGTCGAGGTGCTCGAGCTGACCCCGGACGACCGCACCCTGTTTGAAAAGCGCATGCGCCAGGGCCGCCGGCCGTTCGAGCCGGTGCCGATCCTGTTCGAGCTGACCGAAGAACAGATCGCCCGGGTTGCGGTGAACCAGTTCCGCCTGCCCGGCGTCGAGGTGGTCGCGCAGCTGGTGCGCCATTACCCGCAGGGAGCGCACTTTGCTCACTCGGTCGGTTATGTCGGGCGGATCAACGAGAAAGAGCTGAAGACCCTCGACCCGGTCAACTACAGCGGCACCCACCATATCGGCAAGACCGGCATCGAGCGCTTCTACGAGCCGGAACTGCACGGCCAGGTGGGTTACGAAGAAGTTGAGACCAACGCCCGTGGCCGGGTATTGCGGGTGCTCAAGCGCACCGACCCGATCCCCGGCAAAGACATCGTCCTGAGCCTCGACATCAAGCTGCAGGAAGCTGCCGAGGCCGCGCTGGGCGGGCGCCGCGGCGCCATTGTCGCACTCGACCCAAATACCGGCGAAGTACTGGCGATGGTCAGCCAGCCAAGCTTCGACCCCAACCCGTTCGTCACCGGCATCAGCTTCAAGGCCTATGCCGAGCTGCGCGATTCGATCGACCGGCCGCTGTTCAACCGCGTGCTGCGCGGCCTGTACCCGCCGGGTTCGACCATCAAGCCGGCAGTGGCCATCGCCGGCCTCGACAGTGGTGTGGTCACCGCCAGCAGCCGGGTGTTCGACCCGGGCTTCTACCAGTTGCCCAACTATGACCACAAGTACCGCAACTGGAACCGCAGCGGCGACGGCTGGGTCGACCTCGACCTGGCGATCATGCGCTCCAACGACACCTACTTCTACGACCTGGCGCACAAGATGGGCATCGACCGTCTGTCCAGCTACATGAACAAGTTCGGCCTCGGGCAGAAAGTCTCCCTCGACATGTTCGAGGAGTCCGCCGGCCTGATGCCGACTCGCGAATGGAAGCGCGCCACCCGCCGCCAGGCCTGGTTCCCGGGCGAGACGCTGATCCTCGGTATCGGCCAGGGCTACATGCAGACCACGCCGCTGCAGATGGCCCAGGCCATCGCCCTGATCGCCAGCAAGGGCAAGTGGAACCGTCCGCACCTGGCCAAGACCATCGAAGGCCAGCCACCGGTGGACGAGAACCCGATGGAAGACATCGTCTTGCGTGACAAGTCCGACTGGGCCAGGGTCACCCATGGCATGGAGCAGGTGATGCACAACGCCCGCGGTACCGCCCGCGCCGCCGCCGCCGGTGCCCAGTACCGGATTGCCGGCAAGAGTGGTACCGCCCAGGTGGTAGCGATCAAGCAGGGCGAGAAGTACGACCGCAACAAGGTTCAGGAACGCCACCGCGACCACGCCCTGTTCGTCGGCTTCGCCCCGGCAGAGAACCCGAAGATCGTGGTTTCGGTGATGATCGAAAACGGCGAAGCGGGTGGCCGCGTCGCGGCGCCGGTGATGCGTCAGGTAATGGACGCCTGGTTGCTCGACGAGCATGGCCGGCTCAAATCCGAGTTCGCTCCCGCCACCGTCGTTCAGGAATCGGCCCAGTGAAGAACAATTTCGATCGCATGCTTTCCAGCGAGGACGTAATGCGTCGTCGCGCAAGCTTCCTGCAGCGCATCCATGTCGACGGCCCGTTGCTGATCCTGCTGCTGACCCTGGCTGCCGGCAGCCTGTTCGTGCTCTATTCGGCCAGCGGCAAGAACTGGGACCTGCTGCTCAAGCAAGCCAGTTCGTTCGGCATCGGCCTGGTGTCGATGTTCGTCATTGCCCAGCTCGAACCACGTTTCATGGCGCGCTGGGTGCCCCTTGCCTATGTGGTCGGGGTGATCCTGCTGGTGGTGGTCGACGTCATGGGCCACAACGCCATGGGCGCCACGCGCTGGATCAACATTCCCGGGGTGATCCGCTTCCAGCCCTCGGAGTTCATGAAGATCATCATGCCGGCGACCATCGCCTGGTACCTGGCCAAGCGCTCGCTGCCGCCGCATTTGAAGCACGTGGTGATCAGCCTGATCCTGATCGGCCTGCCGTTCATCCTCATTGTGCGCCAGCCAGACCTGGGTACCGCCTTGCTGATCCTCGCCTCCGGCGCCTTCGTACTGTTTATGGGTGGCCTGCGCTGGCGCTGGATCCTCAGCGTGGTGGCGGCGGCAGTGCCGGTGGCGGTAGCGATGTGGTTCTTCGTCATGCACGACTACCAGAAGCAGCGGGTACTGACCTTTCTCGACCCGGAAAGCGATCCGCTGGGCACCGGCTGGAACATCATCCAGTCGAAAGCGGCGATCGGCTCGGGCGGGGTGTTCGGCAAGGGCTGGCTGCTGGGCACCCAGTCGCACCTGGACTTTCTCCCGGAAAGCCACACCGACTTCATCATTGCCGTGCTTGGCGAGGAGTTCGGCCTGGTCGGCATCTGCGCGCTGCTTTTGATCTACCTGCTGCTGATCGGCCGCGGCCTGGTGATTACCGCCCAGGCCCAGACGCTTTACGGCAAGCTGCTGGCTGGCAGCCTGACCATGACCTTCTTTGTTTATGTGTTCGTCAATATCGGTATGGTCAGCGGCTTGTTGCCCGTGGTGGGGGTGCCGCTGCCCTTCATTAGTTATGGCGGAACTTCGTTGGTGACGCTGCTGTCAGCGTTTGGGGTTTTAATGTCGATCCATACGCATCGCAAATGGATTGCGCAGGTTTGAATAAGGTGAAGAATTACATGCAAGCAATGCGTGGCTGGGCGGCTCGTTGTGCGCCCTGGGTCGGCTTTGTAGGTTTGCTCGGCGGCGCGCAAGGCGCTGCTGCCGGCGACTACGACGGCTCGCCCCAGGTGGCCGAGTTCGTCGGCGAAATGACCCGCGACTACGGTTTTGCCGGTGAGCAACTGATGGGGGTGTTTCGCGAGGTTCAGCGCAAGCAGTCGATCCTTGACGCGATCTCGCGCCCGGCTGAACGGGTAAAACCCTGGAAAGACTACCGGCCGATGTTCCTCACCGACGCCCGCGTCGCCCGCGGCGTCGACTTCTGGCGCCAGCATGAGGCCACCCTGGCCCGCGCCGAACAGGAGTACGGCGTGCCGGCCCAGGTGATCGTCTCGATCATCGGCGTCGAAACCTTCTTTGGCCGCAACACCGGCAATTACCGGGTGATCGATGCGCTGTCGACCCTGGGCTTCGATTACCCGCCGCGTGCCGAATTCTTCCGCAAGGAGCTGCGCGAGTACCTGCTGCTGGCCCGTGAAGAGCAGGTCGACCCACTGACCCTCAAGGGCTCCTACGCCGGGGCCATGGGCTTGCCGCAGTTCATGCCGAGCAGCTTTCGCGCCTACGCCGTGGATTTTGACGGCGACGGCCACATCAATATCTGGAACAACCCGGACGATGCCATCGGCAGCGTTGCCAGCTACTTCAAGCGTCATGGCTGGGTAGCCGGCGAACAGGTGGTCAGCCGCGCCACGGTGCGTGGCGAACGCGTCGACGAGGGCCTGAGCCCGGGCATCGACGCGGTCAAGACGGTCGGGGAGTTGCGGGCACTGGGCTGGTCGAGTCATGATGCGCTGCGCGATGATCTGCCGGTCACCGCCTTCCGGCTCGAAGGTGACAATGGCCCGGAATACTGGCTGGGCCTGAAAAACTTCTACGCGATCACTCGCTATAACCGCAGCGTGATGTATGCCATGGCAGTGCATCAGCTCTCGGACCTGCTGGTTCAAGCACGGGGCGCCAAGTAATGCGCGTAATGTTCTCCGCTACATCGCTGAAACTGCTGGGTTGCGCGGCCCTGGGCCTGGTGCTGGTGAGCTGTTCGAGCAGCCGCCCGAGCACCTCCACCCAGGGTAATGCCAATGTCGTGCGGGCCAAGCCCGGCCTGGACATCAACCGGGCCCACAAGGACGGCGCGCCATGGTGGGACGTCGACGTCTCGAAGATCCCCGACGCGACCCCGACCGTGCACACCGGCAACTACAAGGCCAACCCCTACACCGTGCTGGGCAAGACCTACTTCCCGATCCCCGACTCGCGCAACTACCGCGCCGAGGGCACGGCATCCTGGTACGGCACCAAGTTCCACGGCCAGAACACCGCCAACGGCGAGGTCTATGACCTCTACGGTATGAGCGCGGCGCACAAGACCCTGCCGCTGCCGGCCTACGTCAAGGTTACCAACCTCGACAACCAGCGCAGCGTGATCCTGCGGGTCAACGACCGCGGGCCGTTCTATTCCGACCGCATCATCGACCTGTCGTACGCGGCGGCGAAGAAGCTCGGCTATGCCGAGACCGGCACCGCGCGGGTGCGCGTCGAAGGCATCGACCCGAAACAATGGTGGGCCCAGCGGGGCCAGCCGGCGCCGATGGTCCTCGACCAGCCGCAAGTGGCCCAGACCCAGGCGCTGCCGGCCAGCACCGGCACGGTCGAGCAATGGACGCCACCGCCGCAGCAGCACGCCGCTGCGGTCGTACCCCTGCAAGTCGCCAGCAACAACACGATGGCCAGCAATGGTCTTTACTTGCAGGTCGGCGCTTTTGCCAACCCCGATGCCGCCGAACTGCTGCGCTCCAAGCTCAGCAGCATGGTCAGCGCACCGGTGTTCATCAGTTCGATCGTGCGCAACCAGCAGACCCTGCACCGGGTCCGCCTGGGGCCGATCAACAGCCAGGGCGAAGCCCAGCAGATGCAGGACAGCGTGCGCCTGGCCAATCTGGGGCAGCCCAAAGTCGTCACGGCAGACTGATCGGGGGGACTGATCGGTTTGTCATGCAGCCGGGCGCAGCCGCCATGTACAATGGCGGTTTTGCCCGTCAGGCCATGCGCCTGTAAACGTTTTGCCCATGAGGGCATGAGCCCATTAGCCATTTCGAGAGACGGATGAACATAACCAGCTTTGCCAAACGCCTTTGCCTGCTTGTACCGCTGATGATTGCCCCCGCCGCCTTCGCGGCAGAGCAAATGATGCCGTCGCCGCCGCAACTGGCTGCCAAGTCCTACGTGCTCATGGAAGCCTCCAGCGGCAACATCCTGGTCGAGAACAATGGTGACCAGCGTCTGCCTCCGGCGAGCCTGACCAAGCTGATGACCGCCTACATCGCGACCCTGGATATCCGCCGCGGGCAGATCGGCGAAAACGACCCGGTCACCGTCAGCGAAAACGCCTGGCGCACCGGCGGTTCGCGGATGTTCATCAAGGTCGGCACCCAGGTCAGCGTCAGCGACCTGCTGCACGGCATCATCATCCAGTCGGGTAACGACGCCAGCGTCGCCCTCGCCGAGCACATCGCCGGCAGCGAAGACGCCTTCGCCGACATGATGAACAAGACCGCCGGCGACCTGGGCATGAGCAACAGCCACTTCATGAACCCGACCGGCCTGCCGAACCCCGAGCACTACTCGTCGGCCCACGACATGGCAGTGCTGGCGCGCGCGATCATCCACGAAGACCCGGCTCACTATGCGATCTACTCGCAGAAAGAGTTCTTCTGGAACAACATCAAGCAGCCTAACCGCAACCTGCTGCTGTGGCGCGACAAGACCGTCGACGGCCTGAAAACCGGCCACACCGACGAAGCCGGCTACTGCATGGTGTCTTCGGCAGTACGTGACGGCATGCGCCTGATCGCCGTGGTCTTCGGTACCAACAGCGAGCAATCGCGTGCGGCCGAAACCCAGAAGCTGCTGACCTACGGCTTCCGCTTCTTCGAAACCCAGACCTTCTACCAGAAGGGTACCGAGCTTGCCCAGGCACCGGTCTGGAAGGGCGCAACCAATCAGGTCAAAGCCGGTCTCGCCGAAGACCTGACCATGACTTTGCCTAAAGGCCAATTGAAAAAGCTGGCCGCAAGCATGACCATGAACCCGCAATTGATCGCTCCGATCAACAAAGGTGACGTGATCGGTAAAGTGGAAGTCAAACTGGATGACAAGGTTGTCCACAGTGCCGACCTGATCGCGCTGGATGGCGTTGAGGAAGGTGGTTTCTTCCGTCGTGTGTGGGATAGCATTCGGCTATTCTTCTACGGGTTGTTCAACTGATATCGTGACCTGCCACGCCCCCGCCACTCATGCGGGGGCGTTGTTGTTGCCACGGCTTACGAGGCCGTTACTGCTATGACCGAAGCTGACAAGTCGCACAAAATCGAATTCCCCTGCGCCGATTACCCGATCAAGGTCATCGGCGACACCGTGGTCAATTTCAAGGACACGGTGATCGAGATCCTCAAGAAGTACGCCACGGTCGACATGAGTACCCTGGCTGAACGTCAGAGCAAGGAAGGCAAGTACACCACGGTGCAACTGCACATCATCGCCACGGGTGAAGACCAGCTGCACGATATCAACAGCGCCCTGCGCGCGACCGGAATCGTGAAAATGGTGCTCTGATGCCCGCGTGCCTCGGCTTTCGCGACCTCGGCCTGCTGCCTTACGAGCCGGTGCTGGAGGCCATGCGTCGGTTTACCGACCAGCGTGGCCCGGGCACCGCGGATGAGGTATGGCTGGTTGAACACCCGGCGGTGTTCACCCAGGGCCAGGCCGGCAAGGCCGAGCATCTGCTGGTACCGGGTGACATCCCGGTGGTGCAGACCGATCGCGGCGGCCAGGTGACCTATCACGGCCCGGGTCAGCTGGTGGCGTACTTGCTGCTGGATGTACGCCGCCTGGGTTTTGGCGTGCGCGATCTGGTCAGCCGCATCGAGCGCTGCCTGATCGAGTTGCTGGCCAGTTACAACGTCGAGGCGGCGGCCAAGGCCGATGCCCCAGGCGTTTATGTCGACGGGGCGAAGATCGCCTCGCTCGGCCTGCGGATTCGCAATGGCTGTTCGTTCCACGGCCTTGCCTTGAACGTGGACATGGACCTGGCGCCATTCCGCCGGATTAACCCCTGCGGGTATGCGGGGCTGGCCATGACCCAGCTGCGCGACCAGGCAGGCTCGATCGAACTCTCTGAGGTAAGGGCAAGGCTGCGCGGGCAGCTGGTCAAGCACCTCGACTATGCTGAGCAGACGACCCTTACGGGCGGAATCTTCTGAATATGACTACTGTTGTGCAAGAACCAGTGCAAAGCGTGACGCCAGCGCCTCGGCCGAAGGTCGAGGCGGGTGTCAAACTGCGTGGCGCGGAAAAAGTCGCGCGTATCCCGGTAAAGATCATCCCCACTGACGAGCTGCCAAAGAAGCCTGACTGGATTCGCGTGCGTATCCCGGTTTCGCCGGAAGTCGACCGCATCAAGCAACTGCTGCGCAAGCACAAGCTGCACAGCGTCTGCGAAGAAGCCTCCTGCCCGAACCTGGGCGAGTGTTTCTCGGGCGGCACCGCGACCTTCATGATCATGGGTGACATCTGCACCCGTCGCTGCCCGTTCTGCGACGTCGGCCATGGCCGGCCGAAGCCCTTGGACGTCGACGAGCCGAAGAACCTCGCCGTGGCCATTGCCGACCTGCGCCTGAAGTACGTGGTGATCACCTCGGTGGACCGCGACGACCTGCGCGACGGTGGCGCCCAGCACTTTGCCGACTGTATCCGCGAAATCCGCGCGCTGTCGCCGGGCGTGCAGCTCGAGACCCTGGTGCCGGACTACCGCGGGCGCATGGACGTGGCCCTGGCGATCACCGCCGAAACCCCGCCGGATGTGTTCAACCACAACCTCGAAACCGTACCGCGCCTGTACAAGGCCGCGCGTCCGGGTTCGGACTACCAGTGGTCGCTGACCTTGCTGCAGAAGTTCAAGGAACTGGTGCCGCACGTACCGACCAAGTCCGGGCTGATGCTGGGCCTTGGCGAAACCGACGAAGAAGTGATCGAAGTGATGCATCGCATGCGCGAGCACAACATCGACATGCTGACCCTCGGCCAGTACCTGCAGCCGTCGCGCAGCCACTTGCCGGTGCAGCGTTTCGTGCACCCGGACACCTTCGCCTGGTTCGCCGAAGAAGGTTACAAGATGGGCTTCAAGAACGTTGCTTCCGGTCCGCTGGTGCGTTCTTCGTACCATGCCGACCAGCAGGCGCATGAGGCCAAGATCAAGCTCTGATCGACAGCCTGGTTGTCTCGATGCCGATGTCTGCTGCAAAGCGACATCGGCATTTTTGTTTGCCGACCTGTCCACACAAGGAGTTGTCTGGATGAACCTACCTTTTACTCAAGAGGCTGGCGTGCTGGCGCATGCCTTGCCGTTACCGAGCGCCTTGCCCGCTGGCGGGCTGATCGCAATCATCGCCCCGGCAGGTCCCGCCCAGGTCGATACGCTCAAGGTCAACCAGTGGTTCGAGGCGCGCGGCTATCGCTGCCGGATCTACCCGGGGGTAACCGCCGCCGAGGGTTATCTGGCCGGTAGCGATGCGCAGCGCCTGCAAGACCTGCACAGTGCATTTGCCGCTAAGGATGTCGATGCCATCATCTGCCTGCGCGGTGGCTACGGCAGCATGCGCCTGCTGGAAAACATCGATTTCGACTTGCTGCGCCGGCATCCCAAGCCGTTGGTCGGCTACAGCGACATTACCGCGCTGCACACGGCGATTGCCCGTCATGCCGGGTTTGTGTCTTTCCATGGTGCCATGCTCAAGTCGGAGCTGCTGGGCAACAAGCAGGAGCCGACACTCTCTTCGCTGTTCGAGCAGCTGCGCGGCCAGCTGGGCGCCGGTGACCGTCTTGAGCACCCTCAGGCCTGGCCATTGACCACCATCCTGCCAGGCACTGCCAGCGGGCCTTTACTGGGGGGTAATCTGTCGTTGTTGTGCGCGACCCTGGGCACCCCGGCAGAACTCCACTGTGATGGCGGTATTCTGTTTATCGAAGACGTCAACGAGCCGCTGTACCGGGTCGACCGCCTGCTGACGCAATTGCGTCTGGCGGGCAAGCTCGAAGGGATTCGTGGCGTGCTGGTCGGGGATTTTGCCGGGATTGCACTAGAGGCGCTGGCGCCCTTGCTGCGCCAGTTCTTTGCACCGCTGCAGGTGCCGGTGCTGGCCGGCTGGCGCAGTGGTCATTGCGACCCGAACCTGACGTTGCCGATGGGGGCCAGGGTGTGCCTGGATGCCGATGGCAAGTGTTTGCGACTGGAGCAGGATTTGTTTGAGCGCCATCGCGGGGCAGGCCAGAGTGACCTGCCCCGCGAGGTGCTTCAGCGCTGACGCAAGCTATCGAGCAGCTTGTGCGTCGGATAGCCATCAGCCGGCCAGCCCAAGGCCTGCTGGGCGCTGCGGATGGCCTTGCGGGTGTTGGCGCCGATGATGCCGTCGGCGGCGCCGGCGTCGTAGTTGCGGGCACTGAGCAGGGTCTGCAGCTCGACACGCTCGCTGCGGCTCAGTGGCAGGTCATCCTTGGGCCATGAGCCGGCAATGTAGCCCGAGCCATCGAAGCGCTGGCCGAGCAGGCCGACGGCCATGGCGTAGGACGACGAGTTGTTGTACTTGAGGATCGCGCGGAAGTTGTCCAGTACCAGGAATGCCGGGCCGCGATAACCGGCCGGCAACAGCAGGGCGGCGGACAGCTGCTCGCTGCCGGCTGGCAAACGTACGCCGGCGGGCAGTTTCAGGCCCATCTGCAGCCATTCCGATACCGGCTTGCGCTGGCTGCCATCGGCCAGCCAGTAGTCGAAGCCAGGCGCCAGCTGCACCTCAAAACCCCAGGGTTCGCCGCGTTTCCAGCCGGAGCTCTGCAGGTAATGCGCAGTCGAGGCCAGGGCGTCAGCCGAGCTGTTCCAGATATCCCGGCGGCCGTCGCCGTCAAAGTCCACGGCATGGGTGTTGTAGGTGGTGGGGATGAACTGGGTCTGGCCCATGGCCCCGGCCCAAGAGCCCTTCATGGCGTCGGGCTGGATATCACCGTTTTGCAGGATTTGCAGCGCCGCGATCAACTGCGCCTGGGCGAATGCCGGGCGGCGGCCTTCATAGGCCAGGGTGGCGAGAGAGCGGATAACCGATTTGTTGCCCTGGAACTGGCCAAAGTTGCTCTCCATTCCCCACACCGACACCAGCACATTGCGGTCGACGCCGTAGCGTTGTTCGATCTGGCTCAGCAACTCGGCATGTTTTTCCAGCAGGCCTTTGCCGTTGCGTACCCGCAGTGGCGACAGCGCACCATCGAGGTACTCCCATACCGGCCGGGTAAACTCAGGCTGGCTGCGGTCGGCCTTGATCACGTCCATGTCGGGTGTGACACCGAGGAATGCGCGGTCGAAGGTGCTGGCATTGATACCCGCTTGCAGGGCTTGCTGGCGGAATCCCGCCTGCCATTGGGCGAAGCTTTGCAGCGGCTGGATCTCGCTGAGCGTGTCGACGGCAGGGGTGGGCAGGGTGACGACTGGAGCCGGTTGGGCGGGGGCCAGCGGCAGCGCATCGGCGGCGGTGGGTTTCTCCGCGCAGGCGACAAGCAGGATGAGGCTGGAGGCGGCAATCAGCTGGCGAGGTTGCCAGCGACGGGAAAGACAAAGGGGCATGCACAGGTCCAGGTATTTCAGGTCAGGTGCCGACCATACCATGCCTGCCGGATTCTTGCCTTTATGCGGCCAAAAAGTAAGAAGCCTCCCAATCTCTCGATTGGAAGGCTTCGCGGCGGTAGCTGCCTTTGCCTTTGCCGGCGCGTTCCTGGCGGCTGCGGAACAAGGGCTGGGCGACGATGGATTTGGCCTTGTTGGGCCCGGGCTTTGCGGGTTTTTTGCTCATGACAGGGAGTCCTGCAGGGTGGGTGTGGGGCGCAATATAGGTGTGAAGTTATCGCGGGGCAAGCCCGCTCCCACACAAATCGGTAGGAGCGGGCTTGCCCCGCGATACATTTCACTCCGCCGGCAAAGCCAGGCGCTGCCCCGCCATCAACAACGACAAGCGCGCCAGGCTGGTCCACGGCGAACCCTGGGCCTGGCCCTTGATCTGCGCATCGATGCGCTGGGCATCCTGCAGCAACTGGCTCCAGCGCTGCGCCGAATGGCGTTGCAGGGCTTTGCTCATCAGCGGCTTGCGCTTGTCCCAGACCGGCGGCCGGGCCTGGCTGAAGGCCTTGTCCAGCGGCACGCCCTGGCTGAACTGCTGGGCAAGCCCGGCCAGCAGGCGCAGTTCCCGGGCCAGGGCCCAGAGAATCACCGGTGGCTCGACCCCTTCGCCGCGCAAGCCTTCAAGCATGCGCAAAGCATGGGCTGCCTCGCCATTGAGGATCGCATCGACCAGGCCGAACACATCGAAACGGGCACTGTCGGCTACCGCCGCCTGGACCGTTTCAACCGTGATCTGATTGCCTTCGGCCAGCAGCTTGAGCTTCTCGATCTCCTGGGCTGCTGCCAGCAGGTTGCCTTCAACCCGGGCGGCGATCAGGTCAACCGCGTCGCGCTGGGCGCTCAGCCCGGCCTGGGACAGGCGCTGGCTGATCCATTGCGGCAACTGGTGGCTGTCTACCGGCCAAATCTGCACGAACTGGACGTGCTGGCCTTCGATCAGCGCCTTGCCCCACTTGGTCTTCTGCGCACTGCCATCGAGCTTGGGCAGGCTGATCAGCAGCAGGGTGTCTTCGGCAGGCTTGGCGCAGTACTCGATCAGTGCTGCCGCGCCCTTGTCGCCAGGCTTGCCGGAGGGCAGGCGCAGCTCGAGCAGGCGGCGCTGGGCGAACAGCGACAGGCTGGCCCCGGCCTGGAGCAGGGTGCCCCAGTCGAAGTTGGCGTCGGCGCTGAACACCTGGCGTTCATCGAAGCCTTGCTGGCGCGCCGCGGCACGCACGGCGTCGGCCGCTTCCTGGCACAGCAGCGGGTCATCGCCACTGATCACGTAAACCGGCGCGAGGCTGCCTTGCAGGTGTTTGTTGAGCTGGGCGGGAGTGAGTTTCATGATGGCAGACGGGGCACCGAAGTGCCCCGTTCAGTCTCAGTTGCGCGGCAGTTGCAGCGGCGACTGCTGAGGCGTTTCGTCCTGGGCACGGCGGGCGGCTTCCAGGGCGTCGGCTTCGGCTTGCGCACGTTCGTCAGCCTTTTGTTGCAGGCCTTCAAGCTGGCTCGGGGTCAGCAGTTGCAGGCGTACCAGCATGTTCTGCACCAGGTCGCGGCGCATTTCCTTGCGGGTCTGGTTGGCTTCCTGGTCGGAACCGGTGATGTTGTTGCCGTCATGCACGTAGATCTTGCGCACTTCGAGCTTGTCGTTGAGCAGGTTGGTGTCGTTGTGACCTTCGATGCTGTAGCTCAGCACGGTGGTCAGTTCGTACTCGGCCGAGCGCCCGGAACCGGCGTAGGTTGCCGCACGCTGGGACTCTTGTTCGTTGGTCAGCACCAGCTTGTAAGGCGCGCCGGCGTGGACATTGACGCCGTTGCTTTGCAATGCCTGGCGCAACTGCAGCACGGTATCGCCGTAGGCGTTACGCGCGCTCAGGTCCAGTTCCTTGATCGCCAGTTCCGTGTTGCCGGTACCGCGCAGCTGGAAACCGCAGGCGCTGAGCATAACGGCCAGGCCCATTACCAGCAGATTGCGTTTGATCATGTTGTAGCTCCCTTGTGGGCCGATTCTGTGCGCCGGCCCGCGCTGTGGCGGGCCGGCTTTTCCTGTCAGTTGGCGACGATGTTGACCAGCTTGCCCGGTACCACGATGACCTTGCGGATGCTCAGGCCTTCGGTGAAGCGCAGCACGTTCTCGTTGCTGCGCGCGGCGGCTTCGACTTCTTCACGGCTGGCGGCGGCCGGCATTTCGATCTGGCCACGCAGCTTGCCGTTGACCTGGATGACCAGGACGATGCTGTCCTGGACCAGGGCGCTCTCGTCCAGTACCGGCCAGGCCGCATCGATCACTGCATCCTGGTGTCCCAGGCGCTGCCACAGCTCGTGGCTGATGTGCGGGGTGATCGGTGCCAGCAGCAAGGTTACAGCTTCCAGGCCTTCCTGCAGCAGGGCGCGGTCCTGTTCGCTGGCTTGCGGGGCTTTCTCCAGTACGTTCATCACGGTCATCACCTGGGCGATGGCGGTGTTGAACTTGTGATGCTGGCCGACATCGGTGCTGGCTTGCTTGATGGCTGCGTGGATGGCGCGGCGGATCACTTTTTGCCCGTCATCGAGGCTGGCGACATCTAGCTTGCCCGGCAGGCCCTGGGCCACGTGGGCCTGGGCCAGGCGCCAGACGCGGCGCAGGAATCGGTTGGCACCTTCGACACCGGAGTCGGACCATTCCAGGCTCATGTCCGGCGGCGAGGCGAACATCATGAACAGGCGGCAGGTGTCGGCGCCGTAGGCTTCGATCATCGCCTGCGGGTCAACGCCGTTGTTCTTGGACTTGGACATCTTCTCGGTGCCGCCGATCTCGACCGGCAGGCCGTCGGTTTTCAGCGTGGCGCCGATGATCTTGGCCTTGGCGTCGCGCTCGATCTCGACGTCGGCCGGGTTGAACCAGTCCTTGCCGCCGTTGCTGGCAACGCGGTAGTAGGTTTCGGCAACGACCATGCCCTGGGTCAGCAGGTTCTTGAACGGCTCGTTGGAGGTGACCAGGCCTTCGTCGCGCATCAGCTTGTGGAAGAAGCGCGCGTACAGCAGGTGCAGGATCGCGTGTTCGATACCGCCGATGTACTGGTCGACCGGCAGCCAGTGGTTGGCCGCTTTCGGGTCGACCATGCCGCCTTCGTAGTTCGGCGAGGCGTAGCGGGCGAAGTACCACGACGACTCGACGAAGGTGTCCATGGTGTCGGTTTCACGCTTGGCCGCGGTGCCGCATTTCGGGCAGCTGCACTCGTAGAACTCGGGCATGCGCGCCAGCGGCGAGCCGGCGCCATCGGGCACGACGTTTTCTGGCAGGATGACCGGCAGTTGCTCTTCCGGTACCGGCACATCGCCACAGGACGGGCAGTGGATAATCGGGATCGGGCAGCCCCAGTAGCGCTGGCGGCTGATGCCCCAGTCGCGCAGGCGGAACTGGGTGCGGGATTTGCCCAGCTCTTTCTTGATCAGCGCCACTTCGATGGCGTCGAACGCGCCGGCGAAGTCCAGGCCGTCGAATTCGCCGGAATTGATCAGCTGGCCGTGCTCGCCATAGGCGGCCAGCCACTCGTTGCCGACTTCATCGCCGGCACTGGTGCGCACCACGGCCTTCACTGGCAGGTTGTACTTGTGGGCGAACTCGAAATCGCGCTCGTCGTGTGCCGGTACCGCCATTACTGCGCCATCGCCGTAGTGCATCAGCACGTAGTTGGCGACCCACACCGGCAACTTCTCGCCGGTCAGCGGGTGCTCGACGAACAGCGAGGTGGCCAGGCCCTTTTTCTCCTGGGTGGCGATGTCGGCTTCAGCGACGCTGCCGCTCTTGCATTCATCGATGAAGGCTTGCAGCTCGGGGTTGCCCTGGGCGGCCTGGGTGGCCAGCGGGTGCTCGGCGGCAACGGCCACGTAGGTGGCGCCCATCAGGGTGTCCGGACGGGTGGTGAAGACTTTCAGCACCCCGGCGTGGCCGATGCTGGCCTGGTCGTAGGGGAACTGCACTTCCATGCCGCGGGACTTGCCGATCCAGTTGCGCTGCATGGTCTTGACCTGCTCAGGCCAGCCCGGCAGCTCGTCGAGGCTTTCCAGCAGCTCGTCGGCGTAGTCGGTGATCTTGAAGTAGTACATCGGGATTTCGCGCTTCTCGATCAGCGCGCCCGAACGCCAGCCGCGACCGTCGATGACCTGCTCGTTGGCGAGCACGGTCTGGTCGGCCGGGTCCCAGTTCACGGTACCGTTCTTGCGGTAGATCACGCCTTTTTCGAACAGGCGGGTGAACAGCCACTGTTCCCAGCGGTAGTAGTCCGGCTTGCAGGTGGTGACTTCACGCGACCAGTCGAATGCCAGGCCCAGGCTCTTGAGCTGCGTCTTCATGTAGTCGATGTTTTCGTAGGTCCACTTGGCCGGGGCGACGTTGTTCTTCATCGCGGCGTTTTCCGCCGGCATGCCGAAGGCGTCCCAGCCCATTGGCTGCAGGACGTTCTTGCCGAGCATGCGCTGGTAACGGGCGATCACGTCACCGATGGTGTAGTTGCGCACGTGGCCCATATGTAGCTTGCCGCTTGGGTACGGGAACATCGATAGGCAGTAGTACGTGTCCTTGCCTGGCTGTTCACTGACTTCAAAAGACTTTCGCTCATCCCAGTAAGACTGGGCGGCGGCTTCGATTTCGCGGGGCTGATAGAGTTCGTGCATGGCTACTTTGCGCTGAGAAATGGGAGACCTTATCCAGGCAGCGATCAAACCGCTGCATCGGCAATCCGGTGTCAAGTATGGTGAACGCCCTAGCATACATGACCCCTGTCCACCGAGGGAAACCCTGATTGCACCGCCTTTGGCGCGGCGGGCCGTTGGTCGCGGCGTCCGGCTGCTTTTGCGAGTAACGCTAAGCTCATGTGTGGGGGGAGATATATTTATCTTCAATGAGGTGAACGGATGGGAGAGTCGCAGCAACAAGTAACCAAACCGGAGCTTTACGAACGGCTGATCGATCGTCTGGGCCTGGCCCTCGAGGTCGCCAGAACCTCCGTTCGATTACGCGATGAAGTGCCTGCTGAATTGGAGTTGCGTGGTTTGAGCCGCGCTGAATTCGAAGTGATCAAGGCCTATCTGGAATCCCTTCCGGAGGGCGGGCATGGACGCGTCGGCGCATTGCCACACGTGGAGACGCCACCTGCGGCCAGAGTTGTCTGGCTCAAGGACAAGCGCTCCGCTACCACAGCGAAGTCCAGGACGCTGCATTTCAAGTAGCTGTTCGGGTTTTTCCGGCGCAAGGCGGAGTGCGCCACTGCAGCAAAAACTTCCCGGAGCGGCACCTGACTATTGTTGCCAGGTGCCGTTCCTCTTAGGCTGCGCACCTCCAAGGAGGTGTCCTGTGCCCATTCGCTATCTCATCAAACAAATGATCATGCCGCCCGGCATCCTGTTTCTTTTGCTGATTGCTGCCTGGTGGCTACGCAATTCCTGGCCGCGGCTGTCGACCCTGTGCTTTGTCCTGGGCCTGGGCGGCTTGTGGCTGATGAGCCTGCCGATCGTGGTGGAGCAGGCTGCCCGGCAACTGGAAAGCGAACCGGCACTGGCCAGCAGTCAGTGGGCAGGGCTTGCGCAGCAGGCCGATGCCATCGTCATCCTCGGCGCCGGGCGCGAGCGCGGCGACCCTGCCTGGGACTCGCAGGACCAGCCCACGGGCGTGGCCATGGAGCGCATGCGTTACGCCGCGCAGCTGGCCAAGACCTCGGGGTTGCCAGTATTGACCAGCGGCGGATTGCATTACGGTACGCCGCCCAGCGAAGCGCAGCTGATGGCCGATTCCTTGCAGCGAGACCTCGGGGTCAGCGTGCGCTGGAAGGAAGAGCGCAGCCGTACCACCTGGGAAAACGCGCAGATGAGTGCCGAGTTGTTGCAGCCTCTGGGGATCAAGCGCGTCGTGGTGGTGACCCAGGCCTGGCACATGCAGCGTTCACGCTGGAGCTTCGAGCAGGTGGGGTTTGTCGTGGTGCCGGCACCGGTGGGCTTTCTGGGTCGTGACCATGCCCGGCCCTTCGGTGGCTGGCTGCCGGAAGGCAAGTCGTTGTGGCAGAGCGGCCAACTGCTCAATGAGGCAGTCGGCCTGCTCGGCTACAAGCTGTTCTACTAGACGGTCTTGGCGATCCGGCTGGCCAGCAGGGCCCAGCCCAGCAGCAGCGCGCAGAGAATCACCAATGGCCAGGAGCGCCACTGCAGGTACGGGGTGAGTTGCTGCATCGGCACCACTTCGCCATAGAGGATGCCACGCTCGAACTGCGGGATCTGTGCGGTGATGCGCCCGAACGGGTCGATCAGGCCGGTGACACCGTTGTTGGTGGCGCGGATCATCCAGCGGCCGGCTTCCAGGGCACGCATCTGCGCCATCTGCAGATGCTGCAGGGGGCCGATCGAGGTGCCGAACCAGGTGTCGTTGCTGATGGTCAGGAGGATATCGCTGCGGGCCGCCAGGCTTGCGGCAAACTCCGGATAAACCACTTCGTAGCAAATGTACGGCGCGATTTGATAGCCCTTGGCCTGCAACAGTGGCTGATCGGCCGGGCCACGGGCGAAGTCCGACATTGGCAGGTCAAAGAAGGCGATCAGGCCACGGAGCATGTCCTGCAGCGGCACGTACTCGCCAAATGGCACCAGTTTTTGCTTGAGGTAGGTGCCATCGCCTTCGCCGGTGACAGTGATGCCGTTGTAATAGCGGCGTTGCTCGTGCACCACTTCACGTACCGGAACCCCGGTGATCAAGGCGGTATTACGCTCGGCGGCGAAGTTGCCCATCATGTCCAGGTAGCCCTGGGCCTGGTCCTTGAGGATCGGCACCGCGGTTTCCGGCCACACCAGCAGGTCGACCGGCTTGGAGCTGAAGCTCATGTCGCGGTACAGGGCCAGTTGAGCATTGACGTGTTCGGGGTTCCACTTCATTTCCTGCTCGACGTTGCCTTGCAGCGCAGCAACGGTCAGCGGCTTGCCCGCCGGGCTGGTCCAGGCGTGGTTTTTCAGCGCCAGGCCGATGGCCCAGGGGGCCAGCAGCAAGACCACGGCCACTGCCAGAAACGACGTGCGCGCGCGCAGGCGTGGCAGGTTGCACAGCAGCGCCGCGCACAGCGCCAGGCAGAACGAGATCAGCCACATGCCGCCCAGCGGCGCCAGGCCCGACAGCGGGCCGTCGAGCTGGCTGTAACCGGAGTACAGCCAGGGGAAACCGGTAAGGAACCAGCCGCGGAACGCCTCCTGGCCGACCCATAAGGCGGCGAAGCACAGAGCATCGGCCAACGGCGCCTCGTTGCGCCGTAGCCAGCGCGCCCAGAGCCAGGCGGGCAGGGCGAAGAACCAGGCAATGGCGGCAAAGAACGCCAGCAACAGCCCGGTGGCCAGCAGCGGCGTGGCGCCGCCGTAGGTATTGATGCTGACGTAGATCCAGCTGGTGCCGGCGGCGTACAGGCCAAAGCCGAAGCACCAGCCGCGGCCCAGGGCCTGGCGCGGGCTGAGCTCGCGCAGGCCGAGGTAGAACAGGCCGGCCGCAAGCAAGGCCAGCGGCCAGATGTCGAACGGCGCCAGGGCCAGGGTGGTGATTGCACCGGCCGCCACGGCCAGCAGGTTACCGGGCCAGCCGGGGCGGGTGATCCAGCGCATGGTTGTCCTTAACGGGTGATAGGGGTCAGACGCAGCAGGTGAATCCGGCGGCTGTCAGCGTTGAGAATACGGAAACGGTACGGGCCGATCTCGGTGGTCTCGTTACGCTTGGGCAGGTGGCCGAAGGCGCTCATTACCAGGCCGCCGACGGTGTCGAACTCGTCGTCGGAGAACTGGCTGTCGAAGAACTCGTTGAAGTTCTCGATCGGCGTCAGCGCCTTGATCAGGAAGTCGCCGCTGGGCAGTGGCTTGATGTAGCTGTCTTCCTCGACGTCATGCTCGTCTTCGATGTCGCCGACGATTTGCTCGAGGACGTCTTCGATGGTCACCAGGCCCGCCACGCCGCCGTACTCGTCGATGACGATGGCCATGTGGTTGTGGTTGGCGCGAAACTCGCGCAGCAGCACGTTCAGGCGCTTGGACTCGGGCACGAAGGTGGCCGGGCGCAGCAGGTCCTTGATGTTGAAGCTGTCGCCGTTCTCCTTGAGGATCAACGGCAGCAGGTCTTTGGCCAGCAGCACGCCGAGCACGTCATCGTGGCTTTCGCCGACCACCGGGTAGCGCGAGTGGGCGGCGTCGATCACCGCCGGCAGGAACTCACGCGGCGACTGGGTCGCCTTGATGCTCATCATCTGCGAGCGCGGCACCATGATGTCGCGCACCTGCAGGTCGGCGACCTGGATGGCGCCCTCGACAATGGTCAGCGCCTCGCTGTCGAGCAACTTGTTCTGATGGGCTTCGCGCAGCAGCTCAAGCAGCTCCTGACGGTTTTTCGGCTCGTGGGCAAAAGCCTGGGTCAGTTTGCCCAGCCAGGACTTTTGCCCGTTGCTCGATCGATCTTCGCTCATGGCGGTTACTCGTGATCCTTTGCAGATATCAGTGTTGAATTGTCGTCGTGTTCGTCGTCGGCGTACGGGTCCGGATGACCCAGTTCAGCAAGCAACGTTCGTTCCAGTGCTTCCATTTCCTCGGCCTCATCGTCGTCGATGTGGTCGTAGCCCAGCAGGTGCAGGCAACCGTGGATGACCAGGTGCGCCCAGTGGGCCTCGAGCGCCTTGCCCTGTTCGACAGCCTCGCGTTCGACCACGGCGATGCAGATCACCAGGTCGCCGAGCAGCGGAATGTCGAGCAGTTCATCAGGCACGTCGGCCGGGAACGACAGCACGTTGGTGGCGTAGTCTTTGTGCCGCCAGGTGTGATTCAGTTCGCGGCCTTCGGCTTCATCGACCAGACGGATGGTCATTTCCGAGTCGGCCGTGCGCTGGCGCAGGGCCAGCTCGCACCATTGGCGAAATTGCTCTTCGGTCGGGTGGTTCGCATCGCTTGCCAGCTGCAGATCGAGCTCAAGCATCGCGGTGTTTGCCTTCGGTCGGGTTCTGCTGCTGGCTGTCGAAGCGCTCGTAGGCCTCGACAATGCGCTGCACCAACGGGTGGCGGACCACGTCCTTGGGCTGGAAGTGCGTAAAGCTGATGCCCGGCACTCCCTTGAGCACCTCGATGACATGGGCCAGGCCCGACTTGGTGCCACGCGGCAGGTCGACCTGGGTGATGTCACCGGTGATCACCGCGGTGGAACCGAAACCAATGCGGGTGAGGAACATCTTCATCTGCTCGACCGTGGTGTTCTGGCTTTCGTCGAGGATGATGAAGCTGTTGTTCAGGGTGCGCCCGCGCATGTAGGCCAGCGGTGCGATCTCGATCACCTGGCGTTCGATCAGCTTGGCCACGTGTTCAAAGCCGAGCATCTCGTACAGCGCGTCATACAGCGGGCGCAGGTACGGGTCGATCTTCTGTGCCAGGTCGCCGGGCAGGAAGCCGAGTTTTTCACCCGCTTCGACCGCCGGACGCACCAGCAGGATGCGTCGCACCTGTTCACGCTCCAGGGCATCAACCGCGCAGGCCACGGCCAGGTAGGTCTTGCCGGTACCGGCCGGGCCGATGCCGAAGTTGATGTCGTTGCCGAGGATTTCCTTCACGTAGCGCTGCTGGTTCAGCCCGCGCGGACGAATCATGCCCTTGCGCGTGCGCAAGGAAACACTGACTTCGTTGACGGCCGGGTTCTCCAGCTCTTCGACGGCCGATTCCTGCAGGTACAGGTGGACCATTTCCGGCGACAGCTCGGTGGCCTTGGCCTCGCGATAGAGGCGGCGCAGCAGTTGCTCGGCAGAGGAGGTGTGCTTGGGTTCGCCGATCAGTTCGAACTGATTGCCGCGGTTGCGGATTTCGACGGCCAGGCGCTGTTCGATCAGGCGCAAATGCTCGTCGAACTGCCCGCACAGGTTGGCGAAGCGATGGGCCTCGAAAGGCTCGAGGATGAAACGATGTGGTTCGATAGGTGCGTTCAAGGTCGTTTTTCAGCCGCCCAACGGCAAAGGATATGGTCTCAAGGATAACCCTAGCCGCTGCAGGGCGAAAGCGCTGAAACGATCAAGGGTCGCCGGGCCTGTAACCAGGCCCGGCAGGACAGCTCAGTGGGCCAGCGAGCCGAACAGCGAGTGCGGGCGCGCGTCGTCGATATGGATGTCGACGAACTGGCCGATCAGCTTGGGATTGTCGCAGCGAAAGTTGACGATACGATTATTCTCGGTACGCCCCTGCAACTGGCCAGGATCGCGGCGCGAGTAGTCGGTGACCAGAATGCGCTGGACCGTACCGACCATTTGTCGGCTGATCTCGAAGCCCTGGGTGTCGAGGCGGTGCTGCAGGGCCTTGAGGCGCTCTTTTTTCAGTTCTTCCGGGGTTTCGTCCGGCAAGTCCGAGGCCGGGGTGCCCGGGCGCTGGCTGTAGACGAACGAGTAGGAAAAATCGAAACCGACGTCGGCCACCAGCTTCATGGTCTGCTCGAAGTCTTTCTCGGTTTCGCCGGGGAAGCCGACGATGAAGTCCGAGCTGATGCAGATGCCCGGTACCGCCGCCTTGAGCTTGCGCAGCTTGGACTTGTATTCGAGGACAGTGTGGTTGCGCTTCATCGCCGCCAGCACCCGGTCGGAGCCCGATTGCACCGGCAGGTGCAGGTGCTTGACCAGCTCCGGCACCTCGGCGTGGGCCTGGATCAGGCTGTCGGAAAACTCCAGCGGGTGCGAGGTGGTGTAGCGGATGCGCTCGATGCCATCGACGGCGGCGACCACGCGGATCAGCTCGGCAAGGTCGGCCAGGCGGCCGTCGTGGGTCTGGCCGCGGTAGCCGTTGACGTTCTGCCCCAGCAGGGTGACTTCACGCACGCCGTTCTCGGCCAGGTGGATGACCTCGGCCAGCACGTCGTCGAACGGCCGGCTGACTTCCTCGCCGCGGGTGTAGGGCACCACGCAGAAGGTGCAGTACTTGCTGCAGCCTTCCATTACCGAGACATAGGCGGTGGGGCCGTCGATGCGTGGCTCGGGCAGGTGGTCGAATTTTTCGATCTCCGGGAACGACACATCGACCTGCGGCAGGCGCGTGGTGCGTGCGGCGTCGATCATCTCCGGCAGGCGGTGCAGGGTCTGCGGGCCGAAGACCACGTCGACATAGGGCGCGCGCTTGCGGATCGACTCGCCTTCCTGGCTGGCCACGCAGCCGCCGACGGCGATGACCATGTCCGGTTTGAGGTCCTTGAGTTCACGCCAGCGGCCCAGCTGGGAGTACACCCGGTCCTGGGCACGCTCGCGGATCGAGCAGGTGTTGAGCAGGATGACGTCGGCGTCTTCGGCGCGGGCCGTGACTTCAAGGGCTTGATGTTCACCCAGCAGATCGACCATGCGCGAGCTGTCGTACTCGTTCATCTGGCAACCGTGGGTTTCGATGTAAAGCTTCTTGGCCATGGGAGATCATCTGGTAATTCGAAGAACCGCACATTATAAGGGCCCGGCGCCGTGGATCCTAGCGTTGTCGGCCCGGTGCCTATGTTATAGTTTGCGACTTCTTTACCACCCTTGATTGTCCCCGCCCAAAATGACCAAACGCGAAGCTCCGATCTACAAAGTGATCTTTCTCAACCAGGGCCAGGTGTACGAGATGTACGCCAAACAGATCTACCAAAGCGATCTGTGGGGCTTCCTTGAGGTCGAGGAGTTTGTCTTTGGCGAGCGCACCCAGGTGGTGGTCGACCCGAGCGAAGAAAAGCTCAAGGCCCAGTTCGAAGGCGTGGTGCGCAGCTTTGTGCCGATGCATTCGATCGTGCGTATCGACGAGGTGGAGCGTCTGGGCACGCCGAAGATCAGCGAAGCACGCGGTACTGGCAATGTAATGCCATTCCCGATGCCAATGCCGGAAAAGTAAGCGGGGATCAGGGCAGCGGCGAGAAGGGCGTGCGGCCTTCGGCGGTCTGCAGCTCCAGCAGGTACTTGCGGAAAATCTGCCCCAGCACCTGGGTGGCGACTTCCAGTTCATCGCGGGGCATCTTCGCAGACACCTCGTCGGCCATGTCCAGGGCATCTTCGGCGCCGTTGACCGCCGCCATCTTCAGCACGATGTAGGCCTGCACATTGTTGGCCGCCACACCTTCACCCTTGTAGAACATGCTGCCCAGGCGGTATTGCGCCTCGGCGTGGCCTTGCAGCGAGGCTTGCTCGAAGTAGCTCAGGGCCTGGTTGAGGTCGCGCGGGGTGTTGGTGCCCTCGTAGTAGAACTCACCCAACTCGTACTGGGCCTGGGCATCCCCGGACTTTGCCGCGTCCTGGCAGGCGGCGAGGGCTTGCGGCAGGTCTTCGGGCTGGGAATCGAGGGTGCAGCGGCCCGTTGCCGGAATCAGCAACGAGTTACCGCCTGCCGTGGCCAGCAGGGGCTGAAGAAGCAACAGGCAGCCCAGGGCGAGGGCGCGGCCGGTGCGGTTCATGGGGATCGACATACCTCTGCAAAGCTGCGGCCAAAGTGTCTGGTGGCACATTATGGGATAAGCAGCGCCTACCTTACAAAGTCTTTACTCGATTTTCTGCTTTGCAAGGCCCCATCGCGGGGCAATCGTGCGCCTGCAGGCGCACGATTGCCCCGCGATGGTCCACTGAATTACAGCTTGGCAAACGCCTTCTCAGCCGCATCCAGGGTGATCTGCAGCTCGGTGTCACCGTGGGCGATCGAGGTAAAGCCGGCTTCGAAGGCGCTTGGCGCCAGGTACACGCCACCTTCGAGCATCAGGTGGAAGAAGCGCTTGAAGCGCTCGGCATCGCTGGCCATGACGTCATCGAAAGTAACGATATCGTCGGCGCCACTGAAGTACAGGCCGAACATGCCACCGGCCTGGGTGGTGACGAACGGGATGCCAGCAGCATCGGCGCGCTGTTGCAGGCCATCGAGCAGGCGGCTGGTGAAGGCGCTCAGCTCGTCATGAAAGCCCGGGCGGCTGATCAGCTTGAGGGTGGTCAGGCCGGCGGCCATGGCCAGCGGGTTGCCCGACAGGGTGCCGGCCTGGTAGACCGGGCCCAGCGGCGCGATCTGTTCCATGATCTTGCGCTTGCCGCCGAAGCAACCGACCGGCATGCCGCCGCCGACGATCTTGCCGAAGGTCGACAGGTCCGGAGTAACACCATAGTGCGCCTGGGCGCCACCCAGGGCGACGCGAAAGCCGGTCATCACTTCGTCGAAAATCAACACCACGCCATGCTTGTCACACAGCGTACGCAGGCCTTCGAGGAAGCCCGGCGCCGGTGGCACGCAGTTCATGTTGCCGGCTACCGGCTCGACGATGATGCAGGCGACCTCCTGGCCGACTTCGGCGAGCATCTTCTCGACCGCGTCGATGTCGTTGAACGGCAGGGTCAGGGTGTGTTTGGCGAAGGCTGCCGGCACGCCGGCCGAGCTTGGCACGCCCTGGGTCAATAGGCCGGAACCAGCTTTGACCAGCAGGCTGTCGGAGTGGCCGTGGTAGCAGCCTTCGAACTTGATGATGCTGTCGCGGCCGGTGTAGCCACGGGCCAGACGGATGGCGCTCATGGTCGCCTCGGTGCCGGAGCTGACCATGCGGACCATTTCCATCGAGGGCACGATCGAGCAGACCAGGTCAGCCATTTCGGTTTCCATGGCGGTTGGCGCGCCATAGGACAAACCGTGTTCCAGCTGCTTGCGCACCGAGTCGAGCACGTCCGGGTGGCTGTGGCCAAGGATCATCGGGCCCCAGGAACCAACGTAGTCGACGTAGCGTTTGTCATCTTCATCGGTGACATAGGCGCCAGCGGCATGCTTGAAGAACAGTGGCGTGCCGCCAACGCTCTTGAACGCCCGCACCGGCGAGTTGACGCCACCGGGGATGTGTTTCTGGGCGTTGGCAAACAGGGTTTCGGAACGAGACATGATGGGCTCTCTCAATCAGGCAGAAGCGAACAGGGCGTTGAAGGCGCGTGCACGGCGGGTGACTTCCTGCGTGCTGTCGGCGCCGAACAGGCCATGAATCACCGCCAGCAGGTCGGCGCCGTGGGCGACCAGCGGGGCGGCGTTGTCGAGGGTGATGCCGCCGATCACGCAGATCGGCAGCTTGATGCGGGTGCGCGCTTGTTCCAGCAAGGCGATGTCGGCGGCGGGCACGCCCGGCTTGGTCACCGAGTTGAAGAAGCGGCCAAAGGCGACGTAGCTGGCGCCTTCGCGGGCGGCCTGTTCGGCCAGCTCAAGCTGGGCATGGCAGGTCGAGCCGATGATCGCTTCGCGGCCGAGCAGGGTGCGCGCTGGCGTCAGCGGGCCATCGGTCTGGCCCAGGTGCACACCGACACCCAGGCGCGCGGCCAGCTCGGCATCGTCGTTGATGATCAGTTGGGTCTTGTAGCGTGCGCAAAGCTCGGCAAGGGCTTCGGCTTCGCGCAGCCGACGGGAATCGTCCTGGCTTTTGTCACGGTACTGCAGCAAGGTCACGCCGCCTTCAAGCGCCGCTTCGACATAGGGCAGGAACTTGCCGGCCAGCAACTGGCTGTCAGTGATGGCATACAGGCCGCGTAACTTCATGGTGTAGACCTCAAGCGAAGATCAGGAACAGAAATCCAGGGGCAGGCGGCGCGGCACGTACTGGCCTTTGCCCAGTTGCTCGGCGTCGCGCAGGGTCCGCCAGGTGTAGTCCAGGGCCGAACGCACCGCGCTTTGCAGTTGCTCGCCAAGGGCCAGGCGGCCGGCCAGGGCGCTGGCCAGGGTGCAGCCGGAACCGTGGTAGCTGCCGGGCAGGCGCTGGCAGGTCCAGGTATGACGCTGGCCGTCGCGGCTGTACAGGCGGTTGTGGATTTCGTGTTCGTCACCGTGACCGCCGGTGATCAGCAGGTGTCTGACAAACGGCAGGAGTTTTTCGGCGCATTCATCGGCGCTGCCGTCGGGCAGCTCGGCCAGGATGCGCGCTTCGGGAAGGTTGGGGGTAGCAATGGTTGCCAGCGGCAGCAGGCGTTCGCGCATGGCGTAGCCGACTTCATCCTTGCCCAGGCGTCCACCGCCGCCAGCGCGCAGGACCGGGTCGCAGACCAGCGGCAGGTGCGGGTGGGCACTGAGCAGTTCGACCACGGTATCGACCATTTCGGTCGAGCCGAGCATGCCCAGCTTGACCGCCGCTACGGTCGAATCGGCCAGCACGGCATTGGCCTGGGCCAGTACCCACTCGCGGTCGAGGACGCGGAAGTCAGTGACATTGACGGTATCCTGAACGGTCAGGGCGGTCACGGCCGGAGCGGCATGACAGCCTTGCGCAATCAGGGCTTCGATATCTGCCTGCAAGCCGGCACCGCCACTGGGGTCGTGGCCGGAGAGACAGAGGACAACGGGGCGGGAGCTGTAGGTATTCATGGTGCGCGAGCTTATCACCAAACGCTTTTGCTGGGTCCGCCCCGGCGCCGGGGATTTTTCAACGGGCGTTTGAACTGTACTTGTGAAATCGCTGAAAGTGGCGTTCTAGAGCCTTCTGCGTAAAGTTTTCAGTGGCATCTGGCAGGCTCGGAAAGCTATGCTAGAGTGCTCGAATAAACCGATAACGGTTACTGCCGGATTGCATCGCCTCAAACGGACAGGAGGCTACGCGACGCGACCGGGACAGGCCATGCTGGGGCTGTATGCGCTATTTGCTGATTGTTGTGCTGGGCTGGTTGCCGTTACTGGCCCCGGCGGTCGATTTCGACGACTCCACCCGCAGCTTGCCGCTGGGGCAAGTGATGCAAGTGTTCGAAGACCGCGATGGCAATGCCAGCATTGCGCAGGTCAGTGCGCCCTCGTTCGCCGAGCATTTTCGCCCGCACCGGGCCGAGGTCCTCAACGCCGGTTACTCCACCTCGGTGTTCTGGCTGAAAGTCCAGCTGCGCTACACCGCCTTGCCCTCGGCTGCGCCCCGCGCCTGGTTGCTGGAACTGGCCTACCCGCCGCTCGATCACCTGGAACTCTACCTGGCCGACGCCAGCGGCACCTTCCACCTGGCCCAGCGCACCGGCGACGCCTTGCCCTATGCCAGCCGGCAGATCAAACAGAACAACTACCTGTTCGAATTACCGTTCACCCCCGGCCAGACCACCACCGCTTATTTGCGCCTGCACAGCGAAGGTTCGGTGCAAGCGCCGCTGACCCTGTGGTCGGCCCAGGCCTACCTCGAAGCACAGCCCACCCGCTTGTACGTGTTGGGCCTGATCTACGGCGTATTGCTGGGGATGCTGGTGTACAACCTGTTCATCTACCTGAGCGTACGCGACACCAGTTACCTGTATTACATCCTCTACATCGCCTCGTTCGGCCTGTACCAGGTGTCGGTCAACGGCGCTGGCGTGGCGTATTTCTGGCCGGACAGTCCCTGGTGGGCGAACGCCGCCACGCCGATGTTCATCGGCGCGGCAGGTTTGTTCGGTTGCCAGTTTGCCCGCAGTTTCCTGCAATTGAGCAATCACAGCCGTGTCTTCGATGCAGTGCTCAAGGTGCTGATGGGCTGCGGCGCGCTGGTCATGCTGTTGTCGCTGACCAGCAGCTACGGTGTTGCCCTGCGCCTGGCCACCGCCTTGGCCCTGCTGTTTACTGTGTGCATTTTCGCCGCCGGGATTTTCGCCTGGCGCCGCGGTTTGCGCGTGGCCCGCTACTTCATCATCGCCTGGTCGGCATTCTTGCTCGGCGGCCTGGTCAACACCCTGATGGTGCTGGGTTACCTGCCGAACGTGTTCCTGACCATGTATGCCAGCCAGATCGGTTCGGCGCTGGAGGTCGGCCTGTTGTCCCTGGCGCTGGCCGACCGCATCAACAGCATGCGCGACGAGCAGGCCCGCACCCTGCGCGAAACTGGCCGCACCCTTGAACAGCTCAACATCGAGCTGGCCAACAGCAACCGCCTCAAGGATCAGTTCCTGGCCACTGTCACCCATGAGTTGCGCACGCCGATGAACGGTGTGATCGGTTCGCTGGAACTGATGCAGACCATACCGCTGGACGGCGAGCTGGCCCAGTATCAGCACACCGCAAGCTCTGCGGCCCAGGACATGATGGGCATGGTCGACGACATCCTCATCCTCACCGAGCTGCAGGCCGGCCGCCTCAGCGCGCAAAATGCACCGTTCAGCCTGCGCTCGCTGCTGCAGGAAGTGCGTGCCGAATACGCCGCGCCGGCCATGGCCAAGGGCTTGTACCTGAGCCTGGATATCCCGGCGGAGCTGCCTGACGTACTGATCGGCGATCGACACAAGCTGGCCATGTGCCTGGGTTACCTGATGGACAACGGCATCAAATTCACCCACCAGGGTGGAGTCATGTTGCAGGCCCGCGGCACACGGCTGGGGCCGGACCTGTTGGGCCTGAGCATCAGTGTCAGCGACAGCGGCATCGGTTTTGACTGCCTGGACGAAGCCACGCTGTACCAGCGCTTCTTCCAGGTCGACGGTTCGATGACCCGTGAATACGGCGGCTTGGGCATTGGCCTGGCGATTTGCCGGCAGCTGGTCGAGTTGATCGGTGCACGCCTGCAGCACGAATCCAACCCGGGCCTGGGCAGCCGTTTCGAGCTGAACCTGAGCGTGCCCTTGAGCCCGCCCCAGGCGCAGTTGGGCATGCCTCGGCCAGGGTTAAACCACGGCTAGTTAGGCGTTTTTGTCACTTTGACAGGGGGGCAGGGCGTGATTCACTGAAAATTCAGTCACGCCAGGATCCAGGAGGCCCCTCGATGAACCTGCACCAGTACGCTGAAACCCATGAGGTCACCAACCAGCCACCGTCCCTGGACGGGGCCAACCTGTACCGCATCGACCTGCCACTGCAGGAATGGTCGCGGCGCTACGGGGCGGGTTGGGCGCAGGAGCGCATCGACGCGTACGGTGCCCTGGCCGGCGGGCCGCTGATGGCCGCAGGCTTTCTGGCCAACCAGAACAAGCCGCAGTTCAGCAGCCATGACCGCTATGGCCATCGCATCGACCTGGTGGAGTTCCATCCGGCCTATCATGAACTGATGCGCACGGCCATCGAGCATGGCCTGCCGTCCTTGCCCTGGACCGACCCGCGTGAAGGCGCGCATGTCGCCCGCGCCTCGATGACCTACCTGCACAGCCAGGCCGAAGCCGGTAGTGGTTGCCCGCTGACCATGACCTTTGCCGCGGTGCCGGCGCTCAAGCTGCAGCCGGAGCTGGCCGAGTACTGGCTGCCGAAAGTGCTGGCCACCGAGTACGACCCGCGCAACCTCGGCGATCGCCACAAGGCCGGCGTGACCCTGGGCATGGCCATGACCGAGAAGCAGGGCGGCACCGATGTGCGTGCCAACACCACCCGCGCCTATCCGGTGGGAGCACCCGGCCCGGGCCAGGCCTATGAGCTGGTCGGGCATAAATGGTTCTGTTCGGCGCCGATGTGTGATGCCTTCCTGGCCCTGGCGCAGACTGACAAGGGCTTGAGCTGCTTCCTGCTGCCGCGCCACCGCCCGGATGACAGCCGCAACCAGTTCTATATCCAGCGCCTGAAGAACAAGCTCGGCAACTGCTCCAACGCCTCCAGCGAGGTCGAGTTCCGTGGTGCCCTGGCCTGGATGATCGGCGAAGAAGGCCGCGGCGTGCCGACCATCATCGAGATGGTGGCCATGACCCGCTTCGACTGCATGGTCGGCTCCAGCGCCCTGATGCGTCAGGCCCTGACCCAGGCTGCCCATCATTGCGCCCATCGCCAGGTCGGCGGGCGCTTGCTGGCCGAGCAGCCATTGATGCAGAACGTGTTGGCCGATCTGGCCCTGGAAAGCGAAGCGGCGCTGGCCCTGAGCCTGCGCATGGGCCGTGCCCTCGACCAGCCGGATGATCCGCACCAGGCGCGTTTTGCCCGCTTGATTACCGCCGTGGGCAAGTACTGGATCTGCAAGCGTGCGCCGGCAATGATCAACGAAGCGGCCGAATGCATGGGCGGCGCCGGTTATGTCGAAGACAGCATCCTGCCGCGGCTGTACCGCGAAGCGCCGGTCAACTCGACCTGGGAAGGTTCGGGCAATGTCCAGTGTCTGGACGTGTTGCGGGCACTGTCCAAGGAGCCAGGTGTGCTCGACACGTTGTTCGCCGAGCTCGGTGATGGCCACGGCGACCCGCGCCTGGCCGCACATATCGGTAACCTCAAGGCGGCCTTTGCCGACACCGCGGACATCCAGTACCGCGCCCGCCAGCTCACCGAAGACATCGCCGTCGGCCTGCAGGCCAAGCTGCTGCTCGAAGCCGGTAACGCCGCGGTCAGCGATGCCTTTATTGCCAGCCGCCTGGGCGGCAATGGCCGGGTGTATGGCGTACTGCCCCGTGGTGTCGACGTCGCCGCGCTGGTGCAACGCTCGACCCCGAACTGGCCGCTCTAACGTGCGTGCCTTTGCCGCCGGATATAGGCAAGATGGGCGTATGCATGTCAGACAGGAAGTACATTGTGAGCCGTACTGATGAAGCCTTCGTTGTCGTAGCAACCGCCGAGCAGGCCGTCGATCGCCTCGCCGCCCTGCACGAACAAGCCACCGCGGCCCTGAGCCAGGCGCTCAAGCGCTACCTCAAGGACCGTACCGAGCCGGATGCCGAGGAGCGCGCACTGTTCCGCTACCCCGAGCTGCGCCTGACCTACCAGTACCATGGCGAAGTGCCGGCGATCACCCGCGCCTATGCCAAGGTCCAGTTGCCGGGCACCTACAGCGTGACCGTGACCCAGCCGGCGGCGTTCCGGGCTTACCTGCTGGAGCAATTGAAGCCGCTGATGCGCGACTTCACCGTCACGGTTGAAGTGGGCGTCAGCCAGCAGAACATTCCTTACCCCTATGTGGTCGAGCAGGGCGATGAGCTGGCCGGTACGGGCATTACGGCTGCGGCGCTGGCGCGGGTGTTCCCCAGCACCGATCTTTCTGCCGCCACCGACGGCATCGCTGACGGCCTGTACGACTGGGCCAACGTCGACCCGTTGCCGCTGGCGCTGTTCGACGCCGCGCGGGTGGATTTTTCCCTGCGCCGCCTGGTGCATTACACCGGCAGCGACTGGCGCCATGTGCAGCCGTGGATCCTGCTGACCAACTACCACCGCTATGTCGACCAGTTCATCAGCCACGGCCTTGAGCGGTTGCGTGACGACCCGCGTTTCGTACGCATGGTCCTGCCCGGCAACGTGATCATCGAAAAGGCCATGGACAACGGTGAAGCCCAGGCCCTGGTTGCCGGAGTGGTGTGGCACCGCTACCAGATGCCGGCCTACCACCTGATCGCCGCTGATGGCGACGGCATCACCCTGGTCAACATCGGCGTCGGCCCGTCCAACGCCAAGAACATCACCGACCACCTGGCGGTACTGCGCCCGCATTGCTGGCTGATGATCGGCCACTGTGGCGGCCTGCGCCAATCGCAGACCATCGGCGACTACGTGCTGGCCCACGCCTACATGCGCCGCGACGGGATTCTCGACCGGGTAGTACCGCCGAACATTCCGATTCCGGCCCTGGCCGAAGTGCAACTGGCCCTGCAGGAAGCGGCGGCGCAGGTGACCGGCGAGCGTGGCGACGAGCTGAAAAAGCGCCTGCGCACCGGCACCGTGCTGACCTACGACGACCGTAACTGGGAGTTGCGCTGGGCGCAGGAACGGCCGTTGATCAACCTGTCGCGGGCGGTGGCGGTGGACATGGAAAGCGGCACCATCGCCGCCCAGGGCTATCGTCTGCGGGTACCGTACGGCACTTTGCTGTGCGTTTCCGACAAGCCGCTGCACAGCGAGATCAAACTGCCGGGGGCTGCCAACGCCTTCTACAACCGGGCGGTCAGCCAGCACTTGAAGATCGGCATCGCTGCCCTCGACCTGCTGCGTACCGAGCTCAACTCGCTGCACTCGCGTAAACTGCGCAGTTTTGACGAGCCGCCGTTCCGCTGAGGCCCCATGTCGTTACCCCCACGCTCCAAGCCGCGGCGCCCCGCGGCCAAACCCGCCGGCCCGCGTCGCCACGCCAAGGCGCCGCCGGCCGAGCCGCGGTTGATCCTGTTCAACAAGCCCTTTGACGTGCTGACCCAGTTCAGCGACGGCGAAGGGCGCGCGACCCTCAAGGACTTCATCGCCATCCCCGGCATCTACCCGGCTGGGCGCCTGGACCGTGACAGCGAGGGCCTGCTGCTGTTGACCAACGACGGCCAGTTGCAGGCGCGGATCGCCGACCCCAGGCACAAGCTGGCGAAAACCTATTGGGTACAGGTAGAAGGGGAGCCGAGCGAGGAGCAACTGCAGCGTTTGCGCGATGGCGTCGAGCTCAACGACGGCCCGACCTTGCCGGCCCAGGCCCGTCAGCTCGACGAGCCCGAACTGTGGCCACGCAACCCGCCGGTACGCTTTCGCAAAAGCGTACCGACAAGCTGGCTGGAGCTGGTCATCAAGGAAGGGCGCAACCGTCAGGTGCGGCGCATGACCGCTGCCGTCGGCTTGCCGACCCTGCGCCTGGTGCGCGTGCGGATCGGCGACTGGAGCCTGGATGGCCTCGATCAGGGCCAGTGGCGGGAAGTCCCGGCCAGGCTTTAGACGCCTTCGATGAAGCCGATCACCACGCTTTTGATGATGAAGGCGAGGATGCCCAGGCCCAGCACGAAAAACAGGATGAAGGTGCCGAACTTGCCGGCCTTGGATTTTTTCGCCAGGTCCCAGACGATAAAACCCATGAAACCAATCAGGATGGTGACCAGGATGGTCATCATCCATTCTTCGAACAACGCAGGATCCATCGATACTCTCCGGCAGGTTGAGGCGCGCGATTATACGCCGCCGTTGCCAGCCTGACTAACGCAGGTGCGTGAGCGGCAGTTCGGTGCTGGCCAGTACCTGGTTGAGAACAAAGCTGGAGCGCACGCTGGTCACGCCTTCGATACGGGTCAGGTGGCCGAGCAGCAACTGCTGGTAATGGTCCATGTCGGGCACCACGACTTTCAGTTGGTAGTCGGCATCCATTCCGGTCACCAGGCTGCATTCGAGCACCTGCGGCAGGCTGCGGATCGCCGCCTCGAAGGTCTCGAAACGCTCGGGAGTGTGCCGGTCCATGCCGATCAGCACATAGGCGGTCAGGCTCAGGCCGAGCTTCTTGCGGTCGAGCAGGGCGACCTGGCGGGCAATATAACCGTCGTCTTCCAGTTGCTTGACCCGACGCGAGCAGGGCGAAGGTGACAGGCCGATGCGTTCGGCCAGTTCCTGGTTGGAGATACGCGCGTCGCGCTGCAATTCGGCAAGAATGCTCAGGTCATAACGGTCGAGCTTGCTCATGGGATTGGCCTTTTCTGTTTCGATTGCGTCGAATTATCAATCTGTAGGCAAAAATTGCGCAAGTGATATTTAAATGAGCAATCTTCGCAATCCTCTGCCGCTGCCATCGCCGTATTCTTATCACCAGAATCACTGCCCGGACATCAGTCCAGTGCGGCGGGCCGAATCAGGCCAGCTGCGGCCAGCAACCCCACCAGGTTGTGCTCGGCCCCCGGGCTACACACTGTCCACAAGACGGCGTGAGGTGAGCCGGTGTCACAAGCGCCGAGCACGGACAAAATTCTCAAAGGGAGACCCCAGGGTCTCCCTTTTTTATTACTCAAATTTCATCTGGCGGCCGATAACCCCTGGCAGACGGCCTGATAGAGTAATCACAGGCCCCTTGTTATCGGTCCGAGAGGAAAGTATGAAGTCGCGTGTCTGGGGTATGGCGGGTGTGGGTGTGCTGTGCATGAGTGTCAATCTGCCGCTGCTGGCTGAGGGGCAGGGAGCTTCACCCCTGCAGTCGCGGCCCGATGAAGTGCGCCAGACCCAGGAGCCACGCACCGGCTATTACCAGGATATCCCGCGGCGCAACGACAACCGCTATTACCACGCCGGTGGCGGCGGGCATGGGAATGGCCACGGCAATGGCTGGGGGCCGGGGCCGCAATACCGCCCGGGGCAAACCATCGAACACTTCCCCGAGCAGTACTGGAAGGTGCCCTATCGCGGGCATGACTACTTCTATTCCGGCGGTTACTGGTATCGCCCGCAAGGCCCGCGTTATGTGGTGGTGACTCCGCCCTATGGCGTGCGGGTCAACTACCTGCCCGACTATGCCCAGCAAGTGTGGATAGGCAGTGCGCTGTTCTTTCTGGCGGCAGGGACGTATTACCAGTACCTGGAAGACAGCCGCGAGTACGTGGTGGTCAACCCGCCGGCGGCCAGTACGCCGGCCCGAAGCGGCCCAGGTTATGACGTGATTGCTTATCCCGCGCAGGGCCAGAGCCCGCAGCAGCTTGATCGCGACCGCTACGAATGCCATCGCTGGGCGGTGCAGCAGACCGGTTTTGACCCGGCTGCGGCCAGCTACGCGCCGTCGGCGCAGGTGGCCGATAACTATCGGCGGGCGCAGAGTGCTTGTTTGAGCGGGCGGGGGTATAGCGTCAACTGAACCGGGGGCTGCTGCGCTGCCCCTCGCTGGCAAAGAGCAGCCTTGCCAACTGCCTCACATCACCGGATCAGCATGCACCAGCACTTCAGCCTTGGGGTACTTGCTGTTGATCGCCGCCGCTGCCTGGTCACACAAGGCATGGGCCTGGGTCAGCGGCAGGTCCCCGGGCAACTCCAGGTGCAATTGCACGAACCAGTGGCTACCCGACACCCGCGTACGCAAGTCGTGGGCGCCGCGCACCCCCGGCACACTGCAGGCCAGCGCGAGCATCTGTTCGCTGATGTCGCCCGGCAGCTCCTGGTCCATCAGGATCGAGCTGCTCTCGCGGGCAATCTGGAGGGCGCTCCAGAGGATGTACAGGGCAATGCCCAGACCGAAGATTGCATCCAGCTGTGGCCAGCCAAAGCGCGCCAGCACCAGGGCAACGAGGATGCTGCCGTTGAGCAGCAGGTCGGAGCGATAGTGCAGTGAATCGGCGCGCACCGCTGTCGAGCCGGTGATGCGGATCACCTTGCCCTGCAGCATCAGCAAGGCAATGGTCAGCACCAGCGACAATAGCATCACCGCAATGCCGATGCCGGTGTCACCCAGAGGCTGCGGATTCTGCAGCCGCTCAACCGCCTGCACGCCGATCAGCACCGCGCTGACGCCGATGAACAGCGCCTGGGCCATGCCGGCCATGGCCTCGGCCTTGCCGTGGCCGTAACGGTGGTCGTCATCGGCCGGGCGCAGGGCGTAGTGCACCGCCAGCAGGTTGAGGAACGAGGCGACGCCATCGAGCGCCGAGTCGGTCAACCCGGCCAGCAGGCTGACCGAACCGCTGAGCCACCAGGCCAGCGCCTTGGTCAGGATCAGGATACTGGCCACCGCCAGCGATGCGCGGGTGGCCAGGCGCAGCAGGCGTTGGTGTTCAGCCGAGGGAGTCATGCCTAAAGTGGCTTCCTGTCAGAGATCAAGCAGCGGGCTTGAGGCCGTACATGGCCAGTTGCTCGACACTGCCCTTGTGCTGGATCAGGCGCGGGTCGTTGAGCGGCAGGCGCTGGCCCAGTTCGCTTTCGAGAATAGCCTGCAGCTTGCTGTTGTCGACCTTGCCGTCGGTGCTGATGGCCTGGTTGAGTTTTTCAGGCGCGACCTGGGCGGTGGTGCCGCCGGGCAGGTAGATGGCGCCGGTGGCGAAGTCGATGCCGAAAGCGATCAGGCCCGGGATCACATAGAAAAGAATGCCGATGGCGTCGAGGGCAGCGACCACCGGGTCGATCTTGCCTTCGATCTGGCCGCGCCGGTCAGGGAAGAACAGGGTGCCGCAGGCGGTCAGTTGGCTGAGCAGGGTGGCGATCACGACGCCGCCAATGACACGGGAGGGAATACGCATGGAAGTCTCCGGAATGAAGGCGACAAAGATACAGGCAAAGAGCCTGTATCTACAGCTAAGACCATGATAAGGCAGGCTCGGTTCGCCGTTATACTCGGCGGATTGTTTGAGGGCCACCATGAAATCATTACCGATCGATGCCGTACTGCCAGCCTTGCGCGCCGCCTTGAGCCAGCGCCACGAAGCGGTGCTCGAAGCGCCCCCTGGCGCCGGCAAGACCACCCGCGTACCGCTGGCGCTGCTCGATGAGCCGTGGCTGGCCGGGCAGCGCATCCTCATGCTCGAACCTCGGCGCCTGGCGGCGCGGGCGGCGGCCGAACGGCTGGCCAGCGAGCTGGGTGAGCAGGTCGGGCAAACGGTTGGTTACCGCATCCGCCTGGACAGCAAGGTCGGGCCGAACACGCGCATCGAGGTGGTCACCGAAGGGATTCTCACCCGCCGCCTGCAGGCCGATCCGGCGCTGGACGGAGTGGGCCTGCTGATCTTCGACGAATTCCACGAGCGCAGCCTCGATGCTGACCTGGCCCTGGCCCTGAGCCTCAATGGTCGCGAATTGTTGCGTGACGACCCGCCGCTGAAAATCCTGCTGATGTCGGCGACCCTTGAGGGCGAGCGCCTGTCGAGCCTGCTCGACGATGCTCCGGTGGTCAGCAGCGAAGGGCGCATGTACCCGGTGGATATTCGCTGGAGCCGGCCGTTCCAGGCAGGCGAGTTCATCGAGCCGCGGGTGGTCGATACGGTGCTGCAGGCCATCAGCGACGAGTCGGGCAGCGTGCTGGTGTTCCTGCCGGGGCAGGCGGAGATTCGCCGCGTGCATCAGTCACTGCAGGAGGTCCTGGGCGAGCGCCGCGATATCCTCCTGTGCCCGCTGCATGGCGAGCTCGATCTCAATGCCCAGCGCGCCGCCATCGACACCCCAGCCGCCGGCCTGCGCAAGGTGGTGCTGGCGACCAACATCGCCGAGACCAGCCTGACTATCGACGGTGTGCGCGTGGTGGTCGATGCGGGCCTGGCGCGGGTGCCGCGCTTTGATCCTGGCAGCGGCATGACCCGCCTGGACACCCAGCGCATCTCCCGCGCCAGCGCCACCCAGCGTGCTGGCCGCGCTGGGCGCCTGGAGCCCGGCGTGTGTTATCGCTTGTGGTCCGAAGCCCAGCACGAGCAACTGGCGGCCTATGGCGCGGCCGAAATTCTCCAGGCTGACCTGGCTGGATTGGCCCTGCAACTGTCGCGCTGGGGCGTTACCCCCGAACAACTGCGCTGGCTCGATCAGCCACCTGCGGCCGCCTATGGCCAGGCGCTGGAGCTGTTGCAGCGCCTGGGCGCATTCAAGGCCGACAGCCCGGACAGCCTCAGCGCCCACGGCCAGGCCATGGCCGAACTGCCGGCGCATCCGCGCATCGCCCACCTGCTGTTGCGCGGCCAGGACCTGGGCCTGACCGACATGGCCTGCGATGTCGCCGCATTGCTCGGTGAACGCGACATTCTGCGCGGCGGCGGTGCCGACCTGCACAGTCGCCTGGCCCTGCTCAGCGGTGAAACCCGCGCGGCCAAAGGCGCGCAGGGCGGTGTGCAGCGCGCCCGGCAACTGGCCCGCCAGTACCGCGGTTACCTGCGCGGCAAAGCCACTGCAGCCGTCGCCGACCCCGAGCATTCGCGCTGGCTCGGCGCCCTGCTGGCACTGGCTTATCCCGACCGCGTTGCGCAGCAGCGGCGTGCCGGCGGTGCGGAATATCGCCTGGCCAACGGTCGCGCTGCGTTGTTTGGCGAAGCCGATGCCTTGATGAAACATTCGTGGCTGGTGATCGCCGATCTGGGCAGCCGTCAGGGCCAGCGCGAGGAGCGCATTTACCTGGCCGCCGATTTCGACCCGGCGCTGTTCGACGGGGTGCTGGCCGAACAGGTGCGCAGCCTGGATATCCTTGACTGGGACGAACGCGAGAACGTTTTGCGTGCCGAGCGTCAGCGCAAGGTCGGTGAGCTGGTGCTCAGCCGCGAGCCTTTGACCGGCCTGGATGAAGACGCCCGCGCCAAGGCACTGCTGGAACTGGTGCGGCGCAAGGGTCTGGAGTTGCTGTCGTGGACGCCCGAGCTGCGCCAGTGGCAGGCGCGGGTGGCGCTGTTGCGCCAGCTCGACCTGGCAAGCCGTGGTGAAAGCGAGTGGCCGGACCTGGGTGATGCCGCGCTGCTGGCGAACCTGTCCGAGTGGTTGCAACCCTACCTGGGCAAGGTCACCCGCCTGAGCCATTTTGCCCAGCTCGACCTCGCGTCGATCTTGCGCAACCTGCTGCCCTGGCCGCTACCCCAGCGCCTGGATGAGCAGGCGCCGGTGCACCTGAGTGTGCCCTCGGGTTCGAACATTCGCCTGGACTACAGCGAAACCCCGCCGATTCTCGCTGTGCGTCTGCAGGAACTGTTCGGCCTGGCCGAAACTCCGCGCATCGCCCAGGGCCGTCAGCAAGTCCTGCTGCATTTGCTGTCGCCCGCGCGCAGGCCGGTACAGGTGACCCAGGATCTGGCCAACTTCTGGCGCAGTACCTATGCCGAAGTGAAGAAAGACCTCAAAGGGCGCTACCCCAAGCACTATTGGCCGGATGACCCGTTGGTGGCCGAAGCCACGGCTCGGGCCAAGCCGCGCAAGTAGTCACGGCTGCGCAGGCAACAGCAGGCGCGCCGTCACTGGCAGGTGATCGGAAATCTCCAGGGTGTCCTGCTGAATCACCCGAGCCCCCAGACGCTGCAGTTTCGGGCTGTGGAACAGGTAGTCGAGGGTGCGGTCCGGGCCTTGCAGGTTGCGGTCGTTGGGGTAGTGGGTCAGCCAGGCCGCGCGGTCGGCGCCGCTGGCTTCGGCGTTGCTGGGGATCATCGGGTATTTGTCCCAGAGCAGATGCAGGTCGCTGTCGGCACCGTACTGGCCGCGCAGTGCGGCCGGCAGGCGGCGGTACTGGCCGAGCGGCAGCAGGTTGAAGTCGCCGCCGATCAACCACGGCGTGCCTTGGCTTTCCAGCTTGTCGAGCAGGCGCGTCACCTGTTGCACCTGCTGGCGCTGGATATCGCTGCCGGCTTCGAAGGTCGCCAGGTGGGTGTTGAGCACCGCCAGCTGGCCGCCATCGCGCAGCGGCAGGTAGCTGGCAACAATCGCCTGCTGCGGTTGCAGCAAGCGCTGCCAGGCATTGCTGGCGTCGACCGGCAATTGCAGGCGCTCGGCCTGCTTGATCGGGTAGCGGCTCAGGGTCGCCAGGCTGCGGCCGACACTGCCGAAGATGTGCCAGTCGGGGACGAAATCGGCTTTCCAGTCGTAGGCCTGCACCGCGCAGGGGTAAATATCCACCAGCCGTTCGCGCAGCAGTGCCAGTTGGTCTTGGTAGCCGCTGGCCTTGGCGTTGTTGTCCAGTTCCTGGAGCAGGACGATGTCCGGCTGCTCAGCGCGGATTACCCGCGCCACTTCATCAAGGTTGAAGGCGAGGTCTTCAGGGGTAGGGCGGGTGTCGTCGCCGCGGCCCTGGTCGTACCAGAATACGTAGCGCTTGCCGGCCAGGTACTGCACGTTCCAGGTCATCACCTTGAGCACCTGGCCGGGTACCAGCGCCGCCGTGCTGGCCCGGCAACTGACCGCCAGGCTCTCGCGCGGTTCAGGTTGCCAGCTCAGCTGGCTGGCCAGCAGCCACAGCAGGGCGATCACAACAAGCAGGGTCAGCAGGGCGTTGCGCAGTAGTCGGGTCATCGGCTAACCAGTCAGGACAGCGGTGGCTCTGTCGCCGGTTCGCTGACCAGCATGTACAGGCGGAACATCACTACGGTGCTGAACAGCTGCAAAAAGCCGTTGCCGCTATCCAGGGCCAGTTGCGCCAGCGGCGACGGCTCGGGCACCAGCATCATGCTCAGGCCGTCGATCAGCCACAGCACTGCCATTACGCCGAGGACGCAACTGAAGATGCGCCAGAAGTTGCCGGTGGTCATCTGGAAACTGGTACGCATGGCTTCGATCGGTGGCTGGCCGCGCAATACCAGGGCGTATTCGGCAAACACCAGGTGGATCATCACCCAGATGCCGGGAATGATGAACAGCGCGGCGCCGGCCATGATCAGCAACGAGCTGAGCATCACCATCAGCGCAAACGACGGCCACAGGCGCAAGGCCATGGCCAGCAGGTTGCGCTTGAGCGGGGCGTAGCCGTTGCTGCGGCTGTCGAGGTAGAGGATCAGCGCGGCGCTGTACAGCGGGTAGAACAGCAGGCTGACCAGCATGCCGTAGCCTGGCGAGGCGTCCTTGCCCAGTTGCTGGTACAGCAACTGGGCGCACAGGGCTTCGAGCACCACCAGCGGCAGGCACAACTGGGCAATGCTCAGCAGGTGACGGCGGAAGAAATACAGGGAGTCGCGCAGAACACTAAGCGGATTCATCGGTCGATATCGCATTGAATAAAAGCAGGGCGTCACTTTAGCCCAGGCGCTGGCCAACCTGAAGAAAGTTTAATCCCGGCTTGTGTTGAATCTGGCGCCTCGGCACCCCATTTTACCGGTACCCGTTTTTCCGCTTTTGCAGTGAGGTTGCCCATGAACAGTGAAGAACAAACCCTGATCGACGGCCTGTTCGGTCGGCTCAAGCAGGCCGAAGATCCGGCCGTGCCGCGTGATGCCCAGGCCCAGGCGCGCATTGGCGAGCACCTGCAGCAGCAACCGGCGGCGCCTTACTACATGGCCCAGGCGATCCTGGTGCAGGAAGCGGCGCTCAAGCGCCTGGATGAACAGAACAAGCAACTGCAGGCCGAGCTCAAACAGGCCAAGGCCCAGGTGGCCGCTACCGCGCCGAGCAGCAGTGGCGGCTTCTTGTCGAGCATCTTCGGCAGCGGCACCCGCGACCCGCAGCCGGTGCAAAACCAGCCGGCGGCCAGCGCTCCTGCCAGTGGTGGCGGCTGGCGCGAACCTTCGCGCCCCTCGTTCAACCCGCCGGCCCAGCAGCAGGGCTTCAACGCAGCTCCCGCCCAGGCCCCGGCCCGCGGCGGTGCCAGCAGCTTCCTTGGTGGCGCGCTGCAAACTGCTGCAGGCGTGGCCGGCGGGGTGATGCTGGCCCAGGGCATCAGCAGCCTGTTCAACCATCACTCGCAACCTGAAGAGGTGGTCGAAGTGATCAAGGAAGAACCAGCACCCGCCAGCGATAGCGGCGGCTGGGGCAGCAACGACGAGCAGCGCCTGACCGCTGACAACGGCGGCTATGGCAACGACCAGGGCGGCTTCATCGACACCGACTACGGCAGCGATGATGGCGGCTTCTTCGGCGGCGACGACGACAGCTTCGTCTGACCGCGCTTACCCGCATGGCCCACGGGCTGGCATACTGGGCGCCGAAACGGCCCCGATGTGCGGCGGCCGGCAACAGCGCCGTGGCGCCATGAGGAAAAGCGGTGAAGAAGATCGCGGTATTCGCCGATGTGCAAAACCTCTACTACACCGTGCGCCAGGCCTACGGTTGCCACTTCAACTACGCGGCGCTGTGGGCCGATATCAGCCAGCACGGGCAGATCGTCGAGGCGGTGGCCTACGCCATCGACCGCGGCGACAGCAAGCAGCAGCAGTTTCAACAGATCCTGCGCAACCTCGGTTTCACGGTCAAACTCAAACCCTACATCCAGCGCAGCGACGGCTCGGCCAAGGGCGACTGGGACGTGGGCATCACCCTCGATGTGATCGATGCCGCCGCGCGGGTCGATGAGGTGGTGCTGGCCTCCGGCGACGGCGATTTCGACCTGCTGCTGGAACGGGTCATCAGCCGTCACGGCATTCAGGCCGTTGCCTATGGCGTGCCGGGGCTGACCGCCAACTCACTGATTCGCGCTGCTAGCCGATATGTGCCCATCGAGGGCAGCCTGCTGCTCAAGCATTAAGATTTTTGAGGTTGTCGTTTTGGAACGTATCGCTGTCATCGACTTTGAAACCACTGGCATTTCACCCGGCGCCGGTTGCCGCGCCACCGAAGTGGCGGTGGTCATGCTGGAACACGGGCGCATCGTCGAGCGCTACCAAAGCCTGATGAATGCCGGGGTACCGGTACCGGCGTTTGTCGCCGGCCTGACCGGTATCACCACCGCCATGCTGCGCAGCGCGCCGCCAATTGCCCGGGTGATGAACGAAGTAGCCGAGTTCGTTGGCGATACGCCGATGCTCGCCCACAACGCCTCGTTCGACCAGAAGTTCTGGGACTACGAGCTGGCGCAGATCGGCCGTAGCCGTAGTCAGCGTTTCGCCTGCTCGATGTTGCTGGCGCGGCGCCTGATGCCCTCGGCGCCAAACCACAAACTAGGCACCCTGACCCGCTGGGCCGGCCTGCCTGACACCGGCACCGCGCACCGGGCCATGGCCGATGCCGAAATGGCCGCCAACCTCGCCCAGCACCTGGCCGGACAATTGCGCCAGCAGGGCGTCAACGGCGTTTCCCACCAATTGTTCTGCAGCCTGCAGAAAGTCCCCGCGGCGAAGATCGGCGAAGCGCTGAAAACCTATCGCTAGGCCTTCTTGCCGTTGTGTTCCAGGTGGCCCAGCGGCAAGCGCCGTTCCACGGCGCTGGAGAGAATGATCGAGGTCTTGCTGAAGCCGAACCGGGCGACCCGGTTGATCAGCTCTTCGAGTTCCGGCATCGAACCCACTGCCGCCTGCATGATCACGCAGGGGTCGCCGGTCACCCGGTGGCACTCGGTCAGTTGCGGAATCTGCGTGAGTTCTTCGTAGGTTTGCTGGTTGCCATGGCTGGCCAGGCGCAGTTCGATCACGCACTGGATCGGCAGGCCGATCTTCTCCAGGTCGACCTTGGCCTGGTAGCCGGTAATCACCCCGCTGGCCTCAAGCTTGGCCACCCGTTCGGCCACCGCCGGAGCGGAGAGATTGACCTTGCGCGCGAGCTCGGCGAAGGAGGCGCGGCCGTTGTCCAGCAGGGCGCTGAGGAGCATGCGATCGTATTTGTCCATGGGTTTCCAGGGGCGGGTTGTTGATTCCAAGGCGCAAGGCCAAAAGATCCGTTGTTTCAAAAGTGTACGGTTCGTTTAAACAGGTTTTGTAACTTATGTTTACTGCGCTGCCTTTCTAAACTAACTGCCCGACACCCATAATTCGAGCCCCCCATGCCTGCCTCCCGTCGCTTCCCGTTAGTCTTGATCGGCGCCTTTCTCGCCTTGTACCTGGTCTGGGGCTCGACCTACCTGGTGATTCGCATCGGCGTCGAATCCTGGCCGCCGTTACTGATGGCCGGGGTGCGTTTCGTCATTGCCGGCTCCTTGCTCTACGGCTTTTTGCGCTGGCGCGGCGTGCCGGCGCCGACCTGGCCGCAATGGCGGGCGGCGGGCGTCATCGGTGTATTGCTGCTCAGTTGCGGTAACGGCGGCGTGACTCTGGCCGAGCACGCGGGCGTGGCCTCGGGCGTTGCGGCGCTGGCGGTGGCCACGGTGCCGCTGTTCACCTTGATGTTCGGCCTGCTCTGGGGCCATCGCAATACCCGTCTGGAATGGGCCGGGATTGTCCTCGGCCTGGTCGGCATCGGTTTGCTCAACCTGGGCTCCAACCTGCAGGCTAGCCCGGTCGGCGCCGCGTTGATCCTGTTTGCCGCCGCCTCCTGGGCCTTCGGTTCGGTGTGGAGCAAAAGTCTGCCGCTGCCCGCCGGGCCGATGGCCAGCGCCGCAGAAATGCTTGTCGGTGGCGTGGTCTTGCTGCTCGGCAGCGCCCTGAGTGGCGAACGCATGACCCAGATGCCTACCGCCGCTGGCTGGGGGGCGCTGGCCTATCTGGTGTTCTTCGGTTCGATCCTGGCCTTCAGCGCCTACATGTACCTGCTCAAGCATGTGCGCCCGGCCGCGGCCACCAGTTATGCCTACGTCAACCCGGCGGTGGCGGTGTTGCTGGGGATTGTTTTTGCCGGCGAGCAAATTGGTTTCGAGGAATGCGTGGCAATGGCGGTTATCATTGGCGCCGTTGTGCTGATCGGTGTGCCGCAGTGGCGCCGGCCGGCAGTGGAAAAAGCCAAAACTGTTGGCGAAGTGGAAGGTGAACTGTGTAAATGAAAGGACGTTTTGCCAGGAAGGCAGTGAAGATTTTTGCTTGTGTGGCCTTGCTCGTAATGGGCGTGGTGATGCTGTACGACGGTAAGCAGACCTTCATGACCCTGTATTTCCAGGAACCCATCTCTCTGGAAAACAGTTTCGAAATCGAGGCCGCCTATTTGCAGGCCGTGCGCCAAGCCATGGCCCCCTGGCCGATCCCGGCGGGCAAGCTGGAACTGCGCCTTGAGCCCGGCAACCGGCAGGCGTTGCAGGTGCGTTTTGCCAAGGATGCCCTGGACGCCGGGCAGCGTCAGCAACTGCGGGCGCTGTTCGAGTCATTCGAGCCTGCGCGGGAAGAGGTTCGGCCTACAGGCCGGCTGCTGGTCGACATGCGCCAGGCGCGCAAGGTGGGCCTGGGTGTTTACGACTTCGGCCCAGCGTCCGATGACGTCGTCGCACTCGGCGAGATGTCGTTGCCGCTGCACTTCAGCTTTCCTTCGCAAATCGATGTGCAGCTACGGCGCAATGATCAGGCGACTGCGCAAAAGCCGCAGGCCGATATGATCTGCGAGGCCAGCGCCAGGCTACATGGCGCCTTGCCCTTCGAGGTCACTGACTTCAATGTCAGTGGCGCCGATCTGCGCGGCGAGATGAAACTGCGCATGCCTAGCGGTGCAGAACTGCGGGCGCCGGCGCAGTTGTCGTTCGATGAGCAGCGATTGCTCGAGCGCCTGGAAATGGGCGATATGCGGGTGCGCATCCAGCGCCCGGAGACTACCGACCGACTGGTGTTCGAGTTCGGTAAGATTGGCACCGTCAGGGCCCAGCCTTACCTGTTTTTCATCCGTAGCGATCCCGAAGCATTCGCGGCATGTCGTGCGATTGCCTACCAGAGCGGCAGGCCGTTTTCGTTCTACCTGGGTGAAGGGCTCGATCGCCTGCTCAAGGTGCGCTTTGCACCGCAAGGCTGATAGCGATGGCGGCACGCGCCGGGCCTGAACAAGGTAAACTGCCGCCATTGCTGAATTCCCCTGACGGTATTGCCATGACTTTCGCCAAACTCGGCCTGATCGAACCCTTGCTGCGCGCGCTCGAGCGCCTGGACTACAACACCCCGACGCCGGTCCAGGCCCAGGCCATTCCTGCCGTACTGGCCGGCCGCGACCTGATGGCCGCCGCCCAGACCGGCACCGGCAAGACCGCAGGTTTTGCCTTGCCGCTGCTGCAACGCCTGACCCTGGAAGGGGCCAAGGTCGCCAGCAACTCGGTGCGCGCCCTGGTGCTGGTGCCGACCCGTGAACTGGCCGAACAGGTTCACGCCAACATTCGTGAGTACGCCGAGCACCTGCCGCTGAGCACCTATGCGGTGTACGGCGGGGTCAGCATCAACCCGCAGATGATGAAGCTGCGCAAGGGCATCGACCTGCTGGTGGCCACCCCGGGGCGGTTGCTCGACCTGTTCCGCCAGAACGCAGTCAAGTTCAATCAGCTGCAGGCGTTGGTGCTCGATGAAGCCGACCGCATGCTCGACCTGGGTTTTGCCGAAGAGTTGCGCGCGGTGTACGCCGCCTTGCCGGCACGCCGGCAAACCCTGCTGTTCTCGGCGACCTTTTCCGACGAGATCCGCCAACTGGCCGCGCAGACCCTCAATGACCCGCTGAGCATCGAAGTCAGCCCGCGCAATGTCACCGCCAGTACGGTCAAACAGTGGATCGTGCCGGTGGACAAGAAGCGCAAGCCGGAGCTGTTCAGCCACCTGATGCGCAAGCAGCGCTGGAAGCAGGTGCTGGTGTTCGCCAAGACCCGCAATGGCGTTGACCAGTTGGTCGAGCGCCTGCGTGGCCAGGGCGTCAATGCCGACGGCATTCATGGCGACAAGCCCCAGGCCACCCGCCAGCGTGCCCTGGACAGCTTCAAGGCCCGCGAGATCCAGATCCTGGTCGCCACCGATGTGGCGGCGCGCGGGCTGGACATCGACGACCTGCCGCTGGTGGTCAACTTCGACCTGCCGATCGTCGCCGAGGACTACATTCACCGCATCGGTCGTACCGGGCGCAAAGGCAATAGCGGTGAGGCGATTTCGCTGGTGTGCGCCGACGAAGTGCAGCTGCTGTCGGCGATTGAAACCCTGACCCGCAAGACCTTGCCACGCCACGAAGAGCCGGATTTCATTCCGGACCACAAGGTGCCGATGACCGATGCCAGCGGCCAGGTGCTGAAGAAGCCGAAAAAGCCGAAGAAGCCCAAGGAAAGCAGCAGCAAGCGCAGCCTCGGGCGCTGGATGGACAGCGCTGAAGCGCTAGCGGCAGCGCCGCAGGCCAAGCCGGTACGCAAGGTACCGGCGTTCAATACCGGGCCGCGCAAGCGCAAGCCCTGAAGACGCCATCGCGGGTCAAGCCCGCTCCTACAGAGGGCCGCGATAACCTGTGGGAGCCGGACTTGCCGGCGATGGAAGGCGAAGCCTTCCCTTAAGCCTTGAGCCAGTCCAGCAAGCCCAACCCGGCCTTGCGCCCACTGGCAAAACAGGCAGTCAGCAGATAGCCGCCGGTTGGCGCTTCCCAGTCGAGCATTTCACCGGCACAGAACACGCCGGGCACCTGCTTGAGCATCAAGCGCTGATCCAGTGCTTCGAAGGTTACTCCGCCGGCGCTGCTGATCGCTTCGTCCAGCGGGCGAGGGCGCACCAGGGTGATCGGCAAGGCCTTGATCGCCTGGGCCAGCAAGGCCGGGTCAGCAAAGGTCGGTTGATCGGTCTGCTCTCGCAACAACGCCGCCTTGACCCCGTCCAGCCCCAGTTGACTGTGCAGGTGCTTGGCCATTGAGCGCGAACCCCGCGGCTTAGCCAGGGCCTGCTGGATTTTATCCACAGGCCGGTTGGGCAGCAGGTCAACCAGCACCCTGGCGCTGCCATCGCGGTTGATCGCTTCGCGGATCTGCGCCGACCAGGCGTACACCAGGCTGCCTTCCAGCCCTTGGGCAGTGAGCACGCATTCGCCCAGGCGCGGCGCCTGGCCGGCAAGGCTCAGGGCGATGTTCTTCAGCGGCGCGCCGGCAAACTTGTCCTTGAGCAGCGCGCTCCAGCCCTCGACCTCGAAGCCGCTGTTGGCCGCCTGCAATGGCGCGATCTGCACGCCTTGCGCTTGCAGCCAGGGCAGCCAGGCCGCATCGGAGCCCAGGCGTGCCCAGCTGCCGCCGCCCAGCGCCAGCACGGTGGCGGTCGGCTTGAGCGCCAGCTCGCCCTGTGGATAAGCGATTCGCAAACTGCCATCGGCATTCCAGCCCAACCAGCGATGGCGGGTGTGGATAACGACCCCGGCATCGCGCAGGCGCTTGAGCCAGGCGCGCAAAAGTGGCGCGGCTTTCATGTCGCGGGGGAACACCCGGCCGGAACTGCCGACGAAGGTTTCGATGCCCAGGTCGTGAATCCACTGGCGCAGCACATCGGCATCGAAGCCTTCGAGCAGGCGGGCAACGTCTTGCGTGCGCTCGGCATAACGAGCGATGAATGCCGGGTAAGGCTCGGAGTGGGTGATGTTCATGCCACCGACCCCGGCCAGGAGAAACTTGCGCCCCACCGAGGGCATGGCGTCGTACAGCTCGACGGCGACCCCGGCCTGGCTCAGCACTTCGGCGGCCATCAACCCGGCCGGCCCGCCTCCGATAATGGCAACGTGTGGGCGGTCGGTGGTGCAAGTGTCGGTCATGGTCGGCTGCAAGCTGGAAAAAAGAGCCGGCATTCTACCTTAGCGCGGCGCCCGGAATCACTGATCAAAAAACGTACAGCGGCCTCAAGGCCCTGTGGTTAAAGGCCTTGAGGGGCTTTCCCGCAGGTTATCCACAGGCGGTTCCACAGTCATTGTGAGTAACCCAGCACACGGCTGGCGCTGTGGTGCAGTATGCCGTGGCGGCGGGCGAGGGCCTCGCGGTCCTTGCTGTAGCCACCGCCAATCACCCCAACCACCGGAATGTCCCGGCCCAGGCAGTGGCGCAGCACGCTTTGGTCACGGGCGGCGACGCCTTCATCGGTCAGTTGCAGATAACCCAGGGCGTCGTCCTTGTGCACATCGACCCCGGCGTCGTACAGCACCAGGTCCGGGCGGTACAGCGGCAACAGGTAGTTGAGCGCGTCATCGACCACCTTCAGGTACGCCTGGTCGCCCATGCCGCGCGGTAGAGGGATGTCCCAGTCGCTTTCGGCCTTGCGCGCGGGGAAGTTCTGCTCGCAATGCAGCGATACGGTGATCGCGTCCGGGGTGTCATGGAGGATGCGCGCGGTACCGTCGCCCTGGTGCACGTCGCAATCGAAGATCAGCACCTTGTGCACCCGCCCGGCGGCGAGCAGGTAATGGCTGATCACCGCCAGGTCATTGAAGATGCAAAAGCCGGCCGGGTGATCGTAATGGGCGTGATGGGTGCCACCGGCCAGGTGACAGGCGATGCCATGCTCCAGCGCCTGCTCGGCTGCCAGCAGCGAGCCGCCGACCGCGCGCACGGTACGCCGCGCCAGGGCTTCGCTCCAGGGCAAGCCAAGGCGGCGCTGGTCTTCGCGCGACAGCTCGCCGTTCATGTAGCGCTCGATATAGGTGCGGTCATGGGCCAGGGCGAGGATGTCGTTGGGGCAAACCTCGGGGCGTAGCAACGCCGCGTCGGTAGTCAGGCCGCTGGCGACCAGGTGGTCGCGCAACAGGCGGAACTTGTCCATCGGAAAGCGGTGCTCGGCGGGAAACTCCGGGCTGTAGTCGTCGTGGTAGATCAGCGGCAGCGGCATGGCAGGGTCTTGAGCGAGACAGAAGCTGATCTTGCCAGTTACCAAGGCCGTTACGCCAGCTTCTACAATGAGTAGCAATCCCTTGCACAGGCGTACTTATGGTGTTGGCTTCATGGACTTTCTGGGCGGTGTTATCCGCCGTGTTCGCCGCGTTGACCGCGATCTTCGCCAAGGTCGGCATCAGCGGCATCAACTCCGACTTCGCTACCTTGCTGCGTACGGTGGTGGTGCTGATCAGCCTGGCGCTGATTCTGTATGCCACCGGCCAGTACCAGTCGCTGAGTTCGATCCCGGCCCGCAGCTATCTGTTTCTGGTGTTGTCGGGGCTGGCCACCGGCGCCTCATGGATCTGTTACTTCCGAGCCCTGCAGTTGGGCCAGGCGTCACAGGTGGCGCCTGTGGATAAACTCAGCGTGGTGCTGGTGGCGGTACTTGGCGTAACCCTGTTGGGCGAGCGGCTTGACTTGCGCCAGTGGGCCGGCATCAGCCTGGTCACTCTGGGCGTAGTGATGCTGGCGTGGCGTTGATCAACGCCGGCGTGCGTGCTCTGGTCGCCACCCGCGCGGGAGCCTGTAATGCCAGCCGGCCGTAAAAGAACAGTGCTGTCAGCCAGGTCGTCAGCCAGACGAAAATCCCTGCCCAGAAGGTGTGCGACATATAGTGCCAGCCCTGCAGCACGCGGGTGGTGCCAAACACCAGCCCCAGCAACAACACCGCCACCAGCAGTTTACGCGCATGCGCCCAGCGATGGCGTCGGGCAACGAAGTACAGCGCCAGCAAGGTAAAGCCGCTGGAGGCGTGGCCACCCGGCCAGCAACGCCCGGCACCGGCCTTGTCCAGCCAGCTGAAGTTCTCGAACCATTCCTGGCGCAGCTCGCTGCCGCCGTACAGGGTGGTCTCCACCGGGCAGTACACGCTGGTGTGGCTTTTCAGGTAATGGATGACCGTGGTGCTCAGGGCGAAGGCCACCACCACGAACAACAAGTCGCGACGGTAGCGGGTGGTCAAGCGCAGCACCGCAGCGATACGCCAGGTGTTCAACATGCGGCTGGCAGTGGACTGTGGATAAGCGGCAAAGCGTGGCCAGATAAACGACAACAGCGAGCCGATGACTGCCAGCTCGCCGGTCCAGTTCGGCAAGATGCGCGGCCACTTGTGGGTCGCTTTCTCGAACCATTGGTTGTGCAGCAGCGGGAACTGGCCGCTGGCCGGGTCGAGCAGCAGGTTGCTGATCAGCCGGTCGAGGCTGGTGAGGTCGAACAGCAAAAAAACCACGGCAGCCAGCAGCAGCGGCAAACCCAGGTTGGTCAGATAGAAGTCGCGGCGAGAGGGGCCCGGCATGCTTTACATTCCTGCGCTGGCGACAAGTTTGCGCCATTCATTGGCGTTCATCTGCCCGAGAATCCGCGCCTTGCCGTTGCTGCCCATGGACACGAACAAGGCACTGGCATAGGCGCTGGAGCGTTCACCACCGGGCACATTCAACTGCCGCTCAAGATGATCGATGCAACCACTGTGGGTGACCAGCACCAGGTTATGGTCGGCGCGCTTGTGCTTGAAGGCGGCATCGGCAAAACCCTTGTCGCATTGCTTGAGCCAGTCCTCGCTGGCGATCGCCTTGCCGAACATGAAGTGCGCAGTTTGCTGGGTGCGCACCTCCGGGCTGCTCAGCACCTGAGCGTTGTTCAGGCCCAGGCGCTGGATGCCGTTACCGACGTCGCTGGCCGCCTGGCTACCCTCGAGGGTAATGCCGCTGGGGTCGCCCAGGCAGCGGTTGTGCGAACGGTCGCAACGTTCGGCATGGCGGATCAGGACGATGACCGCGCCCTTGGCCCATTCGCTGTAAACACCACTGTTGTGCATCTGATTGTCGCTGCCCAGGTCCACGATCGGTGTCCTCGATGTCCACCACAGTGCAAGGATGACCAGGGCGAGCAGGAGGCCCAGCCCGGTCAGCGGTTGGCGCCAGGGAGCGCCGCGTCGTCGCTGGGTGGCAGTGCTGGCGGTAAGCGCAGGCGTCAGGTGGGAAGATGACATAGGACCACTTCAGGCAGGTTCAAGAGTGAACGCACTGTAGAAAAGGTCAGGTTCAGAACCAGTGAAAGGGATGTGAAAAATAGCTTGGAGCTGAGGTTGTTACCTACGCTATAAACAGCAGGCTGTGGATAAGGAGCCGAGCATGACCCCGATATTGCAACTGGAAAGCGCACGGTTGCTGTTGCGCCAATGGCAGGATGACGACCTCAGGGAGTTCGCCGCGATGTGCGCCGACCCGCAGGTCATGCGTTACTTTCCTGCACCCTTGACCCGGGTCGAGAGCGCTGCGCTGATCGGCCGGATTCGCGGCCACTTCAATGAATACGGCTTTGGCCTGTGGGCCCTGGAGCGCAAGGACACCGGCGCCTTTATCGGCATGACCGGCCTGCTCAACGTGAGTTTTGCCGCCGATTTTACCCCGGCGGTGGAGATCGGCTGGCGCCTGGCCCGGCGCCACTGGGGGCTGGGTTTTGCCAGTGAAGCGGCCTGGACCAGCCTGCGCTGCGCCTTCGCTCAACTGGGCCTGGAACAGGTGGTGTCGTTCACCACCAAGAGCAACCTGCCATCGCAAAAAGTCATGCAGGCCATCGGCATGCAGCAGGACCTGGCCGGCAGCTTCGAACACCCCAGGCTAGAGCCAGGCGACCCTTTGCGAGCGCACGTGTTGTACCGCATCGACCGCGCCCAGTGGCAGGCCACCCTGCGCGGCTGAATTGCACAACATACGGGCCGGCAATGACAAACCCTGTATTATTTGCCGCAGTTGCGCATTGCCTTGGAGAATCTTGAATGAGCCACGTGTTGGACGATCTGGTTGACCTGTTGAGCCTGGAATCGATCGAGGAAAACCTGTTCCGCGGGCGAAGCCAGGACCTGGGCTTTCGTCAGTTGTACGGTGGGCAGGTACTGGGCCAGTCGCTGTCGGCGGCCAGCCAGACGGTCGAGGAGGCGCGCCACGTGCACTCGCTGCACGGCTACTTCCTGCGCCCGGGCGACGCCAGCATGCCGGTGGTCTATTCGGTCGACCGCGTACGCGATGGTGGCAGTTTCAGCACCCGGCGGGTGACGGCGATCCAGAAGGGCAAGACCATCTTCACCTGCAGCGCCTCGTTCCAGTACGACGAGGAAGGCTTCGAGCACCAGAGCCAGATGCCCAAGGTGGTCGGCCCGGAAAACCTGCCGTCGGAAGTCGAGCTGGCCAAGCGCATGGCCGATCGCCTGCCTGAAGCCATTCGCGACAAGATGCTCTGCGCCAAGCCGATCGAAATGCGTCCGGTAACTGCCGAGGATCCGTTCAACCCCAAGCCCGGCGAGCCAGTCAAGTACGTCTGGTTCCGTGCTGACGGCAACCTGCCGGACGTGCCGGCGCTGCACAAGTACATGCTCGCTTATGCCTCGGATTTTGGCCTGTTGACCACCTCGCTGCTGCCCCATGGCAAATCGGTGTGGCACAAGGACATGCAGATCGCCAGCCTCGACCACGCGCTGTGGTTCCACGGCAACCTGCGCGCCGACCAGTGGCTGCTGTACGCCATGGACAGCCCGTGGGCCGGCAATGCCCGTGGTTTTGCCCGCGGCAACATCTACAACCAGGCCGGGCAACTGGTGGCCTCGTCGTGCCAGGAAGGCCTGATTCGTCATCGCCAGGACTGGCAATGAGCCTGCAGCAGATTCGCCACTGGGTGTTCGACATGGACGGCACCCTGACCGTTGCCGTGCATGATTTTGCCGCGATCAAGGTGGCGCTGGAAATTCCCCAGACCCACGACATCCTCACCCACCTGGCGGCCCTGCCGGCCGATGAAGCCGCAGCCAAGCACGCCTGGTTGCTGGAGCATGAACGTGAGCTGGCGATTGGTTCACGCCCGGCTACCGGTGCCGTGGAGCTGGTCCGCGAGCTGGCGGCGCGCGGTTGCCAGCTGGGTATCCTTACCCGCAATGCCCGGGAGCTTGCGCATATCACCCTTGAGGCAATCGGCCTGGCCGACTGCTTTGCCGTCGAGCACGTGGTCGGGCGTGATGAAGCACCGCCCAAGCCACACCCTGGCGGCTTGCTGAAGCTGGCCGACGCCTGGGCGGTGGCGCCGAGCGAGATGGTCATGGTCGGCGACTACCGCTTTGACCTGGACTGCGGCCGGGCGGCGGGGGCGCGGACGATTCTGGTGAACCTGCCGGATAACCCCTGGCCAGAGCTGGCCGACTGGCATGCAGCGGATTGCCGGGCGTTGCAGGTGATGCTCGACAATTGAGTTGAATTCATCGCGAGTCCAGCCCGCTCCTACATTCGGTGTGCAGGAGCGGGCTTGCCCCGCGATGGGGCCTCAGAACTCCCAGCGCGTCGTCAGCATCACATTGCGCGGATCACCGTAGTAGGTGGTGTCGAAGTTGCCCAGCCCGGTCAGGTAGCGCTTGTCGAAGACGTTGTTGGCATTGACCGTGAAGCTCAGCTGCTCGTTGTATTGATAACGGGTCATCAGATCGACCAGGGTATAGCCGCCTTGCTTGATGAAGCTGTAATCCTCGATCGAGCGGTTGTAGATCTTGCCGTAGAACGCGCTCTGCCAGTTGATTCCACCCCCCACTGTCACCTTGTCCAGCACCCCCGGCAGGCGGTAGGTGGTGAACAGCCGCACCAGGTGTTCAGGTTTGCTGGTGCTCATCGGGAAGCCATAGATACGCTGCTCGTCGGCATCGCGTGAACGCGCGTAGGTATAGCCGGCCGAGAGATTCCAGCCTTCCTGCAGCTCACCGGCCACTTCCAGCTCGATGCCCTGGGTGGTGGCGCCGCTAGTGGCCTTGTAGATGCCCTCGTTGGTCGCAGGGTTGGTGCCGATCGACTCGGCAACGTTGTCCTGCTCGATGCGAAACAGCGCCAGGCTGGCGTTGAGCTTGCCGTCGAAGTAGGCCGCTTTCAGGCCGGTTTCGTAGCTGTCGCCTTCGACCGGGTCGAGGGTGGCACCGTTGCTGTCCTTGTTGCTCTGTGGCTGGTAGATCGAGGTGTAGCTGGCGTACACCGAGTAGGTGTCGTTCAGGTCATAGACCACTCCGGCGTAGGGCGTGACCACGCCGTGTTGCTTGTAGCTGGCCTGGCTGTCGGCAAAGTTCGGGTTCAGGCCGTCGTAGTCGTAATTGTCGCTGTACTTGAAGGTGCTGACCCGGGTGCCGAGGATGACTGAAAAGTCATCGGTCGGGTGCAGGCGGGTGGCGATGTAGGCGCCGTTCTGGCTCTTCTTCTGTTCGTACTTGCCGTTTTTCGGGAAGTCCGGCACGCCGATGTGACCGTCCCAGTCAAAGATGCTGCCGGGCACCGTGCCAAATTCGCCGGTGTCCCAGGTGGTGCCGGTCTGGCGCGAATGGTTGGTGTCAAGGCCGACGACCAGGTCGTGCTGGCGGCCGAACAGGGTGAACGGGCCGGAGATATTCAGGTCGGCACTGTTCTGCACCCGGTGGCCTTCCCAGCGGCCCCAGAAAAAGTACATGCCGTCACCATTGCGATCCGGCGCGCCACCGCTGGCCGAGGCCAGGCGGGTGTCGTGATCGCTCTGCAACTGGTTGACGCTGAGCTTGAGCGACCAGTCGTTGGCCAGCGCCTGTTCCAGCGAGGCGAAGTAGGTGCGGTTCTGGAAGTCGCGGCGGCTCCAGTCGGCGCCCGGGTTGAACGAGCGGGAGAAGTCAGTGCGACCGCCGTCGGTGTAGTACACCGGGTTGCCGGTCCAGGAGCTGCCGCGCGGGGTGGTGGTCTGCTGGTCGATACCGACGGTCAGCAGGGTATCCGGGGTGATGTCGGCCTCGAGGATGCCGTAGTACACCTCTTTGTTCTGCTGGTAATGGTCCTGGTAGCCCTTCTTGTCCTGCTGGGCGCTGACGAAGCGCCCACGCACGCTACCGCTGCTGTTGATCGGGCCGGAGACATCGACTTCGCCGCGGTAGTTGTCCCAGCTGCCGGCACTGCCGGTGAGCGAGCCCTGGAACTGCGCGGTCGGTTTCTTGCGGATCAGGTTGACCGTGGCCGACGGGTCGCCGGAGCCGGTCATCAGGCCGGTGGCGCCCTTGAGCACCTCCACACGGTCATAGATCGACATGTCGACATGCGCGGTACCTTCACCGTACACCCCGTCATACACGGTGTTGACGCCGTCGTACTGGTAGTTGGTGATCACCAGGCCGCGGCTGGTGAACTCGGTGCGGTCGCTGTCATAGGTTTGCGCCGAGACGCCGGGGGTATTGCGCAGCACATCAGAAATACTCTGGGCGCCCTGATCGTCCATCTGCTGGCGGGTAACCACGGTGATGGTTTGTGGCGTCTCGCGGATCGACAACGGCAGCTTGGTCGCAGTACGGGTCGCTGCGGTAGTGTAGGAATGCGTACCCTCGGTGGTTTCACCCAGGCCTTGAGCATTGATGCTGGTGGCGCCCAGTTCCATCGCCGCGCCAGTATTGGCGGGCACCAGCACGTAGCCGCCGTTGGACTGACGCTGGGCCTGCAGGCCGGTGCCGCTGAGCAGGCGCGCCAGGCCTTCCTCGACCGAGTAGGTGCCGTGCAGGCCGGCCGACTGCTGGCCTTGAGTCTGGCGGGCATCGAACGACAGGGTGATGTTGGCGCGGGTGGCGAACAGGCTCAGGGTAGTGCCCAGCGGGCCCGGGGCGATCTGGAACTGGGTGCTGGCGCTTTGCGCCATGGCCTGGGCCGGCAGCAGCGCGAGCAGCGGCAACGGTGCCAGGGTCAGGCCGAACAGCGCCAGGTGGACAGCGCGAACCAGCGGGCGAGGGGCGCGCGGACAAGTCGGGGTCATGCAGGATTTCCTTCGATTGGCTGGGCAGAGGGGCGGTCGAAATTTGCCGCTTTAACTGCGTAGCCGAATGAGAATGAAAATCGGCAACCCTTTGTACGAAATTTCTTCAGACAGCTTCAATGCTGACCCAGTAGCGAGTCATGTAACGCACCCTGACCGGCAACGACACGCCGAGGTTTTCCAGAATCGTGTCGGTGTCGTCGATGCGAAACGCACCTGACAGGCGCAGGTCAGCGATGCCCTCGGCGCAGCGCAGCACGCCGGGGCGGTAGCGGCGCAGTTCGCTGATGAAATCGGCCAGGCGCCATTCGATCACGGTCAGCATGCCCTGGGTCCAGGCGCCGGTGCCGGGCAGGGCGGTGCTGGCGGCAGCAATCTGCGTGCGGTTGAAGCTGACGCTTTGCCCGGCCTCCAGGCGCAGCATCAGCAGCGGCTGGTCGAGCGGGCGCACCTGTACCGCATGTTCGAGCACGCTGACCCGGCTCAGGCCATTGTCGCTACGCACGTTGAAGCGCGTGCCGAGGGCGCGCACCCGGCCTTCGGCGGTTTCGACCATGAACGGGCGCGCCGCGCTGTCAGGGGCGGTTTGCACCATGATCTCACCACTGTACAGGCGCAGCAGGCGTTGCTGGCTGTCGTAGCGGATATCCACGGCACTGTCGGTGTTCAGTTCAAGCTGGCTGCCATCGTCCAGACGCACCTGGCGGCGCTGGCCCTTGCCGGTGCGCAGTTCGGCCATCCACGCCTGGCCCGGTGTACTTTGCTGTACCGCCCAGCCGGTTGCGCCAACGGCCATGAGCAGCGCCAGGGTCTTGAGCACGGCGCGGCGCCGGGCGCGCACGCCGGCAAGCGTCGGCAGGGCGACATCAGCGGGCAGCCGGCCCAGTTGGCGCTGCAGCTTTTCGACCCGCGCCCAGGCCTGGGCATGGGCCTGGTTCTTGCCCAACCAGTCTTGCCAGGCCTGCAACTGCGCAGCGCTGGGCGGCGCGGCGTTGAGCTGCACGTACCAGGTGGCGGCAGCTTCGAGGGTGCGATAGTCCAGCGGCTGGGCCATGTCAGTCGTCCGTGAGCAGCAGGCAGTGGGTCATGGCGCGGATCAGGTGTTTTTTCACCGTGGTCACCGATATCCCCAGGCGTTCGGCGGTAGCCACATAGCTCAGGCCTTCGAGTTGCACGGCCAGGAAGATAGAGCGCGTGCGCTCGCCCAGGCCATCGAGCATCTGGTCCACCGCCAGCAGGGTTTCGAGGATCAGCAAGCGGCTTTCCGGTGATTCGGCGACCCGCTCCGGGCGCAGCGCCAGTTCGTCCAGATAGGCCTGTTCAAGCGCCTTGCGGCGAAACTTGTCGATCATCAGCGCATGGGCGATGGCGCCCAGGTAGCTGCGCGGCTCGCGAATGGTGTCTGCATTGCGTGCATTCAATACCCGGATAAAGGTGTCCTGGGCAAGGTCGGCGGCATCGGCGGCATTGCCCAGGCGGGTACGCAGCCAGTTTTTCAACCAACCGTTATGTTCGCTGTAGAGCGCGTGCAGGGCAGCATGATCGGGAGCGGGCATGGCGGGGCAATATCGAGTAATTGATAATTAGTCGCATTATTGTGGTTTGCTGGCGCACTATGCAAGCGCTCGTGCTTGACCTGGGGCAGGGTCGGGCGAAGACTGGTCAGCTATTTGCCGAATCGACTCAGGAGGTTTCCATGACCAGCAGGGCCATTATCGTCCAGACCGGCGGTGGTTACGACAAGGTGCAGGTAGGCACCCGCGAGGCAGCCGCCCCGCAAGCCGGCGAAATCAGCGTGCGCCTGCATGCCAACTCGCTCAACTATCACGACTTCGCCGTGGTCAGCGGCATGTGGGGCCCGACTGCGCCGCGTATTCCCATGGCCGATGGCGCTGGCGTGGTGACCGCAGTGGGCACTGGCGTCAACGAGTTCGCTGTTGGTGATTCGGTGGTCAGTACGTTTTTCCCGGACTGGCTGGACGGCCAACCGTTGGTCGAAGGTTTCGCCAGCGTTCCGGGCGACGGCATCGATGGTTACGCCCGCGAACAGGTCACCGCTCGCGCGACGTCCTTTACTCATGCACCCAAGGGCTACAGCCACGCGCAAGCGGCGACCCTGACTACCGCCGGCCTGACTGCCTGGCGTGCGCTGATGGCCGACGACTCGCTCAAGCCAGGCGATACCGTGCTGGTGCAAGGCACCGGTGGCGTGTCGATTTTCGCCCTGCAGTTCGCCAAGCTGGCGGGCGCCACGGTGATCGCCACGTCCTCCAGCGACGACAAGCTCGAACGCCTCAAGGCCCTGGGCGCCGACCACCTGATCAACTACCGCAAAACCCCGGCCTGGGGCGAGAAAGTACGCCAGCTCACCGCCAACCGCGGTGTCGATCACGTGATCGAGGTCGGTGGTCCGGCGACCCTGGAGCAGTCGATGATCGCCGCGCGTATCGGCGGGCATGTGTCGCTGATCGGCATTCTTACCGGCGTGGCGGGCAACCTGCCGCTGGTCCAGGCGCTGGTGCGGCAGATCCGCCTGCAGGGTGTGCTGGTTGGCAGCCGCGCCCAGCAGCAGGCGATGGTCCGCGCCATCGATGCCAATGGCCTGCGCCCGGTGATCGACAAGACCTTCGAGCTGGAACAGATCGTCGAGGCCTTCCGTTACCAGGAAAGCAACCAGCACTTCGGCAAGATCTGCCTGAGCATCTGAGCCCGGCGTCAGATCTGCCCCAGCAACCAGCCGCGAAATGCCACCAATGACGGCAGCGACTGGTTGCGCGGCGGGTAGATCAGGTAATAGCTGCGCTGGCTGGCAAACGGCGCGCCGACGCTGACCAGCTCCCCGCTGGCCAGCTCGTCGGCCACCAGGATGCGCGGCACCAGGCCGATGCCGATGCCGGCGCGCACCGCCTGGATCAGGTGCGAGGTCAGCTCGAAGCTTGGCCCCAGGCGCATGCTGCGGTGCGCCAGGCCATGATGGGAAAACCACTCGCCCCAGGCGTTGGGGTTGTTGGCCACGTTGAGCAGCAATTGCTCAGGCAGGCGCGGCGGCGACCAGTCGGCCTGGCTGGCGGCAGTCTCCGGCGACAGAATCACCAGCAACTCTTCGGCATGCAGGCGATGACAGACCAGCCCGGGCACATCGGCATTGCCGACGACAATGGCGGCGTCGATGCCGCTGGTTTCGAAATCGATGGCTTCGATGCGCGAATTGATGTGCACCAGCATGCCCGGGTGCAATTTGTAGAATTCATGCAGGCGCGGCAGTAGCCACTTGGAACCGAAGGTCGGCAGGGTGGCCAGGCGCAGGCTGCCTTCGCCGGACTGATAGGCCATGGCCTGCAAGGTGGCGCTGCGAATGCGCCCAAGGGCTTCGCTCATCTCCCGTTGATACAGCCGGCCGACATCGGTCAGGCGCACCTGGCGGCCTTCTCGGCGGAACAGGGTCAGGCCCAGTTGCTGCTCCAGCGCCTGCACCTGGCGGCTCACCGCGCTTTGGGTCAGCGACAGCTCGGTGGCGGCGCGGGTATAGCTTTCATGCCGGGCGGCGGCTTCGAACGCCAGCAGCAATGACATGGACGGTGTGAGATGGCGGTAATTCATTCGTAAAAGTCATCGATAGCGGCAGAAATATCCAGTTGTCCGCAGCGTCGCGCTCCGGGATCATTGGCATATCAGTGTCTTGAGGCTGACCTAATTATGCTCAGCCAGCAAGTGTTCCGATATTCCCGTGATTAGCCAAATTAAAGAGGCCATCCTTTGATGATCGCCCAGTTGCCGACCAGCGCCCCCGCTGGCGACTATGCCGATTTTCTCGCCGCCCTGCGCGCCAGCGGTTTCCGTGGCCAGTTCAGCGCCGACTACGCTACCCGTACGGTGCTCGCCACCGACAACTCGATCTACCAGCGCCTGCCGCAAGCGGCGGTGTTTCCGCTGGATGCCGAGGACGTCGCCCGCGTCGCTACGCTGATGGCCGAACCGCGCTTTCGCCAGATCAAGCTCACCCCGCGCGGCGGTGGCACCGGCACCAACGGCCAGTCGCTGACCGACGGCATCGTCGTCGACCTGTCGCGGCACATGAACAACATTCTCGAGATCAACGTCGAGGAGCGTTGGGTGCGGGTACAGGCCGGGGTGGTCAAGGACCAGCTCAACGCAGCGCTCAAGCCCCACGGGCTGTTCTTCGCCCCGGAGCTGTCGACCTCCAACCGCGCCACCGTCGGCGGCATGATCAACACCGATGCCAGCGGCCAGGGCAGTTGCACCTACGGCAAGACCCGCGACCACGTGCTCGAACTGCACAGTGTGCTGCTCGGCGGCGAGCGCCTGCACAGCCTGCCGATTGATGACCAGGCGCTGGAACAGGCTTGTGCACAAGAAGGCCGCAGCGGTGAGGTGTACCGCATGGCCCGGCAGATTCAGGAAACCCAGGCCGAACTGATCGAGACCATCTTCCCCAAGCTCAACCGCTGCCTGACCGGCTACGACCTCGCGCACCTGCGCGACGAGCAGGGCCGCTTCAACCTCAACAGCGTGCTGTGCGGTGCCGAAGGCTCGTTGGGTTACCTGGTCGAGGCCAAGCTCAATGTGCTGCCGATTCCGAAATACGCCGTGCTGGTCAACGTACGCTACAGCAGCTTCATGGATGCCCTGCGCGATGCCAATGCGCTGATGGCGCACAAGCCACTGTCGATCGAGACGGTGGATTCCAAGGTGCTGATGCTGGCGATGAAGGACATCGTCTGGCACAGCGTTGCCGAGTACTTCCCCGCCGAAGCCGAGCGCTCGACCCTGGGCATCAACCTGGTGGAGTTCTGCGGTGATGATCCGGCCGAAGTGAACGCGCGGGTGCAAGCCTTCGTCGCCCACCTGCAGGCCGATACCGGCGTCGAGCGCCTGGGTCACACCCTGGCTGAAGGCGCCGAAGCGGTGACCCGCGTCTACACCATGCGCAAGCGCTCGGTGGGCCTGCTTGGCAACGTTGAAGGCGAAGTGCGCCCGCAGCCGTTCGTGGAAGACACCGCCGTACCGCCCGAGCAACTGGCCGACTACATTGCCGACTTCCGTGCCTTGCTCGACAGCTACGGCCTGGCCTACGGCATGTTCGGCCACGTCGATGCCGGCGTGCTCCACGTGCGCCCGGCGCTGGACATGAAAGATCCAGCCCAGGCGGCGCTGGTCAAGCCGATTTCCGATGCCGTGGCGGCGCTGACCCATCGCTACGGCGGCCTGCTCTGGGGCGAGCACGGCAAGGGCCTGCGTTCGGAATACGTGCCGGATTTCTTCGGCGCCCTGTACCCGGCGCTGCAATCGCTCAAGGGCGCCTTCGACCCCTACAATCAGCTCAACCCCGGCAAGATCTGCACCCCGCCGGACAGCGAACAGGGTCTGATAAAGGTCAACGAAGCACCGATGCGCGGCGACTTTGACCGGCAGATTGATGAGCGGGTGTGGCAGAGCTTTGGCAGCGCCGTGCACTGCAACGGCAACGGCGCCTGCTACAACTTCGACCCCAACGACGCCATGTGCCCATCGTGGAAAGCCACCCGCGAACGCCAGCATTCGCCCAAGGGCCGTGCCTCGCTGATCCGCGAATGGTTGCGCCTGCAGGGTGCGGCCAGCATCGATGTGCTGGCGGCGGCAAAGAACAAGACCTCCTGGCTCAAGGAGCTGCCCAAGCGCCTGCGCAACAACCAGGCCCGCTCCCGTGGCGAGGCTGACTTTTCCCACGAAGTCTACGAAGCCATGGCTGGCTGCCTGGCGTGCAAATCCTGCGCGGGGCAGTGCCCGATCAAGGTCAACGTGCCGGAATTTCGTTCACGCTTTCTGGAGCTGTACCACGGCCGCTATCAGCGCCCGCTGCGTGACTACCTGATCGGTTCGCTGGAGTTCAGCATTCCTTACATGGCTTATGCGCCAGGCTTGTACAACGCGGTGATGGGTTCGAAGTGGGTCAGCCGCCTGCTTGAGCGCCATGTCGGCATGCTCGACAGCCCGCTGATCAGCCGCTACAACCTGCAGAACACCTTGACCCGCTGCAACGTGCGCGCGGCCAGCGTACCCGCGCTGCGCGAGCTGACCCCTGCCCAGCGCGAGCGCAGCATCGTTCTGGTTCAGGATGCCTTCACCCGCTACTTCGAAACACCGTTGCTGGCGTCGTTCATCGAACTGGCCCATCGGCTGGGTCACAAGGTGTTCCTCGCGCCCTACAGCGCCAACGGCAAACCCTTGCATGTCCAGGGCTTCCTCGCAGCCTTTGGCAAAGCGGCGATTCGCAACGCCACCCAGCTCAAGGCCCTGGCCGATTGCGGCGTGCCGCTGGTCGGCCTCGATCCGGCCATGACCCTGGTGTATCGCCAGGAATACCAGAAGGTCGAAGGCCTGAGCGATTGCCCGAAGGTGCTGCTGCCGCAGGAATGGTTGATCGACGTGCTGCCTGAACAGGCTGCGGGCGCCAGCGAAACCTTCCGCCTGCTGGCCCACTGCACCGAAAAAACCAACGTGCCGGCCAGCACCCGTCAGTGGGAACAGGTATTCGCCCGCCTGGGGCTGAAACTGGTTACCGAAGCCACTGGCTGCTGTGGCATGTCGGGTACCTATGGCCACGAAGCGCGCAACCAGGACACCTCGCGGACCATCTTCGAGCAATCCTGGGCCGGCAAGCTGGATAAACCGGGGGAAGCATTGGCCACCGGTTATTCCTGCCGCAGCCAGGTCAAGCGCATGGCTGAGCGCCAGTTGCGTCATCCGCTGGAGGTGCTGCTGCAGTTCGCCAAGGGCTGATGGCCGCTCAGGGCTCGAGGGTATCGACGCTGACGGTGATGTAGAAGAACTCGATCTGTGCCCACTGCGAGCGCTGGTTGGCCAGCGTCTCTTCGGAGGCCATGAGGACTTGGTAATTGATGCCGCTGTGTGGGTCGCGGTGGAAGTGGCGCAGCGAGTCCCACATGCAGCAGAAAAACTGCAGGCGGCCCATGCCATAGGTTTGCTGCAGGTGGGCCTCGGCCACCGCTGCTTCGTCGCCCCTGACCTTGTAGGTCGCGATCAAGGGCGCCGTCTGTCCTTCGATGTCCTGATGGCAGCCCTGGTACTGGATGCCCTTGGGGTACGCGCCCAATGTGCCGAGGAAGTCCTCGCACTTAGGTGCGGCCTGCAGCGACCCGCACAGCAGGAGCAGGGTCAGGATAATCAATGGGCGCAATGGCTTCGTCCTTGAAGTACGCCGGATCAGGCAAAGCTGATGTTGGTGCGCTGCTTGCCGTAAACAACCCGGGCGGCGGACATCAGTTGATGCGGGATTTCGACGAACGGGATATCCGAGTTGGTGATGGCGATGTCCACAAGTTGCAGCATCATCGAGTTCTTTTTGACCAGGATGACATCCGACCAGTCAGTGTTGGTCACGGCCACAGGCACGAAGTCGGAACGCTTGAGGAAGCTGCTGAGGGCTTCCAGTACACCCAGGTTCTGCTTGGTGCCTTGCAGGCTATGGCAGCAATCGTTGAGAAGCATGAAGCCATCATCGGCCAGCAGGTCCTGGTAGTACATCATGTCGCGCAGGATGTACTCGTATTGATGGTTGGCATCAATGTAGATCAGGTCGAATTTCTCGATACCGGTTCTTGGCTGGATCTCAGGAATGGCGTCGATCGTCTCGGCGCGAATGAGGGTGACGTTGGGCTTGTCGGCGAATTTGCCCTGGCATTCTTCATACAGGTTGTCCCAGGTGGCCATGTCATAAAGCGAGCCGCCATAGTAGTAATCATAGCTATCTACAGGGTCAACCCAAGGTGGCAGCTGGTCGAACGGGCTGTAGGCTTCGGTGGCCGAGGGGCTCCAGCTGTCGATCAAGACCATCTGTTCAGGGCTGAGGGCGTTATAGAGGTTCAGCGCATTTTGCCCGCGCAGGACGCCAAGCTCGGCGATGACCGGCTTTTTATTGCAGGCGTCAAACACTGCCTTGAGAACGTGGTAGAAGGTCTCGCGGTGGGTCATACAGACTTTCATGCCTGCTCCTGTTCTGTGGTGGTTGCGGCCCCCCGGAGTCGACAAGGATACGAGACGGGGCGGTCCTTCCAGGTGTTTATCGACCGCTGCGCCAATAGGATGAGCACGGTTTTGTCCGCAGCGTGTCGATGGCCGACAGGCGGGTTCAGTCAGGGTTCTGCGGGCAACAAAAAAGGCATCGGCGCAAGCGCCAGATGCCTTTTTCGTTTTGCGTATTTGGTGGAACCGGGGGGATTTGAACCCCCGTCCGCCAGTGATCCGCTGTCGGTACTACATGCTTAGCCGTGTCTATTGAGTTAATCCGCAGCCGCCCGACGGGCAGGGTGCTTTGGACGAGTTGTGTAAGTTTTAGCCGCTTCGTCCACAACGTACTGCACGGCGATCCTGTTCTGTATGACAATCACTTCGGGTTTACAGGCATCCCCTAGTGATTGCTGGAGCCGAAGCTACCAGGAGAGCGGGCTCGGCTGCTTACGCAGCGAGAGCGTAACCCTCGTAGTTTTCGTCATTGGCAACTATAGAAAGTTGCAACAGTGGATTTACGAGTTCTGTTACCAACTCGGCATGCACCTAGAGTTTCACTACCGGCGTCGAATCCTAATCGGCCCCATGTGTTGCGCTCTAGCTGTAAGCGTTTTTCAACGCTCGAGGTCCAGTATACGCCATCGGTCGGGCGACGTCGACTGCTGGTCTGACATCGCCCGGCAGACGGGTTATTGGCCGTTGCTGCCTTTCTCGGTTTTCTCCAGGCGCTCCAGAGTCTTGCTGGTAATAGCAATGCAGTCTTTCGTGTTACCCGCTGCCTGGGCAGCCTTGGCGTCCTTGACATGCTCGGCCACGGCGTTGTCCATACCTTCGGAGGTAGCTCCGGCGGTAGCCGTGGCATCTTCAATCTTCTGCAGGTTTAGGGCGCACAGGTCTTCTTCCGCAAACACAGGGGAGGCAAGCAGTGCGGCGGCAATGAACAGTCCGGAAATCGCAGTACGCTTCATGTGAATCTCCTTGGCTGGGAAGGCCTCGGGAAAGGGGGGCCTAATTTGATGGACTGCTCCGCTCTCACAAAGGTTCAGATAGCCCGCGCCCGTGTTACCCGGTCCACCAGGTACACCAGCCCGTGATAATCGATCCCGCCATGGTTCGACAGGCCGATCTCGCAGGTGCGGCTGGTAGAGATGCCTTCGCTGCAGTACTGCACCGCATCCTTGAGGCTGCGCAGCGAATGGGCATTGAGCTGCGGGGTGGTAAAGCCCTTGTCACCGGCAAAACCGCAGCAATGGATGCCTTCGGGAATCACCACCTGTTTGCTGCAACGCCGCGCCAGGTCGATCAGCGCCTGGCTTTCACCCAGGTGCTGGGTGCTGCAGGTCACGTGTACGGCGATCGGCTCGTCCTGGGGGGTGAACTCCAGCTTGTCGACCAGGTGGGTGCGGATGAAGCGCACCGGGTCATACAGGTCCAGGCGCGTTTCGGCGAGATCCTGGACCAGGCGCAAGGTGCACGGGCTGGTATCGCAGTAGATCGGGTCAAGGCCGCCGCGGCTGGCGTGCAGCAGGGCGTTGATCAGCTCCTGGCGCTTGTGCTCGGCCTGCTCGGCATAGCCCTTGGAAGCAAACGGCTGGCCACAGCACAGGTTGTCCTGGTTGTCCGGGAATACCACTTGATAGCCGGCCTTTTCCAGCAGGGCGCGGGTCTTGTCCAGCAACGAGGTTTGCTCGCGATCCGCCGCCGCCGGACCCATCACCCTTGAAACACAGGCGGCCAGATAGACGACTCGGGGCCGCGCATCGTTGCTGGCCGGGCTGAGCTGCAGCGCTTTTAGCGGTTGTGGCATGGCCGGCGTCCACTGTGGTACTCGGCCGTGGCTGAGCTTACTGAGGCTGGCGCTCAGGCGACTCAGGCGCGGCGCGCCAAGCAGGCGACGGGCGCCGTTGGCGGCTTGCAAGGTAAGGCGCGCGCCACTGAGGGCGGTATGGAAATTGTCAGCCAGCCAGTCGGCAGTCTTCAGGTGTCCGGCGGCCTGGCCGCGCAGCTTTTTCACCAGCTCACCGGTATTGATACCCACCGGGCAGCGTTGGGCGCACAGGCCGGTGGCGGCGCAGGTGTCGATGCCCTGGTACTGGTAGTTGCGTTCCAGCTCGCGGGTATCGCTGCCAGCGCGTTTTTTCGCCTGGATATCGCGCCACATGACGATGCGCTGGCGCGGGCTCAGGGTCAGCCCCTTGGACGGGCAGACCGGCTCGCAGAAGCCGCATTCGATGCACTTGTCGACGATCTCGTCAGCAGCCGGTAGCGGCTTGAGGTTCTTCAGATGGATTTGCGGGTCTTCGCTGAGCACCACGTCCGGGTTGAGAATGCCATTGGGGTCGAGCAGGCGCTTGAGCTGCCACATCAACTGGTAGGCATCGCTGCCCCATTCCAGCTCGACAAAGGGCGCCATGTTGCGCCCGGTGCCGTGTTCGGCCTTGAGCGAGCCGCCGAATTCGACCGCCACCAGTTGCGCCACGTCGTCCATGAAGGCCTGGTAACGCGCGACCTCTTCGGCGCTGTTGAAGCCCTGGGTGAAGACGAAGTGCAGGTTGCCTTCCAGGGCATGGCCGAACAGGATCGCCTCGTCATAGTGATGTTTGTCGAACAGCGCAATCAGGCGATTGACGCCGATGGCCAGTTGCTCGACCGGGAAGGTCACGTCTTCGATGATCACCGTGGTGCCGGTTTTACGCACTGCACCGACGGCGGGGAAGGTGTCCTTGCGGATGGCCCAGAGCTTGGCGTTCTCCTTGGCGTCCTCGGTGAAGTTGACCTGCTTTTCCACCGGGAAGCTGGCCAGCGAGGCCATGATCTGCGCCAGTTGCTCGTGCAGCAGCGCCTGGGTTGCTGCGCGGGATTCGATCAAAAGTGCGCAGGCGCCATCGGACAGTTGCTGGACGAAGGCCGGCATCCCGGGCTTGTCCTGCACCGAGCGCAGGCTGCGTCGGTCGAGCAGTTCCACCGCCGATACCGGTTGGCTTTTGAGTACGGTAACGGCGTTGCAGCAGGTTTCTACATCCGGGAAGACGATCAGTGCCGAGGCTTTGTTCGGGTGATCGATCACCGTGTCGTAGGTCACGGCACTGATAAAGCCCAGGGTGCCCTCGGAGCCGACCAGCAGGTGGCTGAGGATATCCAGCGGCTGGTCATAGTCGATCAGGGCATTGAGCGACAGGCCGGTGGTGTTCTTCAGGCGGTACTTGTGGCGAATTCTGGCGGCTAGCTCAGTGTTGGCGCGGGTGTCCCGGGCCAGGCGCGCGAGCTTATCGAGCAGGTCGGCGTGGCTCTGTTCGAAGGCGGCGACGCTGGCCGGGTCTTCGCTGTCCAGGCGCGTGCCGTCGGCCAGCACCAGGCGCATGCCGGCCAGGGTGTGATAGGTGTTCTGCGCGGTGCCGCAGCACATGCCGCTGGCATTGTTGGCGACGATACCGCCAATCTTGCAGGCGTTGATCGAGGCAGGGTCCGGGCCGATCTTGCGCCCGAATGGGGCCAGCCAGGCATTGGCCTGGGCGCCGATCACGCCCGGTTGCAGACGGATCTGCTGGCCCTGGTGGCGAATCTCGCGGCCGTTCCAGTTATCGCCGAGCACGATCAGCACCGAATCGCTGATGGCCTGGCCGGACAGGCTGGTGCCGGCGGCGCGGAAGGTGACCGGCACGCGCTCGCGCTGGGCCAGCTTGAGCAGGGCGACCACTTCATCTTCGGATTCGACCCGTATCACCAGCTTGGGAATCAGCCGGTAAAAGCTGGCATCGGTGCCGAAAGCCAGGGTCGACAGCGGGTCGTCGAAACGGCGCTCGGCGGGTATCAGGCGTGCTACCGAGTCGAGAAACGCGGCGGGCAGACTCATGCAATCTCCTCGCGGGGCCGTGGCGTCTGGTGCGCCGCGTGCCCCGGTCAATCAGGCGGTGATTCGAAGGCGCGGCTATCAGGCACCCAGTTCGCGGACCAGCGAGTCGCGGGTGATTTCGCTGATCGATTTGGCGCCTGTCAGCACCATGGCCACGCGCATTTCTTTTTCGAACAGCTCCAGCAGGTTCTTCACCCCGGCTTCACCGGCGGTGGCCAAGGCGTAGAGGAATGCACGGCCGATCAACACGGTGTCGGCGCCCAGGGCGATCATGCGCACCACGTCCAGGCCGCTGCGGATGCCGGAGTCGGCGAGAATCTTCAGATCGCCTTTGACCGCGTCGGCAATCGCCGGCAGGGCGCGGGCACTCGACAGCACGCCATCGAGCTGGCGGCCGCCGTGGTTGGAGACGACGATGCCGTCGGCGCCGAACTTCACGGCGTCCTTGGCATCTTGTGGGTCGAGGATGCCCTTGATCACCATCGGGCCTTCCCAGAATTCGCGGATCCACTCAAGGTCTTTCCAGGAAATCGACGGGTCGAAATTGGCGCCCAGCCAGCCGATGTAATCGGCCAGCCCCGTGGGGCTGCCGCGGTAGGCGGAGATGTTGCCCAGGTCATGGGGTTTGCCCAGCAGGCCGACATCCACGGCCCACTGCGGGTGGGTCATGGCCTGCCAGACGCGGCGCAGCGGCGCGTGCGGGCCGCTCATGCCGGAGTGCGCATCGCGGTAGCGGGCGCCGGGCACCGGCATGTCCACGGTGAACACCAGGGTGGTAACGCCAGCGGCCTTGGCGCGCTCCAGGGCGTTGCGCATGAAGCCGCGATCCTTGAGCACATAGAGCTGGAACCACATCGGCCGGTCAATGGCCGGCGCCACTTCTTCGATCGGGCACACCGACACCGTCGACAGGGTGAACGGAATGCCTTTGGCCGCTGCCGCCCGCGCCGCCTGGACTTCGCCGCGGCGTGCGTACATGCCGGTCAGGCCGACCGGCGCCAGGGCCACCGGCATGCTCAGGGTTTCGTTGAACAGCTGGGTCTCGAGGCTCAGCTCGGACATGTTCTTCAATACGCGCTGGCGCAGGGCGATGCCGGCCAGGTCTTCGACGTTGTGGCGCAGCGTGTGCTCGGCGTAGGCACCGCCGTCGGCGTAGTGGAACAGGAATGGCGGCAGCTTGCGTTGGGCTGCTGCGCGGTAATCGGTAGCGGCAGAAATGATCATGGGGTCTCGCAGCGTTGGGTGAAGGGGAGCTGCCGGGCGCACCACAACGCGCGCCCGGCCCCTGACACTTTAGTGAACCAGCATGCCGGTCAGCCAATAAGCCTGGATCAAGGTGATCAGGCCAACGATAGTGGCGAAGAACAAGCTGTGCTTGAGGGTGAAGCGGAACAGGTCCGACTCTTTGCCGACCAGGCCGGTAGCGGCGCAGGCCACGGCGATCGACTGCGGCGAAATCATTTTGCCGGTCACGCCGCCGCTGGTGTTGGCGGCCACCAGCAGGGTGTCGTTGACCCCGATCTGGTGCGCGGTGGTGGCCTGCAGCGAGCTGAACAGGGCGTTCGACGAAGTATCGGAACCGGTCAGGAACACGCCCAGCCAGCCGAGGAACGGCGAGAAGAACGGGAACGCCGCGCCAGTGCCGGCCAGTACCAGGGCCATGGTCGACGACATGCCCGAGTAGTTGGTGACGAAGGCAAAGGCCAGGACCATGCCTATCGACAGGATCGGCCAGCGCAGTTCGAAGAAGGTCTCTTTCAAAGTGGTCAGACCAGTTTTGAAATTGATCTTCAGCACCAGCATCGAGATCAGCGCCGAGAAGAAAATCGCGGTACCGGTGGCAGAAATCGGGTCGAGCTTGAACACCGCCGGGATCGCCGTCGGGGTGGCGACGATCGGTGCGGTCTTGATCACCAGTTGGTCAAGGTGCGGGATGGCGAAGTTGAATACCCAGCTGTACATCGAGCCACCGGCGGCGAAAGCGGCCTTGAACGGCTTGAGGGTCCAGATGGTGACCAGCACGGTGAGGATCAGGAACGGCGACCAGGCTTTGAAGATCTCGCCGAAGCTGTACGGCGAAGGCTGGCTGCCACCGCTCTGTACCACAGCGGCGCCAACACTACCGGGGGCGGCGGCGAACGAACGCTTGGGCTGCCAGACCTTGAGGAACAGGGTCAGGGAAATCAGGCTGGCCAGGGCCGAGGTGATGTCCGGCAGTTCCGGGCCAATGAAGTTCGAGGTGAAGTACTGGGTTACGGCAAAGCTCAGGCCGGCCACCAGGGCGGCTGGCCAGGTCTCTTTGACGCCGCGCAGGCCGTCCATCATGAACACCAGCCAGAACGGTACGAACAGCGACAGCAAGGGCAACTGGCGGCCGGTCATGGCGCCGATCTTGAACGCATCGATACCGGTCACCTGGCCGGCCACGATGATCGGGATGCCCAGGGCGCCAAAGGCCACAGGCGCGGTGTTGGCGATCAGGCACAGGCCGGCGGCGTATAGCGGGTTGAAGCCCAGGCCCACGAGCAGGGCGGCGGTGATCGCCACCGGGGCGCCGAAACCTGCCGCACCTTCAAGGAAGGCGCCGAAGCAGAAACCGATCAACAGCACCTGCAGGCGCTGGTCGTCGGTAATCGACAGCACCGAGCTGCGGATCACTTCGAACTGGCCGCTCTTGACCGTCAGCTTGTACAGGAACACTGCGGCGACAATGATCCAGGCAATCGGCCACAGGCCATAGGCAAAGCCGTATCCGGCGGCGGCAAGGGCCATGTCGGCAGGCATCTGGAAAGCAAAGATCGCCACCAGGATCGACAGGCCCAGCGTGATGCTGCCAGCCACATGACCCTTGAGGCGGAACACCGCCAGCGCGAGGAAGAAGAACACGATCGGGATGACTGCCGCGAGCGCGGACAGGCCAAGACTACCAAGCGGACTGTAAAGCTGTTGCCAGGTTTGCATATGGGGTGGCCCCTAATTGTTGTTGGTCAGGCACTGGCATTGGATAATTGGTAAGACCAATTTACAATGTCGAGGCGCTAGGTTAAAAGCCTCGAAGTGGCTGTGTCAATTTGTCCCAGGAAACTTTTCTTGGGATGGTTGAAGGGGAGCGGGCCTGAACGGCAGGGAAATTTGCCAACTGATTAGTGTCGGCGGGTCGCGGATGCGCCAGAATAGACAGCCCCGAACGCACTCGGGATTGTGGAGAGCATGTGATGGTTTTTGATCAGGTCCGCCAACGCCGTTTGTCCGACGATATCGTCGAACGGCTGGAAGGGATGATTCTCGAAGGCACCTTGACGGCCGGTCAGCGCCTGCCTGCCGAGCGGGCGCTGGCCGAGCAGTTCGGCGTGTCACGACCGTCGTTGCGCGAAGCGATCCAGAAGCTGGTGGCCAAGGGCTTGTTGGTCAGCCGCCAGGGCGGTGGTAACTATGTGGCCGAATCGCTCGGCTCGACCTTCAGTGACCCGCTGCTGCAGTTGCTCGAAAGCAACCCTGAAGCGCAGCGCGACTTGCTGGAATTTCGGCATACTCTGGAGGCATCCTGTGCCTATTATGCGGCGATCCGTGCCACCGAGCCGGATCGCCTGCGGCTCAAGGCGGCGTTCGATACCCTGCAGGACTGCTACGCCCGCGCTGATGAAGTCGACCGGGCCGAGGAGGGCGCGGCCGATGCGCGTTTTCATCTGGCAATCGCCGAAGCCAGTCATAACGCGGTGTTGTTGCACACCATTCGCGGCCTGTTCGACCTGCTCAAGCGCAACGTGGTGACCAACATCGGCGGCATGTACAAACAGCGCAGCGAAACCCGCGACATGCTCATCAGCCAGCACCGCGAGCTGTACCTGGCGATTGTCGAAGGGCGTGCCGAAGATGCACGCGAAGTCTCCAGCCGGCACATTACCTATGTGCAGGAAGTGCTCGATGAAGTGCGCCAGGAGGTTCAGCGGGTGGCGCGGGCGGAGCGGCGCAGCGGGCGCTAGCAATCGTGGGGCAAACTCGCCCCTGTAGGAGCGGGCTTGCCCCGCGATGAGGGCGCTTCAGGCTGGAATCAGTCTTCCTTGCCCTTGTTGCGTACCGCGCGCTGCAACTCGCGGTCGGAATCGCGCTCGCGCTGGGTATCGCGCTTGTCGTATTCCTTCTTGCCCTTGCCCAGTGCGATTTCGCACTTGATCAAGTGCTTGCTCCAATAGATCGACAAGGCCACGCAGGTGTAGCCCTTCTGCTGGACAGCCGCATGCAGGCGTTCCAGCTCTCGACGGTTGAGCAGCAGTTTGCGGGTACGTGTCGGGTCGGCGATGACGTGAGTACTGGCGGCTGTCAGCGGCGTGATGTGGCTGCCCATCAGCCAGGCCTCGCCATCCTTGAGCACCACGTAACTGTCGGTCAGGTGCGCCTTGCCGGCACGCAGACTTTTTACTTCCCAACCGGACAGGACCAATCCGGCCTCGAACTTGTGCTCGATGAAGTAATCGTGACGCGCCTTTTTATTCTGCGCGATAGTCCCTGTCGGATGTTTCTTTTGTTTAGCCATAGGGGCGGCATTATAGGCAGTCGCCGCGCTGTCGGCTATGGGTAGCGGTGCGCTTGAGCCATTGCCGTGAATCCCGGACAATGCGCGCACTTGATGCGCTCAATGGCGCCCATCGGCATTCGGGTTGCGTTTGCCGCTCAGCTTTGGAATCGACCCCTGGATGACTACCCATATTCAACGTTCGGCCCTGCTGCCATATCCCGCCCAGGCCCTGTACGACCTGGTCAATGATGTCGCGCGCTACCCGGAGTTCCTGCCCTGGTGTTCGTCCAGCACCGTGATCGAAGAAAGCGACACGCACATGCGCGCACGCCTTGAGGTAGCCAAGGGCGGGATGAGCCAGCAGTTTGTAACCAGCAATGTGCTGGTGCCGGGCCAGTCCATCGAAATGAACCTTGAAGAAGGGCCATTTTCCCAGCTGCATGGTGTCTGGGTGTTCAAGCCGTTGGGCGAGAAAGCCTGCAAGATCAGCCTCGACCTGTCGTTCGATTACGCCGGGCCATTGGTGCGTGCCACCTTGGGGCCGTTGTTCAACCAGGCCGCCAACACTCTTGTCGATGCTTTCTGCCAGCGTGCCAAGCAGCTCCATGTCTGAAGCCTTGCTGACCGTCGAGGTGGTGTATGCCGTGGCTGAGCGGCAGGTGCTGCTCAGTGTTGAGGTGCCGGCGGGTGCGACTATCAATGAAGCAGTAAAACTGTCGGGGATCGCCGCGCATTTTCCCGAGGCCGATATTCAGGCCTGCCCGGTCGGGGTCTTTGGCCGGGTGATCGCCAATCCTGAAGCGCACAAGGTTGAGGCGGGTGATCGCATCGAGCTTTATCGGCCCTTGCTGGCAGACCCGAAAGAGGTGCGCAAGCAGCGCGCGGCCAAGGTCGCTCGGGTATTCAAGAAAGCCAAACGCTGAATTTCAGGCAATAAAAAGCCCGGACGGGTCCGGGCTTTTTTGTACGCGCTGCAGGCTTACTGCGGCGAGGTATCCAGTGGCTCGGGCACCGGCACCGGGATAACCTCAATGGTATCGACGTCTTTCTGGATGGTGTCTTCCAGCGAGCCTGGCTTGGCAGGTTTTTCCTGCGCAGCGGGTTCGGTGCTGCCAGTCGGGCTGACAGTCGTATCGCCGCTGCCACCGAGGATTTCCTGGTCGCGGCTGACACCTGGCATGAAGTCGCCGGACAGGCTGCTGAGCTGATCGTTCTCGTTGAAGAAGATGCTCATGCGCTCCTGTTGGCGCTCACCGCCGCCAGGCTGCAGGCTGTACAGGTAATCCCAGCGATTGGTATGGAACGTATCCTGGATCAGCGGGTTGCCCATGATAAACCGTACTTGCCGACGGGTCATTCCGGGGCGCAATTGGTCTATCATGTCTTGCGTGACGACATTGCCCTGCTGGATGTCGATTTTGTAAACCCCGGGGAACGAGCAACCGGCGAGTGCGAGCAGTCCCACGAAGGTGAGGCTGGTTAGCAAGAGCTTGGTGTTTTGCATCGGTGGGCGACTTCCACTATCTTGGCTGGACAACGTAAACCCCGATCATACCCGTATTCAGAGAAGCTGCGAAGCAGCATCGGCGAGAAAGCTGACCATGGTTGAAAATAGCGAACTGCGCAAAGCCGGTCTCAAGGTGACACTGCCTCGAGTGAAAATTCTACAGATGCTCGACTCTACCGAGCAGCGTCACATGAGTGCTGAGGATGTCTACAAGGCGCTGATGGAGGCAGGCGAGGACGTCGGTCTGGCCACGGTTTACCGTGTTCTGACTCAGTTCGAAGCCGCAGGCCTGGTCGTGCGCCACAACTTCGATGGCGGCCACGCCGTGTTCGAGCTGGCTGACGGTGGTCACCACGATCACATGGTCAACGTCGATTCCGGCGAAGTCATCGAGTTCTTCGACAGTGAAATCGAGAAGCGCCAGAAGCAAATCGTGGAAGAGCACGGTTTCGAGCTGGTGGACCACAATCTGGTCCTGTACGTACGCAAGAAAAAGTAAGCAATTATTACATTGCTGCATATGTACTGAAGGCGACCCTGGGGTCGCCTTCGTGCTTTCTGGCTGGCAGCTTTTTATAGCCGCGCGTTTCAGGCCTTGCTGGTGACCACCATCTTGCGGGCGTGGGCCAGGGACTCTTTGGTGAGGTCGATGCCGCCGAGCATGCGTGCAACCTCTTCAACGCGCTCGCGCTTGCCCAGGTTGGCCACTGCGGTGTGGGTGGCATCGCTGTCGCGCACCTTGTGCACGAACAGGTGGTGATGGCCCTGGGCTGCTACTTGAGGCAAGTGAGTGACGGTCAGCACCTGGCCGCGTTCACCCAGGCGGCGCAGCAGTTGGCCGACGATCTCTGCCGTTGGCCCGCCGATGCCCACGTCGACTTCGTCGAACACCAGGGTCGGGATGCGCGAGGTCTGCGCAGTAATCACCTGGATTGCCAGGCTGATCCGCGACAGCTCGCCACCGGAAGCCACCTTGGCCAGGGCCTTGAGCGGCTGCCCGGGGTTGGCGCTGACCAGCAGCTCGACCTGCTCCAGGCCCTGGGGTTGCAGTTCGTCGCTGCTGTTGGGTCGCAGCTCGATGCTGAAACGCCCGCCTGGCATGCCCAGGCGCTGGATTTCCTGCTCCACTGCACTGGCCAGCTGGCTGGCGGCTTGCTGGCGCAGGGCGCTCAGTTCGCCGGCCTTGTCCTGGTAGTGGCGGGCATAGGCGGCCAGTTCTTCACCCAGGCGCTCGATCGATTCGTCGTTGGCGTTGAGGTTCTCCAGCTCCTCCATCAGGCGCTGCTGCAGGCCAGCCAGCTCGGTGGGGTGCACCCGGTGTTTGCGGGCGAGGGTATAGATGGTGTCGAGGCGCTCTTCGAGCTGCTGCAGGCGCGCCGGGTCGGCGTCGAAGTTGTCGAGGAAGCGGTTCAGCTCGCCAACCGCTTCTTCTACCTGGATCTGCGCACTGGCGATCATGCTGGCTGCCTCGCCCAGGGCCTTGGGCGCGTTGTGCACGGCGGTCAGGCGGTTGAGGCTGGCGGTCAGGGCATTGAGCACGTTGCCCGAGTCGTTCTCGCTGCAGTGGTCGATGACCTGGCGGCAGATGCCGAACAGTGCTTCGGCGTTGGTCAGGTTCTTGTGTTCCTGCTCCAGCAGTTCCAGCTCGTTCTCGCCCAGGCCAAGGTTGTCGAGTTCTTCGAGCTGATAGCTGAGCAGCTGGTGCTGCGCGCGCTGCTCATCGCCGGAATTGGACAGCCGCTCCAGCTCCTGGCGGGTCTGGCGCCAGCGCTGGGCGGCAAGCTGGACCTGGCGGGCGAGGTCGGTGGCGCCGGCGTATTCATCGAGCAGGCGCCGATGCGTGTCGGTTTTCAGCAGTGACTGGTGTTCGTGCTGGCTGTGGATGTCGATCAGCAGCTCGCCCAGGGCCTTGAGGTCGCCGAGCGGGCAGGGCGTGCCGTTGATATAGCCACGGCTACGGCCTTCGGCGGTGATCACCCGGCGCAGGATGCACGGGCCGTCGCTGTCGAGGTCGCGTTCGGCGAGCCAGCTGCGCGCCTCGGGGATGTCGACCAGGTCGAAGGTGGCAAGGATGTCGGCCTTGTCGGCCCCTGGGCGCACCACGCCACTGTCGGCGCGATCGCCCAGGGTCAGGCCCAGGGCGTCGAGCATGATCGATTTGCCGGCCCCGGTTTCACCGGTGATGACGCTCATCCCGCGAGCGAGCTCGAGGTCCAGGTGTTCGACGATGGCGTAGTTGTGTACGGACAGGTGCACCAGCATTGGGGCGGCTCCCAGGCGTTAGGTCTGGTTATTTATACAGTGTTTTTAAATCCACTGACAATGCTGATGTTTAGTTCAATTTGGTAATCGCGGCGCGGTTCTGATTGCGCTGGGTTATGAGCGAATGTGTACAAGCTGTGTTGCCGGCCCTTGAACCTGGGTTTTGCGACCCCATATAGCCGGCAGACGCGCGAGTAATGCTCGCAGACCTTATTCGAGAGGAGAGATTTTATGGCTGACGAACAGCTGGATGAACAGAATCTGAACGCCGAAGCGACTGGCGACCAAGAGCTGAGCGCCCGCGTGCAGGTGCTCGAAGAGCAGCTGGCGGCGGCCCAGGATCAATCCCTGCGCACCGCCGCCGACCTGCAGAACGTGCGCCGCCGCGCCGAGCAGGACGTAGAAAAGGCGCACAAGTTCGCCCTGGAAAAATTCGCCGGTGACCTGCTGCCGGTCATCGACAGCCTCGAGCGCGGCCTGGAACTGTCCAGCCCCGACGACGAGAGCATTCGCCCGATGCGCGAAGGTATCGAGCTGACCCTGAAGATGTTCCACGACACCCTCAAGCGCTACAACCTCGAGGCCATCGACCCGCACGGCGAACCGTTCAATGCCGAGCACCATCAGGCGATGGCCATGCAGGAAAGCGCCGAGGTCGAGCCCAACAGCGTGCTCAAGGTGTTCCAGAAGGGCTACCAGCTCAACGGTCGCCTGCTGCGCCCGGCCATGGTCGTGGTCAGCAAGGCCCCAGCGGTTTCGCCGTCGATTGACGAGCAGGCTTGAAATCGTTTTCGGCGCCCCCATCTAGGTGTCAAGCATTCAAGTATTACCGCAGTTAGCCACCACTGCTGCGGCAACCAAATTCAAGTTTCGGGAGAGTTAACATGGGTAAAATCATCGGTATCGACCTGGGGACCACCAACTCCTGTGTCTCCATTCTGGAAAACGGCAACGTCAAGGTCATCGAGAACGCCGAAGGCGCTCGTACCACGCCGTCGATCATCGCCTACGCCAACGACGGCGAAATCCTGGTTGGCCAGTCGGCCAAGCGCCAGGCGGTCACCAACCCGCACAACACCCTGTACGCGGTAAAACGTCTGATCGGTCGTCGCTTCGAAGAAGAAGTGGTGCAGAAAGACATCCAGATGGTTCCGTACAAAATTGTCAAAGCTGACAACAACGACGCCTGGGTTGAAGTGAACGGCCAGAAAATGGCGCCGCCACAAATCTCGGCTGAAATCCTGAAAAAGATGAAGAAGACCGCCGAAGACTACCTCGGCGAGCCAGTGACCGAAGCGGTGATCACCGTTCCGGCCTACTTCAACGACAGCCAGCGCCAGGCCACCAAAGACGCCGGTCGTATCGCCGGTCTGGACGTCAAGCGGATCATCAACGAGCCGACCGCGGCTGCGCTGGCCTATGGCATGGACAAGGCCAAGGGCGATCACACCGTGATCGTTTATGACCTGGGTGGCGGTACCTTCGACGTTTCGGTAATCGAAATCGCCGAAGTCGATGGCGAGCACCAGTTCGAAGTTCTGGCCACCAACGGTGACACTTTCCTCGGTGGTGAAGACTTCGACATCCGCCTGATCGACTACCTCGTCGACGAGTTCAAGAAAGAAAGCGGCATGAACCTCAAGGGTGACCCGCTGGCTATGCAGCGCCTGAAAGAAGCCGCTGAAAAGGCCAAGATCGAGCTGTCTTCGAGCCAGATGACCGACGTCAACCTGCCGTACATCACTGCAGACGCCACCGGTCCTAAGCACCTGAACGTGAAGATCTCCCGCGCCAAGCTGGAATCGCTGGTAGAAGACCTGGTTCAGCGCACCATCGAGCCATGCCGCATCGCCATGAAAGACGCCGGTATCGACGTCAGCAAGATCGACGACGTGATCCTGGTCGGCGGTCAGACCCGTATGCCGCTGGTGCAAAAAGCGGTTACCGACTTCTTCGGCAAAGAAGCGCGTAAAGACGTCAACCCGGACGAAGCGGTTGCCATGGGTGCTGCCATCCAGGGTGCGGTACTGGCCGGTGACGTCAAGGACGTATTGCTGCTGGACGTCAGCCCGCTGACCCTGGGTATCGAAACCATGGGCGGCGTGATGACCGCGCTGATCGAGAAGAACACCACTATTCCGACCAAGAAGTCGCAAGTGTTCTCGACTGCCGATGACAACCAGGGCGCCGTGACCATTCACGTGCTGCAAGGTGAGCGTAAGCAGGCTGCTCAGAACAAGTCCCTGGGCAAGTTCGACCTGGCCGACATTCCACCTGCTCCACGTGGTGTGCCACAAATCGAAGTGACCTTCGATATCGACGCCAACGGCATCCTGCACGTCGGCGCCAAAGACAAGGCCACTGGCAAGACCCAGTCGATCGTGATCAAGGCCAACTCCGGCCTGTCTGATGAAGAAATTCAGCAGATGATCCGCGACGCTGAAGCGAACTCGGAAGAAGACCGCAAGTTCGAAGAGCTGGCCGCTGCCCGTAACCAGGGTGATGCACTGGTTCACTCGACTCGCAAGATGGTCGTTGATGCTGGTGACAAGGTCACTGCTGACGAGAAAACCGCGATCGAAGCGGCCGTGGTTGCCCTGGAAGCCGCCATCAAGGGCGACGACAAGGCTGCCATCGACGCTAAAGTCGAAGAGCTGTCGAAGGTCTCGGCTCCGGTTGCCCAGAAGATGTACGCCGAGCAGTCGGCTGAACAGCCTCAGGGTGGCGCTCAGCAAGCTGAGCCGGAAGCCAAGCACGACGACGTCGTCGATGCCGAGTTTGAAGAAGTCAAAGACAACAAGTAATTGCTACAGGTTGTCGGCCAGTTGACTGTTTATTGATGGTTGGCTGGTAGGATGTCGCCGCGCGGGGGCTTGCTCCCGCGTTGGCGTGTCTGCAATACCCGAATTTTTACAGCATCTGTCAGCCGCCCGTGGGGCAGGTGAGGCGGGTGCTGGCGGCACAGCGCGGAATGCGCAGAGGTTTGCCGAACGTCCTCAAGAGTGCAAAGACTTATGGCAAAGCGTGACTATTACGAAGTTCTGGGAGTTGAGCGCGGCTCCAGTGAAGCGGACCTGAAGAAGGCCTATCGCCGCCTGGCGATGAAGCATCACCCGGACCGTAATCCTGATGACAAGGACTCGGAAGAGAAATTCAAGGAAGCCAACGAGGCTTACGAAGTGCTCTCCGATGCCAGCAAGCGTGCGGCCTATGACCAGTATGGTCATGCCGGCGTGGATCCGAGCATGGGTGGCGGCGGTGCCGGTTTCGGCGGCGCGAACTTCTCGGATATCTTCGGCGATGTGTTCAGCGATTTCTTCGGCGGTGGCCGTGGTGGTTCGCGCGGTGGCGCCCAGCGTGGCAGCGACCTGCGCTACACCCTGGAACTGAACCTGGAAGAAGCCGTGCGCGGCACCACGGTCAATATCCGTGTGCCGACGCTGGTCAACTGCAAGCCGTGCGACGGTTCCGGGGCCAAGAAAGGCTCGTCGCCGTCGACCTGCCCGACCTGCGGCGGTATCGGCCAGGTGCGCATGCAGCAGGGCTTCTTCTCGGTCCAGCAGACCTGCCCGCGCTGCCACGGCCAGGGCAAGATCATCACCGACCCGTGCGACTCGTGCCACGGCGAAGGGCGCATCGAAGAGTACAAGACACTGTCGGTCAAGGTCCCGGCTGGCGTTGATACCGGCGACCGTATTCGTCTGTCTGGTGAAGGTGAAGCCGGTTCGCACGGCGGCCCGACTGGCGACCTGTACGTTGTCATCAACGTGCGTGAGCACCCGATTTTCCAGCGCGACGGCAAGCACCTGTATTGTGAAGTGCCGATCAGCTACACCGACGCTGCCCTGGGTGGCGAGCTGGAAGTGCCGACCCTCGATGGCCGGGTCAAGCTGAAGATCCCGGAAGGCACCCAGACCGGCAAGCAGTTCCGTCTGCGCGGCAAAGGTGTGGCACCGGTTCGCGGTGGTGGTGCCGGTGACCTGATGTGCCGGGTCGCGGTGGAAACCCCGGTCAACCTCAGCCGTCGCCAGCGTGAGCTGCTCGAAGAGCTGCGTGATTCGCTGGAGGGCGACAGTTCCCACTCGCCGAAAGCCAATGGCTGGTTCGAAGGCGTGAAACGCTTCTTCGGCGATCTGTAAGAAGGAATAGGGCATGCGACGTATAGCGGTAATGGGCGCTGCAGGGCGCATGGGCAAGACCCTGATCGAAGCGGTGCAGCAAACCCCGGGTGCCGGGCTGACCGCAGCGATCGATCGCCCGGACAGTTCGCTGGTCGGCGCTGATGCCGGTGAACTGGCGGCTCTGGGCCGAATCGGTGTGTTGCTGTCGGACGACCTGGCCAAGGTTGCCGACGAGTTCGACGTGCTGATCGACTTCACTCACCCCTCGGTGACCCTGAAGAACCTGGCGTTCTGCCGCAAGGCAGGCAAGGCGATGATCATCGGCACCACCGGTTTCTCGGTCGAAGAAAAGCAACTGCTGGCCGAGGCGGGCAAGGACATTCCTATCGTCTTCGCCGCCAACTTCAGCGTTGGCGTCAACCTCAGCCTCAAGTTGCTGGACATGGCGGCGCGGGTGCTGGGCGATGATGTCGATATCGAGATCATCGAGGCGCACCACCGGCACAAGGTCGATGCGCCGTCGGGTACCGCGCTGCGCATGGGTGAAGTGGTTGCCAATGCCCTGGGCCGTGACCTGCAGGAAGTGGCGGTATATGGCCGTGAAGGCCAGACCGGCGCCCGTGATCGCAAGACCATCGGTTTTGCCACTGTGCGCGCTGGCGATGTGGTCGGTGATCACACCGTGCTGTTCGCTGCCGAAGGTGAGCGCCTGGAGATCACCCACAAGGCCTCCAGTCGCATGACCTTCGCCAAGGGTGCGGTACGTGCCGCGCTGTGGCTGGACGGGCGCGAGCCTGGCTTGTACGACATGCAGGACGTGCTCGACCTGCGTTGACCTGCGCTGTATCCCCTGTGGGAGCGGGCTTGACCCGCGATTGCGGTTTGTCTGTCACGCCGCAATCGCGGGTCAAGCCCGCTCCCACAAGACCCTCCCAGTGCGCCCTGTCGCATTCCTGCGCCTTTCAGGCACATCAGTGGTAGACCAAAAAAGCGTTTTTCTGTAAGCTACAGCTTTAGTGTGTCCACTAAAAGCGCGCAGATAATTCGACGAAGAAAGCGGGGTGACGTGTCTATACGTCATTCCGCTTTTTTGCAACCTGCGATCGCCCCTTCAGGCTTGATTTACGGGAGGTCTTCTTGACTAAGCCAGCCATACTCGCCCTTGCCGATGGCAGCATTTTTCGCGGTGAAGCCATTGGAGCCGACGGACAAACCGTTGGTGAGGTGGTGTTTAACACCGCAATGACCGGCTATCAGGAAATCCTGACTGACCCTTCCTATGCGCAGCAAATCGTTACCCTGACTTACCCGCACATCGGCAACACCGGCACCACGCCGGAAGACGCCGAGTCCGACCGCGTCTGGTCGGCGGGCCTGGTGATTCGCGACCTGCCTCTGATCGCGAGCAACTGGCGCAACAAGCAATCCCTGCCTGACTACCTCAAGGCCAACAACGTAGTGGCGATCGCAGGTATCGACACCCGTCGCCTGACCCGCATCCTGCGTGAGAAGGGCGCGCAGAACGGCTGCATCCTCGCCGGCGACAACATCAGCGAAGAGGCTGCAATCGCCGCCGCTCGCGGTTTTCCGGGCCTGAAGGGCATGGACCTGGCGAAAGTCGTCAGCACCAAGAGCAGCTACGAATGGCGCTCCAGCGTCTGGGAGCTGAAGACCGACAGCCACGCCACAATCGAGGCGTCCGAGCTGCCTTACCACGTGGTTGCCTACGACTTCGGCGTCAAGCTGAACATCCTGCGCATGCTGGTTGCCCGCGGTTGCCGCCTGACCGTAGTGCCGGCGCAAACCCCGGCCAGCGAAGTTCTGGCACTCAACCCTGATGGCGTGTTCCTGTCCAACGGCCCTGGCGATCCGGAGCCTTGCGACTACGCGATCCAGGCGATCAAGGACATCCTCGAAACCGAGATCCCGGTATTCGGCATCTGCCTGGGCCACCAGTTGCTGGCCCTGGCCTCCGGTGCCAAGACCGTGAAAATGGGTCATGGTCACCACGGCGCCAACCACCCGGTCCAGGACCTGGACACCGGCGTGGTCATGATCACCAGCCAGAACCACGGCTTTGCGGTTGACGAAGCGACCCTGCCGGGCAACGTGCGCGCCATCCACAAGTCGCTGTTCGACGGTACCCTGCAGGGTATCGAGCGCACCGACAAGAGCGCGTTCAGCTTCCAGGGCCACCCTGAAGCCAGCCCGGGCCCGACCGACGTCGCGCCACTGTTCGACCGTTTCATCGATGCCATGGCCAAGCGCCGCTGAGCATCTGGCGAGAAGGCCCTGGACCGGTGCAAGCCGCGTTCAGGTGCCGCCCCCAAGATTGTTCAATGCGGCTTGCCGACTGACCTGCGGAATTGAGTGACAACCCATGCCAAAACGTACAGACATCAAAAGCATCCTGATTCTCGGCGCTGGCCCGATCGTGATCGGCCAGGCCTGCGAATTCGACTACTCCGGCGCCCAGGCCTGTAAAGCCCTGCGCGAAGAGGGCTACCGCGTCATCCTGGTGAACTCCAACCCGGCCACCATCATGACCGACCCGGCCATGGCCGACGCCACCTACATCGAGCCGATCAAGTGGCAGACCGTTGCCAAGATCATCGAGAAGGAGCGTCCTGACGCGCTGCTGCCGACCATGGGTGGCCAGACTGCCCTGAACTGCGCCCTGGACCTGGAGCGCGAAGGCGTTCTGGAAAAGTTCGGCGTAGAGATGATCGGCGCCAACGCCGATACCATCGACAAGGCTGAAGACCGTTCGCGCTTCGACACCGCCATGAAGGCCATTGGCCTTGAGTGCCCGCGCTCCGGCATCGCCCACAGCATGGAAGAGGCCAACGCGGTGCTCGAGAAGCTCGGCTTCCCGTGCATCATCCGTCCGTCCTTCACCATGGGTGGCACCGGTGGCGGCATCGCCTACAACCGTGAAGAATTCGAAGAAATCTGCGCCCGTGGTCTGGACCTGTCGCCAACCAAAGAGCTGCTGATCGACGAATCGCTGATCGGCTGGAAAGAGTACGAGATGGAAGTGGTCCGCGACAAAAAGGACAACTGCATCATCGTCTGCTCGATCGAGAACTTCGACCCGATGGGCGTGCACACCGGTGACTCGATCACCGTGGCGCCAGCACAGACCCTGACCGACAAGGAATACCAGATCATGCGCAACGCCTCGCTGGCGGTGCTGCGTGAAATCGGTGTCGAGACCGGCGGTTCCAACGTGCAGTTCGGTATCTGCCCGGACACCGGCCGCATGGTCGTGATCGAGATGAACCCGCGGGTTTCCCGTTCCTCGGCGCTGGCCTCGAAAGCCACCGGCTTCCCGATCGCCAAGATCGCCGCCAAGCTGGCCGTCGGTTACACCCTCGACGAGCTGCAGAACGACATCACCGGCGGCCGTACCCCGGCGTCCTTCGAGCCGTCGATCGACTACGTCGTCACCAAGCTGCCGCGTTTCGCCTTCGAGAAATTCCCGAAAGCCGACGCCCGCCTGACCACCCAGATGAAATCCGTGGGTGAAGTCATGGCCATCGGCCGGACCTTCCAGGAATCGCTGCAGAAAGCCCTGCGCGGCCTGGAAGTTGGCGTTTGCGGCCTGGACCCGAAAGTCGACCTGGCCAGCCCTGACGCTGCCAGCATCCTCAAGCGCGAGCTGACCGTGCCGGGCGCCGAGCGCATCTGGTACGTCGCCGACGCCATGCGTTCGGGCATGACCTGCGACGAAATCTTCGCCCTGACCGGTATCGATCACTGGTTCCTGGTGCAGATGGAAGACCTGATCAAGGAAGAAGAGAAGGTCAAGACCCTGGCCCTGTCGGCGATCGACAAGGACCTGATGCTGCGTCTGAAGCGCAAGGGCTTCTCTGACCAGCGTCTGGCCAAGCTGCTGGGTATCACCGACAAGAACCTGCGTCGTCACCGCCACAAGCTGGAAGTGTTCCCGGTCTACAAGCGCGTCGACACCTGCGCCGCCGAGTTCGCCACCGACACCGCCTACCTGTACTCGACCTATGAGGAAGAGTGCGAGGCCAAGCCGTCGACCCGTGACAAGATCATGATCCTCGGTGGCGGTCCTAACCGTATCGGCCAGGGTATCGAGTTCGACTACTGCTGCGTGCACGCAGCACTGGCCCTGCGTGAAGACGGTTACGAGACCATCATGGTCAACTGCAACCCGGAAACCGTCTCCACCGACTACGACACTTCCGACCGCCTGTACTTCGAGCCGCTGACCCTGGAAGACGTGCTGGAAGTGGTTCGCGTCGAGAAGCCCAAAGGCGTGATCGTCCATTACGGCGGCCAGACCCCGCTGAAACTGGCCCGCGCCCTGGAAGAAGCCGGCGTACCGATCATCGGTACCAGCCCGGACGCCATCGACCGCGCCGAAGACCGCGAGCGTTTCCAGCAGATGGTTCAGCGCCTGAACCTGCTGCAGCCGCCAAACGCCACCGTGCGCAGCGAAGACGAAGCGATTCGTGCTGCCGGCGTGATCGGTTACCCGCTGGTGGTGCGCCCGTCCTACGTACTGGGCGGCCGCGCCATGGAGATCGTCTACGAGCTGGACGAGCTCAAGCGCTACCTGCGTGAAGCGGTGCAAGTGTCCAACGACAGCCCGGTGCTGCTCGACCACTTCCTCAACTGCGCGATCGAGATGGACGTGGATGCGGTCTGCGACGGCACCGATGTGGTGATCGGCGCGATCATGCAGCACATCGAACAAGCCGGCGTTCACTCCGGTGACTCGGCGTGCTCGCTGCCACCGTACTCGCTGCCGGCCCATGTGCAGGACGAAGTCCGCGAACAGGTCAAGAAAATGGCCCTGGAGCTGGGCGTTGTCGGCCTGATGAACGTGCAGCTGGCCCTGCAGGGCGACAAGATCTACGTGATCGAAGTCAACCCGCGCGCCTCGCGTACCGTACCGTTCGTCTCCAAGTGCATCGGCACCTCGCTGGCGATGATTGCCGCGCGCGTCATGGCTGGTAAATCGCTGAAGGAAATCGGCTTCACCAAGGAAATCATTCCTAACTTCTACAGCGTCAAGGAAGCGGTGTTCCCGTTCGCCAAGTTCCCGGGTGTTGACCCGATCCTCGGCCCTGAGATGAAATCCACCGGTGAAGTCATGGGTGTCGGCGACAGCTTCGGTGAAGCCTTCGCCAAGGCCCAGATGGGTGCCAGCGAAGTGCTGCCGACTGGCGGTACCGCGTTCATCAGCGTGCGTGACGACGACAAGCCACAAGTGGCCGGCGTTGCCCGCGACCTGATCGCCCTGGGCTTCGAAGTGGTTGCCACCGTCGGTACCGCCAAGGTCATCGAAGCGGCTGGCCTGAAAGTGCGTCGCGTGAACAAGGTGACCGAAGGTCGTCCGCACGTGGTCGACATGATCAAGAACGACGAAGTGTCGCTGATCATCAACACCACCGAAGGTCGTCAGTCGATCGCCGACTCCTACTCGATTCGTCGCAATGCGTTGCAGCACAAGATCTACTGCACCACCACCATTGCGGCCGGTGAAGCCATCTGCGAAGCGCTGAAGTTTGGTCCGGAAAAGACCGTTCGCCGCTTGCAGGATCTGCATGCAGGACTCAAAGCATGAGCATTACCAAGTACCCGATGACCGTCCAGGGCGCTCGCGCCCTGGAGGAAGAGCACCTGTTCCTGAGCAAGACCGAGCGTCCGCGCCTGAGCCAGGCCATCGGTGAGGCCCGTGAGCTGGGCGACCTCAAGGAAAACGCCGAGTACCACGCTGCCCGTGAAGAGCAGGGTATGGTCGAGGCGCGTATCCGCGATATCGAAGGCCGTCTGCAGAACTCGGTGGTGATCGACGTCACCACCATTGCCCATACCGGCAAAGTGATTTTCGGCACCACCGTAGTGTTGGCCAACACCGAAACCGACGAAGAGGTGACCTACCAGATCGTTGGTGAGGACGAGGCGGACGTCAAGAACGGCAAGCTCTCGGTCGGTGCGCCGATCGCTCGCGCCATCATCGGCAAGGAAGAGGGCGATACCGTGGTGATCAAGACGCCAAGCGGTACGGTCGAGTACGAGATTGTCGAAGTCAAACACATCTGACCGACGCCGCGGCTTTGCCGCGGCCGCGGTGATCTGGCAACTGACCCAGGTGTTCTGGGTTGGCGGCCTGTGGATGTTGCATTTCGGTTTGCTGCCGGCGTTGGGCAAGATTGGCCTGGCGCCGCTGCTGATCGAGGATATCGGCAGCCTGATGGCATCGTTGCTGGTCGCGTTTGCGGCGTTTTGCGCAGGCGTGCAGGCATTGGTGCTGATGCAGGCTCAGGGCCTGGCCAGTCTGTGGCGGGATATGCGGGGGCAATTGCTGTCGATGGCGATGCTGGCGTGCGTGGTGTATTTCGCCTTGCGCGTGGGCATGCCGGAGGAGTTGCGCTGGCAGCTGTTCTGCTACCTGGTGCTGGGCCTGACCGGCCTGCTGCTGGTCATGCAACCCGTGCCGGGCAGGGCGCGCAAGGCGCGCCACTGACCGCGGCGAACATCACTTGTAACGGTGGATGTTCGACAGCTGTTTGTTCGGCTGTGGATTGCGGCGATAGATCAGCGCCTTCTTGCCGATGGTCTGTACCAGTTCGGCGCGGCCGGCCTTGCACAGCGCGGCGATTGCGGCGGCACGTTCTTCGCGGTCTTCGGAGCGAATTTCGACCTTGATCAGCTCGTGATCGGCCAGGGCGCGTTCGAGTTCGGCGATAACCCCTTCAGTCAGCCCATTGCCTGCCACAATCAGAACTGGTTTCAGATCGTGGCCAATGGATTTGTACTGTTTCTTCTGCTCGTTATTGAGCGGCATAATCTGACCCTTTGTCTGATTCTGTAAAAATGGCGGCCATTTTACCCGAGGGCCCGTGGATCCGCCCAGTTAATCACGACCCTTATCATCGAGGTGCCCAATGGCGCGTTCCAAGACAAGCCTTGGCTGGCTGAAAGAACACTTCAACGATCCTTACGTTAAAAAAGCGCAAAAGGATGGTTATCGCTCGCGTGCGAGCTATAAATTGCTGGAAATCCAGGAAAAGTACCGGATTATCCGCCCCGGCATGAGTGTCGTCGACCTCGGCGCGGCGCCCGGTGGCTGGTCGCAGGTGACCAGTCGTCTGATCGGCGGTCAGGGCCGTTTGATCGCCTCCGATATCCTCGAAATGGACAGCATTCCCGACGTTACCTTCATCCAGGGCGACTTTACCCAGGACGAAGTGCTGGCGCAGATTCTCGAAGCAGTGGGTAATTCACACGTAGACCTTGTGATTTCCGATATGGCCCCCAATATGAGTGGTACGCCTGCCGTGGATATTCCCAAGGCCATGTTTCTCTGTGAGCTGGCCCTTGATCTGGCGACCCGGGTACTCAAGCCGGGTGGCGATTTTTTGATCAAGATTTTCCAGGGCGAAGGGTTTGACGTATACCTCAAGGACGCTCGTCAGAAATTCGACAAGGTCCAGATGCTCAAGCCTGATTCTTCGCGGGACCGCTCCCGCGAGCAGTACTTGCTGGCGCGGGGGTATCGCGGCGAGTAGGGGCGTCAGGCCGGCGGCTTCCAGGGTATCCGATAGTTTTTTCCAATCGGCTCTCCTGCCTGACCTGGATGTACTTCGTGTAGTCTAGGTTTCACAAAGGGTTACAGACGGCGCCTGCAGATGTGTAGGTTATGTAGTAAGTTAAGCCGGTGAATATCATGCGAGGCACGGCTGCGCCGTCAGCCGGCTTCAGAGGGTAGCTAATTGAACGATATGGCAAAGAACTTGATCCTGTGGTTGATCATCGCGGCTGTCCTGGTGACGGTGATGAACAACTTCTCCAGCCCGAATGAGCCGCAGACCCTCAACTATTCCGACTTCATTCAGCAGGTCAAGGATGGCAAGGTCGAGCGCGTTGCGGTCGACGGCTACGTCATTACCGGTAAACGCACCGATGGCGACAGCTTCAAGACTATCCGTCCGGCCATTCAGGACAACGGCCTGATCGGTGATCTGGTCGACAACCACGTCGTGGTTGAAGGCAAGCAGCCAGAGCAACAGAGCATCTGGACCCAACTGCTGGTCGCCAGCTTCCCGATCCTGGTCATCATTGCCGTATTCATGTTCTTCATGCGCCAGATGCAGGGCGGCGCCGGTGGCAAGGGCGGGCCGATGAGCTTCGGCAAGAGCAAGGCGCGCCTGCTCTCCGAAGACCAGGTAAAAACTACCCTGGCCGACGTTGCCGGTTGCGACGAAGCTAAAGAAGAAGTCGGCGAGCTGGTTGAGTTCCTGCGCGATCCGGGTAAATTCCAGCGCCTGGGCGGTCGTATTCCGCGCGGCGTGCTGATGGTCGGCCCGCCAGGTACCGGTAAAACCCTGCTGGCCAAGGCCATTGCCGGCGAAGCCAAGGTGCCGTTCTTCACCATTTCCGGTTCCGACTTCGTCGAGATGTTCGTCGGTGTCGGTGCCAGCCGTGTTCGCGACATGTTCGAGCAGGCCAAGAAGCACGCACCGTGCATCATCTTCATCGACGAAATCGACGCCGTCGGTCGCCATCGTGGCGCCGGCATGGGTGGCGGTCACGACGAGCGCGAGCAGACCCTCAACCAGTTGCTGGTAGAGATGGACGGCTTCGAAATGAACGACGGCATCATCGTCATCGCCGCGACCAACCGTCCGGACGTACTCGACCCGGCGCTGCTGCGTCCAGGCCGTTTCGACCGCCAGGTTGTCGTTGGCCTGCCGGATATCCGCGGTCGTGAGCAGATCCTCAAGGTGCACATGCGCAAGGTGCCGATTGGCGACAACGTCAATCCAGCCGTTATTGCCCGTGGTACCCCGGGCTTCTCCGGTGCCGACCTTGCCAACCTGGTCAACGAAGCCTCGTTGTTCGCTGCCCGTGGCGGCAAGCGCGTGGTCGAGATGAAAGAGTTCGAGCTGGCCAAAGACAAGATCATGATGGGCGCCGAGCGCAAGACCATGGTCATGTCCGAGAAAGAGAAGCAGAACACTGCTTATCACGAAGCTGGCCATGCCATTGTCGGTCGCGTCGTGCCCGAGCACGATCCGGTCTACAAAGTGTCGATCATCCCTCGCGGCCGGGCATTGGGTGTAACCATGTTCCTGCCTGAGGAAGACCGTTACAGCCTGTCCAAGCGCGCGCTGATCAGCCAGATCTGCTCGCTGTACGGCGGCCGCATCGCCGAAGAAATGACCCTGGGCTTCGATGGCGTCACCACCGGTGCCTCCAACGACATCATGCGGGCCAGCCAGATTGCCCGCAACATGGTCACCAAGTGGGGGCTGTCGGAAAAACTGGGTCCTTTGATGTATGCCGAAGAAGAGGGCGAGGTGTTCCTTGGTCGCAGCGCTGGTTCCCAGCACGCCAGCGTCTCCGGTGAAACCGCCAAGCTGATCGACTCCGAAGTGCGCAGCATCATTGACCAGTGCTATGCCACGGCCAAGCAGATCCTCACCGAGAACCGCGACAAGCTCGACGCCATGGCCGACGCGCTGATGAAGTACGAGACCATCGATGCCGATCAGATCGACGACATCATGGCCGGTCGCGAGCCACGCGAGCCGCGTGACTGGGAAGGTGGGTCAGGCACTCCGGACGCCTCGGCTCCACGCCCAGAGTCGCCGATCGGCGGTCCAGCGGCGCAAGTCTAAGGGCATATATGACCTCACAGCAGTACCCGACCCGGTTGCCTTGCGGCAACCGGGTTCTTGATTTGTCCCGTACCCATGTCATGGGTATCCTCAATATCACCCCCGATTCCTTCTCCGATGGCGGTCGCTTCACCCAGCGCGATGCGGCCTTGCGCCACGCCGAGGCGATGGTGGCTGCCGGCGCAACCCTGGTCGATGTCGGTGGCGAGTCCACTCGCCCAGGCGCTCGCGCGGTGTCGGCACTGGAAGAGCTGGAGCGTGTCGCGCCTATCGTCGAAGCGATCAATCGCGAACTCGATGTGATCATCTCGGTCGATACCTCGACGCCAGCCGTAATCCGCGAGTCGGCCAGGCTTGGTGCCGGGTTGATCAACGATGTGCGCTCGCTCAGTCGTGATGGCGCCCTGGATGCTGCGGCAGCCACTGGTTTGCCGGTGTGCCTGATGCACATGCGCGGTGAGCCCGGCGACATGCAGGACGATCCTCAATACCAGGATGTCACCGCCGAGGTGGCGAGCTATCTTGAAGAGCGAATGGCTGCGTGTGCGGCCGTGGGCATCGAGGCCGAACGGATCATCCTTGATCCGGGTTTCGGCTTTGCCAAGACCCTCGGGCACAACCTCAGCCTGTTCAAGCACATGGACGCGCTCTACCGCTTGGGGCGTCCGTTGCTGGTGGGCGTTTCACGCAAGAGCATGATCGGTCTGGCCCTGGGCCGTCCGGTCGGTGAGCGGCTCTATGGCAGCCTGGCCCTGGCTGCGCTGGCGATGACCAAGGGCGCGAGCATACTGCGCGTTCACGATGTCGCCGAAACCGCCGATGTAGTGCGGATGATTGCTGCGGTGCAAGCCGCCGAATAAGAGTGATGGAGCATCTATGAGCAGAAAATATTTTGGTACCGACGGTATTCGTGGCCGTGTCGGCGAATACCCCATCACCCCTGACTTCATGCTCAAGCTCGGCTGGGCGGCTGGCATGGCCTTTCGCAAGCAGGGTGCCTGCCGGGTGTTGGTGGGTAAAGACACGCGCATTTCCGGCTACATGTTCGAGTCGGCTCTGGAAGCAGGCCTTTCCGCCGCCGGCGCCGATGTGATGCTGCTGGGGCCGATGCCGACCCCGGCCATCGCCTACCTGACCCGTACCTTCCATGCCGAAGCGGGCATCGTCATCAGTGCCTCGCACAACCCCCATGACGACAACGGCATCAAGTTCTTCTCCGGCCAAGGCACCAAGCTGCCGGATGAAGTCGAGCTGATGATTGAAGAGTTGCTCGACCAGCCGATGACCGTGGTCGAATCGAGCAAGCTGGGCAAGGTCTCGCGCATCAACGATGCGGCCGGTCGCTACATCGAGTTCTGCAAGAGCAGCGTGCCGAGCAGCACCGATTTCGCCGGCCTCAAGCTGGTGGTCGACTGCGCCCACGGCGCTACCTACAAGGTTGCGCCCAGCGTGTTCCGCGAGCTGGGTGCTGATGTCACCGTGCTATCGGCGCAGCCTGACGGCCTGAACATCAACGAGAACTGCGGCTCGACCCATATCGAGTCGCTGCAGGCGGCGGTGCTGGTTGGTCATGCCGATCTGGGTATTGCCTTCGATGGCGACGGCGATCGGGTGCTGATGGTGGACCACACGGGCACCATCGTCGATGGTGACGAACTGCTGTTCATCATCGCCCGTGACCTGCACGAGCGCGGCAAGCTGCAGGGCGGGGTGGTGGGTACCCTGATGAGTAATCTGGGCCTGGAACTGGCCCTGAAGGACCTGGATATCCCGTTCGTGCGCGCCAAGGTCGGTGACCGCTACGTGATGGCTGAGCTGCTGGAGCGCGATTGGGTGATCGGTGGCGAGAACTCCGGGCACGTGGTGTGCTGCAACCACACCACCACCGGTGATGCGATCATCGCCGCGCTGCAGGTGCTGATGGCCCTCAAGCGCCGTGAGGAAACCCTCGCCCAGGCTCGCCAGGCCCTGCGCAAATGCCCGCAGGTACTGATCAATGTGCGCTTCGGCGCGAGCAAGGTCGACCCGCTTGAGCATCCGGCCGTTCAGGAAGCCAGTGCCAAGGTTACCGAGGCCCTGGCCGGTCGTGGCCGTGTGCTGCTGCGCAAGTCCGGGACAGAGCCTCTGGTGCGGGTAATGGTCGAAGGCGAGGACGAAAGTCAGGTGCGCGGCCACGCCGAAGCCCTGGCAAAACTGGTAAGTGAAGTTTGCGTTTGAAATAGGCTTGCCAGAGGTGATCGGGTTGGGTAACATCTGCGCCCTCTTTGACCGACGAGGTACAGCATGCGTCGCCCTATGGTAGCTGGTAACTGGAAGATGCACGGTACCCGCGCCAGCGTCGCTGAGCTGATCAAGGGCTTGAGTAATCTCGCCCTGCCGAGCGGTGTCGAGGTCGCGGTGTTTCCCCCCGCCCTGTACATCAATCAGGTAATTGATGGCGTACAAGGCAAGGCGATCGCCGTCGGCGCTCAGAATTCTGCGGTACAGCCTGAGCAAGGCGCACTGACCGGTGAGATTGCACCGAGTCAACTGGCCGAGGCAGGTTGCGAGCTGGTACTGATTGGGCACTCCGAACGCCGCCAGATCATTGGCGAGAACGACGAAGTCCTCAATCGCAAGTTCGCTGCGGCACAGGCTTGCGGTTTGAAGCCGGTGCTCTGTGTAGGGGAAACCCTCGAAGAGCGCGAAGCGGGTAAAACGCTTGAGATTGTCGGGCGTCAGCTGGACAGCGTCATCGAAGCGTTCGGTGTCGAAGTCTTCGCCAGTGCGGTGATTGCCTATGAGCCTGTATGGGCCATCGGTACAGGGCTGACGGCCTCGCCACAGCAGGCTCAGGATGTGCATAAAGCCATTCGCGAGCAGCTGGCGGCAAAGAACCCGGAAGTCGCGGCGAATGTGCGGCTTCTATACGGCGGCAGCGTGAAGGCGGCCAATGCGGCTGAACTGTTCGGCATGCCGGATATCGATGGGGGCCTGATTGGTGGGGCTTCCCTGAACGCAGACGAATTCGGTGCAATTTGTCGCGCCGCAGGAAACTGAAAAATGCTGGAAACAGTGATCGTTGTTTTGCATCTGTTGGGCGCGCTGGGTTTGGTAGTGCTGGTGTTGCTGCAACAGGGTAAAGGTGCGGAAGCGGGTGCATCTTTCGGCGCAGGTGCTTCAAATACTGTGTTCGGAAGCCAAGGTTCTGCTACCTTTCTGAGTAAGTTTACTGCTATACTAGCTGCCTCTTTCTTCTTAACTGCTCTTGGGTTAGGATACTTTGCTAAGGAGAAAGCTCACGAGCTGACTCAAGTAGGGTTGCCAGATCCAGCGGTCTTGGAAGTGAAGCAGCAAAAGCCGGCAACAGATGATGTACCGGTGCTCCAGGAGCAGAAGAACGAAGCCACTAACACTGGCGATGTTCCTCCCGCTCAAGAGCAGAAGTAACGGGTTTCAAAGTAGTATTGCCGAGGTGGTGGAATTGGTAGACACGCAACCTTGAGGTGGTTGTGCCCATAGGGTGTAGGGGTTCGAGTCCCCTTCTCGGTACCAATTGAAACAAGACAGCCCGCTACAGCGGGCTTTCTTGTAGGTGGAGGTTAGATTGACCCTGTCGGGGTTCGGTCGTATACTTTCGCCCCAGCTTTGTCGCGGGGTGGAGCAGTCTGGTAGCTCGTCGGGCTCATAACCCGAAGGTCGTTGGTTCAAATCCAGCCCCCGCAACCAGTTTCAGCGGAGCCCCTTTTGCAGGGGCTTTTTCTTGGCTGAACAGTCATAACGCCGGTATTCAACGGCGTATCAGGGATGGGCGCTTTGCCCATTTTTTATTTGCATAGCATGCACGAGGGGGTTCAGGTGTCGAGCAAGCTAGAACAGTTGCAGGCCTTGTTGGCCCCGGTGGTCGAGGCTCTTGGCTATCAATGCTGGGGGATCGAATTCATCTCTCAAGGCAAACATTCGGTACTGCGTATCTATATCGATAAAGAGGATGGAATCCTGGTTGATGACTGCGCGATTGTCAGTCGTCAAATCAGCGGTGTTCTCGATGTCGAAGATCCGATCAGTTCCGAGTACACCCTTGAAGTGTCCTCTCCTGGCATGGAACGCCCACTGTTCACCTTGGAACAGTTCGCTTCGCATGCCGGTGAACAAGTGAAGATCAAGCTGCGTACGCCCTTTGAAGGTCGTCGTAACTTTCAGGGCCTTCTCCGTGGCGTGGAGGAGCAGGATGTTGTGGTCCAGGTGGATAACAACGAATTCCTGTTGCCGATCGACTCGATCGACAAGGCCAACATTATTCCCAGTTTTGACTGAGACGTGCCGGATCCCGCGGACCGCGCGGATCCAATGGCTTGCGAAAGGCGAGGCGTACGATGAGCAAAGAAGTACTGCTGGTTGTTGAGTCGGTATCCAACGAAAAGGGCGTACCGGCCGGCGTAATTTTTGAAGCGCTGGAAGTGGCCCTGGCCACTGCAACCAAAAAACGTTTTGACGACGAAGTCGACCTGCGTGTGGAAATCAACCGCCACACCGGTAGCTACGAAACCTTCCGTCGCTGGACTGTCGTCGAAGAAAAGGATCTGGACGATCCGGCGATCGAAGTGTGGCCAGCGAAGATTCAGGACACCCATCCTGAAGCCAAGGTCGGTGACGTGATCGAAGAGAAGATCGAGTCGATCGAGTTCGGCCGCATTGCCGCCCAGACCGCCAAGCAAGTCATCGTCCAGAAGGTCCGTGAAGCCGAGCGCGCTCAAGTGGTAGATGCCTACCGCGAGCGTCTGGGCGAGATCATCTCCGGCACCGTCAAGAAGGTCACCCGTGACAACGTCATCGTTGACCTGGGCAACAACGCCGAAGCGTTGCTGGCCCGTGAAGACATCATCTCCCGCGAGACTTTCCGTGTCGGTGTGCGCCTGCGTGCACTGCTCAAGGAAATCCGCACCGAGAACCGCGGCCCGCAGTTGATCCTGTCGCGTACCGCGCCACAGATGCTGATCGAACTGTTCCGCATCGAAGTGCCGGAAATCGCCGAGGGCCTGATCGAAGTCATGGCCGCGTCCCGTGATCCGGGTTCGCGCGCCAAGATCGCCGTGCGCTCCAAGGACAAACGCATCGACCCGCAAGGTGCCTGTATCGGCATGCGCGGTTCGCGTGTCCAGGCGGTGTCCGGTGAACTGGGTGGCGAGCGTGTGGACATCGTCCTCTGGGACGACAACCCTGCACAGTTCGTCATCAACGCCATGTCGCCGGCTGAAGTCGCGGCGATCATCGTCGATGAAGACGCCCACGCCATGGACATCGCCGTGGGTGCCGACAACCTGGCCCAGGCGATTGGCCGTGGTGGCCAGAACGTGCGCCTGGCCAGTCAGTTGACCGGCTGGACCCTGAACGTGATGACCGAATCGGACATCCAGGCCAAGCAGCAAGCTGAAACCGGTGACATCCTGCGCAACTTCATCGACGAGCTGGAAGTCGACGAAGAGCTGGCACAGGTGCTGGTCGATGAAGGCTTCACCAGCCTGGAAGAGATTGCCTACGTACCGCTGGAAGAAATGCTCAACATCGACGGCTTTGACGAAGACATCGTCAACGAGCTTCGTGCTCGCGCCAAGGATCGCCTGTTGACCAAAGCCATCGCTACTGAGGAAAAGCTGGCAGACGCCCATCCGGCCGAAGACCTGCTCTCGCTTGAGGGTATGGACAAGGATTTGGCGATGGAACTGGCGGTGCGCGGCGTAGTTACCCGCGAAGACCTGGCCGAGCAGTCGATTGATGACCTGCTCGACATCGACGGCATCGACCAAGAGCGTGCCGGCAAGTTGATCATGGCCGCCCGAGCCCACTGGTTCGAGTAATTAGGCGCGGCCTGAGGAGAGAAGTGCATGACGCAAGTCACGGTGAAAGAATTGGCCCAAGAGGTCGCTGCACCGGTAGAGCGCCTGCTGCAGCAGATGCGTGAGGCAGGTCTGCCGCACACCGACGCCGGTCAGGTAGTGACCGACAATGAGAAGCAGGCATTGCTGGCTCATTTGAAGAGCAGCCACAAGGCAAAAGTGGAAGAGCCGCGCAAGATCACCTTGCAGCGCAAAACCACCAGCACCCTGCGTGTCGCCGGTAGCAAGAGCATCAGCGTAGAAGTACGCAAGAAGAAAGTATTCGTTCAGCGCAGCCCGGAAGAAATCCAGGCCGAGCAGAAGCGCGAGCTGGAAGAGCGCCGTGCAGCGGAAAACGCTGCCCGCGAAAAGGCCGATGCCGAAGCACGTCAGCGTGCCGAGGAAGAGTCCCGTCGCCAGCCAGCCGCTGCCAACGCCGCACCGGCTGCTGCCGCTGCGCCGGCTCCAGCGCCTGTAATCGAAGCCGCAGCCGCCGATGCTCCGGCACCGGTTGCCGAGCGCAAGAAAGACGACGTGCGTCGCAGCGACAAGTCGCGTGACGACGAGCGCCGTGGCGGCGAGCGCCGTAACGAAGCGCCGCGTGTTTCGGTCAAGGTCAAGGAAAAGGAAAAGGCGCCTACCCCGCGTGCCGCTCCGCGTACCACCGACGAAGAAAGCGATGGCTTCCGTCGTGGTGGCCGTGGCAAGGGCAAGCCGAAGAAGCGCAACGCCCACGGTTTCCAGAACCCGACCGGTCCGGTTATCCGCGACGTGCAGATCGGCGAGACCATCACGGTTTCCGACCTGGCCAACCAGATGTCCGTCAAGGGCGCTGAAGTGGTCAAGTTCATGTTCAAACTGGGCACTCCGGTGACCATCAACCAGGTGCTCGACCAGGAGACAGCTCAGCTGATCGCCGAAGAGCTGGGCCACAAGGTCACCCTGGTCAGCGACACCGCCCTGGAAGATTCCCTGGCCGAGTCGTTGAAGTTCGAAGGCGAGACCTTCTCCCGTGCACCAGTCGTGACCGTAATGGGCCACGTTGACCACGGTAAGACCTCGCTGCTCGACTACATCCGTCGTGCCAAGGTTGCTGCTGGCGAAGCCGGTGGTATTACCCAGCACATCGGTGCGTACCACGTGGAAACCGACCGCGGCATGGTCACTTTCCTCGACACCCCTGGCCACGCCGCGTTTACCGCCATGCGTGCCCGTGGTGCCAAGGCAACCGACATCGTGATCCTGGTGGTTGCGGCGGACGACGGCGTGATGCCGCAAACCCGCGAAGCGGTCCAGCACGCCAAGGCTGCCGGTGTTCCGCTGGTGGTTGCGGTGAACAAGATCGACAAGCCAGGTGCCGACCTCGATCGTATCCGTAACGAACTGGCCGTCGAAGGCGTCACTTCCGAGGACTGGGGTGGAGATACCCCGTTCGTCAAGGTGTCGGCGAAGATGGGTACCGGTGTCGACGAACTGCTCGAAGCGGTCCTGCTGCAAGCCGAGATCCTCGAACTCAAGGCCACTCCATCGGCCCCGGGTCGTGGTGTGGTAGTTGAATCGCGTCTGGACAAGGGCCGTGGCCCGGTGGCTACCGTACTGGTTCAGGACGGTACCCTGCGTCAAGGCGACATGGTCCTGTGCGGTTCCAACTACGGTCGCGTACGGGCAATGCTCGACGAGAACGGCAAGCCTGTTAAGGAAGCCGGCCCGTCGATCCCGGTCGAGATCCTCGGCCTGGATGGCACTCCGGACGCCGGTGACGAGCTGTCGGTAGTGGCTGACGAGAAGAAAGCCCGTGAAGTTGCCCTGTTCCGTCAAGGCAAGTTCCGCGAGGTCAAACTGGCTCGCGCTCACGCTGGCAAACTCGAGAACATCTTCGAGAACATGGGCCAGGAAGAGAAGAAGACCCTCAACATCGTGCTCAAGTCCGATGTTCGTGGTTCTCTCGAGGCCCTGCAGGGCTCCCTGAGCGGCCTGGGCAACGACGAAGTACAGGTTCGCGTGATTGGCGGCGGTGTCGGTGGTATCACCGAGAGCGATGCCAACCTGGCCCTGGCGTCCAATGCAGTACTGTTCGGCTTCAACGTGCGTGCCGATGCCGGCGCGCGCAAGATCGTCGAGCAGGAAGGTCTGGATATGCGTTACTACAACGTGATTTACGACATCATTGAAGACGTCAAGAAAGCCCTGACCGGCATGCTCGGCAGCGATGTTCGCGAGAACATCCTGGGTATCGCCGAAGTGCGTGACGTGTTCCGTTCGCCGAAGTTCGGCGCCATCGCCGGCTGCATGGTCGTCGAGGGTGTGGTCTACCGCAACCGTCCGATCCGCGTACTGCGCGAGGACGTGGTGATCTTCGAAGGCGAGCTGGAATCGCTGCGTCGCTTCAAGGACGATGCGTCTGAAGTACGTGCCGGCATGGAATGCGGTATCGGCGTCAAGAGCTACAACGACGTCAAGGTCGGCGACAAGATCGAAGTCTTCGAGAAAGTCCAAGTGGCTCGTACGCTCTAAGCCGCGAGCATGGGAACCGCCAATCGCCCGCACCAGGGCGCCGCTTGGCGGCTCTGAACGCAACGCCCGGTCCGGCTCTAGCCTGGCCGGGCGTTTGCCGCTTTAGTTACAGGTAGCAAAAATGGCAAAAGAATATAGCCGTACCCAACGCATCGGCGATCAGATCCAGCGCGAGCTGGCCCAGTTGATCCGTCGTGAAGTCAAGGACCCGCGCGTCGGCGTGGTCACCATTACCGCTGTGGATGTCAGCCGCGATGTCGGCCATGCCAAGGTGTTCATCACCTCCATGGGCCAGGAAGGCGCGGAAGACATCAAGCAGACCCTCAAGGTGCTCAACGGCGCGGCCAGTTTCCTGCGCGTGCACCTGGGCAAGGAAATGCAACTGCGTAGCGTGCCGCAACTGCATTTCCACTATGACGAAAGCATCAGTCGCGGTGCCCACCTGTCGGCCCTGATCGAGCGCGCCGTCGCCGAAGACAAGCTGCACCAGGCTGCCGACACGCCCCTGGACACCAAGGAGTAAGCGGTGGCTCAGGTCAAGCGTATCCGTCGTAACGTCAGCGGCATCATCCTGCTCGACAAGCCGTTGGGGTTCACCTCCAACGCTGCCCTGCAGAAGGTCCGCTGGCTGCTCAATGCCGAAAAGGCCGGGCACACCGGCAGCCTCGATCCACTGGCCAGCGGCGTGCTGCCGCTGTGCTTCGGTGAGGCGACCAAGTTCTCGCAATACCTGCTCGATTCCGACAAGGGCTACGAGACGGTCATGCAACTGGGTCAGACCACCACCACGGGCGATGCCGAAGGTGAAGTGCTGAAAACCCGTGACGTGACCGTTGGTCGCGCCGATATCGAAGCGGTTTTGCCACAATTTCGTGGTCAAATCAGTCAGATACCGCCGATGTACTCGGCCCTCAAGCGTGACGGCCAGCCGCTGTACAAGCTTGCCCGTGCAGGTGAAGTAGTGGAGCGCGAGGCGCGTTCTGTTACTATTAACCGCTTGGAATTGCTCGAGTGCGAAGGCACCCGTGTCCGGTTGTCGGTCGGCTGCAGCAAAGGCACCTACATCCGCACCCTGGTCGAGGACATCGGCGAGGTGCTCGGTTGCGGAGCCTATGTCGCTGAACTGCGTCGTACGCACGCCGGTCCTTTCGAGCTGGCCCAGACCGTGACCCTCGAAGAACTCGAAGCGGTCCACGCCGAAGGTGGCAACGAAGCGGTCGATCGTTTCCTGATGCCATCGGACAGCGGTCTGCTGGACTGGCCACTGTTGCAGTTCTCCGAGCACAGTGCGTTCTACTGGCTCAATGGTCAGCCGGTCAGAGCCCCCGACGCGCCGAAGTTCGGCATGGTCCGGGTACAGGATCACAACGGTCGCTTCATCGGCATCGGTGAAGTGAGCGAAGACGGGCGCATCGCGCCGCGTCGCTTGATTCGGTCAGAATGATCGAAACCTTCAGTGTCAGGCCCAGGCCTGGCACTGGTGGTAAAGAGGATGGCTGTTAATAGGCACGGTCACGCCTCACTTTATGAATACAGGGAGCAGTCCCTGGCCTATTGGAAGCCGTTTGTTCGGTTTCCCTTGATTTGGAGAAGCCAGATGGCACTCAGCGTTGAAGAAAAAGCAAAGATCGTTGGCGAATACCAGCAAGCCGCCGGTGACACCGGTAGCCCGGAAGTACAGGTTGCTCTGCTGACCGCCAACATCAACAAGCTGCAAGGCCACTTCAAGGCCAACGGCAAAGACCACCACTCCCGTCGTGGTCTGATCCGCATGGTTAACCAGCGTCGCAAGCTGCTGGACTACCTGAAAGGCAAGGACACCACCCGTTACAGCGCCCTGATCGGTCGTCTGGGTCTGCGTCGCTAATAGCGGCCTGGCCAGTGGTGTGCACGGCGTGCTGCAGTCACCGCACGGAGCCTTTGGCCCCCGTGTCGGTGAGCACGCCTTGCCTATCTATGAGGTTGGCTGTCTGTCTCGCCTGAGCGGTTTACCGCGAGGGCAGGGCAGGCTCCCAACCTCTAGTTTTATCTGGACTGCCAACAGGGCCGATTCCCTGTTCTGCCCAAGAATTCGCAAGAACCCGTTCCCCCAGAGCCACTGAAAAAGGTAGGAAACCGTGAACCCGGTAATCAAGAAATTCCAGTTCGGTCAATCGACCGTTACCCTCGAGACGGGCCGTATTGCTCGTCAAGCGTCCGGCGCCGTATTGGTCACCGTCGACAACGATGTCACCGTACTGGTGACCGTGGTCGGTGCCAAACAGGCCGATCCAGGCAAAGGCTTCTTCCCCCTGTCCGTTCACTATCAGGAAAAGACCTACGCCGCCGGCAAGATCCCTGGTGGTTTCTTCAAGCGTGAAGGCCGTCCTTCCGAGAAAGAGACCCTGACCTCGCGTCTGATCGACCGTCCGATCCGTCCGCTGTTCCCGGAAGGCTTCATGAACGAAGTGCAGGTTGTCTGCACCGTCGTTTCCACCAGCAAGAAGACCGATCCGGACATCGCTGCGATGATCGGTACCTCGGCTGCCCTGGCCATCTCCGGCATTCCGTTCGAAGGCCCGATCGGCGCCGCCCGCGTTGCTTTCCACGAAAGCACCGGCTACCTGCTGAACCCGACCTACGAGCAACTGGCTGCCTCGAGCCTGGACATGGTCGTTGCCGGTACCTCCGACGCCGTACTGATGGTTGAATCGGAAGCCAAAGAGCTGACCGAAGACCAGATGCTGGGCGCCGTACTGTTCGCCCACGACGAATTCCAGGCTGTGATCCAGGCTGTCAAAGAGCTGGCCGCCGAAGCTGCCAAGCCGACCTGGGACTGGACTGCCAAGGCCGAGAACACCCCTCTGCTGAGCGCCATCCGTGGCGAATTCGGTGCTGCGGTTTCCGACGCCTACACCATCACCGTCAAGGCTGACCGTTATGCTCGCCTGGGCGAACTGCGCGAGCAAGTGATCGCCAAGTTCTCCGGTGAAGAAGGCCAACCTTCGGCTTCCGAAGTCAAAGAAATCTTCGGCGAAATCGAATACCGCACCGTTCGCGAAAACATCGTCAACGGCAAGCCACGTATCGACGGCCGCGACACCAAGACCGTACGTCCGCTGAACATCGAAGTCGGCGTACTGCCAAAGACCCACGGTTCGGCGCTGTTCACCCGTGGCGAAACCCAGGCCCTGGTCGTTGCGACCCTGGGTACTGCCCGTGACGCCCAGCTGCTGGATACCCTCGAAGGCGAGAAGAAAGACCCCTTCATGCTGCACTACAACTTCCCGCCGTTCTCGGTCGGCGAGTGTGGTCGCATGGGCGGTGCTGGCCGTCGCGAAATCGGTCACGGCCGTCTGGCCCGCCGTTCGGTCCAGGCCATGCTGCCTGCTGCCGACGTGTTCCCGTACACCATCCGCGTTGTTTCGGAAATCACCGAATCCAACGGTTCCAGCTCCATGGCTTCGGTCTGTGGTGCATCCCTGGCACTGATGGACGCTGGTGTGCCGATGAAGGCGCCGGTTGCCGGTATCGCCATGGGCCTGGTGAAAGAAGGCGAGAAATTCGCCATTCTGACCGACATCCTCGGTGACGAAGACCACCTGGGCGACATGGACTTCAAGGTCGCCGGTACCGCCAAAGGTGTTACCGCGCTGCAGATGGACATCAAGATCAACGGCATCACCGAAGAGATCATGGAAATCGCCCTGGGCCAGGCCCTGGAAGCGCGCCTGAACATCCTCGGCCAGATGAACCAGATCATTGGTCAGTCCCGTAGCGAACTGTCGGAAAACGCTCCGACCATGATCGCCATGAAGATCGACACCGACAAGATCCGTGACGTCATCGGTAAAGGCGGCGCGACCATCCGTGCCATCTGCGAAGAAACCAAGGCTTCGATCGACATCGAAGACGACGGTTCGATCAAGATCTTCGGTGAGACCAAAGACGCCGCTGAAGCTGCTCGCCAGCGCGTTCTGAGCATCACTGCCGAGGCCGAGATCGGCAAGATCTACGTCGGTAAGGTTGAGCGCATCGTCGACTTCGGTGCCTTCGTCAACATCCTGCCTGGCAAGGACGGTCTGGTTCACATCTCGATGCTGAGCGATGCTCGCGTCGAGAAAGTGACCGACATCCTTAAAGAAGGCCAGGAAGTTGAAGTACTGGTACTGGACGTGGACAACCGCGGCCGTATCAAGCTGTCGATCAAGGACGTTGCCGCTGCCAAGGCATCGGGCGTCTAAGATCGCCGCTTAAGAAAAAGGACCTTTCGGGGTCCTTTTTTTATGCCTGCAGAAATTGTCTTGCGGACTTGCATCTTGCATGCAGGATTTTGCCACTGCTTGCAAAATGCACGATCCAGTTTTTTGCTTGATTAGATAAGCTACTGTTTTATAAGGAGAAAATTATTCACAAAAGCTGGCACAGGCCCTGCAATAGTATTCATACCCCTGCTGCCAGGACTTACGGCGCAGACTTTTCGAAAAACAGGAGTGTCTCGTATGAAGAAGTTCGCTATTGCTGCCGCTACTGCCACCGCCCTGACCCTGACCCTGGCTAACGCGGCGTTTGCCCAACAGCCTTCCCAGGCTCCGCTGACCGTTGCTGCTGGTGAAGTTACCAAAGCAAAAGAAGCGACCTCCGACACCTGGATCACCACCAAGGTAAAAGCTGACCTGATGACCGAGAAAGGCATTCCGGGTAGCGACATCAAGGTCGAAACCAACAAAGGCGTGGTCTCCCTGTCTTCCGAGGTTGCCGTGACCGATTCGCAGAAAGACATGGCGGTCGCTATCGCCAAAAAAATCAAAGGCGTTCAAGCCGTCTCGGCTGATGGCCTGAAAAGCAACTAAGGCGTTTGTCCCGACTCGCTGACCCTTACAGGTTCATGCGAAAGACCAAAAGGACTTGGTCACTCAAAGCCCCGGCACTGGTTGCCGGGGCTTCTTTTTTGGGGGAAAGGAGGGGAAGAAGAGGTGGTTATTCCGCGTCCAGATGCAGCGGCGAGATCACTCGGCCATCCGCCTCGGCCTGGCCCAGGCTGGCATCGACGAAGTACACCCGGTCATCCGCCAGCTGGCCTTTATCTACCAGGTAGTCCTTGATACTGCTGGCCCGGGCCTGACCCAACTGGCGCAGCAGCAGGGCGCTTTCGCCCCAGGACTTGAGCACGGCATCGCGCAACTGGGTGGTGCGCTGTGCGCGATCGAGTTGTTCCCACTCCGCTGGAGGCTGTTTCTTCATGCGGGTACGGTAGATGCCTTCAAGCATCGCCGGCTTGTCGCCATCCGGTACTTTCAGCTCGGAGGCCTGGGCTGGCACCTTGTCGCCGCGGCGCTGGAGGATCTTGTAGTAGGTACTCTGGTACTCACGCTCCAGGCGCTGCTGGGCAATCAACGGTCCGTCGCTGCTCTGGGCGCTGGTGCCTTCGATCTCCAGGCGCAAGGCAGGGCGCTCTTTGAGCGCTGTCGCCAGCTTGTCCAGGGCGCTTTGCGCATCCGGGCCCAGGTCGCTGGAGCCAGCGGCAAAGGCGACGTTGCCCAGGTCCTGGGAATCGCCGCCGCTGACCAGCCCGCCGATGAACTTGAAGGGCGCCTGGGCCGCGCGCAGCACCAGGTTGCGCAGGGTCTGCCAGACAATCGGCATGACGCTGAACTGCGGGTCATTGAGGTCGCCAGTCACCGGTAGCTCGATGGAGATCTTGCCGTCGGTGTCCTTGAGCAAGGCCACTGCCAGGCGAATCGGCAGGTCCACCGCATCCGGGCTGTCGACCTTCTCACCCAGCTGCAGTTGCTCGACCACTACCTTGTTCTCGGCCTTGAGCTTGCCTTGGGTGATCACGTAGTGCAGGTCGATGTTCAGCCGGCCCTTACGGATGCGAAAGCCGGCGAACTTGCCCGAGTATGGCGTCAGGGTGGTCAGCTCGACGCGTTTGAAGCTGGTGGCGATGTCCAGGGCGGCCATCGGGTCGAAGGGGTTCAGCGAGCCTTTGATGGTCACCGGTGCATAGCGATCGACCTTGCCCTTGATATCGACCTTGGCCGGTTTTGGCTGACGGTTGTCGATGGTGCCGATCTGGCCGTTGAGCTGCTGGATGGCGGTGGCGAAGTTCGGGGTCAGGCTGAAGTCGGCAAAGTTGGCCGAACCGTCATTAATATCGATTTCACCGATACGGATGCCCAGTGGTTTTTCCGCAGGCGCCTTGGCTGTGGCCGGCGCCTTGGACTGCGCGGTAGCCGGTTGCGGGATCAGCAGGTCATCGACGTTGGTGGTGCGGTCTTCGTTGATCATGAAGCGCGCGTAGGGCTGCTTGAGGGTCACTTTGCCGATGCTCAGGGCGTCACCGTGGCGGTACGACAGACCATCGAGGTTCAGCTGCTGCCATTTGACGAAGTCGCGATCCTTGATGGTGTCCAGGGTGTGCAGCTGGTTGACCTGAGCCTTGCCGTCAATGCTGAAGGCCAGCGGCTCGGTGCTCTTGAGGTCGACGTTGAGGTCGCTGCCGAGCATGCCGCTGCGCAGTTCCAGGCGGATGTACGGGCTGATGTAGGCCTGGGCGACACGCAGGTCGATGTCCTGGGTGTTGACCTTGAGCTTGGCGCTCACCGGCGCCAGGTTGACCTCACCGGCCGCCTGCAGCTTGCCTTGCTTGCCGACACCGGTATCGAGCTTGAGGGTGAAGGGCGACTGGTTGAGGCTGTCGAAATTCTGCAGGTCGAGGTTCAGCGGGCCAACCTCGAGGGCGACCGGTTGTTTCTGCGAACGGTCGGCCAGGTGTACCTGGTAATTGCGCAGTTGCACGTCTTTGAGCAGCACTTGCCATGGCTTGCCCGGTGCCTCGGCGGCGGCCTTTTCCTTGGCATCCGGCTCGGCGGCGGCAGGTTCGGCTTTCTCTTTGGCCGTGGCTTTGGCCGGCTGGCTGGCAAACAGCTTCTGCCAGTCGAGCTGGCCATCGGACTCTACCGCCGCCCAGGTTTCGAGTTTTTCGCTGCGGATCTTGCCAACGGTGACCAGTTGCTTGGCCAGGTCAATCGAGGTTTCGCTGACATCCAGACGCGCCAGGCGTGCCAGCGGGCGGCCATCCGGTGCCTTGATGGCAAAGGGTGCAATGCTCACCGAGGTGTTGTCCAGCAGCAGCTCGGTTTCCTTGGACAGGTTCAGCTTGTAGTGGGTATCGAGGCTGACCACACCTTCTTCCAGCACCAGCGGCACGGCATCGCGCACATAAGGCCAGAAGGCTTTCATCTTGCCGTCGGTGACCTTCAGGGTGCCTTCGGAGGCGATCGGTACCAGGCTGAAGTTGCCGGCCCAGTCGATGCGCCCGCCCGCCGGACCATTGGCCACCAGGGTCATTTCGGTACTGTCTTCGGGCAGGGTGCTGAGGTTCTTCAGTTCCAGGTTCATCGAGTCGTAGAGAAACTCGATCGGCTCGCTCGGGCGCAGGTCCTGGAAATGCAGGTAGCCTTCGCTGAGCTTGATACTGCCGATGCGCAGCGGGAACGGATCGCCGGCGGGTTCTTGCGGCTTGGGCTCGCTCGGCGGCAGCTTGAACAGTTGCGTCAGGTTGAGGCTGCCGTCCTTGGCGAACAGCAGCTCGGTACGCGCCTTGTCCAGCTCGACACTGTCCAGGTGCAGGGCACCGCTCCACAGGCTGTTGATTTGCAGGTTGGCGTACAGGCGTTCGAAGCCGACCTGCTCTTTGCCCGGCTCGCCAATCTGCAGGCCCCAGAGGGTCAGTTCGAGGCTGAACGGGTTGAGCTCGATCCGCTGCAGGTGCGCCGGCACCGTGGCGTAACTGGTCAGTTGCTGGTTGGCGATACGCAGGGCAACCCCTGGGAGAATCAGAAAGCCTAGCAGGCTGTACAAGGCCACTGCGGCCAGCATGGCGCCGAGGGCGCGTTTCAATCCTTTGGGCATGTGTGGCGTCGTCTGTCTCGAACGGGAGTGCTTGGAGTATGGCACGTAAAAACGGTTCCGAAGCTACTCCGAAAATTAACGAAATTTTGTTTCAGAGCTGAAGAATCAAGGTCTTCAGTGGCGGCTGGCCATCCTGCGACGGAAAGTCGCCGGCAGGTTTGAGCACTTGCCAGTCGCGTACCGGGCGCCCGGCTTTCTCGGCGCAGCGCAGCACTTGCTCGCGCCAGTCGTCGAGACTGACCTTGGCCAGGTTGTTACAGCAAATCAGTACGCCGTCGTCGGCGGTGCTAAACAGGGCCGGCTTGAGCAGGCTCTGGTAGTCGCGCAGCAGGTCGACGGTGCCGAAGGCGCTCTTGGCCCAGGCCGGCGGGTCGAGGAACACCAGGTCGAACTGGCGCTGCTCCAGGCGCGGATACGGCGGCAGCTTGTGGCCGCGACGCTGGCTGACCGGCAAGCCGGCGAACTGGCGGATCGCCGGAAAGTAATCGGACTGGATAAAGCTCATCGGCAACAGTTGCGGGTTGAGTGCGCCGTTCTCCTTGCCGACCGCCAGGTTGCCTTCGGCGAAGTCCAGGTTGCACACCTCGCGCGCGCCGCCCGCTGCGGCGCTGAGGCCGACGCCGCAGGTATAGGCAAAGAGGTTGAGCACGCTTTTGCCGGCACTGTGCTGCTTGACCCAGCCACGGGCATTGCGCAGGTCGAGGAACAGTAGCGGATCCTGCCCGGCATGGCGGCCACGTACCCGGTAGTTCAGGCCCCATTCGTGGCCGACATGATCGGCCAGCGCGGCCTCGCTCGCCTGATACACCGGGTCGCGACGATCGATGCGGCTGTTGCCCTGGGAGCGGTCGTTGTAGACCAACAGCAGTTCCAGGCCCAGGTGCGCTTGCACCGCCGCGTGCAGCTCCAGCAAGGCGCCGGTCTCAAGGCTTTGGTGGAAGCTTTGCACCAGCAACTGCGGGCCGTAGCGGTCGATGGTCAGGCCGCTGGCGCCTTCCTGGCTGCCATGGAACAGGCGATAGCAGTCGGTGCCCTGGGCATGCAGTTCGGCGAGAAGGCCCTGGCGGGCGTCGAGGGCGGCGCGCAGCGCCTGATTCAAGAGGGACATGCACGTGGCCTTGGTTTGCGGACGTGCATGTTATCAGTTCAGGCCAGGGGAGGGGCCGTTGCAGCCCCTCCCGCAGTGATCAGCGCTCGATCGCCAGGGCCACGCCCTGACCACCGCCGATGCACAGGGTCGCCAGGCCTTTGCTGACGTCACGCTTGATCATTTCGTGCAGCAAAGTTACCAGCACCCGACAACCCGAGGCGCCAATCGGGTGCCCCAGGGCAATCGCGCCGCCATTGACGTTGACCTTGCTGGCGTCCCAGCCCAGCTCCTTGCCCACCGACAGGGCCTGGGCGGCAAAGGCTTCGTTGGCCTCGATCAGATCGAGGTCGCTCAACTGCCAGCCGGCCTTGTCCAGGCAGCGGCGGGTGGCGCTGACCGGGCCGATGCCCATGATCGCCGGATCAACCCCGGCGTTGGCATAGGCCTTGATCCGCGCCAGGATCGGCAGGCCCAGCTGTTGCGCCTTGGCCGCACTCATCAGCAGTACCGCTGCCGCACCGTCGTTGAGCGACGAGGCGTTACCGGCTGTTACCGTGCCGTCTTTCTTGAACGCCGGCTTGAGCTTGCCCAGCGACTCTGCGGTAGTGCCGGCGCGGGGTTGCTCGTCGGTGGCGAAGGCCACCGGCTCGCCCTTGCGCTGCGGAATCAGGATCGGGGTGATTTCGTCGACGAAGCGCCGGGCTTCGATGGCTGCGGCGGCTTTCTGCTGCGAGGCGGCGGCGAAGGCGTCCTGTTCTTCCCGGCTGATGCTGTATTTTTCCACCAGGTTCTCGGCGGTGATGCCCATGTGGTAGTCGTTGAACGCATCCCACAGGCCGTCGCTGATCATGCTGTCGATCAGTGTGCTGTGGCCCATGCGCAGGCCGGTACGGGCACCCGGCATGACGTAGTTGGCCAGACTCATGTTCTCCTGGCCGCCGGCGATGATCACCTCGGCATCGCCGCAGCGAATTGCCTGGGTCGCCAGGTGCAGGGCCTTGAGGCCCGAGCCGCAGACCTTGTTCAGGGTCATGGCCGGTACCGCGTGGGGCAGGCCGGCCTTGATCGCGGCCTGACGCGCCGGGTTCTGCCCGGCACCGGCGGTCAGTACCTGGCCGAGGATGACTTCATCGACCAGTTCGGCATCGATGCCGGTCTGGGTCAGCAACTGGCGGATCACCGCAGCGCCGAGGTCGACGGCAGGAATGTTGGCCAGCGCCCCCTGGTAGCTCCCGACAGCAGTACGGGTGGCGGCAACGATTACGACATCTTGCATGGCGCGGGTCCTCACTCTTATTGGATTTGGCGTCAGAACGGTTCAGGCCCCAGGGCCTGGATAGACCGGCATGGTGGCATAGATGAGCGGGCGAGGGCTATTGGCGTACCGCTCAGGCGATTCCCATACGCCGCCGGGCGCGATGGGCCGAGCCGTCGCGCATGGCCCAGCGCAGCACCGGAGCAGTGCTGTGGATGCCCAGGCGAATCAATCGGCGTTGCAGCGGGTTCTGGCCCAGCTCGAGCATCGCGCTGGCCCATTCCGGCAGCAGGTCGATACCGGCGCGCAGCATCAAGGCGCCGACCGGTTGCGCCAGGCGGCTGGGCGCCGGCGCGTCGAGCAGCACCTGCACCACTTCATGGCTGCGCGCGTCGCACAGCAGTTGCGGGCGCATGGCCTGCAGGTAGTCGGCAATTTGCTGGCGTGAGCGCGGCACGTTGCGCGCGCCCAGGCGCTCGGCGATCAGGGCGATCTCGGCGTAGTAGGCGTCCTGTTCGGTGACCGGCATCTGCGGGTTGCGGTAGCGCATGTGGGCGGCAAGAAAGCTGCTGACCTCGGCCACATGCACCCAGGTCAGCAGGTCCGGGTCGCTGGCGGCATAGGGCCGGCCATCGGCAGCGCTGCCGACCACCTGCAGGTGAATGGTGCGCACTTTTTCGATCAGCCAGTTGGCATCCCGGCTCGAACCGAAGGTGGTGCCGGAGATGAACTGGCTGGTGCGGCGCAAGCGGCCGAGCAGGTCCTGGCGAAAGTTGGAATGATCCCACACGCCAGCCAGCGCCAGCGGGTGCAGCAACTGCAGGAGCAGGGCACTGATGCCGCCGATCAGCATGCTCGGGAAGTCGCCGTGCACACGCCAGCTGAGGCTGTCCGGGCCGAACAGGCCGGGGTCGCCCTTGGGGTTTTCCAGGTCGAGCTGACCCAGGGACAAGCCGGTCAGGCTCATTACCTGGGTTTCGATACGGCGGCGAATCGCTTCCATGGTTACCTTGTGTTCAAGGCAGCCGATCAGCGCTGCCGCTTAAGTGTTCAGGCGTTTGTCGATCAGGCCCTGGACCACGCTCGGGTCGGCCAGGGTCGAGGTATCGCCGAGGCTGTCGAGCTCGTTGCAGGCGATCTTGCGCAGGATGCGCCGCATGATCTTGCCCGAACGGGTCTTGGGCAGTGCCGGCGCCCACTGGATCAGCTCGGGTTTGGCGAAGCTGCCAATCTCTTTGCTGACCAGGGCCAGCAGCTGCTGCTTGAGGCTGTCGTCCGGGGTCACACCGTTCATGGGCGTGACAAAGGCATAGATGCCTTGGCCCTTGAGATCGTGAGGGTACCCGACAACGGCCGCTTCGGCGATGCTGTCGTGCAGTACCAGAGCGCTTTCCACCTCGGCGGTGCCGATCCGGTGCCCGGAGACGTTGATCACGTCATCGATGCGCCCGGTTATCCACAGGTCGCCGTCTGCGTCGCGGCGCGCACCGTCGCCGGTGAAGTAATAGCCCGGCAGCGGCTTGAAGTAGGTATCGATCATCCGCTGCGGATCGCCGTACACGCCGCGGATCTGCCCAGGCCAGCTGGCCTTGATCGCCAGCATGCCGCTGCCGGGGCCTTCGATCAGCTTGCCTTTTTCGTCCAGCAACACCGGTTGCACGCCGAACAGCGGCTGGGTGGCGCACCCGGGCTTGATTCGCCGGGTGCCCACCAGCGGGCTGATCATGATGCCGCCGGTTTCGGTCTGCCACCAGGTGTCGACGATCGGGCAGCGCTTTTCGCCTACGGCCTCGAAGTACCATTCCCAGGCTTCCGGGTTGATTGGCTCACCGACGCTGCCGAGCAGGCGCAGGCTCTTGCGCGAGGTGCCCGCCAACGGGCCCTGGCCTTCGCGCATCAGCGCGCGCAGGGCGGTGGGCGCGGTGTAGAAGATATTGACATGGTGCTTGTCGACCACCTGCCAGAAGCGCGAGGCATCGGGGTAGTTGGGCACGCCTTCGAACATCAGGGTAATTGCACCGTTGGCCAGCGGCCCGTAGACGATATAGCTGTGGCCGGTCACCCAGCCGACATCGGCGGTGCACCAGAACACCTCGCCCTCGCGGTAATCGAACACGGTCTTGAAGGTCAGCGCCGCCTGCAGCAGGTAGCCGGCGGTGGTGTGCAGTACGCCCTTGGGTTTGCCAGTGCTGCCGGAGGTATAGAGGATGAACAGCGGGTCTTCGGCGTCCATCGGCTCGGGTGGGCAGTCATCGCTGACCTGCTTGATCGCTTCGTGGTACCAAAGATCGCGGCCTTCGCGCCAGTCGATCTTGCCGCCAGTACGCTTGATCACCACCACCGTACTGACATCCGGGCAACTGAGCAGGGCCTTGTCGACGTTGTGCTTCAGCGCCACGCTCTTGCCGCCGCGCACGCCTTCATCGGCGGTGATCAGCGTGCGACAGTCGGCGTCGAGAATCCGGTCACGCAGGGCATCCGGCGAGAAGCCACCGAACACCACCGAGTGAATGGCGCCAATGCGGCTGCAGGCGAGCATGGCGTAGGCCGCCTCCGGGACCATGGGCATGTAGATGCACACCCGGTCGCCTTTTTTCACCCCGCGCTGCTTGAGTACGTTGGCCAGGCGACAGACCTGCTGGTGCAGTTCGCGGTAGGTGATGACGCTGGAGTCGGCAGGGTTGTCGCCTTCGCGAATGATCGCCGGTCGATCGCCCCGGGTGGCCAGGTGACGATCGATGCAGTTGTAGCTGACATTGAGTTGCGCGCCCTTGAACCAGGCGGCCTGGCCGGTCTTCATGTCGCTCTGCTGGACCTGGCTCCAGGGCTTGATCCAGTCCAGGGCCTTGGCCTGTTCGCACCAGAAGGTGTCCGGGTCGTCGATGGACTGGCGGTACAGGCGCTGGTAGTCGGCCTGGCTCAGTTGCGCCGCTCTGCTGACGGCATCGGCTTGGGGAAAGTCGCTGATATCGAACATGGCGGGGTCCTGTTCTGACGGATTGTTTTTGTCAGGACAGTGTAGCCGCTGCCCCCGGCCGTGTTCGTTCGGCCAGGGGCAGCGCGGGCGGTCAACCGCGGTGACGGCTGCGGAAGAAGTTGATCAGGCCCTGGGTCGAGGCGTCTTCGGCAGGCTCTTCAATGCCGCCGGTCAGGCGCTGGTAGACGCCCTTGCCGAGCTCCTTGCCCAGCTCCACGCCCCACTGGTCGAAGGCGTTGATACCCCAGATGACGCTTTGCACGAATACCTTGTGCTCGTACATCGCCACCAGTGCGCCAAGACGCCGTGGGCTGATGCGCTCGACCACCAGGGTATTGCTCGGGCGGTTGCCCGGAATCACCTTGTGCGGTGCCAGCTTCTGGATCTCGGCTTCGGCCATGCCTTTGTCACGCAGCTCGGCTTCGGCTTCGCTGCGGGTCTTGCCCAGCATCAGCGCCTGGCTCTGCGACAGGCAGTTGGCGTACAGCCACTGGTGATGGTCGGCGACCGGGTTGAAGCTGACCACCGGGACGATGAAGTCGGCCGGAATCAGCTGGGTGCCCTGGTGCAGCAACTGGTGGTAGGCATGCTGGCCGTTGCAACCCACGCCGCCCCAGATGACCGGGCCGGTGTCGTGGTTGACCGGCGTGCCGTCCTGGCGGACGCTCTTGCCGTTGGATTCCATGTCCAGCTGTTGCAGGTGCTTGGTGATGTTACGCAGGTAGTGGTCGTACGGCAGGATCGCGTGGCTTTGCGCGCCCCAGAAGTTGCCGTACCACACGCCGAGCAAGGCCAGCAGCACCGGCATGTTCTGTTCGAACGGTGCGTTCTGGAAGTGCTGGTCCATGGTGTAGGCACCGGACAGCAGTTCCTTGAAGTTGGCGGTACCGATGGCCAGCGCAATCGGCAAGCCGATGGCTGACCACAGCGAATAACGCCCGCCTACCCAGTCCCACATCGGGAAAATGTTTTCTTCACGGATGCCGAAGGCCACGGCGGCGGCCTTGTTGCTGGAAACAGCGATGAAGTGCTTGTACAGCTCGGCTTCCGAACCACCCTGGGCCAGGTACCAGGCGCGGGCGGCCTGGGCGTTCTTCAGGGTTTCGAGGGTGTTGAACGACTTGGACGAAACGATGAACAGCGTGGTTTCGGCGCGCAGCTTGGCCGACAGCTCGTGAAACTCGCTGCCGTCGATGTTCGCCAGGTAATGGCAGCGCACGCCGCGCTGGGCGTAAGGCAGCAGGGCTTCGGAGACCAGCTCGGGGCCGAGGAACGAGCCACCGATGCCGATGTTGACCACGTCGGTGATCGGCTTCTCGCTGTAGCCGCGCCACAGGCCATCATGGATGCGGCCAACCAGCTCGGTCACCTGGTTGAGGACCTTGTGCACCTCGGGCATCACGTTGACGCCGTTGACGCTCAGCTTGTCGCCCACCGGGCGGCGCAGGGCGGTATGCAGGGCCGGGCGGCCTTCGGAGGCGTTAAGGATTTCGCCGGCGAACAGGCCCTTGATGGCCTCTTGCAGACCGACCTCGTTGGCCAGGCCCACCAGCAGCTCGCGGGTCTGGGCGTTGATCAGGTTTTTCGAGTAGTCGAGGAACAGCCCGCAGGTGCTCAGGGAGAATTCTTCGAAGCGCTTTGGCTCGGCAGTGAATGCGTCGCGCATGCTGAAGTCCTGCATGGCTTCGCGGTGTTGCTGGAGCGCCTGCCAGGCGGGCAGGGCGGTAACATCATGAGGGGTGCGGTAATACGCCATCGCTGCAGGTTTCCTTATTGCGTGAACTGCCTTGGACACTGAAAACAGCGCCCCGTTTGCAGGCTGATGCCAATTATAGGCATGCAGCCTGCGTTACAGGGAGAGGCAGCTCAGCGGGCGACCGGGTTACTTGTCGTCAAGGTTCAGGTGCAGGTTGTCGATCAGGCGGGTAGCGCCGAGGAAGGCGGCTACCAGGATCACCAGATCGCGGTCTTCAGGCGTCGCCGGGCGCAGGCTCAGGGCCTGGCGGACTTCCAGGTAGTCCGGGCGAAAGCCTGCTGCAGCCAGTTGCTGCTGGCCGTTGGCGATAAGCGCCGGGTAGTCGCGTTCGCCTTGCTCGATGGCGGCGGCCATCTGGCTCAGCAGGCGATACAGCGCTGGCGCCGTGGCGCGCTGCTCGTTGCTCAGGTAGCCGTTGCGCGACGACAGCGCCAGGCCGTCTTCGGCGCGCACGGTTGGCTCGCCGATGATCTGGATCGGCATGTTCAGGTCGCGCACCAGCGCGCGGATTACCGCCAGTTGCTGGAAGTCTTTCTGGCCAAATACCGCCAGGTCCGGCTGGACCATGTTGAACAGCTTGCTGACCACCGTCGCCACGCCTTCGAAATGGCCCGGACGGCTGGCACCACAGAGCCCGTCGGACAGCTGCGGGACGCTGACCCGGGTCTGCCCGGCCATGCCGTCGGGGTACATTTCTTCGACCGTGGGGGCGAACAGCAGGTGGCAGCCGGCCTGGAGCAGTTTCTCCTGGTCGGCGGCGAGGGTCCGCGGGTACTTGTCGAGGTCTTCGCTGGGGCCGAACTGCAGCGGGTTGACGAAGATGCTGGCGACGACGAAGTCGACCCGTTGCGCGGCCTTGGTCACCAGCGCGGCATGGCCGCTGTGCAGGTTGCCCATGGTCGGCACGAAGCCGATGCGTTTGCCCTCACTGCGCGCCCGCGCCACGGCGGCGCGCAGTTCGAGGACGGTCTTGACTGTATTCATGCACTGAACCCGTGTTCGCTGGCGGGGAAGCTGACTTCCTTGACGGCGGTTACATAAGCCTTGAGCGCACCTTGAATGTCGCTCTGGCCGGCCATGAAGTTCTTCACGAACTTCGGTACCCGGCCGGTCAGCGACAGGCCGAGCATGTCGTGCAGCACCAGGACCTGGCCGTCGGTGGCGCTACCGGCACCAATACCGATGACCGGAATGCTCACCGCCTGGGTGATCTCGGCGGCAAGTTCAGTCGGCACGCACTCGAGCAGCAACATGGCCGCGCCGGCTTGCTCCAGGGCGATGGCGTCGGCACGCATCTGCCGGGCCTGGTTTTCCTGGCGGCCCTGGACCTTGTAGCCACCGAGGATGTTCACGGTTTGCGGGGTCAGGCCCATGTGCGCGCACACCGGCACGCCACGTTCGGCCAGCAGGCGGATGGTCTCCGCCAGCCAGGCGGCGCCTTCGACCTTGACCATGTGCGCGCCGGCTTGCATCAGCGCGCCGCTGTTGGCGAACGCCTGCTCGGTGGTGGCGCAGGCCATGAACGGCAGGTCGGCAAGAATCAGCGCACCTTCGTTGCCGCGTTTGACGCAGGCAGTGTGATAGGCCATCTCGGCATTGGTTACTGGCAAGGTGCTGTCATGGCCCTGGAGGACCATGCCCAGGGAGTCACCCACCAGCAATACTTCCACGCCGGCACGGCTGGCGGCCTGGGCAAAGGTCGCGTCGTAGCAGGTCAGCATGGTTATTTTCTCACCCTTGGCCTTGAGGCTCTGCAGGGTGGTCAGGGTTACTTCTGGCATGAAAAGGAATCCTCGTTCAGGCGCTGTGAAAAACGACTGCGTACAACGCGTGTATTCATCTTCTGGAACAGCACATCATCGATCGTGGTGTTTGAATTACGACCTGTTCCAGGCCTATATACGCCTTTTTGCGACGCTCGGGGCGCCACGGGACGCCTATAGTCGTGAGCGAGGGGGCTGAAGTCAATTACCCTGTTACCGCATTGTTACTAATGCGCTGTTACGGGCGTTACCGGCTGGGGGAGCGCCCGGCTACAGGCGCTCGAGGCCGACGAACGGGCAATCTGCCAGTAATTGGGACAGGGGCCTTTGATCGGCCAGGCAGAAGTCTTCGGGTACCAGCTCGGCCAGCGGGTAGAGGACGAACGGTCGCGCCTGCATGTGGTAATGCGGCACTTTCAGGCGTGGCACATCGATGACCTGGTCGCCGTACAGCAGGATATCCAGGTCGAGGGTGCGCGGGCCCCAGCGCTCTTTGCGCTCGCGGCCCTGATCGGCCTCAATGGCCTGCAGCGCATCGAGCAGCTCAAGCGGCGCGAGGGCGGTATCCAGCGCTGCCACGGCGTTGGTGTAGCGCGGCTGCCCGGGCGATAGCGATTCGCTGCTGTAGAAAGCCGAAACCCCGGCCAGGGCGCTTTCATGCAACTGCCCCAGCGCCTCGACGGCGCTGCGCAATTGCTGCTCGGGATCGGCCAGGTTGCTGCCCAGGCCAATGAAGGCGCGGACCATCGGTTACTCGCCTGCAGCGCCGTCGGCGCGCTTGCGTTTGCTCGGGCTGCGCTTGCGTTTGCGCGGGCCGGCACCGGCGCCTTCGTCACGGCTGCCGAGCTCACGAATCATGTCGCGGCGCTCGCTGTCGTTGCAGTCCTGGTAGTCAGTCCACCATTGGCCGAGGCCATCGGTTTCTTCGCCCGCGCTTTCACGCAGCAGCAGGAAGTCGTAACCGGCGCGGAAACGCGGGTTGTCGAGCAACAGGTCGGCACGCTTGCCGCTGCGCCGTGGCAGGCGCTCCTGCATGTCCCAGATCTCGCGGATCGGCATGGTGAAGCGCTTGGGGATCGCAATGCGCTGGCATTGTTCGGCGATCAGCTCGTGGGCGGCTTCGTTCATCGCCGGGATCGGCGGCATGCCACGGCTCTGCAGGCGCAGGGCGCGACCCGGCAGGGCTGGCCAGAGCATCGCGGCGAACAGGAAGGCCGGAGTCACCGGCTTGCCCTGCTTGACGCGCAGGTCGGTGTTGATCAAAGCCTGGCTGATCAGGGTGTGGGTGTAGGTCGGATGTTCTTCGAGCGCTTCGGCACTGGCCGGGAACAGCGGGTTGAACAACTCCAGGTCGACGAGCATTTCAAAGGTGTCGGCAGCCTGCCCGGAGAGGAACAGCTTGAGCGATTCTTCGAACAGGCGCGCCGCCGGGATCTCGCGCAGCATCGGCGCCAGTTGGCGAATCGGCTGCACGGTGTGCTTCTCGATACCGAAGTTGAGCTTGGCGGCGAAACGCACAGCACGCAGCATGCGCACCGGGTCTTCCTGGTAGCGCTGGGTCGGGTCGCCGATCAGGCGGATCAGGCGGTTGCGGATGTCGTGTACGCCGTTGGCGTAGTCGAGGATGCGCTCGCTGACCGGATCGTAATACAGGGCGTTGATGGTGAAGTCGCGGCGTTGGGCGTCTTCTTCCAGGGTGCCGTAGACGTTGTCGCGCAAAATTCGCCCACTCTCGTTACGCGACGAGGTGTGGCTGTTCTCTTCTTCGCTTTCCGGGTGGTTGGCGCGGAAGGTGGCGACTTCGATGATTTCACGGCCGAAATGGATGTGAACCAGCTTGAAACGGCGACCGATGATACGGGCGTTACGAAATTCGCCGCGGACCTGTTCAGGGGTGGCGCTGGTGGCGACGTCGAAGTCCTTGGGGGTGATGCCCAGGAGCTGGTCGCGTACGCAGCCACCCACCAGGTAGGCCTGGTAGCCAGCGTTTTGCAGGCGCTCGACGATGTTCACCGCGTGGCGGCTGAACTGGCCACGTTGCAGCGAATGTTGACCACTATTGATCACTTCGGGCGTGGTGCGGATATGGTGCTGGCCACGCACGGTAGGACGGAATGACTGGAACAGCTTCTTCAGCATGGGATGCACTGTTTGAAGGAATGTTCGGCCAAAAACGAAGAATGGCCGCATGATGGGCGGGGATTCTAGCATTTACTCGGTGGATGGTGTAGGCGGTCGCGTCGGACGACGCGCGGGCAGGCTGGGGCGGCAGAAACTACAAGGGGAGCCGAAGCTCCCCAAGAAGTAGTTGCGTGCTCTTATTGTTTTTTTGCCGGGCTTCTTGTTTTTGTTGAGTGCCCTGCCCACAAAAAAAGCTTGTGGGCGGTCTCCCTAACCGGGATCAAGAGCAAACGGATTGCTTTGGTCGCTGAGGTTGCAATGATCATGCGATCCAACCAGTTCAGGCCCTGCTTGAGTGCAGTTTTTATTGTTCTCTGCCTGGTTGTGGGGCAAGCCCCAAATACAACTCCTCTCCAAAAGAATCAGTTAGCTGCGCCTCCGCCGTCTTGTTCTTATTGTGCGTGAGCCGATTCGTCTTATTTTTATTGTCTTTTGCAGTGCTTGTTATTGTTCTTGTACCAAACATATAGCAGGTGCCGTGCCAACTTTTGCAAAGCCCAGTAAAACAAGGGCTTGGAGCGGTTTTGCTTGGTTCGCGGGGCGAAAAAAAACCGGGGCTTCGTTACCGTAAGCCCCGGTTTTTGTTACGACTTCGTGCTGCGGTAACAGTTTGTCGCAAGGTGACAGTGTTACCGCCGCCCACCGTCGAAAACTGCTGAAACGCCTCAGCCTTCGCTGGTGGCCCCGCTCTTGCGCCGCGGGATACCCAGGCGCTGACGACGTTCCCACAGGCACTTGCGACTGACTCCGAGTTTGCGTGCAAGCTCGGTCTCGGTCATGTGGTCCTGGTGCTCGAGGACGAAATGCTGGAAGTAGTCCTCCAGCGACAGGTCTTCAGTCGGCTCGTGGCTGGTGTTGCTGGCATTGCTGCCGGTACCCGGCAGGCTGGCAAACGGATCGTCGTCTTCCAGATCGCTCAGTTCGATGTCGATGCCCAGCAGGTCGGCGGAAATTTCCGGGCTCTCGCAGAGGATTACCGCACGCTCCACGGCGTTTTCCAGCTCGCGCACGTTACCTGGCCAGGAGTAATGCCGGATCGCCTGCTCGGCGTCGTGGCCAAAGCGCAGGTCGTTACGCCCCACGCGCGCACTCTGGCGAGCGAGGAAGGCATTGGCGATCTCGTTGACGTCGGCGCCCCGCTCGCGCAGGGCGGGCAACTTGAGGGCGATGACGTGCAGGCGGTAGTAAAGGTCTTCGCGGAACTGGCCGACCTTGGCCAGGTTCTTGAGGTCGCGGTGGGTCGCGGCAATCAGGCGCACATCGACCTTTTGCGATTGCACCGAGCCGACCCGGCGAATCTCGCCTTCCTGCAGCACGCGCAACAGGCGGGCCTGGGCTTCGAGCGGCAGTTCGCCGATTTCGTCGAGGAACAGCGTACCGCCATCGGCGGCTTCGACCAGGCCGGCACGACCGGCGCTGGCACCGGTAAAGGCGCCTTTCTCGTGGCCGAACAGTTCCGATTCGATCAGGGTCTCGGGAATCGCCGCGCAGTTCACCGAGATCATCGGCGCCTTGGCGCGCCGCGAGAGGTTGTGCAGGGCGCGGGCCACCAGCTCTTTACCGGTACCCGACTCGCCCTGGATCAATACATTGGAATCGGTTGGCGCAACCTTGCGGATCTTGCCGTACAGGTCCTGCATCGGCGGGCAGGAACCGATGATGCCGATCTCGCCGTTGGCTGCAGTGCTGGCCGCCTTGTCGCCGGGCACCGCCTTGCCGTTGCCGCGCTCGGCCGGGGCGGCCGGCGCGTTCTGCCGGTCTCGCAGGATGCGCGCCACGGCCTGGAGCATTTCGTCGTGATCGAACGGCTTGGCGATGTAGTCCACCGCGCCCATTTTCATCGAGTCTACGGCAGAGCGCAGGCTGGCGTAGCTGGTCATGATCAGCACCGGCGTGCCCTGGCCGAGCTTGATCAGTTCGGTGCCCGGTGCGCCGGGCAGGCGCAGGTCGCTGACAATCAGGTCGAAGGTCGCAATGCTGAAGCGTTCCTGGGCTTCCTGCACCGAGCCGGCCTCGCTGACCTGGTACTGGTTGCGCTCGAGCAATCGGCGCAACGCCGAGCGGATGATGGTTTCGTCTTCGACGATCAGAATATGCGGCATTGATTCAATTCTCTCGACGGTCTCAGTTCACAGCGGACGTCGCTACGACATGGCGCGGCAGGGTCACTCGGATCCGGGTGCCGCGTTGGCTCTGGCTATCGGCCGGGCTGTCGATGGTGATTTGTCCATAATGCTCTTCCACGATGGAATAGACCAGAGCAAGCCCCAGTCCGGTGCCTTCGCCCGGGTCCTTGGTGGTGAAGAAGGGTTCGAACAGACGATCCATGATGTTTTTCGGGATGCCGCTGCCTTCGTCCTCGACGATCAGGTCGACGGTATGCTCGCTGGCTTCGCTCTTGACCCGCACGGCGCTGCCGGGCGGGGAGGCGTCGCGGGCGTTGGACAGCAGGTTGATCAGCACCTGGGCCAGGCGTTGTGGGTCGCCCTCGACCCAGTGGTCCGGGTCGCACAGGTTGAAGAACTGTACTTCGAAATTGCGCCGGTTCAAGGCCAGCAGACCGATGGCGTCCTGGGCCACTTCGGCCAGGCACACCGGCTCGTCGCTGTGTTGGTGGCTGCCGGCATGGGCAAAGCTCATCAGCGACTGGACGATGCGCGAGATGCGTTTGGTCTGCTCCAGGATCTGGCTGCTCAGCTCGGTGATCTCGCCGTCCTCTTCGCGCTCTTCGCGCAGGTTCTGCGCAAGGCAGGCGATACCGGTGACCGGGTTGCCGATCTCGTGGGCCACCCCGGCAGCCAGGCGGCCGATGCTGGCCAGGCGCTCGGAGTGCACCAGCTTGTCTTCCAGGGCCTGGGTCTCGGTGAGGTCTTCAACCAGCAGCACCAGGCCGCTGTTACCCGGTGCCAGTGGCTCGTCGATGGCCGCCTTGTGCAGGTTCAGCCAGCGGGTCTGGCCATCGAGGCCCAGGCGTTGTTTGTGCAAGTGTTCGTCGGGCACGTTAATGAAGCCCAAAAGCAGGCCGCGCCAGGGGTCGGCAATGGTGGTCAGGCGCGAGCCGACCACGCGCTTGGCGGGGATGCCGGTGAGCTCTTCCATGGCCTTGTTCCACATCAGGATCTCCTGGTCCTTGGCCAGCGAGCAGACGCCCATCGGCAACTCCTGCAGGGTCTGGCGGTGGTAACGGCGCAGGGCATCGAGCTCGGCGGCAAGGCCGGTCAGGCGCGAGTGGTAGTCTTCCAGGCGGCTTTCGATGAAGTGGATGTCTTCGGTCACGTAGTTTTCGTTACCGGACTTGTAGGGCAGGAAGGTCTCGACCATGTCCTGGGCCACACTCGGGCCCATCAGCCCCGACAGGTTGGCCTCGATGCGGTCGCGCAGGCGGCGCAGGGCATAGGGTCGGCGCTCGTCGAATGGCAGGTAGAGGTCGCGCAGGGCTTGCTCCACTTCCTTCTGCGCAGCCTTGGCACCCAGCGGCTTGGCCAGTTGCGTGGCGAATTCCTGCGGCGAGGCCGCGTGCAGCTCACGGCGCTGCGGGCGGCGCACGTTATCCACCGCGCAGGCCTCGGCGGCGCTGACTTCTTCACTGCTGGCGTTGGTGAACAGCGAGATCAGGGTAAACAGCAGCACGTTGGCGGCCAGCGAGGCGATCGCAGCCATGTGCCAACTGGTGTCGTCGAGCACATAGATCATGTTCAGCAGCGGGATGTAGAAGCCTTGCAGGTTGCCCACCAGCGGCAACAGCATGGTCACCATCCACACCAGGATCCCCGCCAGCAGGCCGGCAATGAAGCCGCGGCGGTTGGCGGTCGGCCAGTACAGCACCGAGAGCACGCCCGGCAGGAACTGCAAGGTGGCGACGAAGGCGACGATGCCGAGGTTGGCCAGGTCCTGCTGGCTGCCCAGGGTCAGGTAGAAGCCGAAACCGGCGGCGATGATGGCGACGATCAGCGCCCGCCGGGTCCATTTCAGCCAGCGGTAGATGTTGCCCTCGGCCGGTGGCTGGTACAGCGGCAGCACCAGGTGGTTGAGGGCCATGCCCGAAAGCGCCAGGGTGGTGACGATGATCAGCCCGCTGGAGGCCGAGAGCCCACCGATATAGGCCAATAGCGCCAGTGCCTGGTTGTTGGCGGCGATGCCCAGGCCCAGGGTGAAGTATTCCGGGCTGGTGCTGGCGCCCATTTTCAGGCCGGCCCAGAGAATCAATGGCACCGCCAGGCTCATCAGCAGCAGGAACAGCGGCAGGCCCCAACTGGCGCTGACCAGCGAGCGCGGGTTGAGGTTTTCGGTAAAGGCCATGTGGTACATGTGCGGCATGACGATGGCCGAGGCGAAGAACACCAGCAGCAGCGTGCGCCATGGGCCTTCCTGCAAGGGGGTGTGCAGGGCGGCGAGGGCGGTCTGGTTCTGCAGCAGCCAGACTTCCAGCTCATGCGGGCCGCCAAACACGCCGTACAGCGCATACAGGCCAATGCCGCCGAGGGCCAGCAGCTTGATCACCGATTCGAAGGCAATGGCGAACACCAGGCCCTCGTGTTTCTCCCGGGTAGCGATGTGCCGCGAACCGAAGAAAATGGTGAACAGGGTGATCAATGCGCAAAAGGCAAAGGCGACCCGCGCCTTGACCGGTTCGCCGGTCAGAATGCTGATCGAGTCGGCCACCGCCTGGATCTGCAGGGCCAGCAGCGGCAGCACGCCGATCAACATGAAGATGGTGGTCAGCGCCCCGGCCCAGGTACTGCGAAAGCGGAAGGCGATCAGGTCGGCCAGCGACGACAATTGGTAAGTACGGGTGATCTTCAGGATCGGGTACAGCAGCACCGGTGCCAGCAGAAAGGCCCCGGACACCCCCAGGTAACAGGCGAGAAAGCCGTAGCCGTATTGGTAGGCCAGGCCCACCGAGCCATAAAAGGCCCAGGCACTGGCATAGACGCCCAGCGACAGGGTGTAGGTCAGCGGGTGGCGGATGATCGAGCGCGGGATCATCCCGCGTTCGCTGACCCAGGCCACGCCGAACAGCACCAGCAGGTAGGCGGCGCTGATCAGGATCATCTGGGTCAGGCTAAAGCTCATCGGCATCACGTTGGCTCTGCAGGATAAAGGTCACGACGATCAGGATCAGCCAGAGCAGGTAAGGGCGATACCAGGCTCCGGTTGGCTCGATCCACCAGTCCATGATGGCCGGGGAGAACAGGTAGATCCCCACGACCAGAAGCAGGACCAAACGATAGATATACATGCTGGCCTCAAAGGTTAGGGCGCTGCGGCTTGGACTTATTATTGGCGCAAATGGCTGCGGCGATGGTAACGGGCTTGTGGGTTTTTGCCAAAGAATTGAATTTACTGGGCTTTCTGTGGGGCTGGGCCCCCCAGGGATCAGTGCAGATCGGCCTCGGGCACGCTCAGGCACCGGGGCAGGGCGTCGGGGTTCCAGTGCAATGCGGCATGCGCCAGCACTTCGCCCGGGGTACCGTACTCCATGCCTGCTTCGGTGTTTTGCCCCAGTGCGCGCAGGGCGCGCAGTAGCAGGGGCGTGGCCTGGTCGGCGGCCAGTGGTGGCGAGCGGTAGGACTTGCCCAGCTTGTGCCCGTCAGGCTGCACGATCAGCGGCACGTGTAGGTAACGCGGCTGCGACAGGCCCAGCAGTTCCTGCAGGTACAGCTGGCGCGGGGTGTTATCCAGCAGGTCGGCGCCGCGCACGATATCGGTCACACCCTGCCAGGCATCATCAAGCACCACCGCCAGTTGATAAGCGTACAGGCCATCGCGACGGCGAATGACAAAGTCACCCACCTCACGGCCCAGGTGCTGTTCGAAACGGCCCTGCACGCGGTCATCGAAATGGTAGGCCAGCTCCGGCACCCGCACGCGGATGGCGGCGCCTTCGCAGGCATGCCCGGCATTGCGGCACAGGCCCGGGTAAACGCCGTTGTAGCCTTCGAGTTGCTTGCGCGAGCAGGTGCAGGCGTAGGCCAGGCCCTGGCGGAACAGGCGCTCGAGCACTTCGGCATAGGCCGCGTGGCGCTGGCTTTGGTAGACCACCTCGCCGTCCCATTTCAGGCCGTAGCTTTCCAGGGTTTGCAGAATGGCGGCCTGGGCGCCGGGAGCTTCGCGGGGCGGGTCGATGTCTTCCATGCGCACCAGCCAGGTGCCGCCGACTGCCCGGGCATCCAGCCACGAGGCCAGGGCCGCGACCAGCGAACCAAAGTGCAGAAATCCACTGGGCGTGGGGGCGAAGCGTCCGATGTAGCGGGAGTCGTTCATGGCGAGCAGGTATGAAAATGAAACGGGGCGCCTGATGCGCCCCGTTCGGATGGGAGAAGGATCAGCCTTTGCCGACCGTTTTTTCTTTCTTCTCCGCGATTTCCTTGCAGTCAAAGCACAGGTCCGCGGTAGGGCGGGCTTCCAGTCGGCGAAGACCGATTTCAACGCCGCAGGCGTCGCACCAGCCGTATTCTTCGTCCTGGATCTTCTGCAGGGTCTTGTCGATTTTCTTGATCAGCTTGCGCTCGCGATCGCGGTTGCGCAGTTCAAGGGCAAATTCTTCTTCCTGGCTGGCGCGGTCGGCGGGGTCCGGGAAATTGGCCGCCTCGTCCTTCATGTGGTCCACAGTCCGGTCCACACTGGTCATCAGCTCCTGCTTCCAGGCACCCAGGAGTTTGACGAAGTGCTTGCGCATGGGATCGCCCATGTACTCTTCACCCTTGGTTACCTGATAGGGCTCGACACCGTACATGGTCTGAGTTTTTTGCTTTTCTAGGGTGGACATGAATAGACCGCCTCTCACTTTTCTAATCCATTGCGCAGGCTGCTCCATCTCCGGCGCCCGCCGGCCCTGCGACTGCGAGCCGCCGAACTTACCAGATCGAATCGGGGTGCGCTACTCCCGGTTGTCAAGGCCAGGGCAACGCTACCTGGCCTTGATGATCTTTGCAGTGGACCGCAGCTTTTGCCACACGTTCGACCCCGCGCGTGGGTAGAATCATTATTCTAGACCCTTTTGAGAGAAGGCTAATGGCCCAGCCCTACAGTGCGCGCAGCCGCGCCATCGAACCTTTCCACGTGATGGCCCTGCTGGCCCGCGCCAACGAGCTGCAAGCGAGCGGCTGCGACGTGATCCACCTGGAAATCGGCGAACCGGATTTCACCACCGCCGCGCCGATCATCGAGGCCGGCCAGGCCGCACTGGCCCAGGGGCATACCCGTTATACCGCTGCCCGCGGGCTGCCGGCGCTGCGCGAAGCGATTGCCGGGTTCTACCAGCAGCGCTACGGGCTGAGCATCGACCCGCAGCGCATCCTCATCACCCCGGGCGGTTCCGGCGCCTTGCTGCTGGCCGCCAGCCTGTTGGTCGACCCGGGCAAGCACTGGCTGCTGGCCGACCCCGGCTACCCGTGCAACCGGCATTTTTTGCGCCTGGTCGAAGGCGCCGCACAACTGGTGCCGGTCGGCCCCGAGGCCAATTACCAACTCACCGCCGACCTGGTCGAGCGCTACTGGGACCAGGACACCGTCGGCGCCCTGGTGGCGTCACCTGCCAACCCCACCGGCACGGTGCTCGATCGCGATGAGCTGGCAAGCCTCTCGGCTGCCACCCGCGCGCGTAACGGCCATTTGGTGGTGGACGAGATCTACCACGGCCTGACCTACGGCATGGATGCACCGAGCGTGCTGGAAGTCGACGACGAAGCCTTCGTCCTGAATAGTTTTTCCAAGTATTTCGGCATGACCGGCTGGCGCCTGGGCTGGCTGGTGGCGCCACCGGCTGCGGTGGCTGACCTCGAAAAGCTGGCGCAGAACCTCTACATCAGTGCCCCGAGCATGGCCCAGCATGCCGCCCTGGCGTGTTTCCAGCCTGGCACCCTGGCGATTCTCGAAGAACGTCGGGCCGAGTTCGCCCGCCGCCGCGATTTCCTCTTGCCGGCCTTGCGTGAGCTGGGCTTCAAGATAGCCGTAGAGCCACAGGGTGCCTTTTATCTGTACGCCGACATCAGCGCCTTTGGCGGCGATGCCTTTGCCTTCTGCCGGCACTTCCTCGAAACCGAGCACGTGGCCTTCACCCCGGGCCTGGACTTCGGTCGCCACCAGGCCGGGCACCATGTGCGCTTTGCCTACACCCAGAGCTTGCCGCGCCTGCAGGAGGCGGTCGAGCGGATTGCCCGCGGACTACGGAGCTGGCAAGGCTGATGCGCTTTTCTCCACCCCTTGAAACCGCACGTTTGCTGCGCCGCTACAAGCGCTTCCTGGCTGACATCGAGCTGGCCAGCGGCGAGCAAATGACCATCCATTGCCCCAATACCGGCTCGATGTTCAATTGCATGGTCGAGGGCGGCCAGGTCTGGTTCAGCCGCTCCAACGACCCTAAGCGCAAGCTGCCCGGCACCTGGGAAATCAGTGAAACCCCGCAGGGGCGCCTGGCCTGTGTCAACACCGGGCGCGCCAACGCGCTGGTGGAAGAAGCCTTGCGTGCTGGCGTCATCAGCGAACTGGCCGGATTTACCGGGCTCAAGCGCGAAGTGGCTTACGGCGAGGAGAACAGCCGGGTGGATTTTCGCCTGGAGTTTGCCGAAGGGCCGGCCTATGTCGAGGTCAAGAGCGTCACCCTGGGCTTTGACGACTCGGCAGTCGCCGCCTTCCCTGACGCCGTCACCCAGCGCGGTGCCAAGCACCTGCGCGAGCTGGCGACCCTGGCCCGCCAGGGTGTGCGCGCGGTGCAGCTATATTGTGTGAACCTCAGCGGGGTCGAAGCCGTACGCCCTGCCGACGAGATCGACAGCGCCTATGCCGATGCCCTGCGCGCAGCGGTGGCCGATGGCGTCGAAGTGCTTGCCTACGGCACGCGGATCGATGGCGAACAGGTTTATATCGATCGGCCTTTGCCGGTGTTGCTCAGTCGATAAGCCAGATGCCCTGGCTGTCTTCGCGACAGTTCAGGGCCGTCAATTGCTCGCCCTCGCAAGGGCCGGCCACGCATTCGCCGGACTCGATCAGAAACAGCGCGCCGTGGCGCCCGCAGGCAATCAGGCTGGCGCTGCTGTCGAGAAAGGCGTCAGGTTCCCAATTCAGGGGGATGCCACGATGAGGGCATTGATTGCGGTACAGGTAGACTGTGCCCGCACGCCGGACCGCGAAAATCCCCAGGTCATTGACACTGAAGCCTCGGCTCTGGCCTTCGCCCAGGTGCTCGGAATGACAAAGAAAATGCATGGTGAGGGTTACTCGAAGTCACAGTGACGGCTTGACGTGCAAATGCAAATAATTATCAAATTGCCTGCATCAGCCGTATCGGACGCTTTATACCGTGCGTCCCCGGCATTATCCACCCGGATTGCCGCTCCTCCTCATTCAAGGAAGCCTGTTATGCGCCCACGTGCCCGCCTGATCGCCCTGTGTGCCGGTCTTGTGTTCAACACCCTGGTCCAGGCCGACACCTTACCGCAGCGCTGGGTCAGCGCCGGTGGGGCACTGAGCGAGTGGGTGGCGGCGCTGGGCGGTGAGCAGAAGCTGGTCGGGGTCGATACCACCAGTCAGCATCCGCAATCGCTCAAGGCCTTGCCGAGTATCGGTTATCAGCGCCAGCTGTCCGCCGAAGGGGTGCTGAGCCTGCGTCCGGATGTGCTGGTGGGCACCGAAGAAATGGGCCCGCCGCCGGTGCTCGCGCAAATCCGCGGCGCCGGGGTCAAGGTCGAACTGCTGTCGAGCAAGCCCGACCTGGGTGCGGTGGAAAGCAACCTGCAGCAACTGGGGCGCTTGCTCGGCAATGAGCAACAAGCCCGGCAACTGTTCGCCGACTACCGCCGGCAACTCGATGAGCTGCAGGGCAACATCAAGCAACTGCAAACCACCCAGGCCGCTCCCGGAGTGATTCTGCTGGTCGGTCATGCCGGCTCCAAACCGATGATCGCCGGCAAAGGCACCGCTGGCGACTGGTTGCTCAAACAGGCCGGTGCGCGCAACCTGGCGGATAACGAAGGCTACAAGAACTTCTCTGTCGAGGCCTTGGCAGCCCTTGACCCGGATGTGCTGGTGTTCGCCGACCGCAGCCTCAGCGGTGAGCAGGCCTTGCAGGCGCTGCTCAAGGAAAACCCGGCCCTGAATGTTTCGCGCGCCGCCCGTAACAAACGCCTGATCGAACTGGACCCGACTTTGCTGGTGGGGGGGCTCGGCCCGCGTCTGCCGGTTACCTTGCAGAACCTTTCCCACGCCTTTTACCCGACCGCGCAATGAACCGGCTGGTCAAGCCGCGCACGCTGTTCGTCACCCTGACGCTGCTGTGCCTGTTGGCGATCTGGTTGTCGCTGGCGCTGGGGCCGGTCAGCCTGCCGTTGTTCGATACCCTGCGCGCCGGAGCCCGGTTGATCGGGCTGCCGGTGGCCGGCGACGGGCTGGAGCAGGCCGAGCTGATCCTCGGCCAGATCCGCTTGCCACGGACCCTGCTGGGGTTGGCCGTGGGTGCCGTGCTGGCGCTGTCCGGGGTGGCGATGCAGGGGCTGTTTCGCAACCCGCTGGCCGACCCCGGCCTGGTCGGGGTGTCTGCGGGGGCCGCGCTCGGTGCGGCAGTGGCGATTGTCGGCGGCTCGTGGATGGGCGGTATTCCCGAGGCCTTCGGCCCTTATCTGTTATCGCTGTGTGCATTTCTTGGTGGCCTGGGGGTGACGGCGCTGGTGTATCGCCTGGGCCGGCGCGATGGCCAGACCAACGTGGCGACCATGCTCCTTGCCGGCATCGCCTTGACCGCCCTTGCCGGCGCGGCGGTAGGGCTGTTCACTTACCTGGCCGATGACGCCACCTTGCGCACCCTGACGTTCTGGAACCTGGGCAGCCTCAATGGCGCCAGTTATCAGCGCCTGTGGCCGCTGGTGCTGGTGACCGTGGGGGTCTCGCTGTGGCTGCCACGCCGGGCCCAGGCCTTGAATGCCTTGTTGCTGGGCGAGTCCGAAGCCCGTCACCTGGGCATCGAGGTCGAGAAGCTCAAGCGCGAACTGGTGTTCTGCACGGCGCTGGGGGTGGGCGCGGCCGTGGCGGCGGCGGGGCTGATCGGCTTTATCGGCCTGGTGGTGCCGCACCTGGTGCGTTTGCTGGCCGGGCCGGACCACCGCGTATTGCTGCCGGCATCTTTGTTGGCCGGTGCCTCGCTGTTGCTGTTCGCCGACCTGATCGCCCGCTTGGCGCTGGCACCTGCGGAACTGCCGATCGGTATCGTTACCGCGTTCATCGGTGCGCCGTTCTTCCTCTATCTGCTGTTGCGGGGGCGTGCCTGATGCTGTGTGTCGAAAACCTGTCGCTGCGCCGTGGCGAAAACCAGGTCCTCAGCGATATCAGCCTGGCCCTGCAGCCCGGCCAGGTACTGGGCGTGCTGGGCCCCAACGGTGCCGGTAAAAGCAGCCTGCTCGGGGTGATGTGCGGTGAGTTGAATCCCAGCCACGGACGGGTGAGCCTGGATGACCGCGGGCTGTGCGATTGGCCCGGGCAGCAGCGGGCCCAGCGCCTGGCGGTGCTGCCGCAGGTGTCCAGTCTGGGCTTTGCCTTCAAGGTCGAAGAAGTGGTCGGCATGGGTCGCTTGCCGCATAAAACCGGTCTTGAGCGCGACCAGCAGATCATCGACGCGGCCCTACAGGCGGCCGATGCCGGCCACCTGCTCGGGCGCAGCTATCTGGCGCTCTCTGGTGGCGAGCGTCAGCGCGTGCACCTGGCGCGGGTACTGGCGCAGCTGTGGCCAGGCGAAGACGGGCGCATCCTGCTGCTCGACGAGCCGACCTCGATGCTCGACCCGCTGCACCAGCACACCACCTTGCAAGCGGTGCGCGAATTCGCCGATCGCGGCGCCGCGGTGATGGTCATCCTTCATGACCTGAACCTGGCGGCACGCTACTGTGATCGTATCCTCTTGCTCGAACAGGGTCGCAGCCATGCCCTGGATACCCCGCAGCAGGTATTGCGCCCCGATTCGCTCAAGGCGGTGTTCGGCATCGATGTGCTGGTCCAGCCTCACCCCGAGCGGGGGCACCCGCTGATCATCGCCCGTTAGGAGTACCGCCCATGCGTTGTCCCCGCTTGCCCGCATTGTTGCTGTTGCTGGTCTGGGGGCTCGCCGGCTGCCAGTCCCGAGCCGAAGTACCGCCATTGCCCGCCTGGCAAAGCCCCGAAGGCCGCGAGCATGCCGAGCTTGGGCAGATTCGTGAGCTGAGCAGCGGGCGCCTGTTGACGCCCGCGCAACTGCTGGAGCGGCTGGCGCAGGCGCCGCGGCTGCTGGTAGGCGAGAAACACGACAACCCCGACCACCATGCCCTGCAGTTGTGGCTGCTGCGCGCCCTGCAGAGGCAACGGCCGCAGGGCAGCCTGCTGCTGGAGATGCTCCAGCCGGTGCAGCAAGCCAAGGTCGATGCGCTGAAGCAGAGGGCCTTGCCGGCCGATCTGCCGCTGGCGCTTGGCTGGCAGCAAGGCTGGGATTGGGCCCTGTACGGACCGATCGTCCGCGAGGCCCTGGGCCAGCCTTACCCGTTGCTGGCCGCCAACCTCGACACCGAGGAGGTGCGCAGCCTCTATCGCCAGCCGCCACCCTTGAAAGGTGAGCGCTCGACCGCCGCCAAGGTCCGGGCCGTGCTGCTGGAGCAAGTCCGGGAGTCCCATTGCGGCCTGCTGCCCGAAAGCCAGTTGCCGGCGATGCTGGCGGTTCAGCAACAGCGCGACCGGCGTATGGCCGAGCGCCTGCTGGCCGCGCCACAGCCAGCGTTGCTGTTAGCCGGTGGCTATCACGTGCGCAAGGACATCGGCGTGCCCTTGCATTTGGCCGACCTGGGCGCCGAAGCCGGCACGCAGGTGTTGATGCTCGCCGAAGTGGGGCAGGGGGTTGATGCGCAGATGGCTGATTATGTCTGGTACACCCCGGCCTTGCCGGAGCAGGACTACTGCGCGCAGATGCGTAAGGGCGAGTAAAAAGCCCAGGCAAAAAAAGACCCGGCAAAGTGCCGGGTCAATAACCGTGATTAGCCTGATGAGGAGATAATCTGAGAGTCCGAACCAGGGGCTTTCAGGTTACCCAACCAGTCTCGCGACCAGTTGTGATAATCATAACGATTCTCATTTCGTAGTCAAGCGTCGTGATTCAAAATTCCCGATTATTTTTCTGTACGGCAATTTTGCCGTCGAGTTGCTGGTTCAGGGCTTCCTTGCGTTCAGCCGGAATATCGTTCCAGTGCACATCAAGCAAGGCGCCTTCAATCGCGTACAGCAGCACCTTCGAGGCCCGGAAACCCCGGGTACGGACGGCCTTGTAGGCGTTGACCGCACCCAGCCGGCGTAGATCCGAAGCACTGTGGATGCCGACCGCATGCAGCCACTGCGCAGAAGTCTTGCCAAGGTTTTTCAGATGCTGGAGTTCATCGTTCATCAAGCCTCCTTGCGACGGCTGAACGGGTCTTGATTTAGTAATCGCGGCAGGTCAATGAGCAGTGTAGCGGCACTTGGGAAATACGCGGCGTTTTGCCATCCATGTGCCGACGGGTAGCCGAAAGCCCCCGCCAGGCCACGGCCGGCGGGGGTTTCGAAGGTTGCTGTCAGCGTGTGCGGTAGCGCAGGCGGGTGCCGAAGTTGACCGACATGAGAATCTCGTCGGCGCTCAGTTCGCTGGGAAAGTAGGTGCCGGAAATCTGTGCATGGGCCAGGCTTGCGCCTTCCAGGCCGTTGTGACGCAGGTCCAGGCCGCGCAGGTCGGAGGCGCGAAAGTAAGCATCGGTGAAGTCGATGCCGGTGGTGTCCAGCTCGCGCAGGTCGAGCCCGCGAAAATCGCCGCCACGAAAGTCGACGGTGCCATCCTTGGGTTTCTCGCGATTGAAACTGGCGATCTGTTCGTCATGCACCAGCGCATACAGCGCGCTGTCCAGTTGCCGTGGCTGATTCATGAGGCGCCTCCTTGTTTGCACTTGTGGTGACACTATAGTGCCATCACCAAGGGGGCGCCCGGAATCAGGCGTGAACTGTCGACTGCTTCACGTCCTGGGTGGTATCAGAGCCCGGGCAGGCGCTGGCGGATCTGCTTGACCAACAGGTCGAGGCTGCCACTTTCGTTGGTTTCCACGCGCTTGCTTTGCAGCAGCTCTTCGGCGCTGAGCGGATCACGGCTGGCCTGTTGCGCCTTGACCACGTCCAGGGTGGCATCCGACGGATCGTTCTGATCGGCCTGACGCTGGGCCAGCCAGCTAGCGATCACCGCATCCGGGGCGTTGCAGTCGAGGATCAGGAACGGCACGCCGGTTTCGCTGGCAACGCCGGCGGCGGCCTGGCGCTGCTCGTGCTTGAGGTAGGTGGCGTCGATAACTACCGGGAAGCCAGCACGCAGGATGGTTTCGGCCAGCTGGTGCAGACGCTGGTAGGTGGCCTGACTGGCGTCTTCGCTATAGATGCCGGCTTGCAACTGACCGGCATTGGCGCTGGCTTGCTCACCGAACATGCGCTTGCGCTCGACGTCCGAACGCAGGCGAATGGCGCCCAGGGCGTCGACCAGGCGCATGGCCACGTGGCTCTTGCCGACTGCAGACACACCATGGGTGATGGCCAAAAAGCGCGAAGGGATGGCGCTGTAGCTTTCCGCCAGGTTGGCATAGTTGCGGTAGGTGCGCAGGGTAGTGGCGCGCTGCACCGCATCGGCGTTGGCCGGCATGCTGAACAGGGCGACCTTGGCCCGCACCAGGGCGCGGTAGGCCTTGTAGAAGTTCAGCAGTTCCAGGCCGGCGTAGTCACCGGTGAGTTCCAGGTACTGGCTGACGAAGCGGCGCGACAGCGATTTCAGCCCGCGGTCTTCGAGGTCCATGGCCAGGAACGCGGCATCGGCGTAGACGTCGGTCAGGCGGAACGGCTCGTTGAATTCAATGCAGTCGAAAATCACCACCTTGCCATCGATCAGGGTGGCGTTGCCCAGATGGATGTCACCGTGGCATTCGCGAATGAAACCTTCGGCCTTGCGCTGCTCGAGCAGGCCATGCAGGCGCTTGAAGCTGTCCTGGGCCCAAGCTTGCAGGGCATCGAGCTGCTGCAGGTCGGCCTTGTCGGAAAGGAACGGGCGAATCTGCTCGAAGTTCTGCTCGACCGGGGCCATGACGCTGTCCGGCGTGCCCAGCGGGTGCTCGACGGCAACTTTTGGCGCCGCCAGGTGGAAGCGGGCGATCTGCTCGGCCATCTGGTCAATGTGCGCGGCGGTCAGTTCGCTGTTGGCCTGCAGGGTGCTGAGCATCTGGCTCTGGGGGAACTGGCGCATTTTCAGCGCGTATTCGATCGGCTCGCCTTCGCCGCCCAGTTGGGGCGCTTCGGCGCTGCCGGTGATCGGTAGTACTTCCAGGTACAGGTCGTCGGTCAGGCGCTGGTTCAGGCGCAGCTCTTCGGCGCAGAAGTGGGCACGCTGGGACAGCTCGGTAAAATCGAGGAAACCGAAGTTCATCGGCTTCTTGATCTTGTAGGCATAGTCACCGGTGAGCAGCACCCAGGAGATATGCGTCTCGATGACCTGAAATGCCTTCACCGGGTGAGGGAACAGGGCGGGATTCTGCAGGGCTGTGATCAAGGCTTGGCTCACGGGCGATCCTTCTGGGTCGGAGATTCGAATCGGCCATTATGGCCGCAAGCGGGGCTGGTGCAAACCGCCGGAGGGCGCCTGTCGATGATTGATAAAGTGCGTATAATCCGCCGCCATGACTCGATCCCGATCCCCCCGTACCGCTAAAAAACGCCCGTCTGGCCGCTCGCGTGCCTGGCTGGGCTGGGCCTTGAAGCTCAGCCTGGTCGGCCTTGTGCTGGTGGCGGGCTATGCCATTTACCTCGATGCTGTGGTCCAGGAGAAATTCTCCGGCAAGCGCTGGACCATCCCGGCCAAGGTGTATGCCCGGCCGCTGGAGCTGTTCGTCGGCCAGAAGCTGAGCAAGGCCGACTTCCTCATCGAGCTCGATGCCCTCGGCTATCGCCGCGAAAGCGTCGCCAATGGCCCGGGTGCGGCGGCAGTCAACGGCAATACCGTCGATCTCAATACCCGTGGCTTTCAGTTCTATGAAGGCATGGAAAGCGCACAAGCGGTGCGCGTGCGCTTCTCTGGCGACTATGTTGCCGGGCTCAGTGGCGCCAACGGCTCGAAACTCGACGTGGTGCGCCTTGAGCCGCTGCTGATCGGCGGCCTGTACCCGAAAAACCTCGAAGACCGCATCCTGATCAAGATCGACCAGGTGCCGCCGTACCTGCTGGAAACCCTGGTGGCCGTGGAAGATCGCGACTTCTATCACCACTTCGGCGTGTCGCCCAAGTCCATTGCCCGGGCAGTGTGGGTCAACACCTCGTCCGGCGCCATGCGCCAGGGCGGCAGTACCCTGACCCAGCAGTTGGTGAAGAACTTCTACCTGACCAACGAACGCAGCCTCAGCCGCAAGCTCAATGAAGCGATGATGGCCCTGCTGCTTGAGCTGCATTACGACAAGCGCGAAATCCTCGAGGCCTACCTCAACGAAGTGTTCGTTGGTCAGGACGGCCAGCGTGCGGTGCACGGCTTCGGCCTGGCCAGCCAGTTCTTCTTCAGCCAGCCGCTGTCGGAGCTCAAGCTGCACCAGATCGCCTTGCTGGTCGGCATGGTCAAGGGCCCTTCCTATTACAACCCGCGGCGCTACCCGGAGCGGGCGACGGTGCGGCGTAACCTGGTGCTCGACCTGCTGGCCGAACAGGGCGTGGCCACCCCGGAAGCGGTGGAAGCAGCGAAGAAAATGCCACTGGGTGTGACCAAGCGCGGCAGCCTGGCCGACAGCTCCTACCCGGGCTTCCTCGACCTGGTCAAGCGCCAGCTGCGCCAGGACTACCGTGACGAAGACTTGACCGAAGAAGGCCTGCGCATCTTCACCAGCTTCGATCCGATCCTGCAGATGAAATCCGAAGCGGCCATGGGCGAGACCTTCAAGCGTCTGGCCGGGCGCAAGGGCGCCGATGAAGTCGAAGCGGCGATGGTTGTGACCAACCCGGAGACCGGCGAAGTCCAGGCCCTGATCGGTAGCCGCCAGGCAGGTTTTGCCGGCTTTAACCGCGCGATCGACGCGGTACGGCCGATCGGCTCGCTGGTCAAGCCGGCGGTGTACCTGACCGCCCTGGAAAAACCGAGCAAATACACCCTGACCACGTGGGTGCAGGACGAGCCGTTCTCGGTCAAAGGCGCCGATGGCCAGGTGTGGAAGCCGCAGAACTACGACCGTCGTTCCCACGGCACCATTTATCTGTATCAGGGCCTGGCCAACTCCTACAACCTGTCGACCGCCAAGCTCGGCCTGGAACTGGGCGTGCCGAACGTACTGAAAACCATCGGCCGGCTGGGCGTCAACGTCGACTGGCCGGCGTTCCCGTCGATGATGCTCGGCGCCGGTGGCATGTCGCCGATGCAAGTCGCAACCATGTACCAGACCCTGGCCAATGGCGGCTTCAACACGCCGATGCGCGGTATTCGCAGCGTGCTCACCGCCGAAGGCGAGCCGCTCAAGCGCTATCCGTTCCAGATCCAGCAAACCTTCGATCCGGGCGCCATTTATCTGGTGCAGAACGCCATGCAGCGGGTCATGCGCGAAGGTACCGGGCGTTCGGTCTACAGTGTGCTGCCAAGCTCGTTGAACCTGGCGGGCAAGACCGGTACCAGTAACGATTCTCGCGACAGCTGGTTCGCAGGCTTCAGCCAGGATTTGCTGGCAGTGGTGTGGCTGGGGCGTGACGACAACGGCAAAACGCCGTTTACCGGAGCCACCGGTGCGCTGCAGGTCTGGACCAGCTTCATGCGCAAGGCCGACCCGCTGCCGCTGGACATGCCGCTGCCCGACAACGTGGTGCAGGCCTGGATCGATCCGCATAGCGGCCAGGGCTCGGATGCCAGTTGCCCGGGTGCGGTGCAGATGCCGTATATTCGCGGAAGTGAACCGCCGGCCGGGGCCGCCTGTGGCGGCGAGCCGGATCCTGCCGAGTCCGTCATGGACTGGGTCAAGGGTTGGATGAATTAAGCATTAGCCTAGAGAGGGTGTGCAGTGAACAAGTGGTGGTTTCCAGCCTTGACGGCGCTGGCTTTGCTCAATGGCTGCGCCAGCAATCCGCGCGGCTCCATTCCCGTGGTCGACTCCAGTACCCGGGTCTCCAACAGCGAGCGGGTCACGGCCAACCGTGGCGCGCCGGCGCAGGTCAATAACGGTACACGCCAGGCGCAAGCCGTGCCGCAGGACTCCGGGGTGATGGTCATGGTCCCGCAGGGTTCCGGCGCCGCACCGATCCAGACCTTCCCGGCGTCCACCGGCGCCGCGCCGATCAGCACCGGCCCCATTACTCCGGGCCCGAGCAGTACGACGCCGTTCGACAGCAGCTCGACCAACGCCGGCAGCTACACCATGCCGAGCACCAGCGCGCCGAGTGCACCGAGCGGCATTCCGCGCTCCAGCGCTGCCAGCGGTGGCCTGTCGGCTGACGAACAGCTCGACGGCCCGGTGCTGGCGCTGCTGACCACCGCCCAGCAACAGCAGAGCGGCGGCGACTACAACGGCGCTTCGTCGAGCCTGGAGCGTGCCCAGCGCATTGCCCCGCGCGAGCCGCAGGTGCTTTACCGTCTGGCCCAGGTACGCCTGGCCCAGGGCGATGCTGCGCAGTCCGAGCAACTGGCGCGCCGCGCCCTGACCTACGCCAACGGTCGCCCCGACCTGCAGGCCGGGCTGTGGAACATCATTGCCCAGTCGCGCGAAAAGCAGGGTGACTCGGCCGGTGCAGCGCTGGCCCGGCAGAAAGCCCAGGTCAACCTGTAATGGATCAACGCATCCTCGATATCGCCGATCACCTGCTGTTGATCGAGCGCGAGCTGCACGTCCAGGGCTGGTGGAGCGAGCAGCCGCCAAGCCCCGAGGCGCTGGCAAGCACAGTGCCCTTTGCGGTCGACAGCATGAACTTCGATCAGTGGCTGCAGTGGATTTTCCTGCCAAGAATGAAAGTGATTCTCGAGAACGGACTGGCGCTGCCAAATGCCTCCGGGATCCTAGTCATGGCTGAAACGGTATACGTCGACCGCCCGGAGCAAAGCCGCGAGCTACGCAGGCTGCTAGCAGAGTTTGACCAATTGATCAGTCCTTCTGCCTGAATTTCCCTCTTTTCACCCTTGGAGCCACAGATTGTGGCTCTTTTTGTTTGTATTGTTAGTATTTCTGCTGCTGTCACTGGTATTAGTGGTGGCTGTAGATAGTCCTTGGGCGAAATTGGCAATAATTTTTCTTGACTTGCGCGCGCCGAAAAAGAAGAATCCAGATTCCGCTGTAGAGGGACTGCCAGAAGCAGACCCGCTAAGCAGATCATGAGGCGCACACCCGCGCCGACCTGTTACACCCCGCAACGCGTTACCTCGCGCTGGGTGGGAAAACCCCGCAACACTTTGGGGCGCTCCCAATACTTGCTCAGTCAGTGCTGACGTAGTCGGCGATTTCGTCGCTCATGCTCTGCTTGGCAGTAAACCTATTAAGACCCGTCCACCGTGGACGGTATTCTGGCGTTTTAGAGGTGAACAACGTGGAGCTTTTATCTGGCGCTGAGATGGTCGTCCGCTTTTTGCGTGACGAAGGCGTTAAGCACATCTACGGGTACCCTGGTGGTGCTCTCCTTCATGTTTACGATGCCCTGTTCAAAGAACCGGAAGTAAGCCACATCCTGGTTCGTCACGAGCAGGCCGCAACCCATATGGCGGACGGTTACGCCCGTGCCACCGGCAAGGCCGGCGTGGTACTGGTGACCTCGGGCCCTGGCGCGACCAATGCCATCACCGGTATTGCCACCGCGTACATGGACTCCATTCCGATGGTCATCCTCTCCGGTCAGGTGCCCAGCACCATGGTCGGTACCGATGCCTTCCAGGAAACCGACATGATCGGTATTTCCCGGCCGATCGTGAAGCACAGCTTCATGATCAAACACGCCTCGGAAATCCCTGAAATCCTGAAAAAAGCTTTCTATCTGGCGCAATCCGGTCGCCCGGGCCCGGTCGTGGTCGATATCCCCAAAGACATGACCAACCCTGCGGAAAAGTTCGAATACGTCTACCCCAAAAAGGTCAAGATGCGTTCCTACAGCCCGGCTGTTCGTGGCCACTCGGGGCAGATCCGCAAGGCTGCCGAGATGTTGCTGGCTGCCAAGCGTCCAGTGGTCTATGCCGGTGGCGGTGTGATCCTCGGCGGCGGCTCTGCAGCCCTGACCGAAGTTGCGCAGATGCTCAATCTGCCGGTCACCAATACCTTGATGGGCCTGGGCGGCTATCCGGGTACCGATCGCCAGTTCCTCGGCATGCTCGGCATGCACGGCAGCTACACCGCCAACCTGGCCATGCACCACGCTGACGTGATTTTCGCTGTCGGTGCGCGCTTTGACGACCGCGTGGTCAACGGCCCGGCCAAGTTCTGCCCGAACGCCAAGGTTATCCACATCGACATCGACCCGGCGTCGATCTCCAAGACCATCAAGGCCGACGTGCCGATTGTTGGCCCGGTCGAGAGCGTGCTGAGCGAAATGGTCGCGACCTTGCGCGAAATCGGCGAGCAGCCAGACAAAGCCGCCATGGACGCCTGGTGGAAGCAGATCGAAGAATGGCGTGGCGATCGCGACATGTTCCCTTACGACAAGGGCGACGGCAGCGTGATCAAGCCGCAGACCGTGATCGAGACCCTCTGCGAAGTGACCAAGGGCGATGCCTTTGTTACCTCCGACGTGGGTCAGCACCAGATGTTCGCGGCGCAGTACTACCGCTTCAACAAACCCAATCGCTGGATCAACTCCGGCGGCCTGGGCACCATGGGCTTCGGTTTCCCGGCGGCCATGGGCGTGAAGTTGAACTTCCCGGACCAGGACGTTGCCTGCGTTACCGGCGAGGGCAGCATCCAGATGAACATCCAGGAGCTGTCGACCTGCCTGCAGTACGACCTGCCGGTGAAGATCGTCAACCTGAACAACGGCGTCTTGGGCATGGTCCGCCAATGGCAGGACATGGCCTACAACAGCCGTCACTCGCACTCCTACATGGAATCGCTGCCTGACTTCGTCAAGCTGGCCGAGGCCTATGGTCACGTGGGTATCCGCATCACCAGCCTGAAAGACCTCAAGCCCAAGCTCGAGGAAGCGTTCGCCATGAAAGACCGCCTGGTGTTCATCGATATCCAGGTCGACAACAGCGAGCACGTCTACCCGATGCAGATCAAAGACGGCTCCATGCGCGACATGTGGCTGAGCAAGACGGAGCGTACCTAATCATGCGGCACATTATTTCCCTGCTGTTGGAAAACGAACCCGGTGCCTTGTCTCGCGTGGTCGGTCTGTTCTCGCAGCGTAACTACAACATCGAAAGCCTGACGGTGGCGCCAACCGAAGACCCGACCCTGTCGCGTCTGACGTTGACCACGGTCGGTCATGATGAGGTGATCGAGCAGATCACCAAAAACCTGAACAAGCTGGTTGAAGTCGTCAAGCTGGTCGACCTCTCGGAAAGCGCGCACATCGAACGTGAACTGATGCTGGTCAAGATCAAGGCCACGGGCGCCCAGCGCGCGGAGATCAAACGCACCACCGATATCTATCGTGGGCAGATCGTCGACGTCAGCAGCAGCGTCTATACCGTTCAGCTGACTGGCGCCAGCGACAAGCTTGACAGCTTCATTCAGGCCATCGGTACCGCGTCCATTCTCGAAACAGTGCGCAGCGGCGTTACCGGCATTGCCCGTGGCGACAAAGTGCTCAGCATCTAACTCAAAAAATTAGCGATGGCCCTATGGGCCGAGATAACAGGGGTATTTTCATGAAAGTTTATTACGACAAAGACTGTGACCTTTCCATCATCCAGGGCAAGAAAGTTGCCATCATCGGTTACGGCTCCCAGGGCCACGCTCAGGCGTGCAACCTGAAGGACTCCGGTGTGGACGTCACTGTCGGTCTGCGTAAAGGTTCGAACACCGTTGCCAAAGCCGAAGCTCACGGCCTGAAAGTTGCCGATGTAGCGACCGCTGTTGCCGGTGCCGACCTGGTCATGATCCTGACCCCGGACGAGTTCCAGTCCCAGCTGTACAAGAACGAAGTCGAGCCGAACATCAAGAAAGGCGCCACCCTGGCCTTCTCCCACGGTTTCGCCATCCACTACAACCAGGTCGTTCCACGCGCCGACCTGGACGTGATCATGATCGCGCCAAAAGCGCCAGGTCACACCGTACGTTCCGAGTTCGTCAAAGGCGGCGGCATCCCTGACCTGATCGCGATCTACCAGGACGCTTCCGGCAATGCCAAAAACGTTGCCCTGTCGTACGCCGCGGGCGTCGGTGGCGGCCGTACCGGCATCATCGAAACCACCTTCAAGGACGAGACTGAAACCGACCTGTTCGGTGAACAAGCCGTTCTCTGCGGCGGTACCGTCGAGCTGGTCAAAGCCGGTTTCGAAACCCTGGTTGAAGCGGGCTACGCGCCAGAAATGGCCTACTTCGAGTGCCTGCACGAACTGAAGCTGATCGTTGACCTCATGTACGAACGCGGTATCCCCAACATGAACTACTCGATCTCCAACAACGCCGAGTACGGCGAGTACGTGACCGGCCCAGAAGTCATCAACGCCGAATCCCGCCAGGCCATGCGCAACGCTCTGAAGCGCATCCAGGACGGCGAATACGCCAAGATGTTCATCAGCGAAGGCGCCACCGGCTACCCTTCGATGACCGCCAAGCGTCGTAACAACGCTGCCCACGGCATCGAAGTCATCGGCGAGCAACTGCGCTCGATGATGCCTTGGATCGCAGCGAACAAAATCGTCGACAAGGCCAAGAACTGATCTTGTCCTGATGCGATGAAAACGCGGCTTCGGCCGCGTTTTTTCGTTTAGGCGGTCAGCTTCTGGTATAAAGCTTCATCGTTTGTCGGCGAACCCTCGTCGCAGACGTCTGTCGAAACTTTCCACACCGTTGCAAGGTAATGTCCATGAGCGAACGTCCCGAAGAGCCGAACAAGGCCTCTGACGCCGAAAGCCTGCTACCGATCGATGAGCATGTTGAAGAAGGGCATGACGCCGAAGGACGCAAGGTTCGGCATCGCGGCATCTATCTGCTGCCCAACCTGTTCACCACTGCGAACCTGTTCGCCGGTTTCTATTCGATCATCAACTCTATGAGTGCCCAGGCGGCCCTCAGTGCGGGTGATCCACGCGAGGCGAGCAAGTATTTCGCCTTCGCCGCCATCGCCATTTTTGTCGCCATGGTCCTTGATGGCCTGGACGGCCGCGTGGCACGCATGACCAACACCCAGAGCGCCTTCGGTGCCGAGTACGACTCGCTGTCGGACATGGTTGCCTTCGGTGTCGCCCCGGCATTGCTGGCCTTCGGCTGGGCCTTGGGTGACATGGGCAAGGTCGGCTGGATGGTTGCCTTCATCTATGTCGCTGGCGCCGCGCTGCGTCTGGCGCGCTTCAACACCCAGGTCGGCAAGGCCGACAAGCGTTACTTCATCGGCCTGGCCAGCCCGGCGGCAGCCGGCGTGGTGGCCGGTACCGTCTGGGCTTTCAGCGACTACGGCATCCAGGGCTCGAAGCTGTCGTTCCTGGTGGCGCTGCTGGTGGCGGCGGCCGGTATGCTGATGGTCAGCAACATCAAGTACAACAGCTTCAAGGAGCTGGACCTCAAGGGGCGCGTGCCGTTCGTAGCGATCCTCGCCGTGGTGCTGGTGTTCGCGGTAGTCTTCAGTGACCCGCCGCGCATCCTGCTGCTGGTGTTCCTCGGCTATGCGGCCTCCGGTCCTGTGCAATACCTGTTGCGCATGCGTCGGCGGAAAAACATCGAGTGATGTAATTTCGCTAGGGCTCCGTAGTCTACTGGTGCATCAGTCCTCCAGTTCTACGGAGCCATCATGCTCATCAAGCTGCCCAAAGCCTCCGATTGCAAAGAATCGGACGTCACCCCCGAATCTCTCTATGTCTCTCGCCGCGCCATGCTTGGTGGGTCGCTGGCTGCCCTGGCGGCAACCGCGCTGCCACGCTGGGCCAGTGCTGCCGATCCATCGCGCTATGCCGATGTCGAGGCGGGCAGGGCGCCAGGCTGGTTCAACGACAAGCTCGCCGCTACCCAGTGGCAAGCCGTAACCGCGCCGGGGGAGGCGACCACGCCTTTCAAGGACGCCACCCACTACAACAATTTCTATGAGTTCGGTACCGACAAGGGTGATCCGGCGGCCAATGCCGGCAGCCTGAAAACCGAACCCTGGACCGTGGTGGTGGATGGCGAGGTCGGCAAGCCCGGGCGTTATGCCCTCGAAGACTTCATAAAGCCCTACCAGCTGGAGGAGCGCATCTATCGTCTGCGCTGCGTGGAGGCCTGGTCGATGGTCATCCCCTGGTTGGGCTTTCCGATTTCGGCACTGCTCAAGCAGGTCGAGCCAACCTCCAAGGCCCGCTACATTCGCTTCGAAACGTTGCAGGACCCGAAGACCATGCCTGGTCAGCGCTCAAGCTTTGCCCTGATCGACTGGCCTTATATAGAAGGCTTGCGCCTGGATGAGGCGATGAACCCGCTGGCCATTCTCGCCGTCGGCATGTACGGGCGTGAACTGCCCAACCAGAACGGCGCGCCGTTGCGTTTGGTGGTGCCATGGAAGTATGGGTTCAAGAGCATCAAGTCGATCGTGCGCATCAGCCTGGTCGAAGAACAGCCACGTACCACCTGGCAGGCGATTGCCCCGGATGAATATGGCTTCTATGCCAACGTCAACCCCGAGGTCGATCACCCGCGCTGGACCCAGGCACGTGAGCGGCGCCTGCCCAGCGGCCTGTTCAGCCCCAATGTGCGGCCCACGCAGATGTTCAATGGCTATGCCGAAGAAGTGGCAGGGCTTTACAGTGGCCTCGACCTGCGGAAGAACTACTGATGCGCTATCCACTGTTCAGGCTTGGCATCTTTATCCTGGCCAGTATCTGGCCGCTGTGGTGGTTATATGAAGCGGCCATGGAGGCCCTTGGGCCGGACCCGGGCAAGATCCTCGTTGATCGCCTGGGGCTAGGGGCTTTGATCTTCCTGTTGATAACCCTGAGCATGACGCCCTTGCAGCGCCTTACCGGGTGGTCGGGCTGGATCGTCTCGCGGCGCCAGCTGGGATTGTGGTGCTTTGCTTATATAGTGCTGCACCTCAGTGCCTACATGTTCTTCGTGCTTGGCCTGGACTGGGGGCAGTTGGGCGTAGAGCTGAGCAAGCGTCCCTACATTATTGTCGGCATGCTGGGATTTGTCGGTTTGCTGATATTGGCGGTGACATCCAACCGCTACAGCCAGCGTCGCCTGGGTGCTCGCTGGAAGAAGTTGCACAAGCTGGTGTATGTCATCCTCGGGTTGGGCTTGCTGCACTTTCTCTGGGTGGTGCGGGCTGATCTTAAAGAGTGGTCCATATACGCCGTTATTGGTTTGTTCCTGCTGGCCCTGCGCATTCCCGCGCTTGAGCGGCGAATTCCGCGGTTGGTAACGCGTAAAACACCGCCTTTGAAACAAAGTTGAAATAAGTCCTTGACGCCCCCTCAGATCTCTCTATAATTCGCCCCACTTCCGGCGCAGTCGGAACTGAAAACTCCTTGAATT
>NZ_JBIUWO010000012.1:0-206188 GCF_044743505.1 Pseudomonas sp. NPDC087612
TGAGTGATCTGAGCGTTTCGGATCGACTCGCCACGTTCAAAATCGGCGGTGGCCGAAGTCAGCCAGAAACACATGGCTACTTCAGACCATCCCTAACGAAGCTGAGCTTTTTCGATGCGAGCGAAAGTGCAATAACATTATCGTCATTTTCAGAAGTGCCAATAGTAAACCTGGGCACGCACGAAAACTTCGAGACCGCCCGGAGTGTCAGATAAGGAGTAAGGCTATGGGCTGGGTGTAGTAGCCGTCACTGCACTTAGGGGCGCGCTATTGTTATGGTCTGCGCCATAATCATTAATGCTGGTAAAGTTGATGGTTGCGCTTGGATTAATAGGTGCCGAAGGGCTGAAGTGTGCGAGCGAATAAGGTGCAATATAGCCGGTGCCCAAGGACGTCGACTGGCCGTTGAATTCGACTTTTATTCCCCCGAGATTGACAAAGTAGGCCGTTGGGTTGCGGCCAACCAGCGTGTGCGGCTTGCCGTCCTGGCCAGGCGCTCGGTGCCAGGTTACCAGGGCGGGTGCGTCCTCGGGCTTGCCTGGCAGGCCTTGTGGGCGGTACAGCAGCTTGATGCGGGTACGAAAGGCCAGTTGCAGGACGTTGCTGTCTTTGGCTTTTGGGGGGACTTCTAACATGTTGAACCAGAAGATTGACTCTCGATCACTGGCCATCGGGCTGCCGGTGTGCAACAGGCGAATACTCTGCCCTTGAGCCGGTTCGATGCGGGCCAGCGCCGGCGTTACGGTAAAGGGGACCTGTAGAGTCTCGGGTGCTGCTCGGGAATCGCCATCGTCTACCCAGACCTGAACCAGGCTGGGGTCTTTGCCATTGTTGAGGAGGTTGACGGTAGCCTCGCGCTCTTGTGCCGCAAAGATGATACGGGTGCCGGTAATTACAACGCTGGCATGCGCGGGTGCGCTGGCCGCCAGTAGCGCGAGGGCAGCCAGCAGGAAGGAAGAAAAGCGAGTCATGAAAGCGATATCCGACCTGATTGGGGGTAGCAGACGCGCAAGGCGCGCCTGCTGGTTCATTACGGCAGATTGATCACGTACTGAACGCGGGAGTTGGCGGCACCCGGGGTGACCGCTGCGGCGGAAGCGTAGTACTGGCTGGTGTAGCGCAGGGTCGCAGCGCCATCTACCAGTTCTACGGGGACAGTGTTTTGGCCACCGCTTACCCCGCCGATAATGATCGGAATGCCCGCCTGGTTGAGCAGTTGGTACTGCACGCCAGTTGCGCTGGTAGGACCGGCATCCATGTTCAGTCGGCCGTTCTGCACATTGGCGCCGCCCAGGAACTCGATGTCCACTTGGCCGCTGGTGCCAGCGACACAGTTGGTCAGGGAGATCTCGAAGGGGCGAGGTTGGGCGATACTGCCGACAGTAGTGAATTCGGTGGTATGCGCCGGGCTCATGGCAACAGTGAAGTTCTGGCCGCCAGGGCCGCCGTTGATGGTGCAAGTGGTGCCCGAGATGCTGCCGGTGAAATCGATCAAGCCATCAGTTGCCTGGGCATTGAGGGTGACGCCAGCCAACAGAGGTAAGGACAGGGCAAGAGCGAAAATGCGTGTGTTCATTTTTTTTCCAACTGGATTAATTAAGATTGCGCGTTGATAAGTAAAATGAGGTGTTGCATAGACATATTTACTTGCTCTTGAACGCCAGGAAATTATGCGGATTATTTATTTGGCTGGATGTAGGAAGAAGGGTGGTGATGGCGGAGGGAACTTAGCCGGGTGTTGTACGATTGGGTGTTTATAGAAGGGATTGAGGCAAGAAGGGTTAGAAAGGGGTTGGTATGCTTTATGCGATGTAGGCAATATTACTGCTAGCGTAAAAGAAAGATTAGCTTCTTACGCGGCTAGTCTTAATGTCTGTAAGATTTGACGTTGCCCAGTCAGGCAGGTATAAACCGCCTTCACTTGCATCAAGGCCTTTTCCCATGAGTTTCAGTCCGCTTATCCGACAGCTGATCGACGCGTTGCGCATCTTGCCTGGCGTCGGACAGAAAACCGCCCAGCGCATGGCCTTGCAGCTATTGGAGCGTGATCGCAGTGGCGGTACCCGGCTGGCCCAGGCCTTGAACCAGGCCATGGAAGGGGTGGGGCATTGCCGCCAGTGCCGGACCCTGACCGAGCAGGAGCTGTGCCCGCAGTGTTCCGACACGCGCCGGGACGACACGCTGCTGTGCGTGGTAGAAGGACCGATGGATGTCTATGCCGTCGAGCAGACCGGCTATCGCGGCCGTTACTTCGTGCTCAAAGGGCATTTGTCGCCGCTTGATGGCCTGGGCCCGGAAGCCATCGGCATTCCGCAACTGATGGCGCGGATCGAGGAGCAGGGCAGCTTCACCGAAGTAATCCTGGCCACCAACCCGACGGTGGAAGGTGAAGCGACCGCCCATTACATCGCCCAGTTGCTGGCCGACAAAGGTCTGGTCGCGTCTCGTATCGCCCACGGTGTGCCATTGGGCGGTGAGCTGGAGCTGGTCGACGGCGGCACCCTGGCGCATTCGTTCGCCGGGCGCAAACCGATCTCGCTGTAACCCTGGGTCTTTAATCGCGGGGCAAGCCCGCTCCCACAGAACCTTGGCCTGTGGGAGCGGGCTTGCCCCGCGATGCTGTCAATACTCGCTCAGCGAGAACTCGGTCAGGCAGAAGGTCGGCACACCCACGTCGTTCAGGCGCTGCGAGCCGCCCAGCTCCGGCAGATCGATGATCGCCGCCGCCTCATATACCTGCGCGCCCATGCGCCGTACCAGTTTGGTGGCGGCCAGCAGGGTGCCGCCGGTGGCGATCAGGTCATCAAAAATCAGTACCGAGTCGCCTTCGCAGAGGCTGTCGGCGTGCACTTCGAGGAAGGCTTCGCCGTACTCGGTCTGGTAGCCCTCGGCGAGCACGTCGGCCGGCAGCTTGCCTTGCTTGCGAAACAGGATCAGGGGTTTGTTCAACTGGTGGGCGATGATCGAGCCGATCAGAAAGCCGCGCGCATCCATCGCGCCGATATGGCTGAACTCGGTTTCAACATAGCGTTCGATAAAGGCATCGGCGACATGGCGCAGGCCCCGCGGCGATTGGAACAGCGGGGTGATGTCGCGAAAGATCACGCCCGGCTTGGGGAAGTCCGGTACGGGGCGGATCAGGGCTTTGAGGTCGAAAGTGGCGCTGGGCATGGGCGGGTATCCTGAGAAACGAATGCCCGCCAGTATACCTGTTATCCGCGGGGTCAGCTTTCCAGCGAACCACCGGCCAGGGCGCACAGCTGAATCGGGTCAAGGATATGGATTTCCTTGCCCTCGGCCTGGATCAGGCCGTTCTGCTGAAAGCGCGTGAACACCCGTGAGACGGTCTCGACCGCCAGGCCCAGGTAATTGCCGATTTCGTTGCGTGACATGCTCAGGCGGAACTGGTTGGCCGAGTAACCACGGGCGCGGAAGCGCGCCGAAAGGTTGACCAGGAAGGTGGCGATGCGCTCGTCAGCGGTCTTTTTCGACAGCAGCAGCATCATTTGCTGGTCGTCGCGGATTTCCCGGCTCATCACCCGCATCAGCTGGCGACGCAGCTGTGGCAGTTGCACCGACAGCTCATCCAGGCGCTCGAAAGGAATCTCGCACACCGAGGTGGTTTCCTGGGCCTGGGCCGACACCGGGTAGGCTTCGGTGTCCATGCCGGACAGGCCAACCAGTTCGCTGGGCAGGTGGAAGCCGGTGATCTGCTCTTCGCCGCTGTCACTCAGGCTGAAGGTTTTCAGGGCGCCGGAGCGCACCGCATAGACCGAGCCAAAATTGTCGCCCTGGCGGAACAGAAACTCGCCTTTTTTCAGCGGACGCCCGCGTTTGACGATTTCATCCAGTGCATCCATGTCTTCCAAGTTCAATGACAAGGGCAGGCACAGAGGCGCCAGGCTGCAATCCTTGCAATGGGCCTGGTTATGGGGGCGCAGTTTAACTGGCTCGGACATTTCTTCAATCCTTGTGGGAAAGCACACATAAGCCGTAAGGGTAACCCAGGCTAGGGTGTTTCGGCCAGCTTGGACGATTGTGCCGAGGCCAGACGGGACAAGACTGCGACAAAAAACCTCAGATAACCCGGGAGAAACGTTGGCGGTTGTGCAGGTCCAGGTAGGCATCGAAGACCATGCACACCGAGCGCACCAGCAGCCGTCCGGCGGGCAGCACCTTGATGCTGTCGTTGCCTAGTTCGATCAGGCCATCCTTGTGCATGGCCTGCAGGGCGGGCCACTGGTCGTTGAAGTAGCCGCGAAAGTCAATGGTGAAATCCCGCTCGATGGTTGCGAAGTCCAGTTCGAAATGGCAGATCAATTGCTGGATCACCGCCCGGCGCAGGCGGTCATCCTCGCTGCAGATCAAGCCGCGGCTGGTCGCCAGTTGAGCGGTGGACAAGGTGTCCTGGTAGGTGTTGAGGTCGCTGCTGTTCTGGCAATAGAGGTCGCCGATCTGGCTGATGGCCGAGACCCCCAGGCCAATCAGGTCGCAATGCCCGTGGGTGGTGTAGCCCTGGAAGTTGCGCTGCAGGGTCGACTCTTCCTGGGCAATCGCCAGCTCGTCATCGGGCAGGGCGAAGTGGTCCATGCCGATGTACACGTAGCCAGCGGCGGTCAGTTGCTCGATGGTGTTGTGGAGCATTTCCAGTTTTGCCGCCGGGGCCGGCAGCTCGTTGCTGTCGATGCGCCGCTGGGGCATGAAGCGTTCCGGCAGGTGCGCATAGTTGAACACCGAGAGGCGATCGGGCTGCAGCTTGATCACTTCCTCGACGGTGCGGGCAAAACCTTCCGGGGTCTGCTTGGGCAGGCCGTAGATCAGGTCGAGGTTGATCGAGCGAAATTGCAGGGTGCGCGCCGCTTCGATGATTGCCCGGGTCTGCTCTAGGCTCTGCAGGCGGTTGATCGCCCGCTGCACAACCGGGTCGAGGTCCTGCACGCCGAGGCTGACGCGGTTGAAGCCGAGCTCACGGAGCAGGCCCATGGTCGACCAGTCGGCCTCGCGCGGGTCGATTTCAATGCCGTAGTCGCCGGAGTCGTCATCCAGCAGGTTGAAATGCTGGCGCAAGTGGGCCATCAGCTGGCGCAGCTCGACGTGGCTGAGGAAGGTCGGGGTGCCGCCGCCAAAGTGCAACTGCTCGACGGTCTGCTTGGGGTCCAGGTGGCAGGCGATCAGCTGGATTTCCTGCTCCAGGCGCTGCAGGTAGGGCGCGGCGCGGCCACGGTCCTTGGTGATGACCTTGTTGCAGGCGCAGTAGTAGCAGATATTGGCGCAGAACGGCACGTGCACATAGATCGACAGTGGGCGAACGGCACGACGGCTGTCACGCAGGGCGTGCAGCAGGTCGAAGGAGCCGACTTCGCTGTGCAGTTGCACCGCGGTCGGGTAGGAGGTGTAGCGTGGGCCGGCCAGGTCGTAGCGGCGAATCAGGTCGGAGTCCCAACGAAGAACGTCGAGCATGCGGGCAGTCCCCAGAAAGAGCAGCAGTGTCCGGAGTCTAGGGAGTGCCGGGCAAACCCGTGTTGATTTGTATCAACGCCGCTTCAGTGGCCCATCAGCCAGTGCTGGTGTGGCCCTGGCAGGGTCCACAGGCCAAACAGCATCACCAGCACGCCGCCGGCGATACGCACGCCCCGCTGGCGCAGCAGGGCGCTGGTGCGTTCGGCGGCAAGGCCGGTGGCCAGCAGTACCGGCCAGGTGCCCAGGCCGAAGGCCAGCATCAACAGCGCGCTGTCGGCGGCATTGCCCTGGCTCGCGGCCCAGAGCAGGGTGCTGTACACCAGCCCGCACGGCAGCCAGCCCCACAGGGCGCCCAGCAGCAGGGCGCGCGGCAGGCTGGAGACCGGCAGCAGGCGGTTGGCCAGCGGCTGTATATGCCGCCACAGGCCCCGGCCCAGGCCCTCGATACGGGTCAGGCCGCTCCACCAGCCGGCCAGGTACAGGCCCATGCTGATCAGCAGCAGCGCCGCCAGTACGCGCATGGCGGTCGCCACCGGGCTGTTGGCCACCGCCCAGCCGGCCAGGCCGAGCAGCAGGCCGGCCAGGGCATAACTGAGGATGCGCCCCAGGTTGTAGGCCAGCAACAGGCGAAAGCGGCGGCTGCGTTGCTCCTTGGGAATGGCCAGGGTCAGCGCGCCCATGAGGCCGCCGCACATGCCCAGGCAATGGCCACCACCGAGCAGGCCGAGAATCAACGCCGAGCTGAGCAGGGGCAGAAGTTCAGTCACGGGGCGGGGTACCGTCGTCGGGTTTCTTGCCGTCGGCCTCGTCCATGGCCGCCTGGTGCTGCGGGTCCTGGTCGTCGAAGAGGATGCTGTGGGCCGGGCCGTCGAGGTCGTCGTACTGGCCGCTGTCCACCGCCCAGAAGAAGATGTAGATGGCGATGGCGACGATCAGCAGGGCCGCCGGGATCATGATGTAAAGCGCGGGCATGGGGGCTCCTGGTCAGGCCGTCGCGGGATGCGTGGCAGTGGCTGGCGCATGGCTGGCCGGCAGGCCGCTGACGCGGGTCAGGCGCAGGGCATTGAGGACCACGATCAGCGAACTGACCGACATGCCGACCGCCGCCCAGATTGGCGTGATCCAGCCCAGTGCGGCAAACGGCAGCATGACGCCATTATACGCCGAGGCCCACAGCAGGTTCTCGATAATGATCCGCCGGGTGCGCCGGGCCAGGCTGAAGGCCTGGACCAGGGCGTCCAGGCGGTTGGACAGCAGCACCGCGTCGGCGCTGGTCTTGGCCAGGTCGGTGGCCGAGCCCATGGCGATGCTGATGTCGGCCGCCGCCAGGATTGGCACATCGTTGACCCCGTCGCCGAGCATCAACACCTTGCGCCCTTGCTGCTGCAGGGCCTTGAGTTGCTCCAGCTTGTCGTCCGGGCGCAGGCTGCCAATGGCCTGGTCGATCTGCAGTTCGGCGGCCACGCTGTGGACCATCGGCGAGCTGTCGCCAGACAGCAGCAGGGTCTGCCAGCCACGGGCGCGGCAGGCCGCCAGCAGGTCGGCGGCATCGCTGCGCAGGCGGTCGTCGAGGACGAACCAGGCCAGCGGGCCTTGCTGGTCACCGAGCAACAGCCATTGCCCGGCTTCGTCTGGCATCACCGGTGTGGGGGCGCCGCTGAGGGCGCAGACAAAGCCGGCTTCGCCGATGCGCAGCACGTGCTCGCCTACCTTGCCTTCAAGACCCAGCCCGGGCATTGCCTGAACTTCGTCGGCAGCCTGGCTGGCGCGGCCAAAGGCGCGGGCGATGGGGTGCTCGGAGCGGTTTTCGAGGGCGGCGGCGAGCATCAGGCAACGATCGGCGTCGGTGTCGCGCAAGGGGCGGATTGCGCGCAAGGTCAGGCGGCCTTCGGTAAGGGTGCCGGTCTTGTCGAAGATTACCGTGTCGATCTGGTTCAGGCCTTCCAGCACGTGGCCGCGGGTCAGCAGCAGGCCGAGCTTGTGCAGGGTGCCGGTGGCGGCAGTCAGCGCGGTCGGGGTGGCCAGCGACAGGGCGCAGGGGCAGGTAGTGACCAGCATGGCCAGGACGATCCAGAACGCCCGCGACGGGTCGATCTGCCACCACAGCAGGCCGATGGCGGCCGAGGCGATCAGAGTGAACAGCAAAAACCACTGCGAGGCGCGGTCGGCGATTTCCGCCAGGCGCGGTTTTTCCGACTGTGCCCGCTCCAGCAGGCGCACGATCGCCGACAGGCGAGTGTCCTGGCCCAGAGCCTGGACCTCGACGGTCAGCGCGCTCTCGACGTTGAGGGTGCCGGCGGTGACTGCGTCGCCAGCGCTGCGTGGTTGCGGCAGGTACTCGCCGGTAAGCAGCGACTCGTCGATGCTCGACTGGCCACTGACGATGCGCCCGTCGGCGGGGATCACGTGGCCTGGCTGGATCAATACGCAGTCTTTGAGGCGCAGTTCGCTGAGCAGGATCCGCTCGCTCTGCCCGGCCGAGCCCAGGCGCAGGCACGAGGCCGGCAGCAGGTTGACCAGTTGCGCGGTGGCGGCGGCAGTGCGCTCGCGGGCGCGGCGCTCAAGGTAGCGTCCGGCGAGCAGGAACAGGGCGAACATGCCCACGGCGTCGAAGTACAGCTCGCCGCTGCCGGTGATTGCGGTCCAGATCCCGGCACCGTAGGCCAGGCCGATGGCCAGCGATACCGAGACGTCCATGGTCAGGTGGCGGGTACGCAGGTCGCGGGCGGCGCCGCGAAAAAACGGTGCGCAGCTGTAGAACACGATCGGCGTGGTAAGGAACATCGCCACCCAGCGCAGGATGGTGTGCAGCTCCGGGCTCAGGTCGATGTTGAATTCCGGCCAGGTGGCCATGGTCGCCATCATCGCCTGGAACCACAACAGCCCGGCCACGCCCAGTTGGCGCAGGGCGGTGCGGTTCTCGCTGGCCAGTTGTTCGGCGGCGCGGTCGGCCTGGTAGGGGTGGGCGGCGTAGCCGATGTGGCGCAGCTCGGCGAGCAGCTTGGACAGCGGCAACGCACTGTCGGCCCAGCTCACCTGCAGGCGGTGGTTGGACAGGTTCAAACGCGCCTCGGCCACCGCCGGCAGGTTGCGCAGGTGCTTTTCGATCAGCCAGCCGCAAGCGGCGCAACTGATGCCTTCGATCAGCAGGGTGGTTTCGGCCAGCTCGCCGCTGTGGCGCACGAAGGGCTTTTGCACATCGGCGCGGTCGTACAGGGCCAGTTCGTCGACCAGTTGCTGGGGCAGGGCATCGGGGTTGGCGCTGGCTTCACTGCGGTGCTGGTAATAGCTTTCCAGGTTGCCGGCGACGATGGCTTCGGCCACCGCCTGGCAGCCCGGACAGCAAAACGCCCGCGGCTGGCCAAGCACCACGGCGGTGAAGTGGCTGCCGGCGGGCACGGGCAGGGCGCAGTGGTAGCAGGGCGTGGGGCTGGTCATGGTGTCAGTCGCAAGGTGTGGTGTTGGGCTGATCGCGGGTCAAGCCCGCTCCCACAGGGATTCATTGCACCTGTGGGAGCGGGCTTGACCCGCGATAAGCAACGACTCATTTCTCGAGGTGTTCAGCCCCTTGCAGCGCCTCGTCACCGAGTACCAGGGTCTTGTCGTGGGCGACTTCTTCTTCCTCGAACAGACGCCAGACATGCGCGTCCTGGCTGCCCAGCAGCTCGACGAAACGCCGGCCCTCGACCTTGTCGCCAAGCTGGCCGAGGTAGCGGCCGGCTTCGCTGTCGCTGCGGGTCAGCATGATCTTGCGGTCCTTCTCCGGCTGGGTCGGCGAAATGAGGTTCAGCTCCAGGGTTTGCGGCTGGCTGTTGCCGGTCAGGCGCAGGTCGACTTCACCGGTCAGCGCGTCCAGGTGCACGCTGGCCTTGAGGTTGAGGGTCTGGGCCAGCAGCTCGCGGTCCAGCGAGCGGTTGATGCCTTTGCCGGCCTCGTAGTAGTTGTCGTTGACCAGGTTGTCCGGGTTGTTCACCGCGATGGTCACCATGGTCAGGCTGAGGGTCACCGAGGTGGCCAATACACCGATGATGATCCACGGCCAGAGGTGCTTGTACCAGGGGCTTGCGGCAGTTGCAGAAGGCATGGGCTCAGTCTCTTATCGAATTTGCGGGCCGATGAAGCGGCTCTTGGCTTCAACCTGGGTGGCGCTGTCGTCAGCGTCCTTGAGGGTGAAGATGACTTCGTTGGTGGTCGACGGCAGTTGCTCCGGCGCCATCGACAGTTGTACCGGCAGGCTGACGATATCGCCGGCCGCGACGCGGATTTCCCGTGCGCCCTCAAGCTTGAGGTCAGGCAGGCCGCCGGCTTCGAGCACGTAGACGTGGTCGCGCTGGTCCTTGTTCATGACCTTCAGGCTGTAGACGTTCTCGATCCGCCCCTGGGCGTTCTCGCGGTACAGCACGCGGTCCTTGCTGACGTCGAAACCGACCAGCGGACGCATGACGAACGCGGTAGTGAGCAGGCCGATCATGGTCAACAGCACCACGGCATAACCGATCAGGCGCGGGCGCACCATGTGGGTCTTTTGCCCCGACAGGTTGTGCTCGGTGGTGTAGCTGATCAGGCCTTTGGGGTAGTTCATCTTGTCCATGATGGTGTCGCAGGCGTCGATGCAGGCGGCGCAGCCGATGCACTCGATCTGCAGGCCGTCACGGATGTCGATGCCGGTCGGGCACACCTGTACACACATGGTGCAGTCGATGCAGTCGCCCAGGCCCTTGGCCTTGTAGTCCAGGTCTTTTTTACGCGGGCCACGGGTTTCGCCGCGGCGCGGGTCGTAGGAAACGATCAGGGTGTCTTTGTCGAACATCACGCTCTGGAAGCGTGCATACGGGCACATGTACACGCACACTTGCTCGCGCAGCCAGCCGGCGTTGCCGTAGGTGGCCAGGGTGAAGAAGCCGACCCAGAAATAGGCCCAGCCGTCGGCCTGGCCGGTAAAGAACTCAATCACCAGCTCGCGGATCGGCGAGAAGTAGCCGACGAAAGTCATGCCGGTGACAAAGCCGATGCTCAGCCACAGGCTGTGCTTGGCCAGCTTGCGCAGGAATTTGTTGCCGCTCATTGGCGCCTTGTCGAGCTTCATGCGCTGGTTGCGGTCACCTTCGGTGACTTTCTCGCACCACATGAAGATCCAGGTCCACACGCTTTGCGGGCAGGTGTAGCCACACCAGACGCGGCCGGCGTAAACGGTGATGAAGAACAGGCCGAAGGCGGCGACGATCAGCAGGCCCGAGAGCAGGATGAAATCCTGGGGCCAGATGGTGGTGCCGAAAATGTAGAACTTGCGCTCCGGCAGGTTCCACCAGACGGCCTGGTGGCCACCCCAGTTCAGCCATACCGTACCGAAGTACAACAGGAACAGGACGGCGCCGCCGACCATGCGCAAATTGCGGAACACGCCGGTGAAGGCGCGGGTGTAGATTTTTTCTCGGGAGGCGTAGAGATCGACGCTGCTGGTGTCTTTACTGGCAGGCGGGGTGACGTCATGTACCGGAATCTGCTTGCTCATCATTGAGTCCCACGGCAGTGGAGAAGTGCCGCGGCCAGTACCTGCCGGCCGCAGTCGAAAGCTTGCTGCTCTAGGGCGCATGATACGCCTGTCCTGCCGCCAGGGGGGAGGGGTGCGACCTTTGGCCGCGTTGGGGAATCGCGGTTAATAGTGTATTGGCCCGTGTCAATTGACACAGGTCATGGGTCGGGACAGGGTCTATAAAAAAGCCCCGGCAGTTTCACTGACGGGGCTTTTGCCAGCTGGGCGAATTACTGCGCTTCAGCGGTTTTCTCAGGCTGGTGCGACAGGCTGTAGACATAGGCGGCCAGCAGGTGGACCTTGTCGTTGCCCTGGATTGCTTCCTGGGCAGGCATCTGGCCCTGGCGGCCGTAACGGATGGTCTGCTGCAGTTGGGCGAAGCTCGAACCGTAGATGAACGCGGTCGGGTGGGTCAGGTTGGGCGCGCCCATGGCCGGGGTGCCCTTGCCTTCAGGGCCGTGGCAGGCCACGCAGTTGGCGGCAAACAGCTTCTGGCCGTTGGCCGGATCCGCCTTGGCATCCTTGGGCAGGGTGCGGCCATCGAGGTTGGTCAGCACGTAGGCAGCAACGTCGGCAACACCTTGTTCGCCGATGACTTCGGCCCAGGCCGGCATCACCCCGTGACGACCGCCCATGATGGTGGCCTTGATGGTTTCCGGTTCGCCGCCCCAACGCCAGTCGTTGTCGGTGAGGTTGGGGAAGCCGTAGGAGCCCTTGGCGTCGGAGCCATGGCACACCGCGCAGTTGGAGGCGAACAGGCGCCCGCCCATCTTCAGCGCTTGTGGGTCCTTGGCCACTTCTTCAATAGGCATCGACGCGAATTTGGCGAAGATCGGCCCGAACTTGGCGTCCGAGCGGGCCATTTCCTTTTCCCACTCGTGCACGCCGGTCCAGCCGGCCTGGCCGTTGGCAAACTCGGTTTTCTTGTCGTTGTCCAGGTACTGGTAGCCCGGCAGGATGCCTTTCCAGTTACCCAGGCCCGGGTACAGCACCAAGTAGCCGAGGGCGAAAACGATGGTGCCGACGAACAGCATGAACCACCATTTTGGCAGCGGGTTGTCGTACTCCTCGATGCCGTCGTAGGCGTGGCCCACGGTTTCTTCAGTGGTTTCGCTGCGCTGGCCCTTGCGGGTGGACAGCAGCAGCCAGGTCAGGGCGAAGATGGTGCCCAGACTCAAAACGGTGACGTACAGACTCCAGAAGGTAGTCATTCGTTGTTACTCCTAGACGCTTTCGCTTGCGCTTGCTCGACGTGCTTGCTGGCTTCGGGATCATCCGCGAAGGGCAGCATGGTCGCTTCGTCGAACTCGGACTTGCGCCGAGAACTGAACACCCACAACGCCAGGCCGATAAAGGCCACCATCACCACGACGGTGCCCAGGCCACGAATCATCCCGATATCCATCAATGTCACCGTTTGCTTTTGATGATGGTGCCCAGGCCTTGCAGGTAGGCAACCAGGGCGTCCATTTCGGTCTTGCCCTTGACCGCGTCGCGGGCACCGGCGATGTCTTCATCGGTGTACGGCGTGCCGAGGGTGCGCAGGACTTCCATCTTCTTCACCGTGTCCTTGCCATCGAGCTTGTTCTCCACCAACCATGGGTAGGCCGGCATCTTCGACTCGGGCACGACGTTGCGCGGGTTGTACAGGTGAGCACGGTGCCAGTCGTCGGAGTAACGACCGCCGACGCGGGCCAGGTCCGGGCCGGTACGCTTGGAACCCCAGAGGAATGGGTGGTCCCAGACGCTTTCACCGGCGACCGAGTAGTGGCCATAGCGTTCGGTTTCGGCACGGAACGGCCGGATCATCTGCGAGTGGCACTGCACGCAGCCTTCGCGGATATAGATGTCGCGGCCTTCGAGCTCAAGCGCGGTACGCGGCTTCATACCCTCGACCGGCTTGTTGGTGACGTCCTGGAAGAACAGAGGGACGATCTGGGTCAGGCCGCCGATGCTCACGGCGATGACCATGAAGAAGGCCAGCAGGCCGATATTCTTCTCGACTACTTCATGCTTCATCAGTGAGCTCCAACTACAGCGATCTGAGCGGCGGCTTCAGCTTCGGCCGGCTTCGAGGCGCGTACGGTACGGAAAACGTTGTACGCCATCAGCAGCATGCCGGAGGCGAAGAACGCACCGCCCAGGGCGCGGACGATAAAGCCCGGGTGGCTGGCCTGCAGGGCTTCGACGAAGGAGTAGGTGAGGGTGCCGTCGTCGTTGATTGCACGCCACATCAGGCCCTGGGTGATGCCGTTGACCCACATCGAGGAGATGTACAGCACGGTACCGATGGTCGCCAGCCAGAAGTGCGCGTTGATCAGGCCGGTGCTGTGCATCTGCTCGCGGCCGTAGACCTTCGGAATCATGTGGTACAGGGCGCCGATCGAAATCATCGCTACCCAGCCAAGGGCACCGGCGTGTACGTGGCCGACGGTCCAGTCGGTGTAGTGCGACAGCGAGTTGACGGTCTTGATCGCCATCATCGGACCTTCGAAGGTCGACATGCCGTAGAACGCCAGCGAAACCACGAGGAAGCGCAGGATCGGGTCGGTACGCAGCTTATGCCAGGCGCCCGAGAGGGTCATCATGCCGTTGATCATGCCGCCCCAGCTTGGCGCCAGGAGGATGATCGACATGGCCATGCCCAGCGACTGCGCCCAGTCCGGCAGGGCGGTGTAGTGCAGGTGGTGGGGACCTGCCCAGATGTACAGGGTGATCAGCGCCCAGAAGTGCACGATCGACAGGCGATAGGAGTAGATCGGGCGCTCGGCCTGTTTCGGCACGAAGTAGTACATCATGCCGAGAAAGCCCGTGGTCAGGAAGAAACCTACGGCGTTGTGGCCGTACCACCACTGGATCATCGCATCGGTAGCACCCGAGTACGCCGAGTAGGACTTGAACAGGCTGACCGGCAACGAGGCGTGGTTGACGATGTGCAGCATCGCGGTAACCACGATGAAGGCGCCGTAGAACCAGTTACCGACATAGATGTGCTTGGTCTTGCGCTTGACGATGGTGCCGAAGAACACCACGCCGTAGGTGACCCAGACAATGGCCAGCAAAATGGCGATCGGCCATTCCAGCTCGGCGTATTCCTTGGTCGTGGTGTAGCCCAGCGGCAAGGTAATGAGCGCACCGACGATGACCGCTTGCCAACCCCAGAAGGTGAAGGCCGCGAGGCTGTCGGAAATCAGTCGCGTCTGGCAGGTTCGCTGCACGACATAGTAGGAAGTGGCAAACAGTGCACAACCACCGAAGGCGAAGATCACCAGGTTGGTGTGCAATGGGCGAAGGCGTCCGAAGCTCGTCCACGGCAGGTCCAGGTTCAGCTGGGGCCAGACCAGTTGCGAGGCGATGAAGACACCAAGCCCCATGCCAAGGATCCCCCAGACCACCGTCATGATGGCGAACTGGCGGACGACCTTATAGTTATAAGCAGTCGGACTGATTGCTGTGCTCATTCTAAGGTTCCACGGTTTGGGTGTTTTTATAGGGTAAAAATCGGCGCAAGTATGTATAAACCGTGTGGTTATTGCAACGCGATGGCGCCCGCGCCGATCCTTGCCAAAGCCTGTTCCACGGCGGTTTCGAGCCTTTGTGGTGGGCAAATTGTACACAATTAATTATCTGATATGTGTACCAAAATTTGATTTTTCGTCTATGGCAAAGGCTTTCGATGAGCGCGTGCGCAGTACCGTTCATCACTCGCCGATCGGCGCTTGAGTCGGCCCCATCAGCCTTTGCGCAGAACCGCTGGCGAAAAATGCCCCAAAAAGGTGCAAACACACCGGCTGTTTCAGTCGCTGTGGCAACAAGCTTAGTTGTGATCGAGGGGGGTGCAAGGCGGGGGCAGGGCGGGGTGCGACACTTGGTCGCAAGGGCGAAGGGAACCGCCGCATCGGGTGCCGATGCGGCGGTTTGAGTCAAGGCTCAGTTACTCAATCGTTTTACTTGGCAGACAGGCTTTCGCCTTGTGCAGGTTGCTCCTGGGACAGGCTGTAGACATAGGCGGCCAGCAAGTGGACCTTGTCGTTGCCTTGGATCGCTTCCTGGGCAGGCATCTGGCCCTGGCGGCCGTAGCGGATGGTCTGCTGCAGTTGGGCGAAGCTTGAGCCGTAGATGAACGCGGTCGGGTGGGTCAGGTCCGGTGCGCCCATGGCCGGGGTGCCTTTGCCTTGTGGACCGTGGCAGGCCACGCAGTTGGCGGCAAACAGCTTCTCGCCGTTGGCCGGATCCGCCTTGGCTTCCTGCGGCAGGCTGCGGCCATCGAGGTTGGTCAGCACGAAGGCGGCAACGTCGGCAACGCCTTGTTCGCCAATCACGTCGGCCCAGGCCGGCATTACCCCGTGACGGCCGCCCATGATGGAGGCCTTGATGGTTTCCGGCTCGCCACCCCAGCGCCAGTCCTTGTCGGTGAGGTTAGGGAAGCCGTAGGCACCCTTGGCGTCGGAACCGTGGCAAACAGCGCAGTTGGAGGCGAACAGACGGCCGCCCATTTTCAGCGCCTGCGGATCCTTGGCCACTTCTTCCACCGGCATGGCGGCGAACTTGGCGAAGATCGGTCCGAACTTGGCGTCGGCCTTGTTCATTTCCTTTTGCCATTCGTTGGTCTGCGTCCAGCCGTCCTCATAGCCCGGCAGGATGCCTTTCCAGTTGCCCAGGCCTGGATAGAGGATCAGGTAGCCGACCGAAAACACCAGGGTGGCGACGAACAGCCAGAACCACCACTTGGGCAGCGGGTTGTCGTACTCCTCGATGCCGTCGAAGCTGTGGCCCATGGTCTGGTCGGTGGTGCCTTTGGTTTCGCCCTTGCGGGTGCCCAGCAGCAGCCAGGTCAGGCCGATCAGGCTACCGATGGTCAGTACGCAGATGTACGTACTCCAGAAGGTGGTCATTGCCCGTTACTCCTCGGTTCGGGTTCGTTGGCGGCAGGTGCCAGGCGGTCGTCGGCAAACGGCAGCAGGCTGGCTTCGGCGAATTCACGGTCACGCCGGCCGTTGAACACCCACAGCGACAGGCCAATGAAGGCGATGGCCACCAGCAGGGTGCCCAGGCCGCGCAATTGGCCGATATCCAGTGTGAAGTCCATGGCCCTTACCTCTTGTTCTTGATCGCGGTGCCGAGCACCTGCAGGTAGGCAACCAGTGCGTCCATTTCGGTCTTGCCCTTGAGCGACTCCACCGCGCCGCTGATGTCGGCGTCGGTGTACGGCACGCCGAGGGTGCGCATGGTGCTCAACTTGGTCTCGGTGTGGCTGCTGTCGACCGGGTTGGCGACCAGCCATGGGTAGGCCGGCATCTTCGACTCGGGCACGACGTTGCGCGGGTTGTACAGGTGCGCACGGTGCCAGTCGTCGGAGTAGCGGCCACCGACGCGGGCCAGGTCCGGGCCGGTGCGCTTGGAACCCCAGAGGAACGGGTGGTCCCAGACGCTTTCACCGGCGACCGAGTAGTGGCCGTAGCGTTCGGTTTCGGCGCGGAACGGACGGATCATCTGCGAGTGGCACTGCACGCAGCCTTCACGGATGTAGATGTCGCGGCCTTCCAGTTGCAGCGCGGTGTAAGGCTTCATGCCTTCCACCGGCTTGTTGGTGACGTCCTGGAAGAACAGCGGAACGATCTGGGTCAGGCCGCCGATGCTGACGGCAAACACCATCAACAGCACCAGCAGGAAGACGTTCTTCTCGATTACTTCGTGTTTCATCAGGGTCTCCTCAGGCCAGCTGCGCAGCGGCAGGGGCGGTCGCGGCCACCGGGGCACGTACGGTGCGCCAGGTGTTGTAGGCCATCAGCAACATGCCGGTGAGGAAGATCGCCCCGCCGACGAAGCGCACGATGAAGCCTGGGTGGCTGGCCACCAGGGTTTCGACGAAGGAGTAGGTCAGCGTGCCGTCTTCGTTGACTGCGCGCCACATCAGGCCCTGGGCGATGCCGTTGACCCACATCGAGGCGATGTAGAGCACGGTGCCGATGGTCGCCAGCCAGAAGTGCGCGTTGATCAGGCCGAGGCTGTACATCTGCTCGCGGCCAAACACTTTCGGGATCATGTGGTACAGGGCGCCGATCGAGATCATCGCAACCCAGCCAAGGGCGCCGGCGTGTACGTGGCCGATGGTCCAGTCGGTGTAGTGCGACAGGGCGTTGACGGTCTTGATCGCCATCATCGGGCCTTCGAAGGTCGACATGCCGTAGAACGCCAGCGATACCACGAGGAAACGCAGGATCGGGTCGCTGCGCAGCTTATGCCAGGCACCCGAGAGGGTCATCATGCCGTTGATCATGCCGCCCCAGCTTGGCGCCAGGAGGATCAGCGACATGATCATGCCCAGCGACTGCGCCCAGTCGGGCAGGGCGGTGTAGTGCAGGTGGTGGGGACCTGCCCAGATGTACAGGGTGATCAGCGCCCAGAAGTGCACGATCGACAGGCGATAGGAATACACCGGACGCTCGGCCTGTTTCGGCACGAAGTAATACATCATGCCCAGGAAGCCTGCGGTCAGGAAGAAGCCTACGGCGTTGTGGCCGTACCACCACTGGACCATGGCGTCGGTGGCGCCACCGTACAGCGAGTAGGACTTGGTCAGGCTGACCGGAATTTCCAGGTTGTTGACGATGTGCAGAATTGCCACGGTGATGATGAACGCACCGAAGAACCAGTTACCCACATAAATGTGCTTGGTGGTGCGCTTCATCAGGGTGCCGAAGAACACCACGGCGTAGGCCACCCAGACAATGGTGATCAGGATGTCGATCGGCCATTCCAGTTCGGCGTACTCCTTGGAGCTGGTATAACCCAGCGGCAGGCTGATGGCAGCCAGCAGGATCACCAATTGCCAGGCCCAGAAGGTGAAAGCCGCCAGGCGTGGCGAGAACAGGGTGGTCTGGCAGGTACGCTGGACCGAATAGTAGGAAGCGGCGAACAGTGCGCAACCACCGAAGGCGAAGATCACCGCGTTGGTGTGCAAGGGTCGCAGGCGGCCGAAGCTGGTCCAGGGGAGGTCGAAGTTGAGCGAAGGCCAGACGAGTTGCGCGGCGAGAAAAACGCCGAGCCCCATCCCGACGATTCCCCACACCACCGTCATAATGGCGAATTGGCGGACCACCTTGTAGTTGTAGGCGGTACTGCTGGTTGTGTTCATGTATGGGTTCCCATCCACGGTTATAGGCAGACTAAACAGCGAGGCAAGCATGAGTAATGGGCAACTGGCCGGTATTGACGGGGATCAATGGGCGCGGCTGGTCAAAAGCCGCGGCTGGCTGTGGAATGCCCCGCAAAATCAGGGGGATGGCCAGCATTTGGGGTGCCTGATCCTGGCCCATGGCGCGGGTGCGCCGATGGACAGCGTGTTCATGGAGGAAATCGCGCAAAGGCTGGCGGAGCAAGGCCTGGGGGTGCTGCGCTTCGAGTTCCCCTACATGGCCCAGCGACGCATCGATGGTGGCAAAAGGCCGCCAAATCCCCAGGCCAAACTGCTCGAATGCTGGCGTGAGGTGTACAGCCAGGTGCGACCATTGGTCACTGGGACGCTGGCGATCGGTGGCAAGTCCATGGGCGGGCGCATGGCCAGTCTCGTGGCCGATGAGTTGGGCGCTGATGCGCTGGTGTGCCTGGGCTATCCGTTCTATGCCGCGGGCAAGCCGGAAAAACCACGGGTGGCGCATTTGGCCGGATTGCAGACACCGACCCTGATTGTTCAGGGCGAGCGCGATGCCCTGGGCAACCGGCAGACGGTGGAAGGTTATGCGCTGTCGTCAGCGATCGAGCTGTGCTGGCTGCAGGCGGGGGATCATGACCTGAAGCCGCTGAAGGCTTCGGGGTTCAGCCATGCCGATCATCTGGCGACGGCGGCGCAGAGGATCACAGGTTTTTTGCACTGATGGTAGGAGCGGGCTTGTCCGCGATTACGGCGGTGTGGCCACTCGCTGATCGCGGGGCAAGCCCGCTCCTACAGCGGCTTAACCGCGATACTCGCACAGGTAAGCCGTATCAACCGCCACCTTGAGCTGGAACTTGCTGTTGGCCGGGACATTGAACTGGCTGCCGGCGCTGAAAGTTTCCCAGTTGTCGCTGTCTGGCAGTTTGACCGTCAACGCGCCCGAGACCACGTGCATGATTTCGCGCTGGGCAGTGCCGAACTCGTATTCGCCCGGGGCCATTACGCCAACCGTGGCCGGACCTTCAGCGGTGCCGAAGGCGATCGACTTGACCGTGCCATCAAAGTACTCGTTGACTTTAAACATGGGCGACTCCTGAACAGGGGCTAAAAAGGCAGGCCAGTATGCCCAAGGCCCGCAGCGTCGTCATCCGCTTTCAGGTGCCATTGGCCGGCAGGGTCAGGGGCAGCAGGCGGGCAGTGTTGCGCGCGTCTTCCAGGGCGCGGTGCTGCTGTCCGCTGAACTGCAGGCCGGCCAGTTGCAACGCGCCATTGAGGCCCAGCGGGCGCTGCAACTGGCGGGCCTTGGCGAAGCGTTGCTTGAGGTTGATGTGCGGCAGGGTCTGCAGCAGGCTGGCGAGCTGGTACTGCTGCCACTCCTGCAGCAGTTGCTTGCGGTCGTAGTCGCCCCAGCTAACCCAGCCTTGCAGGTGCTTGGCATGATGGCCGAGCCAGCGCTCGAACTGCGCCCAGACCTCGGTGAAGGTGGCCGCAGTGTCGACGTTGGCCTGGCTGATGTGCGTCAGTTCACGGCAGAACGGCGTCAGTTGCGGACGCCGGCGCGGGCGCACGAAACGCTGGAAATGCCCGACTTCACGGCCCTGGCGATCCACCAGGGTCGCGCCGATTTCGATGATTTCCATATCCGTGACCGGCCAGCCGCCATCGTCTGTGGTTGCTTCAAGGTCGATCACCAGCCAATGGCCCATAGTAGGCTCCCATACAAGACTCGATAGAGCGTAGCCAAACTCGGGCGCGGCGGGTATCCCCTGGCGTTTTGCCTGCTGCGCTTGGCATAACCGACAGTTGTGCAACGCCCGGAAAACGCCTAGCTTAGGCGGATTCCGGTTCAAATCCGCAAAGAGTGTGTTGCTTTGAGTTCGACGCCCATGCCACAGGCCGTGCCCTTGCTGTTCATGCTTGCCGCGACCTGGCTGTCGCCCTCAGCCTGGGCAGCAGAGGAAATCGAGGTCAAGGTCGGCGCGGCGCATTTTCCACCCTATACCGTACGGCCCGAGCAGGGCGCCGATACCGGCCTGTTGCCGCAATTGATCGAGGCGCTCAACAACACCCAGCAACGTTATCGCTTCGTCCTTGTGCCGACCTCGATCCCGCGTCGTTTTGGCGACTTTCAGCAGGGGCGCACCGACATGGCGATCTTCGAGAACCCCGAATGGGGCTGGCAGCAGATCCCCCATGAAAGTGTCGACATGGGCCTGGAAGACGCCGAAGTCTTCGTCACCCATCGCCAGTCCGGCCGCGATCAGCACTACTTCAACGACCTCAAGGGCAAGCGCCTGGCGTTGTACAGCGGCTATCACTACGCCTTCGCCAGTTTCAATCCCGACCCCAAGTACCTGGCCGACACCTACAACGCGACCCTGACCTATTCCCATGACAGCAACCTGCTGATGGTTCAGCGTGGCCGCGCCGATATCGCCCTGGTGACCCGTTCTTACCTGAGCGATTTTCTCGTACGTAACCCGCAAAGCGCCGACCAGCTATTGGCCTCCGACCGGGTCGACCAGGTCTACCATCACTACGCACTGCTGCGTCCGGGTGCGCCGATCAGCGCGCCGGCGTTTGCCAGGTTGTTGCAGTCGCTGCGCGACAACGGCGCGATGCTGAAAATCTTCCAGCCCTATCGCATCAGCGTCAGCACGCCCAAGGGCGACTAAATTTGCCTGCACAGGCTACGTTCACAAGGGTGAGCCGATCATTCCTTCCGTGAGCCTCGATCATGCCATTCGATTTCGCTTCGCCGACTTTGTCCTTGCCGCGCTGGCGCAGCCTCAGCGCCGATGAAGGTGATTGCCACCTGAGCCTGGTACTTGAAGGCAGCCCGTTGGTGCGGGTGCGCCTGCAGCGGGGCGAGACCTTGCAGGTGCAGCTTGAAGACTACGCGCGCGACCGCGCGCAGCAAGCCCTGTGGGCTGTCTGTTACTGGTTGTTTGCACGCGACCCTGGTTGTCAGCGCCTGACCTGGCAGCTGCATGAAGCGCCGCAGGACGCCCTGAACAGCGGCTTGCTGGTCAGCACACCGAGCCCGGGCCAGTACCTGTGCGAACGCAGCCTGTTCTGGCAATTGCCACAACCCTGGCTCGGCCAGCCCTTCGCAGGCGTGTACCCGCAGCAGATGCAGCTCAGTGACGGCAAGCGCCATCCCCGCCGCGCACCAAAACCGCGTGGCGAAGTGTATCGGCGCTTCGATGCCCGGCTCGGCGCCTGGATCTCGTTACGTACCCTGGAAATCGATCAGGACCTGGAGCGTTTCAACCGCTGGCAGAACAACCCGCGGGTGCTCAACTTCTGGCAGGAGGGCGGCAGCCTCGAACAGCACCGTGACTACCTGAGCAAGCTCGAAGCCGATCCGCACAGCCTGACCCTGATCGGTAGCTTCGACGACCAGCCGTTCGCCTACTTCGAAGCCTACTGGGCCAAGGAAGACCGCATCGCGCCATTCTATGCGGTGGACGACTACGATCGCGGCATCCACATGCTGGTGGGGGAGGAGCAGCATCGTGGCCCGCACAAGGTCGCCAGCTGGTTGTCAGCGCTGGTCCACTACCTGTTCCTGGACGATCCGCGCACCCAGCGAGTAGTGGCCGAGCCACGTGCCGACAACGGCAAGATGATCGGCTACATGCACGAGCAGTGTTTTCATTGCGAGAAGGAATTCGACTTTCCGCACAAGCGTGCGGCATTGATGATTCTGGGGCGGGAGCGGTTCTTCGAAGGTTGCAGGTTGCTTTGACCCTCAAGCGCGGCAAGCGGCATCACCACCCACTTGCCGCTTGAAGCTTGCAGCTTGTCGCTCTCAAGCCCTCTGGCTTGAGACTTTCCGACAATGTACCAGGGCATCGCGAATCATGAAGTTGACCAGGGTCGGCGAGACGCCCAGTTCCTTGGCGATGTCTTTTTGTGGCACGCCGTGCAGGCGGTACATTTCGAAGGCGTAGCGGGTGCGCTGGGGCAGGTCGTTGAGCGCCTCGGCAATGTGTTCCAGGGTGGCGAAGTTGATATGCGTGGCTTCTGGCGAAGCCCCCTGGATAACGACGTTCAGGCCTTCCTCTTCGCTGCCGGAGTATTTGAGCTCCATGGCCTGCTTGCGGTAGTGGTCGATGGCCAGGTTGCGCACGATCTGGAACAGGTAGCTGAGCTGGGCCTTGAACGAGGAGGTGATCTGCGGCGCTGCGCTGAGCCGGAAGAAGGCATCCTGGACCACGTCTTCGGCCCGGGAGCGACAGCCGGTAATGCGCGCGGCAATCTTCACGAGGATGCTGCGGTTGTCGACAAACGCCTGGAGTAACGGTGAATCGCACTTACTTGTGGATAGTTGTTCCGCCATGGAAATCACCTTATCTCTAAGAGGGAAGTGGAGCGCTCCAGTTTCGGAGGCTTCCTACGACGTGCGACAAACTATTCGTAATGATAATTATTGTCAAATGCGAAAGTTAATAAGTCTCTATGCTTTTTGGTTCTAAGCTTTTACTTTGTGACCGGCTTCAAACTCCAGATTTTTTCACCCGGCCCGACCGGCTGCGCACGTCTTAATTATTTCCTCCGGCCATCCGTTCCTCTCTGTACATCCTCGGCTCCGGCAAGGCGCAACGCGGTGCCAGTGTGCCCGCCCTGCGCTGGCCGAGACCTGATTTCACGTACAGACTCTGGCAGGAACCCCTCATGACGGACGCCTTCGAACTCCCGGTTACGCTGGTCCAGGCGCTGGTTCAACGTGCTGCGCGCACACCCGACCGGGTTGCCTTGCGCTTTCTGGCCGAAGACCCGCGTGATCAAGCCGTGCTTTCCTATCACGACCTCGATCAGCGGGCGCGGACCATCGCCGCGGCTTTGCAGGCACGCACCGAGGTGGGCGACCGCGCCATCCTGCTGTTCCCCAGTGGCCCGGATTACGTCGCAGCGTTCTTTGCTTGCCTGTATGCCGGGGTGATCGCCGTACCGGCCTATCCGCCAGAGTCATCGCGCCGTCACCACCAGGAGCGCCTGCTGTCGATCATCGACGATGCCGAGCCGCGCCTGCTGCTGACCACCAGCGCCCTGCACGACAGCCTGCAGGCTCTCGAAGTGTTGGCCGGGCCCGGCGCGCCACAACTGCTGGCAGTCGACAGCCTGGCCGCTGAACTGGCCGCAGGCTGGCAGGCGCCGCCCCTGCAGGGCGACGACATCGCCTTCTTGCAGTACACCTCCGGCTCCACCGCATTGCCCAAGGGCGTGCAGGTCAGCCATGGCAACCTGGTAGCCAACGAAGTGCTGATCCGCGAGGGCTTCGGCATCGATGTGAACCCTGATGACGTGATCGTCAGCTGGCTGCCGCTGTACCACGACATGGGCCTGATCGGCGGCCTGCTGCAACCGATCTTCAGTGGCGTGCCCTGCGTATTGATGGCCCCGGCGTATTTTCTTGCCCGGCCGCAGCGCTGGCTGCAAGCGATCAGCGACCACGGCGGCACCATCAGCGGCGGGCCGGACTTTGCCTATCGCTTGTGCAGCGAACGGGTCAGCGCCGCGGCAATGGCCAGCCTCGACCTGAGTAAATGGCGGGTGGCCTATTCCGGCTCCGAGCCGATCCGCCAGGACAGCCTGCAGGCCTTCGCCGACAAGTTCGCCGCTTGCGGCTTTATGCCGGAGAATTTTTTTGCCAGCTACGGCCTGGCCGAAGCCACGCTGTTCGTCAGCGGCAGCACCCGCGGCCAAGGCATTGGCGCACTGGAGCTTGATCGCCAGGCGCTGGCGCGCAACAGCGCCGAAGCGGGCCGGGGCACGGTGCAGATGAGTTGCGGGCGCAGCCAGCCGCTGCATGCGGTGCAGATCGTCGAGCCACACGCGCTGGCACCGCTGGCCGACAACCAGGTCGGTGAAATCTGGGCCACTGGCCCGAGCATCGCCAAGGGCTACTGGCGCAACCCCGAAGCCTCGGCGCGCACCTTTGTCGAGCAGGGCGGGCGGACCTGGTTGCGCACCGGTGACCTGGGCTTCTTGCGCGATGGCGAGCTGTTCGTCACCGGTCGGCTCAAGGACTTGCTGATCGTACGCGGCCACAACCTCTACCCGCAGGACCTGGAAAAGACCCTGGAGCGTGAAGTCGAGGTGCTGCGCAAAGGCCGGGTGGCGGTGTTCGCGGTCGATGACTGCGGCGAGGAGGGCATCGGCGTGGCCGTCGAGGTCAGCCGCAACGTACAGAAAATCATCACCCCTGCGAGCCTGATCAAGACCCTGCGCCAGGTGATCGCCGATGCCTGCCAGCAGGCGCCGGCGGTGGTCCTGCTGCTCAACCCTGGCGCCTTGCCGAAGACCTCCAGCGGCAAGCTGCAGCGCTCGGCCTGCCGCTTGCGCATGGACGATGGCAGCCTCGATTGCTACGCGCGTTTCCCCGACCCGCAAGCAGCAGCGGTGGCTGATCAGGCGGTTGCGGCGACCAGTATGCAAGCCCGGGTTGCCCGCCTGTGGGGCCAATTGCTGGGCCTTGAGCAGATCGCCGCAGACGATCACTTCTTCCTGCTTGGCGGCAACTCCATCGCCGCCACCCAGGCCTGCGCGCACCTGGCCGATGAGTTGGGCATTGAACTGGGTGTGCGGGTGCTGTTCGAGGCGCCGACCCTGGCCGGCTTCAGCGCGGCAGTGGCGGCGTTGCAACACGACGGCGGTGTCGCCCGTGGCGCCATCAGCCGTCTCGACCGCGCCCAGGCGCTGCCGCAGTCACTGGCACAAAACCGCCTGTGGCTGACCTGGCAACTGCAGCCGCACAGTGCGGCGTACAACATTCCCGGCGCCCTGCGCCTGCGCGGCGAGCTGGACGAAGCGGCGCTGCAGGCCAGCTTCCAGGCCCTGGTCGCGCGGCACGAAGCCTTGCGCACGGTGTTTGCCGAGGAAGACGGCCAGGCCTTGCAGCGCATCCTGCCGAGCCAGGTGTTCAACCTGCAGCGCCTGGACCTGTCTGCCGCCAGCAGCCAGGACGTATTGGCGCAGCGCGAAGCCGAAGCCATGCAGCCCTTCGACCTGCAACAAGGCCCGCTGCTGCGCGTGACCCTGGTGCGGCTGGACAGCGAAGACCATCAGCTGTGGGTGACCCTGCACCACATCATCGCCGATGGTTGGTCGATGAATATCCTCATTGATGAGTTCTCGCGCCTGTACGCCGCCCATTGCCAGGGCCAGCAGGCCCGGCTGCCGGCCTTGAGCCTGGGCTACGCCGACTACGGCAGTTGGCAGCGCCAGTGGCTTGCCGAGGGTGAAAGTGCCCGGCAACTGGCGTACTGGAAGGAACGGCTTGGTAAGCAGCACGCGGTGCTGGACCTGGCCACCGACCACCCGCGCGCCAATCGCCAAAGCAACGCCGCCGCGCGCCTGAGCGTGCGCCTGCAGCCGACCCTGGCCGAAGCCTTGCGCAGCCTGGCCCGTGATCATGACGCAACGCTGTTCATGGTCTTGCTGGCCGGCTTTCAGAGCCTGCTGCACCGCTACAGCGGGCAGACCGACATCCGTGTCGGGGTGCCCAACGCCAACCGCCCGCGCCTTGAAACCCAGGGCCTGGTGGGCTTTTTCATCAACACCCAGGTGCTGCGCGCCGAGCTTGACTCACGCCTGCCGTTCAACCAGCTGTTGGCCCAGGTGCGCGAGCGCAGCCTGGAGGCCCAGGCGCATCAGGACCTGCCGTTCGAGCAACTGCTCGAAGCCTTCCCGCAAGCGCGCGAGCAGGGCCTGTTCCAGGTCATGTTCAACCACCAGCAGCGTGACCTCGGCGCCCTGCGTCGGCTTCCCGGGCTGCTGGCCGATGAGCTGCCGTGGCACAGCCGCGAGGCCAAGTTCGACCTGCAACTGCACAGTGAAGAAGACCATCAGGGCCGCCTGAGCCTGTCGTTCGACTATGCCGACGATCTGTTCGATGCCGCGACCGTGGCGCGCATCAGCGCCCAACTGGTCGGCTTGCTGGAGCAAGTCTGCGCGCAACCGCAGGTCGCCATCGGTGCGCTGCAACTGCTGGACGCCGATGGCCGTGCGCAATTGCTCGCCTGGGGCCAGGCGCCGGCGGCACCGGCGCAGCAATGGCTGGTCGAGCAGCTCAACGAGCAAGCGCGCCAGAGCCCGGAGCGCACCGCCCTGGTGTGGCAAGGCGGCAGCCTCGATTACGCCAGCTTGCATCAGCAGGCCAACCGCCTGGCCCATTACCTGCGCGACAAGGGCGTTGGCCCGGATGTGTGCGTGGCTATCGCCGCCGAGCGTTCGCCGCAACTGCTGATCGGCCTGCTGGCCATCCTCAAGGCCGGGGGCGCCTATGTGCCGCTGGATGTCGATTACCCTGCAGAACGCCTGGCCTACATGCTCGCCGACAGTGGTGCCAGCCTGCTGCTGAGCCACAGCGACGTGCTCGAGCGCCTGAGCCTGCCCGCGGATGTCAGCGCCATCGCCATGGACCGCCTCAAGCTCGACAGCTGGCCGTGCCAGCCACCGGGCCTGCACCTGCACGGCGACAACCTTGCCTATGTGATCTACACCTCCGGCTCCACCGGCCAGCCCAAGGGCGTCGGCAATACCCACGCGGCACTTGCCGAGCGCCTGCAGTGGATGCAGGACAGCTATCAACTCAATGACAGCGACGTGTTGATGCAGAAGGCGCCGATCAGCTTCGACGTGTCGGTGTGGGAATGCTTCTGGCCGCTGGTCAACGGTTGCCAACTGGTGCTGGCCGGCCCCGGCGAGCACCGTGACCCGCAGCGTATCGCCGAGTTGGTGCGCGAGCATGGCGTGACCACCTTGCACTTCGTCCCGGCCTTGCTCCAGGTGTTTGTCCAGGAGCCGTTGGCGGCACAGTGCAGCAGCCTGCGCCGGTTGTTCTCTGGCGGTGAGGCGCTGTCGGCCAGCCTGCGTGAGCGGGTGCTGCAGGTATTGCCGCAGGTGGCCCTGCACAACCGTTACGGCCCCACCGAAACCGCCATCAACGTTACCCACTGGCCGTGCAGCGCTGCCGACGGTACGCGTTCGCCGATCGGCCGGCCGCTGGCTAACGTACTGTGTAGGGTGCTCGACGATGAACTCGAACTTACCTCGCCCGGCGTGCCGGGTGAACTGTACCTGGGCGGCGTCGGTCTGGCCCGGGGTTACCTGGGGCGCGCGGGACTGACCGCCGAGCGTTTCGTGCCGCAGCCCGATGGCGACGGCCAGCGCCTGTACCGCAGTGGTGACCGGGCGCGCTGGCTGGCTGACCTGGGGGCGCTGGAGTACCTGGGCCGCCTTGATCAGCAGGTCAAGCTGCGCGGATTTCGGGTCGAGCCCGAAGAGGTCGAGGCTTGCCTGCTTAAGCAGCCCGGCGTCGAGCAGGCGCTGGTGATGATTCGCGACACCCCTGCCGGCCCGCAACTGGTCGGCTACTACAGCGGTATCGACGCGAGCGGGCAGATGGTGGCCGCCCTGGCCAAGCAATTGCCTGCCTATATGGTCCCGGCGCAACTGGTTCACCTGGCGCAAATGCCACTGGGCCCGAGCGGCAAGATCGAGCGCAAGGCCTTGCCCGAGCCGCAATGGCAATCGCGTGAGCACATCGAGCCGGGCAGTGCCCTGCAGCAGCAGATCGCCGCGATCTGGCGCGAGGTGCTGGGCATCCCGCGGGTTGGCCTGCAGGATGACTTCTTCGCCCTCGGTGGCCACTCGTTGCTGGCCACCCAGATCATTTCCCGTACCCGCCAGGCCTGCAACGTCGAGTTGCCGCTGCGCACGCTGTTCGAGGCCAGCGAACTGGGGGCCTTTGCCGCTGCGGTTGAGGCGATCCAGCACAGTGGCGCGCGCAACCTGCAGGGCGAAATCCAGCGCATCGACCGTCGCCAGGCGGTGCCGCTGTCCTACTCCCAACAGCGTATGTGGTTCCTCTGGCAGATGGAACCCGACAGCCCGGCCTATAACGTCGGCGGCATGGCGCGCCTGAGCGGGGTGCTGGATGTCAGCCGCTTCGAGCAGGCGTTGCAGGCACTGATCGTGCGCCACGAAACCCTGCGCACCACCTTCCCGAGCATCGACGGCGTGCCGTACCAGTGCGTGGCCGAAGACAGCAACCTGCAGATGAGCTGGCTGGATTTTTCCAGTTATGGCGTGGTGGACCGCCAGCAACGCCTGCAGGCCTTTGCCGATGAGCAGGCGCACCAGCCGTTTGACCTGGAGCGCGGGCCGCTGCTGCGCGCCTGCCTGGTCAAGGCCGGCGAGCGTGAGCACTACTTCGTCCTGACGTTGCACCACATTGTCACCGAAGGCTGGGCCATGGACATCTTTGCCCGTGAGCTGGGCGAGCTGTACGAGGCCTTTGTCGACGAGCGCGAATCGCCGCTGCCCCCCTTGCCGGTGCAGTACCTGGACTACAGCGCATGGCAGCGCCAGTGGCTGGAGAGCGGCGAGCGTCAGCGCCAGCTGGACTACTGGCAGGCCAAGCTGGGCGATGAGCACCCGGTGCTGGAACTGCCTGCCGACCGCCCGCGTCCGGCGGTGCAAAGCCACCGTGGCGAGCTCTATCGTTTCGACCTGAGCCCGGAGCTGGCGGCGCGCGTGCGTGCCTTCAATGCCGAGCGCGGTCTGACCCTGTTCATGACCATGACCGCCACCCTGGCGGCGCTGCTGTACCGCTACAGCGGCCAGAGCGACCTGCGCATCGGCGCGCCGGTGGCCAACCGCATTCGTCCGGAAAGCGAAGGCCTGATCGGCGCCTTTCTCAACACCCAGGTGCTGCGTTGCCAGCTCGACGGGCAGATGCGCGTTAGCGAACTGATCGAGCAGGTACGCCAGACCGTGATCGATGGCCAATCCCATCAGGACCTGCCTTTCGATCAATTGGTCGAGGCCCTGCAGCCGCCCCGCAGCAGTGCCTACAACCCGCTGTTCCAGGTGATGTGCAACGTCCAGCGCTGGGAGTTCCAGCAAAGCCGCGAGCTTGCCGGCATGCAGGTCGAGTACCTGGTCAACGACGCCCGTGCGACCAAGTTCGACCTCAACCTGGAAGTCACCGACCTCGACCGCCGCCTGGGTTGCTGCCTGACTTACAGCCGCGACCTGTTCGACGAACCACGCATCGCACAAATGGCCGGCCACTGGCAGAACCTGCTGGTGGCGCTGCTGGGTGATCCCGAGCAGCGCCTGGGCGAGTTGCCGTTGCTGGCGGCGGTCGAGCAACAGGCGTTGTGCGACTCGCTCAAGGGTGACAACAGCCTGGCGCTGGATCAGACCCTTGAGCAGCTGTTCAGCGAACAAGCTGCGCGCCAGCCCGAGGCCCTGGCCCTGACCTTTGCCGGTCAGCACCTGAGCTATGCCGATCTCGATGCTCGCGCTAACCAGTTGGCCCGGGTGCTGCGCGAGCGCGGCGTCGGCCCGCAGGTGCGTGTCGGCCTGGCCCTGGAGCGTTCGCTGGAACTGGTGGTGGGCTTGCTGGCAATCCTCAAGGCCGGCGGCGCCTATGTGCCGCTCGACCCTGAGTACCCGCTGGAGCGCCTGCACTACATGATCGAGGACAGCGGCATCGCCCTGTTGCTGGGCCAGCGGGCACTGTTCGAAGCCCTCGGCGAGTTGCCGGCCAAGGTCGGCCGCTGGTGCCTGGAAGACGACCGTGACGGCCTCGCCGCGTATAGCCGCGAAGCCTTGCCGTCGCTGACCCTGCCGGCCCATCAGGCCTACCTGATCTACACCTCCGGCTCCACCGGCAAGCCCAAAGGCGTGGTGGTCAGCCACGGTGAAATCGCCATGCACTGCCAGGCGGTGATCGAGCGCTTCGGCATGCGCAGCGACGACTGTGAGCTGCATTTTTACTCGATCAATTTCGACGCGGCCAGTGAGCGCCTGCTGGTGCCGCTGCTCTGTGGCGCGCGGGTAGTGCTGCGTGCCCAGGGGCAGTGGGGCGCGGAAGAAATCTGCACGCTGATCCGCGAGCAGCAGGTATCGATCCTTGGCTTTACCCCAAGTTACGGCAGCCAGCTGGCGCAATGGCTGGCCAGCCGCAACGAAGCGCTGCCGGTGCGCCTGGTGATCACTGGCGGTGAAGCGCTGACCGGCGAGCACTTGCAGCGCATTCGCCAGGCCTTCACCCCGCAGCAGTTTTTCAACGCCTATGGCCCGACCGAAACCGTGGTCATGCCCCTGGCGTGCCTGGCCCCCGCGCAACTGGAAGCCGGCGCCGCTAGCGTGCCGATCGGCAGCGTGGTCGGTGCGCGCACCGCGTATATCCTCGATGCCGACCTGGCCCTGTTGCCGCAAGGCGGCATTGGCGAGCTGTACGTCGGTGGCGCCGGCCTGGCCCAGGGTTACCACGAGCGCCCGGGCTTGAGCGCCGAGCGTTTTGTTGCCGATCCGTTCAGCGCCAATGGCGGGCGCCTGTACCGCACCGGCGACTTGGTGCGCCAGGGTGCTGACGGGCTGGTGGAGTATGTCGGTCGAATCGACCATCAGGTGAAGATTCGCGGCTTTCGTATCGAGCTGGGTGAGATCGAAACCCGCCTGCTTGAACACCCGGCGGTGCGCGAGGCTGTGGTGCTGGCCCTGGACATGCCCGGGGGCAAACAACTGGCGGGCTATCTTGTCTGCGACCAGGCCCTGGCGGATGCCACCGAACAGGCCGCGCTGCGTGATGCACTGAAGGCGCAGCTGCGTCTGCAGCTGCCGGACTACATGGTGCCGACTCACCTGGTACTGCTTGAACAGCTGCCGCTGATGGGCAATGGCAAGCTCGACCGCCGCGCCTTGCCGGCGCCGGACCTGGAGCAGGGCCGCCAACGTTATGAAGCGCCGCGCAGCGAGCTGGAGCAGCAACTGGCGACGATCTGGCGCGAGGTACTGAACGTTCAGCAGGTCGGCCTGCAGGACAACTTCTTCGAACTGGGCGGTGACTCGATCCTGTCGATCCAGGTGGTCAGCCGTGGGCGTCAGGCGGGGCTGCATTTCACCCCGCGCGATCTGTTCCAGCACCAGACCATCCAGACCCTGGCGACCGTGGTCAGCCGCAGCGAAACCAGCCAGATCGATCAGGGCCCGCTGAGCGGCCGCGCGGCGTTGACGCCGATCCAGCACTGGTTCTTCGACAGCGATGTGCCGCACCCTCAGCACTGGAACCAGGCGGTATTGCTGGCACCCGCCGAGCGTTTGCACGGCAAGCCCCTGGAGCAGGCCTTGCAGCAGTTGCTGCAGCAGCATGATGCCTTGCGCCTGCGCTTCACCCAGGCAGGTGGTCAGTGGCACGGTGAATACGCCCAGGCCGACCAGCGCGAGTTGCTCTGGCAGGCCTCGGTAGCCGACCTGGGCGACTGCCAGGCGCTGTACAGCGATGTCCAGCGCAGCCTCGACCTGGCAGACGGGCCGCTGCTGCGCGCCTTGCTGGTCGAAGACGGCGAGGGCCGCCAGCGCCTGTTGCTGGCGATCCATCACCTGGTGGTCGATGGTGTGTCGTGGCGGGTGTTGCTGGAAGACCTGCAAGCGCTGTACCGCGGTCAGCCGCTGGCGGCCAAGACCCGCGCCATGAGCGACTGGGCGGCGCGCCTGCTGGCTTATGCCGGCAGCGACTCGCTGCGTGACGAGCAACGCTGGTGGCAAGCGCAACTGAGCCGCGCCAGCCGCGAACTGCCCTGCGATCACCCGCAGGGGGCGAACCTGCACCAGCAGGCGCAGACCCTCAGCGTACAGTTGGACGCGACCCATACCCGGCAATTGCTGCAGGAAGCGCCCGCTGCTTATCACACCCAGGTCAACGACCTGCTGCTGACCGCCCTGGCTCGCGTGCTGTGCCGCTGGAGCGGCGACAGCTCGGTGTTGGTGCAACTGGAAGGCCACGGTCGGGAGAACCTGTTCGAAGACATGGACCTGACCCGCAGCGTCGGCTGGTTCACCAGTGCCTATCCGCTGAGCCTGAGCCCGCATAACGTCGAAGAGGCGGCTGGGCAGGGCGCTTCGATCAAGGCCATCAAGGAGCAATTGCGCACGGTGCCGCACAAGGGCCTGGGCTACGGTGTGCTGCGCTACCTGGCCGATGCGCCGGTGCGCGAAGCCATGGCCGCGTTGCCCCAGGCGCGGATCACCTTCAATTACCTGGGCCAGTTCGACCAGCAGTTCCAGGCCGGCGCGCTGTACCAGCCGGTGGATGAAAGCGTCGGGCTTGCCCATGCGCTGGAGGCGCCGCTGCCCAACTGGCTGAGCGTCGATGGCCAGGTGTACGGTGGTGAGTTGCAGTTGCGCTGGACCTTCAGCCGTGAGCGCTATGACCAGGAAACCATCGAAACCCTGGTCGAAGCCTACCGGCTCGAACTGATTGCCCTGATCGAGCATTGCCTGGCGCCGGGCACTGGCAGCTTCACGCCATCGGACTTCCCGCTGGCGCAATTGAGCCAGGAGCAGATCGATGCCTTGCCGGTCGCCGCTGCACAAATCGACGACGTCTATCCGCTGACGCCGATGCAGGAGGGCCTGCTGCTGCATACTCTGCTGGAGCCGGGCACCGGCATCTACTACATGCAGGACCGCTACCGGATCAACAGCGCGCTGGACCCGCAGCGCTTTGCCCAGGCCTGGCAAGCGGTGGTTGGCCGTCACGAAGCCTTGCGCGCCTCGTTCTGCTGGAACGCCGGCGAGGCCATGCTACAGATCATTCACAAACCGGGGGCGACGGCGGTCGACTATCAAGACTGGTCGGGTATCCCTGAAGCTGAACAGGAAGCGCGCCTGCAGGCATTGCACAAGCACGAGCGCGAGGCCGGTTTCGACCTGCTCCAGCAGGCGCCGTTCCACCTGCGCCTGGTGCGGGTGGGCGAGGACCGCTACTGGTTCATGATGAGCAACCACCACATCCTCATCGATGCCTGGTGCCGTTCGCTGCTGATGAATGACTTCTTCGAGATCTACCTGGCCCTGGGCGAGGGCCGTCAGGCGCAACTGCCGGTGCCGCCGCGCTACCGCGACTACATCAGCTGGCTGCAGCACCAGGACCTGGACGAGGCGCGCCAGTGGTGGCGCAACAACCTCGAAGGTTTCGAGCGCAGCACCGCGGTGCCCAGCGACCGGCCATTGCTGCGTGACCATGCGCTGGAAAATGCCGGGATGGTCGTCGGCGATTGCTACACCCGCCTCGATGCCACCGATGGCGCCCGCTTGCGCGAGCTGGCCCAGGCTCATCAGCTGACCATCAACACCTTTGCCCAAGCCGCCTGGGCGCTGGTGCTGAGCCGCTACAGCGGCGAGCGCGACGTGGTTTTCGGCGTCACCGTGGCGGGTCGGCCGGTGAGCATGCCGCAGATGCAGCGTACGGTCGGGCTGTTCATCAACAGTATCGCCCTGCGGGTAAAACTGCCGGCCGCGGGCGAGCGCTGCAGCGTACGCCAGTGGCTGCAAGACCTGCTGGAACGCAACATGGAACTGCGCGAGTACGAGTACCTGCCGCTGGTGAGCATCCAGGAATGCAGCGAACTGCCCAAGGGCCAGCCGCTGTTTGACAGCCTGTTCGTGTTCGAGAACGCGCCGGTGGAGGTGGCCGTGCTTGACCGAGCGCAGAGCCTGAACGCCAGTTCCGATTCCGGGCGCACCCACACCAACTTCCCGTTGACCGCCGTCTGCTACCCGGGCGATGACCTGGGCCTGCATTTGTCGTTCGACCAGCGCTACTTCGACACTGCCACGGTCGAGCGCTTGCTGGCCGAATTCAAGCGCCTGCTGCTGGCCCTGGCCGACGGCTTCCAGGGCGAGGTCAGCGAGTTGCCATTACTCGGTGAAGCCGAGCGCAGCTTCTTGCTCGACGACTGCAACCGCAGCGAGCAGGCCTACAGCCTTGAGCAAAGCTACGTCGAACTGTTTGAGGCGCGGGTCGCCGCGCATCCGCAACGCACTGCCGCGCGCTGCCTGGAACACTCGCTGAGTTACTTCGAGCTCAACCGCCAGGCCAACCGCCTGGGCCATGCGCTGGTGGCCGCCGGCGTGGCAATCGACCAGCCAGTGGCCCTGCTGGCCGAACGCGACCTGCCGCTGCTGGGCATGATCGTCGGCAGCTTCAAGGCCGGCGCCGGCTATCTGCCGCTGGACCCTGGCCTGCCGGGTGCACGCCTGCAGCGGATCATCGAACTCAGTCGTACCCCGGTGCTGGTGTGCAGCGCAGCCTGTGCCGAGCAGGGCCGTGCTCTGCTTGATGAGCTCAGCTGTGCCGGGCGGCCGAAGTTGCTGGTCTGGGAGCAGGTCCAGGCAGTCGCCGGGCCGGATGCTAATCCAGGTATCTACAGCGGGCCGGACAACCTTGCCTATGTGATCTATACCTCAGGCTCCACCGGCCTGCCCAAGGGGGTGATGGTCGAGCAGCGCGGCATGCTCAACAACCAGTTGAGCAAGGTGCCGTACCTGCAACTGGACGAGCAGGATGTGATTGCCCAGACCGCCTCGCAAAGTTTCGATATCTCGGTCTGGCAGTTCCTCGCCGCACCGCTGTTCGGGGCCCAGGTAGCCATTGTGCCGAACGCCATTGCCCACGACCCGCAGGGGTTGCTGGCCCACGTGCAGGCAACCGGCATTACCGTACTGGAAAGCGTGCCGTCGCTGATCCAGGGCATGCTCGCCTGCGAGCAGCAACAGCTCGATGGCTTGCGCTGGATGCTGCCGACCGGTGAGGCGATGCCGCCGGAGCTGGCTTGGCAGTGGCTGCAGCGCTACCCGCACATCGGCCTGGTCAATGCCTATGGCCCGGCCGAGTGTTCCGATGACGTGGCGTTCTTCCGCGTCGATGCTGTCTCGACCCGTGGCAGTTACCTGCCAATCGGTACGCCGACCGACAACAACCGCCTGTACCTGATAGGCGACGATCAGCAACTGGTGCCGCTGGGCGCCGTCGGTGAGTTGTGTGTGGCCGGTACCGGTGTCGGCCGTGGTTATGTCGGCGACCCGCTGCGCACTGCGCAAGCGTTCATCCCGCACCCGTTCGGCGCACCGGGCGAGCGCCTGTATCGCAGCGGCGACCTGGCGCGCCGGCGGCCTGACGGCGTGCTCGAATACGTCGGCCGTATCGACCATCAGGTGAAGATCCGCGGCTACCGCATCGAGCTGGGCGAGATCGAAGCGCGCCTGCATGAGCAAAGCGAGATTCGCGATGCGGCGGTCGGTGTGCAGGACGGGGTCAATGGCAAGCACCTGGTCGGCTATCTGGTGGCCAGCACTGCGGGTGCCGATACCAGCGTGCTGCTGGAGCAAGTCAAGCAGCGCCTGCGTGCCGAGTTGCCGGAGTACATGGTGCCGCTGCACTGGGCCTGGCTCCAGCAACTGCCGCTCAATGCCAACGGCAAGCTCGACCGCAAGGCCTTGCCGGCCATCGACATCGGCGCCCAGCACAGCCAGGCTTACCTGGCGCCGCGCAGCGAACTGGAGAGCACCCTGGCCGGGATCTGGGCAGAGGTGCTCAAGGCCGAGCGGGTCGGGGTGCGCGACAACTTCTTCGAGTTGGGCGGGCATTCGCTGCTGGCCACCCAGATCGCCTCGCGGGTGCAAAAGGTGCTGCAACTGAACGTGCCGCTGCGGGCGATGTTCGAGTGCAGCACGGTCGAGGAGCTGGCGACCTATGTCCAGAGCCTGAAGGCCAGTGAGCTGAGCGATGACAAGGTCGACCGACTCAGTGACCTGATGGCTGAACTGGAAGCGCTGTAGGGCTTCAGGCCGGGGTGGGGCTGTTGCGCTGCAGGTCGTGCTTGAGCAAGGCGACTGAAGCGGCCAGCAGCACGGCGTCCTTGATCAGGAAGGACGTCGCCCCGCCCATGGCCGGGAACCCGCCAGCACTGTTCTCCCAGCCGCCCGGAGTGGTAACGATCAGGGTCAGGGTGGTGGCGTAGGTGAGCACCGAGCCCAGGGCGCCGATCACCGCCAGCCGTGGTTGCCAGATGCCGGCCAGCAACGCCGCGCCAATCGCCCATTCCGCCACGCCCAGCGCATAGCTGGCGCCGTGGATGCCAAAGGCCAGGTGCAGCCAGGACAGCAACGGGCTGTTGTCGATCAGCGGGATCAGGGCCTGGGCTTCGTAATCGAACCACTTGGCATAGCCAAAGCCGAAGAAAATCAGGATCAGGCTCCAGCGCAGCAGCTGGATGTCCAGGGAGGAGCGGATGAAGCGGTCAAGGTAGGCAGGGCGGGTCATGGCGAGGTCCTGTGGTGGGATGAGGCAGGTATCCTCAAGACGCCGTGACCGCCCAGTTGTTACATCAATCGCGTGCTTAACGCTTGCCGAGAATTTTGCCCAGCAGCTCCGGTCGCGGGGCGCCCTGTTGGGTTTGCAGTTGCTGCTGGTCGTCGAGGTAGAAGATCGCCGGGGTCGCTGACAAACCGAGTTCTTCCATGACCGCGAGGTTGGCGTCGAGCTTGGCTTGTACCGCTTCGGGAACCTTGTCCAGGGCCTTGAGGGTACTGGCCTTGCCGGCCTTTTCATGTTGCGCCAGGGCCTTGGCCGGGTCCTTGCTGGCCAGCAGGGCGGCCGATTTGCCCGGGCTGTCTTCGCGGATGATACCGACCATGATGTGCCGCAACTGCACCTTGCCCGATTCGACCCAGGGCCGCGCCTGCTGCCAGAACATGTTGCAGTACGGGCAATTGGGGTCGCTGAACAGGTAGACGATGCGTGGTGCATCGGCCTTGCCGTCGGCGATCCAGGCGGTTTTTTCCATCTTTGCCCAGACCTCCTTGGCCATGGGGGCGTACACCAGTTTTTCCAGCGGCGCCTGGCTCAGGTCCTTGCCTTGCTCGTCGAACAGGCTGCCCACCAGCACATGCTTGCCATCGGCGGTCAGGTACAGCGCCAGGCCGCGGTTCTGGTATTCGGCCGCGTAGCCACGCAGGCCATCGGGGGCGTCGAAGCTGCCTTTGATTTTTGCGCCTTTGGCCTCCAGTTGCTGGATGGCCTTGGGGAGTGTTTCAGCCAGCGCCAGCTGGCTGGTCATCAGGCCCACGGCCAGGGTGAGGGGCAGTTTCAGCAGAGATCGCATGCGACGTTCCTTGTGGGGGATGGGGCGGCAGGCGCGGGCGCGTGCTCGAAAGATTGCAGGGCATGGCTGAGGCTAGCCCGCGACAGCTCGCCAAGATGGCTGCCGACCAGGCGACCCTCGGCGTTATAGAACAAGGTGGTGGGCAAGGCCATGGAGCCTACCTTCTGCGCCAGCTGGCCGCCGCTGTCGAACAGCACGTGGGACAGGTTAAGGCCGGTGGTGGCGAGGAAGGTGACCACGGTCTGTGGCGCCTCGCCCTGGTTGACGAACAGGAAGGTGATGTCCGGGTAATCACCCTGGGCCTGTTGCAGCACCGGCATCTCGCGCCGACACGGCGGGCACCAGGTAGCCCAAAGGTTGATCACCAGTGGCTTGCCGCGGTAGTCGGTGAGCTCGACGGACTGGCCACTGGCCTTGCGCAAGCTCATTTCCGGCAGTTGAGTGCCCTGGTCATACAGGTGGCTGGCCAGGCTGCCGAGCAGCCAGAACAGGCCACCGCTGAGCAGGCCCCAGCCCAGCGGCCGGCGCAGGGCCGGGCGGCGATAGCCGAGGCAGAAGGCGCCGATGGCTACCGCCAGTAGGCCTGGCCACAGCAGAAAGCCGCCATCGCGCAGGTCGATGACCTGCAGCAGGTCTTCGCGGTACATCGCCCAGTACTGGATGACAAAGCCCAGGCGTGCACTGAGCAGGCCGAGCAGGAACAGGCCGAACAGCACCGACTCGGGGTTGTCGCCGCCGCGCTTGGCGACGCGCCAGCCAACAAGGCTGGCCAGGGCCAGGGCGCAGATCAGCAGCAGGTGGTTCAGGGCCATGGTCAGTGGCCCGAGTGCGACGGTCAGCATCATCCTTGGCTCCGGGTAGCGGCCCAGTGTTGGAGGAAGTTCGCCGCATCGATTTCACCGGTGATGCGCCGGGCCCGGCGCTCGTTGCCCTCCGGGCCGATCCAGATCAGGCTGGGCGGGCCCGGGACCTGGTAGCGCTGCAGCAACTCGCGACTGGACGGTGCGTCGGCGGTCACATCCAGGCGCAGCAGGCGCACGCCGCCAAGCGCCGCCAGTACGTCGGCGCGGGCGAACACCTGTTTCTCCATGACCTTGCACGACACGCACCAGTCAGCATAGTAGTCGAGCATCACCCACTGGCCCTGGGCCTTGGCCGCCTCCAGCTCGCGCTGCAGTTCGGCCGGCTGGCTGACGGTGGTGAAGGCATCATGCGGCACGGCAAGGCCCATTGGCGCGCTGGCGGCGGTGAACGGTTGCAGCGGCTGCCAGGGGTCGTTGCCACCGGCTGCCGCGCCGACGACCAACAGGCTGCCCCACAAGCCCAGCAGCAGCGACAGTGCCCGAAGCGCCCGCATAGCTTGCAAGGCCGGCCACGCAGCCCAGGCCAGGGCGATTAGCCAGGCACCGGCCAGGCCCAGCCACAGCGAAGGCTCCAGCACCGCACGCAGGGTATACAGGGCCATGGCCAGGAAGACGAAGCCGAACAGGCCCTTGACCCGGTTCATCCAGGCGCCCGGGCGCGGCAGGTAGCGGTTGCCGAGGGTGACCAGCAACAGCAACGGCAGGCCCATGCCCAGGCCGAGGGTGAACAGTACCAGGCCGCCATGCACGGCATTGCCGCTCTGGGCGATGTACAGCAGGGCGCCGGCCAGCGGTGCGGTCATGCACGGGCCCATCAGCAGGCCCGACAAGGCCCCGAGCAAGGCCGCGCCGTACAGGTTGCCGCCGCGGGTGCCATTCCCGGCACGCTCCAGGCGGTCGCGGATCCATACAGGTAGCTGCAGCTCGAAGGCGCCGAACATCGGCAGGGCCAGTAGCACGAACAGCCCGGCCAGGGTGCCCAGCAGCCAGGGTTGCTGCAGCCAGGCCTGAAAGCTTGCGCCCAGCAATGCGGCAACCACGCCCAGGGCGGCGTAGACCAGGGCCATGCTCAGCACATAGACGCTGGCCAGCAACCAGCCGCGGCGGGCACTGGCACCACTGCCCAGTACCAGACCTGCAAGAATCGGCAGCATCGGCAACGAGCACGGGGTGAAGGCCAGCAGCAGGCCCAGGCCGAGGAAGGCCAGCAGGTTCCAGGCCAGGGTCGACTGTTGCAGGCCGCCGGCCAGGGCCTGGTCGCTGGCCTGCGCGGCGGCGCTTGTACCACCCAGGCTGACCACACTGGTTTGTGGCGGGTAGCACAGCCCGGCGTCGGCGCAGCCCTGCCAGCCCATGCGCAGTTCGCCGCTGGCGCTGGCGGGCAGGATCAGCTCCAGCTCGCCACGGTAGACCTGGGTTTCACCAAAGTACTCATCGCTGTGGGGCAGGGCGGGTGGCAGTTGCGGTTGCTGCTCGGGGGCCAGGCCGTCGAATTTCAGGCGTTTCTGGTACAGGTAGTAACCATCGGTGATCTGCCAGTGCAGGCGCATTTGCCCCGATTCCAGGCGTTCGCTGCTGAACACGAAGGCCTTGTTGACCGGCAAAAAATCGCTCTGGGCAAACGGGTTGGCCTGGCTCAGGCCGCTTAGCAGGAACATCAGGGCAAACAGAAAAACGCGCATGTCGACGCCTTGGCAATGCGATGAAGGGCCCAGCTTGGCCCAGCCCGATTAACCGAAAGTTAACCCGTTGGCTGACGGCTGTCGCCAAGGCCGCGACGGTTGTGGCCTGGCGCGGCATAATCCTGGGTTAATCCGCCTGGGCTTGAATAAAGCCTTTCATGACCGAGACCCGACCATGCACGTACTGCTCTGCGAGGATGATGACCTGATCGCCAGCGGCATCAGCGCCGGCCTGGGCGCCCAGGGCATGACCGTCGACCGGGTGGCCAGCGCCGGCGCGGCCCAGGCCATGCTCCAGGCCGCGGCGTTCGACGTCATGGTCCTCGACCTCGGCCTGCCCGACGAAGACGGCCTCAAGCTGCTGCAGCGCCTGCGCCAGCAGGGCCATGAGCTGCCGGTGCTGATCCTCACCGCCCGCGATGCGGTCACTGACCGGGTCGAGGGCCTACAGGCCGGTGGCGACGATTACCTGCTCAAGCCGTTCGACCTGCGTGAACTGGCCGCACGTCTGCACACCTTGCTGCGCCGCGCCGCCGGGCGAGCGGTGAACATCATCGAGCATGGCCCGCTAAGCTACGACCCCAGCAGCCGCGAAACCTGCCTGGGTGGCCGCCCGGTCGACCTGTCGCGGCGCGAGCAGGCGCTATTGCAGGCGCTGCTACACAACCGTGGCCGGGTGCTCTCCAGCGAACAGCTCAAGGACAGCGTCTATGGCTTTGGCGACGAGGTCGAGAGCAACGCCCTGAACGTGCATATCCATCACCTGCGGCGCAAACTGGGCAATGGTATTGTCGAAACCGTGCGCGGCCTCGGTTATCGCCTGGGCCCGGCGCAACTGCCGGAGGAGCCGCAAGCATGACCTTGCGTTTGCGCCTGACCCTGATCCTGGGCACCGCCTTCATCGTCATCTGGGTGCTGGCTGCGGCGTGGATGCTGCGCGACCTGCGCATGCAGATGATGTTCTCCCTCGACCAGCGCCTGGTGGCATCGGCACGCATGGTTGCCGGCCTGGTCGACCAGTTGCCGCAACCGCTGTCGAGCAAGGGCGAGGGCACGCGCCTGAGCGCCGACCAGTTGAGCGTCGACGGCATGGCCTGCCAGGTCAGCTCGCTGCGCGGCGAGATTCTTGCCCGCAGCCACAATAATGAGCAGCCCCTCGACGACCAGCGCAGCGGGTTTCGCGACCAGACCATCGACGGCGCCCGCTGGCGCAGTTTCACCTATGCCCATGGCGATGTGCGCATTACCACCGCCGACCGCCATCAGGAGCGCGAGGCCCTCAACCGTTCGATCCTGCTGGCGGCCTCGGCACCGGTGCTGATGGCCTTGCTCGGCAGCCTCGGCTTGCTGTGGATGGGTGTTGGCAAGGGGCTGGCGCCGCTCAACCGGATGCGCGATGCCTTGCGCCGGCGCAGCCCGGACTCCCTTGAGCCCTTGCAGGTGCGCGGCCTGCCCAGTGAGCTGCAACCTTTGCTGGAAACCCAGAACCAGCTGTTTTTGCGCATTGGCCAGACCATCGAGCGCGAACGGCGCCTGACCGATGATGCCGCCCATGAGCTGCGCAGCCCGCTGACCGCGATCAAAACCCACCTGCAGGTGGCACGGATGACCGATGGCGAGGTGCGCGAGCAGGCCCTTGAACACGCCGAGCAGGGCGCCGATCGTCTGCACCGGACTCTTGAACAACTGTTGCTGCTGGCCCGGGTGGAAGGCCGACTGTCGTTTGAAGACGGCCTGCAGTGCAACGCCGAGCAGATCGCCCGCCAGGCAATCCTGGACACCGGGGTCGACAACGCCGGGCGCATCGATCTGCAGTTGGCGCCCGGCGCCGCCCAGCTCTACGTCGGGATGCCCACGCCACTGGCGGTCACGGCCCTGCGCAACCTGCTCGACAACGCCCTGCGTCATACCCGTGGCAGCGAACCGGTGGAGCTGGCAGTGCAGATGGAGCAGGACCGGGTGGCATTTTTGGTGCGCGATCACGGCCCCGGTATTCCCGAACAGGACATCGAGCACCTGACCGAGCGCTTCTGGCGCCATAGCCAGAGCGGCGGATGCGGGTTGGGCCTGGCGATTGTCCAGGCGATCGTCCAGCGCTGTGCCGGCAGCTTGCGCTTTGACAGCCGCAGCGATGGCTTGCGGGTGTTGTTGCACATTCCGTTGCGGGCAAACCCGTCGTAACCGGTAAGTGCAAAGCGGCAGTTGAAAAAATCCGCAGCGTTGATGGGCATCGGCTAAATCCGCAGGGCGCTGAAGCGTTTTTCAAGCGATAACAACCCGCACTCCTCTGGCAACAGGCGCGTGACGGGCACATCCGCTTGCTTGCGAGGGTTTCCCAGATGTCAGTCGCTATCAGCCTTGCCCAGGCGCTGCCGGTGTCTTCCACCGCAGACGCTGCTGAAACACTTTATGCATTCAATGAGTCGCCGTTGCTGGCCCGCCAGAGCCTGCAGGAATCCAATGCCCGCAGTTACCCGCGGCGCATTCCGCTGGCGCTCAAGCGCGCCCGTGGCATCTATGTCGAAGACGTAGAAGGGCGTCAGTTCATCGACTGTCTGGCTGGCGCCGGGACCCTGGCGCTGGGGCATAACCATCCGCTGGTGATCGAAGCGATCCAGCAGGTGCTGGCCGATGAACTGCCGCTGCACACCCTGGACCTGACCACGCCGGTCAAGGACCAGTTCGTCCAGGACCTGTTCAGCCTGCTGCCCGAGCAACTGCGCGGCGAAGCGAAGATCCAGTTTTGCGGGCCGACCGGCACCGACGCGGTGGAAGCGGCGTTGAAACTGGTGCGCACCGCTACCGGGCGTAACACCGTGCTGTCGTTCCAGGGCGGCTACCACGGCATGTCCCAGGGCGCCCTGAGCCTGATGGGCAGCCTGGGGCCGAAGAAGCCGCTGGCCGCCTTGCTGGCCAATGGCGTGCAGTTTCTGCCGTACCCATACGACTACCGCTGCCCTTTCGGGCTGGGCGGCGAAGAGGGCGTGAAGGTCAACCTGCACTACCTGGAAAACCTGCTCAGCGACCCGGAGAGCGGCGTGCAACTGCCGGCGGCGGTGATCGTCGAAGTGGTCCAGGGTGAAGGCGGGGTGATCCCGGCGGACATCGAATGGCTGCGCGGTGTGCGGCGCATTACCGAGAAGGCCGGTGTGGCGCTGATCGTCGACGAGATCCAGAGTGGCTTTGCCCGCACCGGCAAAATGTTTGCCTTCGAGCATGCAGGCATCACTCCGGATGTGGTGGTGTTGTCCAAGGCCATTGGCGGCAGCCTGCCGTTGGCGGTGGTGGTCTATCGCCAGTGGCTGGACACCTGGCAGCCGGGGGCGCACGCCGGTACTTTCCGTGGAAACCAGATGGCCATGGCCGCAGGCTCGGCGGTGATCAACTACCTCAAGTCACACGACCTGTGCAGCCATGCCCAGGCCATGGGCGAACGCCTGGCCGGCCATCTGCGCCGCTTGCAGGCGGACTTCGCGCAGTTGGGGGATATCCGTGGCCGTGGCCTGATGCTGGGGGTCGAGCTGGTTGATCCGCAAGGGCAGCTCGATGCCCAGGGGCATCCGCCGGTCTGCCCGCGCCTGGCGCCGCTGGTGCAGCGCGAATGCCTAAAGCGTGGGCTGATTCTGGAACTGGGCGGGCGTCAGGGCGCCGTGGTGCGTTTCCTGCCACCGCTGATCATTACTGCCGAGCAGGTTGATGAGGTGGCGGCGCGCTTTGCTCGGGCGGTTGCTGCGGCGGTGGCCAGCCTGTAAACGGCCCAGGCATGTAAAAGCCCGGGCTGGGATGTTGAGGCTGCGAGTTTATCCATTCAGTGTGGGGCTGCTGCTGGCCCCTTCCGCCTTTACGGCGGCCTACTTTTCTCTTGGGAAGAAGTAGGCAAAACCGCTTGCTCCTGCATACGGCCCTACGCTGCGCTTCGGGTCCCCTCGCTACGGCACCTTCCGGGGCATCGCGGCCTACGACTTGCTTTGCAAGTCTACGTCTCGCGTCTTCGGCTGCCGCCGAAGGTGCTGCGCACCGCCCCTACAGGCACCTCCACTCGGCCTCCTGAAGTCACTTTTCGCGGCGCCTGGAAGTACGTGCATGAACATCAAGATCAAGACCAAACAAGTTGGTGCTCGTTTTATCAGCGGGCTTGTCCCGCTCCTGCGTCAGCATGGCTTCGCCAACATCTGCTTTCGCAGATACGTCAGTGCAGGCGCCGCCCGTAACTTCGCGACTTCAGTAGGCTGAGCGTAGGTGTCTGGAGGGGGCTGGTGCGTAGCACCCTTCGGCCGAGGCCGAAGTCGCGAGACGTAGACTTGCAAAGCAAGTCGTAGGCCGCGATGCCCCTGGAAGGCACCGTAGCGAAGGAACCCGGAGCGCAGCGTAGGGCCGTATGCTGGAGCGAGCGGTTTTGGTTACTTTTGCCAAGAACAAAAGGGACCCGCCGTAAGGGCGGAAGGGGCCAACAGCGGCGCCACATCGAATGGATAAGCCCGCAACCCAACCCAAGAATCATAGCCCCCGGGATTCCGTGAAGAACCTTTTTTTGCGCTTCAGTCGAAACTACGCCCCGCGCGCCAGTAGCCCATCAGCGTCAGGGCGCTGCGATCCAGCCCGCGCTCGGTGATCAGGTAGCGACGGATATTCATCACCGCTGCCGACTCGCCGGCGATCCAGGCATAGAAGTCGCCGTTGCCGGGTTGAGCCAGTTCCCAGAGGATCTGCCGGTCGATATCGACCTCCTCCAGGGCGACCTTCGCACCTGTACGCGCTACGGCTGCCGGCAGGCGCGCCAGCTCGCGGATGGCATGGATCATCGCTTCGCCGTGGGTGCAGTGCAGCACTTCGCGCGGCAGCCAGTTCAGTTCGGTGGCGCGTCTGCAGGTCAGGTCGAGGCAATCGGCTTCGCAGGGGACTTCGATGAACGCCTGTACCGGGACTTCGGGCAGGTCTGCGGCCATCTGTTCGAGGATGCCGGCAATTGCCGGCAGGGCGGTTTCATCGCCGATCAGCAGCAGGTTGCGCAGGTTCTTCGGGGGGCGCCATTCGTAGCCGCCGGGGTCGGCGTCGAAGGCCAGGTTCGGGGCGACCATCTGCAGGCGATCGCCGATGCGTGCCTGGGTCGCCCAGGTCGATGCCGGGCCGTTGACGCCGTGCAGGACGAAGTCGACATCCACTTCCAGTGCCTCGCGGCGCAGGTCGCGGATGGTGTAGGTGCGCATCGGCGGGCTCTGCTCGGCGCTCAGGCCGCAACGCGCTTGCTGCCAGGAACCTTGCTTGGGCAGGTTCGGGTATTGGCCATCGGCAGAGGGAAAGAAGATCTTGATGCGCTGGTCGGCAGCCAGGGTACGCATCTGCCCGACATCCTCACCGCTGAACACGAAGCGGCTGAGGGACGGGCTGAGGGGCATGATGGCTTTGAGCTGCACATCGAACACTCCGTAGGCACTGGTTCTGGCAGGTTTGCCGACCAGCTTGCGCAGACCGTTGCCCAGGGCGTTGGTCAGGGAGGTGGAGGCTGACATGGGCGGTACCTTTTCCAAGGGAGGTTCCTTGAAAACGAAATAGCCGCCGATCGAATTAGCACAGGGCGGCAGTGGTTAAATTTCCCCCTCCAGGAAACGTCCTAGCTTGGATAAAGCCTGCTTCATGGCTGATACGGGTAGGACGATGACGATTTCGCGACGAGGATTCATAGCGGGCCTGGCGGTGGCGGGCGCGACCGTGCCAGCCGCCTATTACGCGCACAAGCAACTGACCCACGATCCACAGGACGACATCGTCACCCCCGGCGAGGCCAGCGTTGAGCTTGCGGATGCCGCTGGCCAGCACCTGGCCGATCAATTGCGCGGCGTCTGGGATTTGCGTTTGAGCGGTGCCGATGGCGAGCTCGCCGGGCTGCCTGTGGAAGGCTTGCAGATGTACCTCGACGTCGCCGCCAAAGGCCGTGGCCTGCGTGGTTTTGTCGATACCGAACTGGTTCTGCGCAGCGACGCCCCGGCCGCCTACCGAGTGCTTGGCGACTTGGTCGGGGCGTCCACCGCCACGGTGCGCTGGCGGCTGATGAGCACCCAGGGCGGGCCGGGTTATGAATGTACCGCGAGCCTGGATGAAGTCTGGGGCAGCTTCGCCAATGCCGGTAGCGGCACCCTCAGTGGCCGCTTGCAACCGCTGGATCGCTCGATGGTCTTGCCCTTGGCCGACAGTCACTTCGTTGCCGTCAAGCGCCTGTTTCCTGAAGCCCGTGAGCGGCTGCCCTATACACCGCAGTTGCAAGCCTGGCTGATCAGCGCCGAGCACCGCTTGTTCCATCAGCTCTGGCACGCGACCCGTGACAAATGGCATCGGCTGTCTGAAGAGAAACACGGTGCCTTGCGTGGCCTGGGCTGGCAGCCCGGCCCGCGTGACAAGGAGCGTGATGCCCGCGGCCCGCGCAAGCATCGCAATGGTTCGGGGGTGGACTTCCTGTTCATGCACCGGCATATGCTCGGTACGGCGCGGTCGATGCAGGACCTGCCGTCATGGCCGCATTTCCCCTTGCCGCAACCCAGCGTCGAACACGACCGCCAGGGTTTTGCCCGCTATTACGACAACCATGACGGTTACTGTGTACCGCCCGGTTGGCGGGCACCGGGCGACGAGGCTTATGGCGTATGGGTCTCGGCGATCAAGGCCGGCGAGACCTTCTGCAGTAATTTCCAGGTCTGGGAATCGCAGTACCAGGACCCGCTGTACCTGTCGAAGCTGACCCTCGGTGCGTTCGGTTCGGAGCTGGAAATGAACCTGCACGATTGGCTGCACATGTGCTGGGCCTCGGTGCCACGTGATCCGGTCAACGGTGCGCCAGTGCCGTTTGCCCGGGACCCTGCTGATTTTGCCGGGCGCTGGTACGAGGCGGAAAACGACTTTCTCGGCGATCCGTTCTCGTCTCACGTCAACCCGGTGTTCTGGGGTTTCCATGGCTGGATCGATGATCGCATCGAGGATTGGTACCGCGCCCATGAGCGCTACAACCCGGGGCAGGTTCGGCGTCTTGAGGTCAATGGCGTGCAGTGGTTCGCCCCGGGGCGCTGGGTCGAGGTCGACGACCCGTGGCTGGGGCCGGTGACCCATGGCTGCAGCACCACGCCGGGGATGTTCCCGGGCAAATCGGTGGAAATGGATGTCGAGATCATGAAGCTGGCTCTGCGCATTACCTTTGGTGAAGACGACAAGATCGGCGACCTGGTGCGCCGGGTGCCGCAGCGGCCCTGGTATGCGCGGCATTTGTCGTTGCGCGGGATTGTGAGCTGATTGGCTGTATTGGGCCTGCTGTGCGGGCCATCGCCGGCAAGGCCGGCCCCCACAGGTTTTGTGCAGGCAGGTCAATGATTTAGCGAACCACCTGCCATCCGCCGCCCAATGCCTTGTACAGCGCCACGCTGCCTTGCAGGCGGGCCAGGCGCAGTTGCACCTGCTGGTCTTGCGCCTGGTACAGGGTGCGCTGGGTTTCCAGTACGGTCAGCAGGGTTTCGGCTCCGGCCTGGTAGCGGCGCTCGGAGAGGGTGAAAGCGATCTGCGCCTGCTGCACTTCCTCATCCTGCGACTGGCGCTGCTGGTCTACTCCGCTGATGCCATTGAGCGCCTTCTCGACATCGGCAAAGCCGTTGATGATGCTGCTGCGGTAATTCTCCAGTAGTTCGTCCTGCTTGGCGCGGGCCTTGTCGCGCTCGGCGCGCAGGCGGCCGTTGTTGAAGATCGGCGCAGCCAGCCCGGCACTCAGGGTGTAGTAGGGGCTGCGCAGCACCTGGGCAAAGGTGTCGGCACCCGAGCCCAGGTCGGCGCCCAGGGTCAGGCTCGGTAGCATTGCTGCGCGGGCAACCTGCACGTCTGCCTGGGCGGCGGCCAGGCTGGCTTCGGCGGTGGCAATGTCGGGACGGCGGCTGAGCAGCTCGCTGGGCACGCCGCTGCCGATCTGCGGCCAGTTCAGGCCGGTGATCGACTCGTCAAGGGCCGGCAGCGCCTGCACCGGCTCGCCGAGCAAGGTTGCCAGGGTGATGCGCGCCTCTTGCAACTGCTGCTCGAACAACGGCACCTGGCGTTGCTGGCCGGCGACCAGGCTGCGTTGCTGGGCCAGTTCCAGGGCGGTGGCCGAGCCAGACTGATAGCGGGTTTCGACCAGGCGCAGGACATCCTCGGCATTGCTCAGGTTGAGGCGGGCGATACGCACCTGCTCACGCAGGGCCAGGCTCTGCAGGTAGCTGTTGGCAACGCCGCTGAGCAGGGTCAGTTCGACGGTCTGGCGATCGAAACGGCTAGCCTCCAGGTTGAACAGGGCGCTGTCGCGTGCGGCCGTTTTACCGCCCCAGAAATCCACTTCGTAGCTGGCGCTCAAGCGGGTGCCGAATGAGGTGCTGGTGCGTTCGCGGCTGCTGGCATCGAGTTGGTCGAAGCCGTTGCCATGCAGCAGGCGTTGGCGTCTGGCATCCAGGCCGAACTTGAGTTCAGGCAGCAACGGCGCGCCGGCAATGACCGCCGAGGCCTGAGCCTGGCGAATACGCGCGGCGGCAGCGGCCAGATCGAAGCTGTTGCGCCGGGCGTGTTCGATCAGTTGATCGAGCGCGGGGCTGGAGAACTGCTGCCACCAGTTCTCGTGGGGCAGCGGGGTGCTGGCTGCCTGGCCCTGCCACTGCGCTGGCGCCTGCAGGCCACTCGAAGGTGCAGGGGGGGTTGAGGTACAGGCGGCAAGCACCAAACTGATCGACAGGACACTGAGACGGCTGGGCAGGTTCATGGATTATTCGCTGGTAAGGGCTTTGACCGGGTCGAGGCGGGCGGCTTTGCGCGCGGGCATGAAGCCGAACACCACGCCGGTGACCACCGCACAGGCAAAGGCGCCAAGCACGGCAGGCAAGGAGAAGGCCACGGCAATATCGGCCAGCAGCAACACGCCGCCAATCAACAGGGCCAGGGCAATGCCGGTGACCCCGCCGACCATCGACAGCAGCACCGCCTCACTGAGGAACTGGCGCAGGATGTCGCGCTGGCGGGCGCCAGTGGCCATGCGGATGCCGATCTCGCGGGTGCGCTCGCGCACCGTCATCAGCATGATGTTCATCACCCCGATACCGCCGACCAGCAGCGAGATCGCGGCGATCGAGCCGAGCATCAGCGACAGGGTGTTCTGGGTGCGCGCTTCGGCCTGGATCAGCGCCGCGTCGTTGGTCAGTTCATAGTCGTGTTTGCCGTTGTGAAGCTTGCGCATCAGGTGGTCGATGGCCGCTTCCGTGTCGGCCACGCGCCGTGAATCGGCGGCGGCGATGGTCACGTACTCCGGGTTGCGGCTGCCGAACAGGCGGATGGCGGCGGCCGAGTAGGGCACCACGATGCGCTCGTCGCTGTCCTGGTCGCCCGAGCTTGCGCCTTTGCCGGCGAGAATGCCGACCACCTGGAAGGGCACGTTTTCGACCAGGATGTACTGGCCGATGGGGTCGTTACCGGCTCCAAATAGTTTCTCCCGCACCTTCTGGCCGATGACCGCCACGGCTGCCGCGCTCTGTTCATCGGCCTCGGTGAAGAAGCTGCCTTCGACCACCGGCCAATTGAAGATTTCGCTGAAGTGGGTGTTGTTGCCACCCACATAGAACTGCTGGTTATTGTTGCCGTAGCGCACCATCAGCGAGTTGCCGATCACCGGCATGATCATCTTCACCTGCGGCAGGCTGGATACTGCGGCGACATCGTCGAGGGTGATGACCCCGGCCGGTTCACGCAGTGTCGGGGCGCTGCCGCTCAGGTACAGGATGTTCGAGCCGAAGGCTGCCATCTGCGCCATGACCTGGCGCTTGCTGCCTTCGCCGACGGCCAGCATGACCACTACCGAGGCCACGCCGATGACGATCCCGAGCAGGGTCAGGGCAGTACGGAAGCGGTTGATCCACATGATCCGCCAGGCCGCCTGCAGGGCTTCGACCAGCTCGCCTTTCCAGGCGCCGCTGGCGGTGGCGCCGAGGTTCAGGCGCTGGCGCAGGTCTTCGGCTTGCAGGCCGGGAGCGCTGGCGGCGGGAGCAGCAGATTGCTCTTCCGAATCACTGAGCACCAGGCCGTCACGAATCTCGATGACCCGCTTGGCCCGCGCCGCGACTTCGCGGTCGTGGGTAATCAGGATCACCACGTGGCCCTGGCTGGCCAGTTCGTCGAGCAGGGCCATGACTTCGGCGCCGCTCTGGCTGTCCAGTGCCCCGGTCGGTTCGTCGGCGAGGATGATGTGTCCGCCGTTCATCAAGGCGCGGGCGATCGACACCCGCTGTTGCTGGCCGCCAGACAACTGGTGCGGGCGGTTGCCGGTGCGGCTGGAAAGGCCCAGGCGTTCGAGCAAGGCGGCGGCGCGGGCATGGCGTTCGGCGGCGGGGGTGCCGGCATAGATGGCCGGCATCTCGACGTTTTCCTGGGCCGAACCCGAGGCGATCAGGTGATAGCCCTGGAACACGAAGCCGAAGGCTTCACGGCGCAACCAGGCCAGCTCATCGCTGTCGAGGTCGGCGACGTCCTTGCCGGCGAAGTAGTAGTTGCCTGAGGTCGGACGATCAAGGCAGCCGAGGATGTTCATCAGCGTCGACTTGCCGGAGCCGGAAGCGCCGACAATGGCGACGAACTCGCCGGGATGGATGGCCAGGCTGATGCCGCGGACCACCTCGACCTTGGGCGTATCGACGCCGCCATAGGATTTGCGGATGTCGCGCAGTTCGATCAGGGGCGTGGACATTCAACCCCCGCTTGCGGCAGGTGCGCCGATCAGCAGGCGCTCGCCCTCGGCAAGGCCGTCGAGCACCTGCACCCGCAAGCGGTCGCTGAGGCCGGTGCGGACCTGGCGCTGGTTGACCTTGCCCTTGCTGTCGAGCACCTGGGCAATGCGCAGGTCATTGCCGTCGGCATGATCATCCAGGGCTGCCACCGGTACGGTGAGCACCTTGCTGGCACGCCCGGCAACGAAGAACACCTGGGTGGTCATCTCTGCCATCAGGGCGTTGTCCGGGTTATCGACATCCAGCAGTACGGTATAGAGCACCACTTTGCTGCTGGCGCCGCTACCACTGGCGCTGGCCGGGCTGCCACCGCCCTGGCTGGATTGATCCAGGGGTTTGGGCGGCACCGGCAGAATTTGCCGCACACTGCTGGTCCAGCGCCGCTTGCCGCCGGCCAGGGTGGTGAAGTAGGCGCTCATGCCCGGTTTGACATGGCCGATGTCAGCCTCGGACACCTGGGCCCAGACGGTCATTGGCGACAACTTGGCGATGCGCAGGATCAGCGGGGTTTGCTGTTGGGCGTTAAGGGTCTGGCCTTCGCGGGCATCGACGGCGACCACGGTGCCGGCCATCGGTGCATAAATGCGCGTGTAACCCAGCTCAGCCTCGTCGCTGCGCAGGCTCGCCTGGGCCTGGCGAATCTGTGCGCGGTACATGTCGATGCGCGCCTGGGTGACCTTCAGCTGGGCCTGGGCGCTTTGCACGTCTTCCTCGCGGGTGGCGCCGCCGGCGGCCAGATTGCGCTGGCGCTTGAACTGTTGCTCGGCCAGTTGGTACTGAGCCTTCTGTTCATCCAGCTGGGCCTTGAGGTTGTCGATCGAGAAACGCCCGGCATCAAGCTTTGCCTGCTGCGTGGAGGGGTCGATCTCAACCAGCAACTGACCTTCCTTGACCTGATCTCCCACCTCGACGTGCAGTTTGCGGATCTGCCCGGAAGCCTGGGCACCCACGTCCACATAACGCCGCGGCTGCAAGGTACCCAGGGCCGTGACGCTGCTTTCGATGTCGGTACGGGTCACGGTAACGGTGCTCAACGGGTCGCCACCGGCGGGCAGGGTTTTCCAGGCGAGCAGGGCGCCCAGGCTGAGCAGGCCGAGACTGCACAACAGCAGGCGACGAGTATTCGATGAGCGTTTCATGCAGGGTTCCAGCCGGATGGAATGGCCCGTGACATCTCACTGCCGAAGCGGCACGGCAGACACGGGAGGCTCCCAGGTAAACGAGGTGGGGGCCGTGGAATTTACCGGGATCAAGGTCTGATCTTGCTGAGAATAATTATAATTTGTATTATTGCATACTGCCATCATTCAGATCCGCTCAACCACGAGTCAGGGAACCCCCCGCAGATGTCGCGGCCAGGTGTTGTGTTGGAAAACTACTATCGCGAACTGGTGAGTTTTCTCTGTGCCCGCCTGGGTAACCGGCAGGCGGCTGAAGACGTTGCCCACGATGCCTATATCCGCGTGCTCGAGCGCAACGGTGAAGACGATATCGAGCATCCACGGGCGTTTCTCTATCGCACCGCTCTGAATCTTGTGATCGATGGGCATCGACGTGGTTTGCTGCGCCAGTCCGAGCCGCTTGAAGTGCTCGACAGCGATGAGCGTTTCTTTACCCCCGCGCCATCCCAAAGCATGGACCTCAATCAGCGCCTGGACCTGATGCAGCGCGCGCTGGCCGAGCTCAGTCAGCCTTGTCGCGAGAGTTTTCTGCTGCGCAAGCTCGACGGCCTTTCTCACCCGCAGATCGCCGAGCGCCTGGGCATCTCGCGCAGTGTGGTGGAGAAACATATTGTTAACGCCATGAAACACTGCCGGCTGCGCATGCGTCAGTGGGAATCGCAGTAACCGGCCAACGTCGAAAAAATGTGAAAATTCCGTCATGGCCTTGCTTGATTTATGGCGATTTCCCGACAACTATCAGTAAAGACCCTCTCTCTGGCGAAGTGCCCGCCAATAGCCTGCAATTGATGATCTGGCGCAGTATGGTCAAGGAACGTCTCTAACGCTCTCTGCCTTGGTCATGACGATGCCGAACAAATCGCTGCGGATCCTGATTGCCGACGAACACCCGATGCAGTTGCTGCAACTGGAACGGATGCTCAATGGCATGGGCTATTACCGCATAGCCCCGGTCGAGAGCTTCGAGGATCTGCAGCGCCTGGTGCAGAGCGCACTGCAACCGTTCAACCTGCTGCTGGGCAACATCGACCTGGCCAGCCATGCCGGCGTTGATCTGGAGCGGTTCTGCCGGGTCAACCCGCTGATCCAGCACGCCTTGCTGTACGAATCGCAACACTTGAAGATCCCCTCGATTCCCGACAACCAGCGCCGCGCGGTGAATGTCAGCCTGTCCAAGGTTCCGGACAACGAGACCATCCAGTCCTTCATGCATATCATTGACTCGCCGCAGGTGATCGGCCATTTGCCGGGCATCCCCGAGCGCACCGCCAGGCCGGCGTACAACCCACGGCGAATGGACCTGGCCCAAACCGCGTTTTGCCGCCAGTCCTGAAGCCGCGCTGGGTGTGGCCGGGTAGCTTTTGCTATCCTCTTGCGTTTGCCCTGGTGCGCCCGTCGCACCGGCACTCGATCACTTGCGGATACCCCTATGACGGCCACTGACCCTGCGCGCCCGCTGCAGCTATCGCGCAGCGACCACAAGACCCTGAGTCTGGCGGCCCTGGGCGGGGCGCTGGAGATCTACGACTTCATCATATTCGTGTTCTTCGCCCTGACCCTTAGCCAGTTGTTCTTCCCACCGCAGATGCCCGAATGGCTGCGTTTGCTGCAGAGCTTCGGGATTTTTGTAACCGGTTATCTGGCGCGGCCGCTGGGCGGCATCCTGATGGCCCATTTCGCCGACCACCTGGGGCGCAAACGGGTGTTCAGCCTGAGCATCCTGATGATGGCCTTGCCGTGCCTGCTGATCGGGGTGATGCCCACCTACGCCGAGATTGGCTACGCAGCGCCGCTGATCCTGCTGGCCTTGCGCATCCTTCAGGGTGCTGCGGTAGGCGGCGAGGTGCCGAGCGCCTGGACCTTCGTCGCCGAGCACGCCCCGCCCGGGCGCCGCGGCTACGCCCTGGGTTTTTTGCAGGCAGGGCTGACCTTCGGTTACCTGCTCGGCGCCCTGACCGCCACGGCCCTGGCGCAGCTGTTCAGCCCCCAGGAAATCCTCGATTACGCCTGGCGCTACCCGTTCCTGCTCGGCGGCGTATTCGGCGTGATCGGCGTCTGGCTGCGCCGCTGGTTGAGCGAGACACCGGTGTTCCTGGCCTTGCGCGAGCGCCGTGAGCAGCCGCCGGCTTTCCCCTTGCGCACCGTGTTGCGTGAGCATCGCCGGGCGCTGATACCGGCAGCGCTGCTCACCTGCGTGCTGACCTCGGCGGTGGTGGTGCTGGTGGTGATCACCCCGACGGTGATGCAGCAGCGCTTCGGCATGAGTGCCGGGCACACCTTCGCCTTGAGCAGCATGGGCATTGTTTTTCTCAATATCGGTTGTGTGCTGGCCGGCTTGCTGGTGGACCGTATCGGCGCCTGGCGGGCCTTGATGATCTACAGCCTGCTGCTGCCCTTGGGCATCGCCGGCCTTTACGCCAGCCTGGTGGCTGGCTGGGGCTGGACCGGGCTGGCCTATGCCATTGCTGGCCTGTCTTGTGGCGTGGTGGGGGTGGTGCCATCGGTGATGGTCGGCTTGTTCCCGGCGCAGATTCGCGTCTCCGGCATTTCCTTTACCTACAACATTGCCTACGCCCTGTGGGCGAGCACCACGCCATTGCTGCTGATCGCCCTGATGCCGTGGAGCCCATGGGTGTGCGTGGGCTTCTGCCTGGTCATGGGTGTGGTTGGCTTGCTTACGGCACTGTACTTTGGCGCACGCGAAGCGGTGCCCTTCGAAGATGAGGCGGTGCGCTGCTGAGTTCATCTGCTGTGACAATGGTTCCCTGCTGCCTGGGCGCTGATCGGGCAGACTCCAGAGCGGGGCAAATGGATTAACCTATTTGCCAAATTGAACCTATTAGGTTAATTGCTCATGGAGAAAGGCACGCCTCATTGCAGGCTTTCGACGGTCAGGGCGCTGGCGGGTCTACCTGAAACTGACGGTCATCGATGATGTGCTCATCGTGTCCTTCAAGGAGTTGTGAAAATGAAATGTCCAGCCTGTGGCGCGGCTGAGCTGGTCAGTGCCAGGCGCGATCTGCCGTACACCTACAAAGGTGAGACAACCCGGGTGACTGATGTTGCCGGGGATTACTGCCCTGCCTGTGCTGAGAGGGTGCTCAGTGATACAGAGTCGCGGCGTGTCAGTGCGGCGATGCTCGCCTTCAATCGGCAGGTCAATGCTGCGGCTGTCGACCCGCAATTTATTGCTGCCGTACGCAAGAAGCTGGCACTTGATCAGCGTGAAGCAGCGGAAATATTCGGCGGCGGGGTCAATGCATTCTCCCGTTACGAAAACGGCAAGACCAAGCCTCCCTTGGCCCTGGTCAAATTGCTCAAGCTACTTGATCGCCACCCTGAGTTGTTCGAAGAAGTCAGAACGGCCTGACACAAGCGATAAAAAAGCCCCCTGGCCACAACGGCGAGGGGGCTTTTTTAGGCCGGCTGACTTACATGTTCGGGTAAGTCGGGCCGCCGGCGCCTTCCGGGGTGACCCAGGTAATGTTCTGCGAAGGGTCCTTGATGTCACAGGTCTTGCAGTGCACGCAGTTCTGGGCGTTGATCTGGAAGCGCTTGCTGCCGTCTTCCTGGCTGACTACTTCGTACACGCCAGCCGGGCAGTAGCGCTGGGCCGGTTCGTCGTACAGCGGCAGGTTGGTGCCGATCGGGATGCTCGCGTCAGCCAGTTTCAGGTGGCACGGCTGCTCTTCTTCATGGTTGGTGCTGGAGAGGAACACCGAGCTCAGCTTGTCGAAGCTCAGCTTGCCATCCGGTTTTGGATAGTCGATTTTTTTCGAGTCGGCCGCCAGCTTCAGGCAGGCGTAGTCCGGCTTGGTGTCGTGCAGGGTGAACGGCAGCTTGCCACCGAACCAGTTCTGGTCGAGGTAGTTGAACGCCGCGCCGAGCATCGGGCCGAACTTGTGCATGGCCGGGCCGAAGTTACGGCTGGAGAACAGCTCGTCATACAGCCAGCTGGCTTTGAACGCTGTAACGTAGCTGTTGAGTTGATCGCCGCCTTCACCACCTGCCAGCAGGGCTTCGGCCACCGCGTCGGCGGCGAGCATGCCGGATTTCATGGCGGTGTGGCTGCCCTTGATTTTGGCCACGTTCATGGTGCCCAGGTCGCAACCGATCAGGGCGCCGCCGGCGAAGACCATTTTCGGCAGCGAGTTCAAGCCACCTTTGGCCAGGGCGCGGGCGCCGTAGCTGATGCGCTTGCCGCCTTCGAGGTACTGGCTGATCACCGGGTGGTGTTTCAGGCGCTGGAATTCGTCAAACGGCGACAGGTAGGCGTTGGAGTAGGACAGGTCGACGATCAAACCTACGACTACCTGGTTGTTTTCCAGGTGATAGAGGAACGATCCACCGGTGTTTTCCTTGGCCATGACATCCAGCGGCCAGCCTGCGGTGTGCACAACCAGGCCTTGTTCGTGCTTGGCCGGATCGATTTCCCAGATTTCTTTCAAGCCGATGCCGTAATGCTGGACGTCGGACTCGCTGTCGAGGTTGAAACGCTTGATCAGCTGTTTGCCGATGTGGCCACGGCAACCTTCGGCGAACAGTGTGTACTTGCCGCGCAGCTCCATGCCTGGGGTATACAGGCCTTCTTTCGGGTTGCCTTCACGGTCGACGCCGAGGTCGCCGGTGATAATCCCGCGGACCACGCCGTTTTCGTCGAACAGGGCTTCCTGGGCGGCGAAGCCCGGGTAGATCTCGACGCCCAGGTTCTCCGCCTGCTGGGCCAGCCAGCGGCACAGGTTACCCAGAGAGATGATGTAGTTGCCTTCGTTGTGCATGGTCTTGGGCACGAACAGGTCAGGGACCTTGATCGAGCTGCCAGCATCCTTGAGCACGTAGATGTCGTCGCGTTTGACTTCGGTGTTGAGCGGGGCGCCGAGCTCTTTCCAGTCCGGGAACAGTTCGTTCAGGGCGCGAGGTTCGAACACCGCACCGGAGAGGATGTGGGCGCCGACTTCCGAGCCTTTCTCGACCACGCAGACGCTGATTTCGTTACCGGCTTCGGCGGCCTTCTGCTTCAGTCGGCAGGCGGCGGACAGGCCAGCCGGGCCAGCGCCGACAATGACCACGTCGAATTCCATGTATTCGCGTTCCACAGGTTCTCTCCTACTCAAGGCTCATCGGTTTTTCTTTGTTGGCGGGTGTCAGGCGGTCATTTTTCAGACGCTCGGGCTGTAGCTCGAGCGATGACGGACTACACCGCTTTCTCTTGGCCGCGCATTATATCTACACCACTCGCGGGGTCCAATACAAACGTTTGTTTGAATTTGCCGCAGGCCAGTAAAATCAAAGAAGCGCGGCTTGAAGCTGACCGGTTTGCCGTATTGACCGGATTGGGCGTTACGGTCAAGATACGAGCGGTTTTGCGCTCGCCGTAGGCTGACCGCAGGATGCAGGAGCACCCCTAAAAACCAGGCGAAAAGCAGGGCAGTTACGCCACAACCCGCTTTGTAGTGGAGTTTACACGCCACGACAAATAATGACCCACGGGTTTTGCAACTGACAGGCCGAAACGAGACCGCTGGGTCAGGGTTAAATTCGTCCACCTGTGATCGTTTTTAGAGGTGCCCTTGTACCCACGCGCAATCGCCGGGTTTGCCCCAGGCGACATTCTTTTCACCGGAGAGTAACGAGGAATCCATGAAGGTTCTTGTAGCTGTCAAACGAGTGGTCGACTATAACGTCAAGGTTCGCGTCAAGGCGGACAACTCCGGCGTCGACCTTGCTAACGTCAAGATGTCCATGAACCCCTTCTGCGAAATTGCCGTAGAAGAAGCCGTGCGCCTGAAAGAGAAGGGCGTTGCGAGCGAGATCGTCGTCGTTACCGTCGGCCCGGCCACTGCCCAGGAGCAACTGCGTACTGCCCTGGCACTGGGTGCCGACCGCGCCATCCTGGTCGAATCGGCTGAAGAGCTGACTTCGCTGGCTGTGGCCAAGCTGCTCAAGGCAGTGGTCGACAAAGAACAACCGCAGCTGGTGATCCTTGGCAAGCAAGCCATCGACAGCGACAACAACCAGACCGGCCAGATGCTGGCTGCACTGAGCGGTTACGCCCAGGGCACCTTCGCCTCCAAGGTCGAGGTTGCTGGCGACAAGGTCAACGTTACCCGCGAAATCGACGGCGGCCTGCAGACCGTTGCGCTGAACCTGCCAGCCATCGTCACCACCGACCTGCGCCTGAACGAGCCGCGCTACGCGTCGCTGCCGAACATCATGAAGGCCAAGAAGAAGCCGCTGGAGACCGTTACTCCAGACGCGCTGGGCGTTTCCACCGCCTCTACCAACAAGACCCTGAAAGTCGAAGCGCCGGCTGCCCGCAGCGCCGGTATCAAGGTCAAGTCGGTTGCTGAACTGGTCGAGAAACTGAAGAACGAGGCGAAGGTAATCTAAATGACTATCCTGGTTATCGCTGAACACGAAAACGGTGCCGTTGCCCCGGCCACCCTGAACACTGTTGCTGCTGCCGCCAAGATCGGTGGCGACATCCATGTGCTGGTCGCAGGCCAGAACGTCGGTGGCGTCGCTGAAGCCGCGGCCAAGATCGCTGGCGTTGCCAAGGTCCTGGTTGCCGACAACGCCGCCTACGCTCACCAGCTGCCAGAAAACGTCGCGCCGCTGGTAGCCGAGCTGGGCAAGGGCTACAGCCACGTGCTGGCTCCTGCCACCTCCAACGGCAAGAACATCCTGCCGCGCGTTGCCGCGCTGCTGGACGTCGACCAGATCTCCGAGATCATCTCGGTTGAATCGGCTGACACCTTCAAGCGTCCGATCTATGCCGGTAACGCCATCGCCACCGTGCAATCGAACGCTGCCGTCAAAGTCATCACCGTCCGTGCTACCGGCTTTGACGCCGTTGCCGCTGAAGGTGGTTCGGCTGCCGTTGAAGCTGTCGCTGCTGCCCACGACGCAGGCAAATCGGCCTTCGTTGGCGAAGAGCTGGCCAAGTCCGACCGCCCTGAGCTGACCGCTGCCAAGATTGTCGTTTCCGGCGGTCGTGGCATGCAGAACGGTGACAACTTCAAGCACCTGTACGCCCTGGCCGACAAGCTCGGCGCTGCCGTCGGTGCTTCGCGCGCTGCAGTCGACGCAGGTTTCGTACCCAACGACATGCAGGTCGGTCAGACCGGCAAGATCGTTGCACCACAGCTGTACATCGCCGTCGGTATTTCCGGCGCGATCCAGCACCTGGCCGGCATGAAAGACTCCAAAGTGATCGTTGCGATCAACAAGGACGAAGAAGCGCCGATCTTCCAGGTGGCCGACTACGGCCTGGTGGCTGACCTGTTCGAAGCCATCCCTGAGCTGGAGAAGCTGGTTTAATCCAGTCGCTTCACTTATAAAAGAGCCCGGTCCGTTCGGGCTGTGCAGGCCTGCCTTGCACAGCCCGGCAGATCGGGCTTTTTCATTCTGGCGAGAAAGTAGGGAGTGGTTGCATGGGATGGCGTGGCCGGATAAATACGGCGCTGGTGTTCGCTGCGGTGCTGATGCCGTTGCAAGCGTGGGCGGTGGGCAAGTGCGAGCGGCTGGTGGCCACCGGCAGCCCCGATGCGCCGCCGTACTCGTGGCGCGATCCGCAAGACCCCAAGCACCTGATGGGCGCCAACGTCGACCTGTTCAGGCAGGTTGCCAGCGAGCTGGGCCTGAAGGTTGAAGTCCTCGACAGCGGCAGCCGCAGCCAGGCCCTGGAAGAGGTGCGCAGCGGGCGCGTCGACTTGCTGATCGATTCACCCTTCGCGGTGGCCGAGCTGACCACCGTCGACTTCGTCCATCCTTCGCTGCTGAGCAACGAATATGTGGTGTGGACTCGCCACGATTCGCCGCTGGTCTATAACACCCTGGCCGATTTGCATGAGCATCGCGGCAGCGTCTCGGAAAAGGCGCGCATGACCGCGGAATTTACTGCCTACGCCAAGAGCCAGTTGCAGCTGGCACCTTCGCAGAATCTGACCCAGGCCTTCCAGAAGTTGCTGCTCGGTCAGGTCGACTATGTGCTGGCCGGGCGCTACGCCGGGATGGCCATGGCTCAGGCCCTGGGCATGAACAACGAGCTGATTGCCCGCGGCTTGCCGCTGGATCGCCCGGGCCTGTACCTGGCGCTGTCGCATAATTCGGCATGCAATGACGCCTGGTTGCGCGGACAACTGGCAAAAAAGCTGACAGAATTGCCGGCCTCCGGCGTGTCCCAGGCGGTGCTGCAACGTAATGTCGAACGCTGGAAAGCGCAGATGCAGGCGCCGCTGGATGCCCCTAAACAGTAGGAAGATTGCGTGAGAACTCATCCATTATTCGCCGCTCTGGCACTGCTGGCCCTGGCCGGATGTGCCAATGACCCGGCCCCGAATGAACAGTTGCGCCTGTCCGAGCAGGCACTGGAGCAGGCCAAGGCGGTGGGTGCCACCGACGAAGTGGCAGAGCTGAAGCAGGCCGAAGAAAAACTGGCTCGGGCCCGAGTCAACATGACCAGCGAATCCTACCGTGACGCGCGCATGCGCGCCGAGCAGGCCGAGCTGGACGCGCGCCTGGCCGAGGCGCGGGTGCTGACGGTCAAGAGCAAGGAGCAGCTGGACTTGCTGCAATCGCGGGTCAATCGCCTGCGTAAACAGTTGGGGGAGCAGCGGTGAGTTCGATCAAACCATTGGCAGCACTGTTGTTGGTCGGTGTGGTCGGCCTGCAGGGCTGCGCCAGCCAGCGCAGCGAGACGGCGCTGGACGAGGCCACGGCCAAGTTCCAGACGGTCAAGGACGATTCCAACGTTTTGCGCAGCGCGCCGCGTGACGTGATTCGTGCCGGTGAATCGTTGGCCCGTGCCGAGCGCCTGTCCAGTTATCTGGGGACCGGCGCCGATGTGCGCCATTACGCCTACCTGAGCCAGCGCTACAGCGATATTGCCCGCGAGCACAGCAATCTGGTGCTCAACCAGGAACGCCTGGCCAAGCTTGAGCTTGAGCGTCAGCGCCTGCAACTGGCGTTGCGTGAGGCCAAGCTTGCCAGCGTGCAGCAGCAGGGCAAATGGCTGGAAGCGCAGATCGTCAGCCTGGCCACCGAGCAGAGCGACCGTGGCTTGGTGATGACCCTGGGCGACGTGCTGTTCGACACCGGGCATGCGGAGCTTAAAAACTCGGCCAGCCGCACGGTGCTCAAGCTGGTGCAGTTCCTTCAGCTCAACCCCAAGCGCATTATCCGTATCGAGGGCTATACCGACAGCACTGGCGCGCCCGAGGATAACCTCAAGCTGTCCCGGGACCGGGCTCAGGCGGTAGCGGACATGCTGATCGACCTGGGTGTCGATGAAAAGCGCATCGAGGTCGAGGGCTATGGCGATCAGTATCCGGTCGAGGCCAACGCCTCGGAGCGGGGCAGGGCGCAGAACCGTCGGGTCGAGATCGTCTTTTCCGACGACAAGGGCAAGCTTGGCGCGGCGCGCTGAGTAATAGATGAAGAAACCCGGTGAGTGTTCCTCTCCGGGTTTTTTATGACTCTGCAGGGGCTTGGGTTGGGTTTTTGAAGCTGGGGGCTTATCCATTCGGTGCGGTGCGGCTGCCGGCCCCTTCCGCCTTTACGGCGGCCTACTTTTCTCTTGGGAAAAGTAGGCAAAACCGCTTGCTCCTGCATACGGCCCTACGCTGCGCTTCGGGTCCCCTCGCTACGGCACCTTCCGGGGCATCGCGGCCTACGACTTGCTACGCCAAGTCTACGTCTCGCGTCTTCGGCTGCCGCCGAAGGTGCTGCGCACCGCCCCTACAGGCACCTACGCTCAGCCTCCTGAAGTCGCGTTTCGCGGCGCCTGGAAATGCGTGCATGAACATCAAGATCAAGATCAAGATCAAGATCAAGATCAAGATCAAGATCAAGATCAAGATCAAGATCAAGATCAAGATCAAGATCAAGCAAGTTGGTACTCGTTTTGCCAGCGGGCTTGTCCCGCTCCTGGGTCAGCCTGGCTGCGCCAACATCTGCTTTTGCAGATACGCCAGTGCAGGCGCCACCCGTAACTTCGCGACTTCAGGAGGCACCGTAGCGAAGGAACCCGGAGCGCAGCGTAGGGCCGTATGCTGGAGCGAGCGGTTTTGGTTCCTTTTGCCAAGAACAACGGGGACCCGCCGTAAGGGCGGAAGGGGCCAACAGCGGCGCCACACCGAATGGATAAGCTCGCAGCCTCAACATCCCCACCCTGGTTGTGACAAATGGCGCATCCCCGCCTCTGTCACACAACTGTATTGTCGACTATTCTGCAATCTGTCCCAGTACACTTCGCAACTGTTCCGGTATTCTTGGCCGAAAACAGCCGTACAAAAACAACTACATTGCCTGCGTGTCGAGAACTGATCATGACCAACCTGTTGCTCTACCAGCGCATCGCCCAGCAACTGGCCGAAGATATTCGCCGCGGTGTGTACCAGCCAGGTGAGCGGGTGCCGTCGGTGCGCAAGATGAGCTCGCAGCTCAATGTGAGCCATGCCACGGTGCTGCAGGCCTATGCCAATCTCGAAGATCAGGGCTTGATTCGCGCGCGGCCGCAGTCCGGTTATTACGTGCACCAGACGCCGGCGCTGACCGCGCAAACCCCGGACATCGCCCGGGTCGAGCGCCCGGGCCTGGTTACGCGCAGCAGCATCATCCAGCAGGTATTGACCGAAGCCCGGCGCGACGGGGTATTTCCCTTTGGCGCGGCGGTGCCGCATGTCGACTATTTGCCGGTGCGCGCGTTGCACCAGCAATTGGCCAAGGTCACCCGCTTTCATAGCCCGCGGGCGTTCAGCTACATGTTCAGCCCGGGCTTCGAGCCGTTGCGCCGGCAGATCGCCATTCGCATGCGCGATGCCGGCGTGGTGGTCGACCCCAGCGAAGTGGTGGTCACCCATGGCTGCGTCGACGCCCTGCAGATGTCGCTACGGGTATTGACCCGGCCGGGCGACCTGATCGCCGCCGAATCGCCAACCTACTACGGTTTGCTGCAACTGGCCGACCTGCTCGGCCTGAAAGTCATCGAAATTCCCAGTGATCCGTCTACCGGCATCAGCCTCGAAGCGTTGCAGTTGGCGGCCAACCAGTGGTCGATCAAGGCCCTGGTGCTGACCGCGCGCCTGAGCAATCCGCTGGGCGGCACTATTCCGGAAGATCGCCAGAAGCAGCTGTTGCGCCTGGCGTCGGACTTCGACATCCAGATCATCGAAGATGATATCTATGGCGAGTTGATGTTCGAGCAAGGCAAGACCAAGGCGCTCAAGGCCTTCGACCGGCTAAGCCGGGTGATCTATTGCTCGAGCTTTTCCAAGACCTTGTCGCCGGGTGTGCGCATCGGCTGGATGATCGCCGGCAAGTACCAGGCGGAAATCCAGCGCTTGCAGACCTTCACTACCCACTCTGCCTGCAGCGTGACCCAAATGGGAGTGGCGTCTTACCTGGAGAACGGAGGTTACGACCGGCATCTGCGTTTCATCCGTCAGGAGTACCGGAAAAATCTCAGTGCCTATCAACTGGCCGTGCAGCAGCACTTTCCTGAAGGCACGCAGATGACCCGGCCCACCGGTGGTTTCATCCTCTGGGTGAGCCTGCCAGGCCGGGTCAATACCCAGGAATTGCACGTACGTGCGCTGCAGCAGGGCATCAGTATCGCCCCAGGGTTGATCTTCAGTAACACCGAGCAATTCAACCACTGCATTCGCCTGAACTGCGGCATCCCGTGGAATCGTGAGGCGGAGCGGGCGGTGATGACCCTGGGCATGCTCGCCAGCCAGTTGTGCCAGGAATCGGCCTCGGGCGCTTTTTTCTAGACTTGCCAGTCGTGTCAGGAACGGGGAGCATAAGCATTTTTAGGGATAATCGTCGGTGCCTATGAAAGCGTTGCGTTGTATCGGGCTGTCCTTGTGTTTGCTCGGTGGCTTGGCTTGCACCTGGGCAGCAGTGGCCGAAACCGCACCGGCCGGCAAAACCTCCACTAGCAAAAGCGCCAAGCCTGCAGCCAAGCCAAAGCAGGCAAAAGCGCCGCCGGTGCGTAAAAAGGCAAGCACCAAAGCCACCCAGCGCAGCGCACGCAAAAATGCCAAGGCGGCGCCCGCGCCACTGCCCAAGACCAAGCTCGACCTGAGCCTGCCTTCGGGCATGGTCAAGGAGCTCAAGCCCGATACCCAGGAGCAGGCACCTTTGCCCAAGCCATTGCTGCCCTACCTGTTTGGTGAGAAACCGCCTTCCGACAGCCCGTTTCAGCTCAATGGCCGGCTGATCAGCAACGAAATGCAGCTGCAACTGCGTAACGACAGTCGCAAGGATGTCGAAGGCGCGGCGATCGAGTTCGAGTTCAAGCAGTAGGGCGAAACTGACTGTCCAGTCACCCCTTTGGGGTTGATATTTCATCCTGCGAGCAATTTCAAACGCCTGTTTAAGCGGTTACTATCCGGGTTCATTCATCATTTGTTACTCCGAGGATTCTGTTGTCATGAATTGCCGTGAAGGTTGTGGCGCCTGCTGCATTGCGCCCTCCATCAGCTCGCCGATACCGGGGATGCCCAAGGGCAAGCCCGCCGGTGAGCGCTGCCTGCACTTGTCGGTTGCCAACCTCTGCGGCTTGTTCGGCAAGCCCGAGCGCCCGCCGGTGTGTGGTGGTTTCAAGGCAGAGGCCGAGATCTGCGGCAACGACCGCGACGAGGCGATCAGGATCCTGGGGTGGCTGGAGCAAATGACGGCAGCTTGAAACGCGGATCTTCGACAATAAGGAACAAAAGCATGGGATCGTTTAAGCACATGGCACTGGTGTTGGGTCTGGGAGCGGCGCTGGTGCCCCTGGCGCATGCCGAGGACTGGAAGCAGGCCAAGAACGAAGACGGAATCAAGGTCGATCTCAGTGAGGTTGCCGGTTCCGACTACAAGGCCTATCGCGGCGTTACCTTTATCAAGGCGCCACTGGCCAAGGTCAGGGCCCTGCAGGAAGACGTTGCCGGGGCCTGCGCCTGGATTCATGAGTGCAAGACGCAAAAGCTGCTGAAAACCGAAGGTGACCAGAGCTGGACCTACACTCAGTTCAATACCCCGTGGCCGGTGACTGCGCGTGATTCGGTCATGCATGTCACCACTACCGTAGCGGCTGATGGCAGCCTGATCCGCAAGCTTCAAGGCGTGCCCACGTACCTGCCGGAAGAGAAGGGCTTCGTGCGGGTGGCCAAGGTTGATGGGTTCTGGAAGCTGCAGCCAAAAGACGGCGGCACCGAAGTGACTTACCAGGTGCACACCGAGCCGGGCGGCAGCGTGCCGTCGATGGTGGCGAACAAGTTTGTGGTCGATGCGCCGTTCAATACCTTGAAGGCGTTGAAAGAGCGGGCCGAGAAGCCGTAAGTACAGTTGCATCAGTTGGCGGGCTTGAGGCAACTGTTGGGCAGTCGCGGGGCAAGCCCGCTCCCACAGAACCGCAGCCCGCGATGAGAGCGCAATAAAAAAGGCTGCCCGAAGGCAGCCTTTTTTCGTGTTCGGCCCAAAGGCTTACTTGCGGTCTTCCAGCTTGACGATGTCACGCGACTCGTAGCCGGTGTACAGCTGGCGAGGGCGGCCGATCTTGTACGGGCTGGAGAGCATTTCTTTCCAGTGCGAGATCCAGCCGACGGTCCGCGCCAGGGCGAAGATCACGGTGAACATGCTGGTTGGAATGCCGATCGCCTTGAGGATGATCCCCGAGTAGAAGTCGACGTTCGGGTACAGCGAGCGCTCGATGAAGTAAGGATCGGTGAGGGCGATCTCTTCCAGGCGCATGGCCAGTTCCAGCTGCGGGTCGTTCTTGATGCCCAGCTCGCGCAGGACTTCGTCGCAGGTCTGTTTCATCACGGTGGCGCGCGGGTCGCGGTTTTTGTAAACGCGGTGACCGAAGCCCATCAGCTTGAACGGATCGTTCTTGTCCTTGGCCTTGGCGATGAATTTGTCGATGTTCGAGACATCGCCGATTTCATCGAGCATGGTCAGTACCGCTTCGTTGGCGCCGCCGTGGGCAGGGCCCCACAGTGCAGCGATGCCGGCAGCGATACAGGCGAACGGGTTGGCACCCGAAGAGCCGGCCAGACGGACGGTGGAGGTCGATGCGTTCTGCTCGTGGTCGGCGTGGAGGATGAAGATCCGGTCCATTGCCTTGGCCAGCACCGGGCTGATCGGTTTGATCTCGCACGGGGTGTTGAACATCATGTGCAGGAAGTTTTCCGCGTACGACAGGTCATTGCGCGGATACATCATGGGCTGGCCCATGGAGTACTTGTACACCATCGCTGCCAGGGTCGGCATCTTGGCGACCAGGCGGACCGCGGAGATTTCGCGGTGCTGCGGGTTATTGATGTCCAGCGAGTCATGGTAGAACGCCGACAGGGCGCCAACCACGCCGCACATGACGGCCATCGGGTGGGCGTCGCGGCGGAAGCCGTTGAAGAAGGACTTCAACTGCTCGTGAACCATGGTGTGGTTCTTCACGGTGCTGACGAACTGAGCCTTCTGCTCGGCATTCGGCAGTTCGCCGTTGAGCAGCAGGTAGCAAGTCTCGAGGTAGTCGGATTTTTCGGCCAGTTGCTCGATCGGATAGCCGCGGTGCAGCAGGATACCCTTGTCGCCGTCGATATAAGTGATCTTCGACTCGCAGGATGCGGTCGCCATGAAACCAGGGTCGAAAGTGAAGTGACCCGTGGCCCCCAACCCTCTAACGTCGATAACATCGGGACCAACGGTGCCGGTTAAAATGGGCAGCTCGACGGGGGCTGCGCCCTCGATGACCAACTGCGCTTTTTTGTCAGCCATGTGGCCTCCTATTAATGCTTGAAATCATCAGACAGACCCCCCACGCAGGGCCCGCACCACTATAGTGAGATAAATTCGAATGTCAATTTGCCTAAAGCACGGTTGTAAAGGGCTTTGGGCGCTGTTTTTCCTCGAAATTACCGCCCGTTTACGCCTTTTGTTCGCTAAAGGCAATGCGCTATTTGGGCTAGGTGTCTGCGTTGTCATTAGTAGCCTAACTGTCTATAATCGGCCCCCGACCGCCAGGGGCTTGCAAGCCCGTGTTGCTGGGGTCGTCACTCCCTGGGTGGTGGGTACCTGACCAGTACACTTACCAACAACTTTGCCCTGCTTGCTAGGGGCTCTTCAGTGTGAAAAAAGCCGTGAAAAGCCAACGACCTGTAAACCTAGACCTAAGGACCATCAAACTCCCCATTACCGGCGTTACGTCATTTCTTCACCGTGTTTCCGGCATCATCCTCTTCCTCGGCCTTGGCTTCATGCTTTATGCATTGGGCAAATCCCTGGGTTCGGAGGAAGGTTTCGCCGAGGTGAAGGCATGCTTGACCAGTCCGCTGGCCAAGTTCGTGGCATGGGGCCTCCTGTCCGCCTTGCTGTATCACTTGGTAGCCGGTGTGCGCCACTTGATCATGGACATGGGCATCGGTGAAACGCTGGAAGGCGGCCGACTGGGCTCGAAAATTATCATCGCCGTTTCCGTGGTGGTGATTGTGCTGGCAGGAGTTTGGATATGGTAACCAACGTCACGAACCTCTCGCGTTCGGGCCTCTATGACTGGATGGCGCAGCGCGTTTCTGCGGTCGTTCTCGCGGCTTATTTCATTTTCCTGATCGGATACCTGGTCGCGCACCCGGGCATCGAGTTTGCCCAGTGGCACGCTCTGTTCTCCAACAACGCGATGCGTATTTTCAGTCTGCTGGCCCTTGTGGCCCTGGGCGCTCACGCCTGGGTCGGCATGTGGACCATTGCCACCGACTACCTGACGCCGATGGCGCTGGGCAAGTCGGCGACTGCCGTACGTTTCCTGTTCCAGGCGGTATGTGGTGTCGCGATGTTCGCGTACTTCGTCTGGGGTGTGCAGATTCTCTGGGGTATCTGATTCATGGCTAACATTCCTACGATTTCATTCGACGCCATCATCATTGGTGGCGGCGGTGCCGGCATGCGCGCAGCGCTGCAGCTGGCTCAGGGCGGTCACAAGACTGCCGTGATCACCAAGGTCTTCCCGACCCGTTCGCACACTGTATCGGCCCAGGGTGGCATCACCTGCGCCATCGCTTCGGCCGACCCGAACGATGACTGGCGCTGGCACATGTACGATACCGTCAAGGGTTCCGACTATATCGGTGACCAGGACGCTATCGAATACATGTGTCAGGAAGGTCCTGCTGCCGTGTTCGAGCTGGACCACATGGGTCTGCCGTTCTCGCGTACCGAGCAAGGCCGTATCTACCAGCGCCCGTTCGGCGGTCAGTCCAAGGACTTCGGTAAAGGTGGCCAGGCCGCCCGTACCTGCGCCGCTTCCGACCGTACCGGTCACGCGCTGCTGCACACCCTGTACCAGGGCAACCTGAAAGCAGGCACCACCTTCCTCAACGAGTACTACGCCGTTGACCTGGTGAAGAACCAGGAAGGTGCGTTCGTCGGTGTGATCGCCATCTGCATCGAAACCGGCGAAACCCTGTACATCAAAGCCAAGGCCACCGTTCTGGCCACCGGCGGTGCAGGCCGTATCTACTCCTCCACCACCAACGCCCTGATCAATACCGGTGACGGTATCGGCATGGCCCTGCGTGCAGGCGTTCCGGTGCAGGACATCGAGATGTGGCAGTTCCACCCGACCGGCATCGCCGGCGCTGGTGTACTGGTCACCGAAGGTTGCCGCGGTGAAGGCGGTTACCTGATCAACAAGCATGGCGAGCGTTTCATGGAACGTTATGCGCCTAACGCCAAAGACCTCGCCGGTCGTGACGTTGTGGCCCGTTCCATGGTTAAAGAGATCATCGCCGGCAACGGCTGTGGCCCTAACGGCGACCACGTGATGCTCAAGCTTGACCACCTGGGTGAAGAAGTACTGCACAGCCGCCTGCCAGGCATCTGTGAGCTGTCCAAGACCTTCGCCCACGTTGACCCTGTGGTCGCGCCGGTTCCTGTTGTGCCAACCTGCCACTACATGATGGGCGGCGTTGCCACCAACATCCATGGCCAGGCCATGACCCAGGACGCCGATGGCGTCGACCACATCATCCCGGGCCTGTTCGCGGTCGGTGAAGTGGCGTGCGTATCGGTTCACGGTGCCAACCGCCTGGGCGGCAACTCGCTGCTCGACCTGGTAGTCTTCGGTCGCGCTGCCGGCCTGCACCTGGAAAAAGCGCTGAGCGACGGTATCGAATACCTCGACGCCAGCGACACCGACATCGATGTTGCCCTGAGCCGTCTGAACAAGCTCAACGAGCGCAACACCGGCGAAGACGTGGCTACCCTGCGTCGCGAACTGCAAAGCTGCATGCAGAACTACTTCGGTGTATTCCGTACCGGCGAATACATGCAGAAGGGTATCGAGCAGCTGGCTGGCCTGCGCGAGCGTATCGCCAACGTCAAGATCAACGACAAGTCCCAGGCCTTCAACACCGCGCGTATCGAAGCGCTGGAGCTGCAGAACCTGCTGGAAGTCGCTGAAGCCACTGCCATCGCTGCAGAAGTCCGTAAAGAGTCCCGCGGCGCTCACGCCCGTGAAGACTTCGAAGACCGTGACGACGAAAACTGGCTGTGCCACACCCTGTACTTCCCGGGTGAGAAGCGCGTCGCCAAGCGCGCCGTCAACTTCGCGCCGAAAACCGTTCCGGCGTTCGAGCCTAAAGTCCGGACTTACTAAGGGTGGCCACAATGTTGCAAGTCGAAGTTTATCGTTACAACCCCGATACCGACTCGGCACCCAAGATGCAGGTGTTCCAGGTCGATACTGGCGGCAAGGACCTGATGGTTCTCGATGTCTTGGCACTGATCAAGGAACAGGACGAAGGTTTCTCGTATCGTCGTTCCTGCCGTGAAGGTGTTTGCGGTTCCGATGGCATGAACATCAACGGCAAGAACGGCCTGGCCTGCATCACGCCGCTGTCGGCCGTGGTCAAGCGCAACAAGCTGATCGTTCGCCCGTTGCCTGGATTGCCGGTCATTCGTGACCTGGTCGTCGATATGAGCATCTTCTACAAACAGTACGAGAAGGTGAAGCCATTCCTGCAGAACGATACGCCGGCTCCGGCCATCGAGCGTCTGCAGTCGCCGGAAGAACGCGAAAAGCTGGACGGCCTGTACGAGTGCATCCTGTGCGCTTGCTGCTCGACTTCCTGCCCGTCGTTCTGGTGGAACCCGGACAAGTTCCTCGGTCCAGCTGCACTGCTGCAGGCCTACCGTTTCCTGGCCGACAGCCGTGACACCAAGACCCAGGAGCGTCTGGCTTCGCTGGATGACCCGTTCAGCGTGTTCCGTTGCCGCGGCATCATGAACTGCGTAAACGTTTGCCCTAAAGGTCTGAACCCGACCAAGGCCATCGGTCACGTACGTAACATGCTGCTGCAAAGCGGTACCTGATTTTAAAAGTGTTGTACCCGTAGTACGCCAAGGTGCGGGCCCTTGCCCGCACCAAGGTGAAACCCGAGCTAGGGCCCACAAAGCCCAAGCTTTTACCTATGAAGATATGAGACCAGCAGGGGCTTCCGGGCTGGTACCCGGAAAATCTGTAGGATCCTTGGTGGCTTGGTTGGGTCGCTGCATTAGGACTTTTCCAGGCGTGCTGTGGCTCTTGCCGATCCGTCCCCTAACCGAGGGTGACCAAGCATGCAAGAAAGCGTGATGCAGCGCATGTGGGATAGCGCCCACCTTTCAGGTGGTAACGCTGCATATGTGGAAGAGCTCTACGAGCTTTACCTGCACGACCCTAACGCTGTGCCAGAAGAGTGGCGCACTTACTTCCAGAAGTTGCCCGCCGAAGGCAGCACCGCTACCGATGTATCGCACTCTACAATCCGCGACCATTTCGTACTGCTGGCAAAGAACCAGCGCCGCGCCCAACCGGTTTCCGCCGGGAGCGTGAGCAGTGAACACGAGAAGAAGCAGGTTGAAGTTCTGCGACTGATCCAGGCCTACCGTATGCGCGGCCACCAAGCCGCTAAGCTCGACCCCCTGGGGTTGTGGCAGCGCCCTGCGCCAGTAGACCTGTCGATCAATCATTACGGCTTGACCAATGCCGATCTTGATACGACCTTCCGTGCCGGCGACCTGTTCATCGGCAAAGAGGAAGCGAGCCTACGCGAAATCTTCGACGCTTTGCAGCAGACATATTGCCGCACCATTGGCGCCGAATTCACCCACATCGTCGACTCCGAGCAGCGCAGCTGGTTCCAGCAGCGTCTGGAGAGCGTGCGTGGGCGTCCAGTCTTCTCCGCGGATATTCAGAGCCACCTGCTCGAGCGCGTCACCGCCGCCGAGGGTCTGGAAAAATACCTGGGTACCAAATACCCGGGCACCAAGCGTTTCGGCCTGGAAGGCGGCGAAAGCCTGATTCCGATGCTGGACGAGCTGATTCAACGCTCCGGTTCCTACGGCACCAAGGAAGTTGTCATCGGCATGGCTCACCGTGGCCGTCTGAACGTCCTGGTCAACACCTTCGGCAAGAACCCGCGCGACCTGTTCGACGAGTTCGAAGGCAAGAAGAAGGTCGAGCTGGGCTCCGGTGACGTCAAATACCACCAGGGCTTCTCGTCCAACGTGATGACCGCCGGTGGCGAAGTTCACCTGGCCATGGCGTTCAACCCTTCGCACCTGGAGATCGTCTCGCCAGTGGTTGAAGGTTCGGTACGTGCCCGTCAGGACCGTCGCAACGACACCGTTGGCGACAAGGTACTGCCGATTTCCATCCACGGTGACGCGGCATTCGCCGGTCAAGGCGTGGTCATGGAAACCTTCCAGATGTCGCAGACCCGCGGTTTCAAGACCGGCGGTACCGTGCACATCGTGATCAACAACCAGGTTGGTTTCACCATCAGCAACCCGCTGGACTCGCGTTCCACCGAGTACGCCACCGACGTCGCCAAGATGATTCAGGCGCCGATCCTGCACGTCAACGGTGATGATCCGGAAGCGGTGCTGTTCGTGACCCAGCTGGCGGTCGATTACCGCATGCAGTTCAAGCGTGACGTGGTCATCGACCTGGTCTGCTACCGTCGTCGCGGCCACAACGAGGCCGACGAGCCGAACGGCACACAGCCGCTGATGTACCAGCAGATCGCCAAGCAGCGCACCACCCGCGAACTCTACGCCGAAGCCCTGACCCAGTCGGGCCGTCTTGACGCCGAGCGCGTCCAGGCCAAGGTCGACGAGTACCGCAACGCGCTGGATAACGGCCTGCACGTAGTAAAAAGCCTGGTTAAAGAGCCGAACAAAGAGCTGTTCGTCGACTGGCGTCCGTACCTGGGTCACACCTGGACCGCGCGTCACGACACCCGCTTCGATCTGAAGACCCTGCAGGAACTGTCGGCCAAGCTGCTGGAGCTGCCGGAAGGTTTCGTGGTTCAGCGTCAGGTTTCGAAGATCTACGAAGATCGCCAGAAGATGCAGGCCGGTGGCTTGCCGATCAACTGGGGCTACGCCGAAACCATGGCCTACGCGACCCTGCTGTTTGAAGGTCATCCGATCCGCATGACGGGTCAGGATATCGGTCGCGGCACTTTCTCGCACCGCCACGCGGTACTGCACAACCAGAAAGACGCCAGCACCTACCTGCCACTGCAGAACCTGTACGCCGGTCAGCCTAAGTTCGACCTGTACGACTCCTTCCTCTCGGAAGAAGCGGTACTGGCCTTCGAATACGGCTACTCCACCACCACGCCGAACGCGCTGGTGATCTGGGAAGCCCAGTTCGGCGACTTCGCCAACGGTGCCCAGGTGGTTGTCGACCAGTTCATCACCAGCGGCGAGCACAAGTGGGGCCGTCTGTGCGGTCTGACCATGCTGCTGCCACACGGTTATGAAGGGCAGGGGCCTGAGCACTCCTCGGCACGTCTGGAGCGTTACCTGCAGCTGTGCGCCGAGCACAACGTCCAGGTTTGCGTACCGACCACGCCGGCTCAGATCTACCACCTGCTGCGTCGTCAGGTCATCCGTCCGCTGCGCAAGCCGCTGATCGTGCTGACGCCAAAGTCGCTGCTGCGCCACAAACTGGCCATCTCGACCCTGGAAGAACTGGCCGAAGGCTCGTTCCAGACCGTGATCCCGGAAATCGATACCCTCGATCCGAAGAACGTCACGCGCCTGGTTCTGTGCAGCGGCAAGGTCTACTACGATCTGCTGGAAAAACGCCGTGCCGAAGGCCGCGAAGATATCGCCATCGTGCGTATCGAGCAGCTGTATCCGTTCCCTGAAGACGACCTGGTCGAAATCCTCGCGCCGTACACCAATCTCAAAGATGTGGTGTGGTGCCAGGAAGAGCCAATGAACCAGGGCGCCTGGTACAGCAGCCAACACCACATGCGTCGCATTCTGACCCGTCACAACAAGGACCTAGTCCTCGAGTACGCCGGTCGCGATGCTTCGGCAGCACCTGCTTGTGGTTACGCTTCGATGCACGCCGAGCAGCAGGAAAAACTGCTGCAAGATGCCTTCACCGTTTAATGCCATCGCGCACCAGAAACCGAATTTAAGGAACCACTGATAATGGCTATCGAGATCAAAGCCCCTACTTTCCCGGAATCGGTTGCCGATGGCACCGTTGCCACCTGGCACAAGCAACCGGGCGAAGCGGTCAAGCGTGACGAGCTGATCGTCGACATCGAAACCGACAAGGTTGTCCTGGAAGTACTGGCTACCGCTGACGGCGTGCTGGGCGCTATCGTCAAGGGCGAGGGCGAAACCGTCCTGTCCGACGAAGTCCTGGGTTCGATCGAGGCAGGTGGTGTTGCTGCCGCGGCGCCTGCCGCTGCTGCTGCGCCTGCCGCCGCTGCTCCTGCTGCCGCTGCTGCTGGCGACGAAGACGCCATCGGCGCTCCGGCTGCCCGCAAGCTGGCCGAAGAAAACGGCATCGCCCTGAACAGCATCAAGGGCACCGGCAAAGACGGTCGCATCACCAAGGAAGACGTGGTTGCTGCCATCGAAGCGAAGAAATCCGCTCCGGCTGCCGCACCTGCCGCCAAGCCAGCCGCTGCTGCCGCTGCCCCGGTCGTCGCCACTGGCGATCGCACCGAGAAGCGTGTACCGATGACTCGCGTACGTGCCACCGTTGCCAAGCGCCTGGTCGAAGCTCAGTCGAACATGGCCATGCTGACCACCTTCAACGAAGTCGACATGACCGAAGTCATGGCCCTGCGTTCGAAGTACAAGGACCTGTTCGAGAAGACCCACAACGGCGTCCGCCTGGGCTTCATGTCGTTCTTCGTCAAGGCTGCCACCGAAGCGCTGAAACGCTTCCCGGCCGTCAACGCCTCGATCGACGGTTCCGACATCGTCTACCACGGTTATGCGGACATCGGCGTTGCCGTTTCCAGCGACCGCGGCCTGGTGGTACCGGTACTGCGTAACGCCGAGCAGATGAGCCTGGCTGAAATCGAAAACGGCATCGCCACCTTCGGCAAGAAAGCCCGTGACGGCAAACTGTCGATCGACGAAATGACCGGCGGTACCTTCACCATCACCAACGGTGGTACCTTTGGTTCGATGATGTCGACCCCGATCGTCAACCCGCCGCAGGCTGCGATCCTGGGCATGCACAACATCATCCAGCGTCCTATGGCCGTTAACGGTCAGGTCGTGATCCGCCCGATGATGTACCTGGCACTGTCCTACGACCACCGTCTGATCGACGGTAAAGAAGCCGTGACCTTCCTGGTGACCATCAAGAACCTGCTGGAAGACCCGGCTCGTCTGCTGCTGGATATCTGATTGAGCAGCTGCAAGCTGCAAGCTTCGAGCGGCAAGCCTGAACGGTTTGCGCTTGAGCTTGTGGCTTGCAGCTTATCGCTTGCAGCTTTAAAGAGGATTTTCTGAATGTCGCAAAAATTTGATGTGGTAGTGATTGGCGCAGGTCCTGGCGGCTACGTAGCTGCCATCAAGGCTGCGCAACTCGGTCTGAGCACTGCCTGTATCGAGAAGTACACTGACGGCGAAGGCAAGCTGGCCCTCGGCGGTACCTGCCTGAACGTGGGTTGCATTCCTTCCAAGGCGCTGCTGGACAGCTCCTGGAAGTACAAGGAAGCCAAAGAAAGCTTCAACGTCCACGGTATCTCCACTGGCGAAGTGAAGATGGACGTCGCCGCGATGGTTGGCCGCAAGGCTGGCATCGTCAAAAACCTGACCGGCGGTGTTGCCACCCTGTTCAAGGCCAACGGCGTCACCTCGATCCAGGGCCACGGTAAACTGCTGGCTGGCAAGAAAGTCGAAGTCACCAAGGCTGACGGCACCACCGAAATCATCGAAGCCGAGAACGTCATCCTGGCTTCCGGTTCGCGTCCGATCGACATTCCACCGGCTCCGGTCGACCAGAACGTCATCGTCGATTCCACCGGCGCCCTGGAATTCCAAACCGTACCTAAGCGCCTGGGCGTGATCGGTGCTGGCGTGATCGGCCTGGAGCTGGGTTCGGTCTGGGCTCGCCTGGGCGCAGAAGTCACCGTCCTCGAAGCCCTGGACACCTTCCTGATGGCCGCTGACGCCGCTGTCTCCAAGGAAGCGCTGAAAACCCTGACCAAGCAAGGCCTGGACATCAAGCTGGGCGCTCGCGTGACCGGCTCGAAGGTCAACGGCGCTGAAGTCGAAGTGACCTACACCGACGCCAACGGCGAGCAGAAGATCACCTTCGACAAGCTGATCGTTGCGGTCGGCCGTCGTCCGGTGACCACCGATCTGCTGGCTGCCGACAGCGGCGTGACCATCGACGAGCGTGGTTTCATCTTCGTCGACGATCACTGCGCGACCAGCGTACCAGGCGTTTACGCCATCGGTGACGTGGTTCGTGGCATGATGCTGGCGCACAAGGCCTCGGAAGAGGGCATCATGGTCGTCGAGCGCATCAAGGGCCACAAAGCCCAGATGAACTACGACCTGATCCCGTCGGTTATCTACACCCACCCGGAAATCGCATGGGTCGGTAAAACCGAACAGACCTTGAAGGCCGAAGGCGTTGAGGTTAACGTGGGCACCTTCCCGTTCGCGGCCAGCGGCCGTGCGATGGCTGCCAACGACACCGGTGGTTTCGTCAAGGTCATCGCCGATGCCAAGACCGACCGCGTCCTGGGTGTACACGTGATTGGCCCATCGGCTGCCGAACTGGTGCAGCAGGGTGCAATCGCAATGGAATTCGGCACCAGCGCCGAAGACCTGGGCATGATGGTTTTCTCCCATCCGACCCTGTCCGAAGCGCTGCATGAAGCCGCGCTGGCTGTGAATGGCGGTGCCATTCACGTTGCCAACCGTAAGAAGCGTTAAACAATAAGAAACCACGGCGGGTGGCCCGTCGTGAGTCTTGCGTGCATGACTCACCGCGGAAAGTCCGCCGGACTCGAACTCCCGGAGCATACCGGGGGCAAGTGGTCACAGGTGGCGCGGCACTCCCATGGAGCGCAGCGCCGAAGCGCAGTACCTAACGAAGACGGTAAAAAGCATGAATCTTCACGAGTATCAGGGTAAGCAGCTGTTCGCTGAATACGGCCTGCCAGTTTCCAAGGGTTTCGCAGTCGACACCCCTGAAGCTGCCGCAGAAGCCTGCGACAAGATCGGTGGCACCGAGTGGGTTGTCAAAGCCCAGGTCCACGCCGGTGGTCGCGGTAAAGCGGGCGGCGTCAAGCTGGTTCGCAGCAAGGAAGACGCCAAGGCGTTCGCTGCGCAATGGTTGGGCAAGCGTCTGGTAACCTACCAGACCGACGCCAACGGTCAGCCAGTGACCAAGATCCTGGTCGAATCCTGCACTGACATCGCCAAAGAGCTGTACCTGGGCGCTGTAGTCGACCGTTCGAGCCGCCGTATCGTGTTCATGGCTTCCACCGAAGGTGGCGTGGACATCGAGAAAGTCGCTCACGAGACTCCTGAGAAGATCATCAAGGCTACTATCGATCCACTGGTTGGCGCTCAGCCATTCCAGGGTCGTGAACTGGCGTTCCAGCTGGGTCTGGAAGGCAAGCAAGTTGCTCAGTTCGCCAAGATTTTCGTAGGCCTGGCCAAGCTGTTCAAAGAACACGACCTGGCCCTGCTGGAAGTAAACCCGCTGGTCATCAAGGCCGACGGCGACCTGCACTGCCTCGATGCCAAGATCAACATCGACGCTAACGCCATGTACCGTCAGCCTAAGCTGAAAACCTTCCACGACCCGTCGCAAGACGATCCTCGTGAAGCCCACGCTGCCAGCTTCGAGCTGAACTACGTGGCCCTGGAAGGCAACATCGGCTGCATGGTCAACGGTGCCGGCCTGGCCATGGGTACCATGGACATCGTCAACCTGCACGGCGGCAAGCCAGCCAACTTCCTCGACGTAGGTGGTGGTGCTACCAAAGAGCGCGTTACCGAAGCCTTCAAGATCATTCTGTCCGACAGCAATGTCGCGGCCGTTCTGGTCAACATCTTCGGCGGCATCGTTCGTTGCGACATGATTGCCGAAGGCATCATCGGCGCTGTGAAAGAAGTCGGCGTCAAGGTACCGGTTGTTGTTCGCCTGGAAGGCAACAACGCTGAACTGGGTGCTAAAGTACTGGCAGAAAGCGGTTTGAACATCATTGCGGCAACCAGCCTGACCGACGCTGCTCAACAAGTTGTCAAAGCTGCGGAGGGCAAGTAATGAGCGTCCTGATCAATAAAGACACCAAAGTCATCTGCCAGGGCTTCACCGGCTCGCAAGGTACTTTCCACTCCGAGCAAGCCATCGCCTACGGCACCAAGATGGTCGGCGGCGTGACGCCAGGCAAGGGTGGCTCCACCCACCTGGGCCTGCCAGTGTTCAACACTGTGAAAGAAGCAGTAGAAGCTACCGGCGCTGATGCGTCGGTCATCTACGTTCCAGCTCCTTTCTGCAAGGACTCGATCCTGGAAGCTGCCTTCGGCGGCATCAAGCTGATCGTCTGCATCACCGAAGGCATTCCTACCCTGGACATGCTCGATGCCAAGGTCAAGTGCGACGAGCTGGGTGTTACCCTGATCGGCCCTAACTGCCCAGGCGTCATCACTCCGGGCGAGTGCAAGATCGGCATCATGCCAGGTCACATCCACTTGCCAGGCAAGGTCGGTATCGTTTCGCGTTCCGGCACCCTGACTTACGAAGCGGTCAAGCAGACCACTGACGCCGGTTTCGGTCAGTCCACCTGCGTCGGTATCGGTGGCGACCCGATCCCGGGCTCCAACTTCATCGACATCCTGAAGCTGTTCCAGGAAGACCCGAAGACCGAAGCGATCGTCATGATCGGCGAGATCGGCGGTTCGGCTGAAGAAGAAGCAGCTGCCTACATCAAGGCCAACGTCACCAAGCCTGTGGTTTCCTACATCGCTGGTGTTACCGCTCCTGCGGGCAAGCGTATGGGCCACGCTGGCGCCATCATCTCCGGCGGCAAAGGCACTGCGGACGAGAAATTCGCTGCGCTGCAGGACGCTGGTGTAAAAACCGTGCGTTCGCTGGCAGACATCGGCAAGGCCCTGGCCGAGCTGACTGGCTGGGAAGTGAAGAAGTAATCACTGCCCGGTAAACAAGAAAGGCCACCTTCGGGTGGCCTTTTTTGTTTACCGGGCAGCAGCGGCAAGGGGCAAGCTTCAAGCTGCAAGAGGGTTTTGCGGCAAGCTTGCGGCTTGTAACTTGCCGCTTGAGGCTGTCGCGCAAGCGACACGCATATTCACACATCGGACAAGCAGCCCTGCAGCAGTGCGTTTCTGTGACAAATTCGTTAACCTATGCACTCATTTTGTGCCCGCTCCCCAAAAGGGAACGACACGCTAAACGGGTCTGGCTCATCCAGCCAGGCAGCATTTCCCTCACCCAAGGGGAAATCCCTCTCTAAATCCCGATTTCAGCAGTGTGGTATTTCCTTAATGAAAGTTTTAAAAGGCCAGGACATCCTGGCACTTGGTTTTATGACGTTCGCTTTGTTCGTCGGCGCGGGCAATATCATTTTCCCACCTATCGTCGGTCTGCAATCCGGTCCACACGTGTGGATGGCGGCGCTGGGTTTCCTGATCACTGCTGTGGGCCTGCCGGTTATCACTGTTGTCGCCCTGGCCAAGGTCGGCGGCGGCATGGATGCCCTGAGCAGCCCGATCGGCAAGGTCGCCGGCGGCCTGCTGGCGGCGGTGTGCTACCTGTCGGTAGGCCCGCTGTTCGCCACTCCGCGTACCGCCACCGTATCCTTCGAGGTGGGTGTTGCGCCGCTGACCGGTGAAAGCCCGCTGGCCCTGTTTATCTACAGCCTGGTGTACTTCCTGGTGGTGCTGGCGGTGTCCATGTACCCGGGCAAGTTGCTCGACACCGTCGGACGCTTCCTTGCGCCGCTGAAGATCATCGCCCTGGCCGCACTCGGCATCGCCGCGTTCATGCTGCCCGCCGGTGGTATCGGTGAAGCACAGCCGGCCTACGTCGCCGCACCGTTCTCCCAGGGCTTCATCAATGGTTACCTGACCATGGATACCCTCGGCGCCCTGGTGTTCGGTATCGTCATCGTCAACGCCATCCGTTCGCGCGGTGTCGAATCGCCGCGGCTGATCACCCGCTACGCGATCATCGCCGGCCTGATCGCCGGTGTCGGCCTGGCCCTGGTGTACATCAGCCTGTTCCGCCTGGGTGCCGGCAGCCATGAAATCGCCGCCGGTGCCAGCAACGGCGCAGCGGTACTGCATGCCTATGTACAGCACACCTTCGGCTCGCTGGGCAGCGGCTTCCTGGCCGTGCTGATCGCCCTGGCCTGTCTGGTGACCGCCGTTGGCCTGACCTGCGCCTGTGCCGAGTATTTCAGCCAGGTACTGCCGCTGTCGTACCGCACCCTGGTGGTGATCCTTGCCGGCTTCTCGCTGCTGATCTCCAACCTCGGCCTGACCAAGCTGATCATGTTCTCGATTCCGGTGCTGACGGCTATCTACCCGCCGTGCATCGTGGTCGTAGGCCTGAGCTTCTGCAAAGAACTGTGGAATTCCGAGGTGCGCATCCTCGCGCCGGTGATGCTGGTTTCGCTGCTGTTCGGCATGATCGATGCCATCAAGGGCACCGCCCTGGCCAGCGAACTGCCGGAAATCCTCGCCCACCTGCCGCTGAGCGAGCAGGGCCTGGCCTGGCTGGTACCGTCGGTAGTGGCCCTGGGCGTTGCGGTGGTGTGTGACCGCATGCTTGGCAAGCCACGCGAAGTGCTGGCCTGAGAATTGGCCCTATGACGGACACCGGCCACAAGCCAACAGGGTGACCGTCACGGCAAATTCCGAGCCCCGTGTCCGCAAGGACGCGGGGCTTTTTCGTTTCTGCACGGCAGACGTGTCTTTTTCTGCGCTAAAGCGTCGAAAGCCGGTCAATGGGCTTTATTGTGCTCGAAACTTCAATCAGGACCTTGCATGAGCTTCATTCAAAGCAATCTGATCCACTTGCTGGCCGCCTGCTGGTTCGTTGTCTGCTGGGGCGGATACACCCGTTATGCCACCTGGAAGGGCCGCGATACCGCTTGCCTGGCCAGCGTGCTGCACCTGTACCGCGAAGACTGGATGCGCCGCATGCTGCTGCGTGACAACCGCATCGCCGATGCCAGCGTGATCGGTAACCTGGAGCGCAACGCCTCGTTCTTTGCCTCCAGCACCTTGATCATCCTGGCCGGTATTCTCACCGTGCTCGGCGCATCAGACCGTGCGGTATCGTTGCTGGCAGACCTGCCGCTGGTGCAGCAGGCGTCCCAGGGCATGTCGGAAATCAAGTTGCTGTGCCTGGCGATGGTATTTGTGTACGCCTTCTTCACTTTCAGCTGGTGCATGCGTCAATACAACTTCGCCGCCGTATTGGTGGGTTCGGCGCCGATGATCGGCGAGCGTCAGGTCAGCGAACTTGAGCGCAAGGCCTTTGCCCTTAGAGCGGCCAAGGTTATTTCCCTGGCCGCCAACCAGTTCAACTTTGGCCTGCGTTCCTATTACTTCGGCATGGCCATGCTCTGCTGGTTTATCAGCCCCTGGTTGTTTATGTTGATGAGTACCGGGGTAGTACTGGTGCTGTATCGCCGTGAATTCCACTCCGATGTGCTCGATGTGATGGTCTATACCCCGACCGAAGCGCCGGTGGCGGAACCCGGCAAAGAGAACCTCGCCTGAAGGTTATTGACTGAATCGTTTAACCCTATTGCAACAGGCATAAAAAAACCCGACAGCGTCGGGTTTTTTTATTCCGGCGGGCTTGCTTACTTGGCAGGCTCGGCAGGAGTAGCTGGAGCAGCAGGTGCAGCTTCTTTTGCAGCTTCTTCAGCGGCTTTCTGTTGCGCTTCGGCCTGATCTTTGGCGGCTTCGGCGTTTTCTTTCGCGGCCTCGTTCACTTTATCCTGAGCTTCACCCATCTTCTCTTGGGCTTGCTCGGCGTGTTGTTGAGCATCTTGGGCTTTGTTCTCGCTGGCTTTATCGCAAGCGGCCAGGCCCAGAGCAGCGGCGAGCATAACGGCAAAAGCAAAAGGTTTACGCATGGGGTGTTTCTCCTTGTGGAATAAGTTACTTGTTCCTTCGAGCTCAAGTAACCGGTAGAAGTTCCGCGCACAATACAGATATATAACAAATGGTTCTATATGGACATTTGCCAGACTGTGTGCATGTTCTCAATGGCCCGGGAGTTTTTCAAATGACCGACACTTCTTTGCTGGCAATGGCCGAACGTTTTCTCTCGGCATTGCGACATTGCCAGGTGCTGCAGATGCGCGTGCATCACGCTGATGCCCAAGGCATGACCCTGGTGTTGCCGTACTCGACGAAGATCGTCGGCAACCCACAGACCGGCGCCGTGCATGGCGGGGCGGTGACCACCCTGATGGACACCACCTGCGGCATGGCTACCCTTTGTGCGCTGCCTGAGTTCGAGGTATGCCCGACGCTAGACCTGCGCATCGACTACATGCAGCCGGCCGAGGCCGGCAAGGACATCTTCGGCCATGCCTACTGCTACCGCGTTTCTCGCGATGTGATCTTCACCCGTGGGCTGGCCTACCAGGACGACCCGCAGCAGCCGATCGCCCAGGTGGTTGGCACTTTCATGCGCCTGGGCAAGGGCATCAAGGGCGGCCTGAATTTCGCCAGCAAGCTCAAGGGGAGCGGCCAATGATTCCGCCAGAGGTACACCAGCAACTGCGCCAGGCCCATGCCGAAGGCAATTATGAGCCGCTGCTGCAGTTGATCCCTTATGCCGGATTGATTGGTATCCAGTGCAGCCGCCAGGGCGATGACCTGTTGTTTTGCCTGCCGGCCAGCCAGGACAACATTGGCAATCCGTTGCTGCCGGCGATCCACGGCGGGGTGATCGCAGGCTTCATGGAGCTGTCGGCGGCGCTGTACCTGCTGATTTTCAGCGAAAGCGCGGCGATCCCGAAGATCATCGACTTTTCCATCGACTACCTGCGCGCCGGCCACTACCGCGACACCTACGCCCGCTGCCAGCTATGGCGCCAGGGCCGGCGGGTAACCAACGTGGCCATAACCGCCTGGCAGGGCGACGCGGACGAACCGATTGCCACGGCGCGCGCGCATTTCAAGATCGAAGAAATGACTTCGCCCTTGAAATAGCCCCAGCCACCCCCATCTGTTGTGCATCCCGCCGTGAAAGCAGGCCGCCGGCCTGCCCAACGACAACTGCCATCAGATCGGAGTGTTGAAGACCATGAGTGTGGAAACTCAAAAAGAAACCCTGGGCTTCCAGACCGAGGTGAAGCAACTGCTGCACCTCATGATCCATTCCCTGTATTCGAACAAGGAAATCTTCCTTCGCGAACTGATTTCCAACGCCTCCGACGCCGTCGATAAACTGCGCTTTGAAGCCCTGGCCAAGCCAGAGCTGCTCGAAGGCGGCGCCGAGCTTAAAATCCGCCTGAGCTTCGACAAGGACGCCAACACCGTCACCCTCGAAGACAACGGCATCGGCATGAGCCGCGAAGAGGTCATTGCGCACCTGGGCACCATCGCCAAGTCCGGCACCGCCGACTTCATGAAAAACCTCACCGGCGACCAGAAGAAGGACTCGCACCTGATCGGTCAGTTCGGCGTGGGCTTCTATTCGGCCTTTATCGTCGCCGACAAGGTCGACGTATTCAGCCGCCGCGCCGGCCTGCCAGCTGCCGAGGGCGTGCACTGGTCGTCCAAGGGCGAGGGTGACTTTGAAGTTGCCACTGTCGACAAGGCCGAGCGCGGTACGCGCATCGTCCTGCACCTGAAAAAAGGTGAAGAAGAGTTCGCCGACGGCTGGCGCCTGCGCAACATCGTCAAGAAGTACTCCGACCACATCGCCTTGCCGATCGAGCTGCCAAAACAGGTCGAAGCTGGCGAAGGTGAAGAAAAGCCGGCCGAAGAATGGGAAACCGTCAACCGCGCCAGCGCCCTGTGGACCCGTCCGCGTACCGAGATCAAGGACGAGGAATACCAGGAGTTCTACAAGCACATCGGTCACGATTTCGAAAACCCGCTGGCCTGGAGCCACAACAAGGTCGAAGGCAAGCTTGAGTACAACTCGCTGCTCTACGTACCGGCCCGCGCGCCGTTCGACCTGTACCAGCGTGAAGCGCCACGCGGCCTGAAGCTGTACGTGCAGCGTGTGTTCATCATGGACCAGGCAGAATCCTTCCTGCCGCTGTACCTGCGTTTCATCAAGGGCGTGGTCGATTCCAACGACCTGTCGCTGAACGTTTCGCGCGAAATCCTGCAGAAAGACCCGATCATCGATTCGATGAAGTCGGCGCTGACCAAGCGCGTGCTGGACATGCTCGAGAAGCTGGCCAAGAACGAGCCTGAGCAGTACAAGGGCTTCTGGAAGAACTTTGGCCAGGTGATGAAAGAAGGCCCGGCTGAAGACTTCGCCAACAAGGAAAAGATCGCCGGCCTGCTGCGTTTCGCCTCCACCCATGACGAAAGCGGCGAGCAGAGCGTTGCCCTGGCCGACTACCTGGCCCGCGCCAAGGAAGGTCAGGACAAGATCTACTTCCTCACCGGCGAATCCTACGCGCAGGTCAAGAACAGCCCGCACCTGGAAGTCTTCCGCAAGAAAGGCATCGAAGTGCTGCTGCTGACCGACCGTATCGACGAGTGGCTGATGAGCTACCTGAGCGAATTCGACGGCAAGAGCTTCGTCGACGTCGCCCGCGGTGACCTGGACCTGGGCAAGCTGGACTCTGAAGAGGACAAGAAAGCCCAGGAAGAAGTCGCCAAGGAGAAAGAAGGCCTGGTCGAGCGCCTCAAGGCGGCGCTGGGCGAGAGCGTCAGCGAAGTGCGCGTGTCGCACCGCCTGACCGATTCGCCGGCGATCCTGGCTATCGGTGAACAGGACCTGGGCCTGCAGATGCGCCAGATCCTCGAAGCCAGCGGACAGAAGGTGCCGGACTCCAAGCCGATCTTCGAATTCAACCCGGGCCACCCGCTGATCGAGAAGCTGGACAACGAGCAGAGCGAAGACCGTTTCGCCGACTTCTCGCACATCCTCTTCGATCAGGCCGCGCTGGCGGCGGGCGATAGCCTCAAGGACCCGGCGGCGTACGTTCGTCGCCTGAACAAGCTGCTGGTCGAATTGTCGGCTTAAGTAGTTGCAGGAAAGCCCGCTTCGGCGGGCTTTTTTCATTGTGCAAGGAGGAGTGCATGAGCAAGGTTACCGTCGAATCGCTGGTCTATCATGTTGCCGGCAAAGCCTATGAGAGCCGCTTGTTCTTTACCCAGGGCGCCCGCGAGCAGCCTGGGCTTTTGATGGCACCAAACTGGATGGGGGTGGGCGAGGGCGCCGAGCGTATCGCCCGCGAAGTCGCCGCCCAGGGCTATGTGGTGTTGCTGGCCGACATCTACGGCCAGACCCTGCGACCGTCGAACATGGATGAAGCAGGGGCGGCGATGATGCCGCTGAAGAACGACCGCGTCGAGCTGCGCAAGCGCCTGAAGGCGGCGCTGGACCAGTTGCTGGGGCAATCGAAGGCGGTACTGGAGCCGGGCAAGCTGGCCACCTTCGGCTTCTGCTTCGGCGGTTGCTGCGCCCTGGAGCTGGCCCGCGAAGATGCCCGCCTGCTGGCTGCGGTGTCGTTCCACGGCACCCTCGATACGCCGCTGCCGGCGGTAGAAGGCAAGGTCAAGGCTTCGATGCTGGTGCTGCATGGCGCCGCCGACCCGTTCGTGCCCAAAGAGCAGTTGCCGGCCTTCGAAGTCGAGATGGATGCGGCCAAGGTCGATTGGCAACTGATCAGCTATGGCGGCGCGGTGCATTCGTTCACCGATACCGCGGCGAACATTCCCGGCAAGATGAAGTACGACGCCCGCACATCCAAGCGCGCGTTCCGGGCAATGTTCAATTTGCTCGATGAAGTGTTCCAGCGCTGAGTGAAGGGGCAAGGCTGGCTCCCACACTTGACCTTGTGGGTGCCAGCCTTGCCGGCGATCGACCGCGTAGCGGTCGCGATAACCTCAAGGCAGCTCGATCCTTTCAGTTTCCCCCGGCACCGTCGGCCACTCCCCGGCCGCCCAGCGTGCCCGCGCCTGCTCGATCAGCGCCGGATCGCTGGCAACAAAATTCCAGTTCATCCGCCGCGGCCCGTCCAGCGGCGCCCCGCCAAACAGCACCAACTGGCTTTCGCTGTCGGCATACAGGCTCATCTCTTCACCGTGCGGCAAGATCACCAGGCTGCACGGCTCGATCGCCACATCGTTGAGGCTGACTTCGCCATCCAGTACATACAGCGCACGCTCGGCATGCTCGGTGGGCACCGTCAGGGTAGTGGCCGCCTGCATCTGCACCAGCGCATACAGGGTCGGTGACAACACCGGCACCGGCGATTGCAGGCAAAAGCCGCTGCCGGCAATCATGCGAATGCGCACCCCCAGGCTGTCACTGACCGGCAGGCTCGCCGCCGGATGATGGCTGTAGTGCCCCGGGCCTTGCTCATGCGCTTTGGGCGATGCCAGCCACACCTGCAAACCGTGCAATCGGGAGCTGCCAGGCAGCAGTTCGGCCGGCGTGCGCTCGACATGGGCGATGGCGCTGCCGGCAGTCATCCAGCTGACTTCACCGGCCTTGACCCGTTGATCCGAGCCCAGGCTGTCCTTGTGCTGGATTTCGCCCTCGAACAGGTAGGTGAGGGTCGACAGGCCGATATGCGGGTGCTGGCGGATGTTCATGCCGCGCCCGGCCGGGTAGTCGGTTTCGAGCATGTGGTCGAAGAACACGAACGGCCCGACGCTGCGGCACTGGGCCGAGGGCAGGGGGCGCAGGATAGGTTGGCCTTCGACCGATTCGGCGCGAGGGCGGATGACCAGGGGAAGGCTCACGGTGTGCTCCAGGCCAGCAGGGAAAGTTCTTGTAGCATAACCTGCTGAACTGGCGTGTGTTCGCTCCGGTCTACCCTGTCTGAATCGGCCAGAAGGAATGTGAAATGATTGCCAGGTGTCTGGGCTGGGCGCTGTTGCTGGGGCTGTCGCTGCAGGCGGCGCAGGCGCGCGAGTATCACTACAGTGATGCGCACCTGCATTACGTCGATTTTTTCCAGGAAACCGCCGGCATGGACGCCTTGCTCAAGGCCATGGATGAGGCGCGCATCGACCAGTCGATGATTTCCGGCATCCCGGTGGCCAAGAAGTGGCACGAAGACGAGCCCAAGCGCCCGCGTTACTACGCGGGCGACGATGCCGATGCCTATTGGTACAGCGCCACCGACATCTACGTTGCTGCGGCGCTGGAGAAGCTCACGCCTGAGCAGCGCCAGCGCTTTCATCCGTTTCTCACCGGCTTCAACCCGGTAGACAAGAACGCCGTGGCCCACATCGAACGCATGCTCGCGCTGCACCCGGGCCTGTGGCAGGGGATCGGCGAGGTGTTCACCCGCCACGACGACCTCACCGCGTTGACCAGCGGCGACACGCCCAGGGCCAACAACGAGGCCATGACCCGCATCTATCACCTGGCCGCCGAGCAGGACCTGCCGGTGCTGATCCATTCCAACATCACCTCCAAGCGCGAACGCAACCCGCTGTACCTGGCGGAAATCGAAGAACCGTTGCGCAATCACCCGCACACCCGCTTCATCTGGGCCCATGCCGGCACCAGTATGGAGATTCATCGGCACCAGACGCAGCTGGATTTTCTGCTGCCGACCCTGACACGGATGCTCGAGGATTACCCGAACCTGTACATAGACCTGTCCTGGAGCGTGCTGCAGCCTTATCTGCTGGATGAGAAGGGCAAGTCCAGGGCTGAGTGGCTGGCGCTGGTCAAGCGCTTCCCTGAGCGCTTCATGCTTGGCTCCGACGTGGTCGGGCGCTTCAACAGCCTGGGCGAACAGTTGCATGGTTTCGATCCGTTTCTCGATGCCTTGCCTGCCGAGGTGGCGCAAAAGGTCGCCCGCGACAACTTCCTCGCGGTGCTGCCCAAGGCGCGCAAATGACAGCACTGTCATCAGCTTGTCATGCCCGCGTCATAGCCTGCCGCCATCAACCTGATGGAGTGCACTATGTTTCCACGTCGTTTCAGCGCCCTGTGCGGGCTGTTGCTGGTCAGTGGCCTGGCCGCTGCCGAGGTTCGCGTCGAAGGCCCGGTCGAGTACGGCCTGTTCGAAACCCGCCACCAGAACTTCCAGCCCGGTGAACGGGTGCTGAGCCAGAGCAACCAGACCATCCAGCCTACCGATGAAATCCCGGCGCGCCTGGGTAGCAAGTTCGGTATGCGCTACCGCCTGGAAGGCAAGGTCGCCGAGGACACGCCGCTGACCCTGCTGTACCTCACCCCTGGCGTGCGCACACCCGACGGCAAGCGCCACGACAAGTTCGAAGTGGTGCAAAAGCTGGTGCCCGGTGCGGTCCAGGATGTCATGGCCTACGAGTTCACCGAGAACCACGAAGTGGTGCCGGGGCAATGGCATTTCATGGTCTTTCAGGGCGATCGCCTGCTGGCCGAGCAGCGCTTTACCGTGCGCTGAGGCAGGGCGACCCTGGCGTCGCGATCATAAGGCCTTTTGATATCACGTTTTCGTCTTACGCAAATTTTCCACAGGCCGATACCGTCTAGAAGCAAGGACTGCTGCCCTATTGAGCAGCGCTTTTGGAGGGAGCCAGAAGATGAGCTTGAGAAGCATGAATATCGCGCCCAGGGCCGGCCTGGGCTTCGGCCTGGTGGCAGCGCTGGTGTTTGCCTTGGGTGCGTTTGCCCTGATGCAGATGACCAGCATGCGCCAGCAGTCCGAGCAGGTCGACAGCAACTGGTTGCCCAGCGTGATCTCGGTCGGGCAGATGACCCAGGACATGTTGCGCATCCGCGCCTTGACCCTGCGCCTTTTGGTCAATCGCGATGCGGCGGCGCTGGAGCAGAACAAGTCGCGCATCGAAGAGATCAAGTCCGGTCTGGACAAGGCCCAGCAGAAGTACCAGGCGCTGATCGTCCTGCCTGAAGAACAGACCCTGTTCGACCGCTACCTGGACCTGGAGCGGCGCTACCTCAAGCTGCAGGCCCAGGTGGTGCAGTTGTCCACCGAGCACCGGGTGGAAGAGGCGGTGGCCATGGTCAATGGCGAGATGAACCAGCTCGCCGACCAGATGACCGCCAGCCTCAACGAGCTGATCGCGCTCAATAATCAGCATGCCAACAGCGCCACCGACCTTGCTGAAGTCGTCTACACGCAGGCGCGGATCTGGGTGATCGGCTTGCTGATCGCCGCCGTGGTGCTCACCGTGGTCCTGGCCCTGACCCTGACCCGCAGTATTGTCCGGCCGCTGGCGCAATCGCTGCAGGTCGCCGAAGTGGTGGCCACTGGCGACCTGACCCCGCAGATCTCGGTGCAGGGCAAGGATGAGCCGGCGCGCTTGCTGGCGGCCTTGAAACAGATGCAGCAAAGCCTGCGCGATACCATCGGGCGCATCTCCGATTCTTCCAGCCAGCTGGCCTCGGCCTCCGAAGAGCTCAGCGCGGTAACCGAAGATGCCACCCGCGGGTTGATGCAGCAAAGCCAGGAAATCGAACAGGCGGCCACCGCGGTCAACCAGATGACCACGGCAGTGGAGGAGGTGGCGAGCAATGCCGTGGCCACCTCCGAAGCCTCGCGCGAGTCCGACCGCATCGCCCGTCAAGGGCGCGAGCAGGTGCGCCTGACCGTGACCTCGATCGAAGACCTGGCCGCTGGCGTCACCGCCAACGCCGAAGAGGTCGGGCAACTGGCGCAACAGGTGCATGGCATTACCAAGGTGCTGGATGTGATCGGCGCGATTGCCGAGCAAACCAACCTGTTGGCCCTGAACGCGGCGATTGAGGCGGCGCGCGCCGGTGATGCCGGGCGCGGTTTTGCCGTGGTGGCTGACGAGGTGCGGGCACTGGCCCATCGCACCCAGCAGTCGACCCGGGAAATCGAGCAGATGATCGACGGCATCCAGCAGGGCACCAATCGTGCGGTCGAGGGTATGCAGCAGACCAACGAGCGGGCGCGCGGCACCCTGGAAGGCGCACATGCCGCCGGGGCGGCGCTGGAGGAGATTGCCGCGGCCATCAGCCTGATCAACGAGCGCAACCTGGTGATCGCCAGTGCCTCGGAGCAGCAGGCGCAGGTGGCGCGGGAGGTGGATCGCAACCTGACCAATATTCGCGACCTGGCGATGCAGACGTCGGCGGGGGCGAATCAGACCAATGCGGCGAGCCAGGCGTTGTCACAGCTGGCGATTGAGCTCAATGGGCTGGTGGGGCGCTTTTCGGTGTAAGGCACAAACAAAAACGCCCCGACGAGTCGGGGCGTTTTGAGTGCAAGGGGCAAGCCCTTACTTGCCAGCCCAGCGCTTGAGTACCAGGGTAGCGTTGGTGCCGCCGAAACCGAAGCTGTTGCTCATCACGGTATCGATCTTGGCGTTTTCCTGGGTCTTGGTCAGCACCGGCAGGTCGGCCACTTCCGGGTCCAGCTCGTCGATGTTGGCGGAACCGGCAATGAAGTTGCCCTCCATCATCAGCATGCAGTAGATCGCTTCGTGAACGCCGGCGGCGCCCAGGGAGTGACCGGACAGGCTCTTGGTCGAGCTGATGGCCGGAGCCTTGTCGCCGAACACTTCGCGAACGCCCTTCATCTCGGCAACGTCGCCCACCGGGGTCGAGGTGCCGTGGGTGTTCAGGTAGTCGATCGGGGTGTCGACGGTGGACATGGCCATCTGCATGCAGCGGATGGCGCCTTCGCCGCTTGGCGCGACCATGTCGTAGCCATCGGACGTCGCGCCGTAGCCGACGATTTCGGCGTAGATCTTGGCGCCACGGGCCAGGGCGTGTTCCAGCTCTTCAACCACGACCATGCCGCCACCGCCGGCGATGACGAAACCGTCACGGTCAGCGTCGTAGGCGCGGGAGGCTTTTTCCGGGGTGTCGTTGCGCTTGCTGGACAGGGCGCCCATGGCGTCGAACAGGAACGACTGGCTCCAGTGCTCTTCTTCACCGCCACCGGCGAAGACGATGTCCTGCTTGCCCATCTGGATCTGTTCCATCGCGGTACCGATGCAGTGAGCACTGGTGGCGCAGGCCGAGGCGATGGAGTAGTTCAGGCCCTTGATCTTGAACGGGGTGGCCAGGCACGCCGAGACGGTGCTGCTCATGGTCCGGGTGACGCGGTACGGGCCAACGCGCTTGACGCCTTTCTCGCGCAGGATGTCCAGCGCTTCCATCTGGTTCAGGGTCGAGGCGCCGCCGGAGCCTGCGATCAGGCCGGTACGCGGGTTGGAAACCTGCTCTTCGGTCAGGCCCGAGTCCTTGATCGCGTCGGCCATTGCCAGGTAGGCATAGGCAGCGGCGTGACCAACGAAGCGGTAGATTTTACGGTCGATCAGTTCTTCGAGGTTGAGGTCGATGGAGCCGGAAACCTGGCTACGCAGACCCATTTCGGCATATTCCGGGTTGAATCGGATGCCAGGGCGGCTTGCACGCAGGTTGGCGGAGACGGTCTCTTTGTCATTGCCCAGGCACGAAACGATGCCCAGACCAGTGATAACGACGCGGCGCATGCGGATAACCCTTAGAAGTTGTCAGTGGAGGTGAAGACGCCGACCCGGAGGCCTTCGGCGGTGTAGATCTCGCGACCGTCGACGCTGACCGAACCATCGGCGATGGCCATGTTCAGCTTGCCTTTGAGGACGCGCTTGATATGAATGTTGTAGGTGACTTTCTTGGCGGTCGGCAGGACCTGGCCAAAGAATTTCACTTCGCCCGAACCCAGGGCGCGGCCACGGCCCGGCAAACCTTGCCAGCCGAGGTAGAAACCGACCAGCTGCCACATGGCATCCAGGCCCAGGCAGCCCGGCATCACCGGATCACCTTCGAAGTGGCAGGCGAAGAACCACAGGTCCGGGGTGATATCCAGCTCGGCGACCAATTCACCTTTGCCGTACTTGCCACCCTCGGCGCTGATATGGGTGATGCGATCAACCATCAGCATGTTCGGGGCGGGCAGTTGCGCGTTACCTGGGCCGAACAGCTCACCGCGACTGCAGCGCAGCAGGTCTTCCCGAGTAAAGGCGTTTTGTTTGGTCATGCGAGCTCCTCAATAGTCCCCGTGCGGCAGGGGGCAAATCTTCCCGGCCGTCCCAAAACGCTAGCGTTTGAGCCGGCAGCCTACACATAGACTATTGCGTTGTAGTGAAAGTCACAGCGCACGGGGCAAAGAAGTACACTTGTGCACTGAAATTTTATTTTCAAGCCCTTCGCGGCGCTTGTCCAGTCTCTTAGACTGCCGCAATTTAGCATTTATCGCCAGTCACAGCTGTCTGACCGGGCAGCCAGCGTTGCAGAATTTGCTGCAGATCAGTGCGTTTGAACGGCTTGGCCAGGTAGTCGTTCATGCCGGCGTTCAGGCAACGCTCGCGATCGCCCTGCAAGGCATTGGCGGTCAGGGCGATGATCGGCATGGCCGCCGCCTGTGGCAGCAGGCGAATGCGCCGGGTGGCCTCGTAGCCATCGATGATCGGCAGGCGGCAATCCATCAGTGCGGCGGCAAAGCGCTGACGTCCGGCCTGGGCCACGGCTTGGGCGCCATCAACTGCAACGCAGACTTCAAAGCCCAGGCTGCGCAGCATCGCTTCGATCACCGTCTGGTTCACCGGATTGTCCTCGACCAGCAGGATCCGTCGGCCCTGGCCGTCGTCTTCGGGGCGGGTCAGGCCACTGGGCAGGCGCGGCGTTTGCGCGGTCGACAGGGCCAGGGGCATTTCCAGGGTAAAGGTCGAGCCCAGGCCTTCACGGCTTTCGCCGCGCAGGGTTCCGCCCATCCGCTCGGCCAGGGTGCGGGCGATCGACAGGCCCAGGCCGGTGCCGCCATAACGGCGTGAGATCGAGCTGTCGGCTTGCTGGAAGGCAACGAACATCATCTCCAGGCGGGTGCTGTCGATGCCGATGCCGGTGTCGCGCACCGCGCAGGTGAACCAGATCAGCTGGCGGTCGAGCACCTGCCAGCGCGGTTCGATGTGCACGCTGCCGCGCTCGGTGAACTTCAGGGCGTTGCCGATCAGGTTGAGCAGCACCTGGCGGATGCGCGTCGGGTCGCCCACCACTTGCAGTTGTTCCATGCCCGGCGGCAGGCGCAGTTGCAGCTCCAGCTGGCGCTGCTGGGCCAGGTGCTGGAACGACTGCACACTGCTGCCGATCAGCTCGCCGAGGTTGAAGTCGATATGCTCAAGCTCGAGGTTGGTGCGCTCGATGCGCGAGAAATCGAGGATATCGTTGATGACCTTGAGCAGGTGCCCGGTCGACTCGCTGGCCACCGCGGTGTATTCGGCCTGCTCCTCGTTGAGCGGGGTTGTTTCCAGAAGCTGCAGCATGCCCATGACGCCGTTCATGGGCGTGCGCAGTTCGTGGCTCATCATCGCCAGGAAGTCGGATTTGGCCTTGTTCGCCTGTTCGGCTTCTTCGCGGGCCTGGATCAGTTGCGACATGGCTTGCTGTTGTTCATGGCTGGCCGTGCCCAGGGCGCTGGCAAGGTTGTTGATGTGCCGCGCCAGATGGCCCAGTTCGCTGTCGTCGACCACCGGCAGCGGCGCATTGAACTGCCCTTGCTGGATGGCCTTGACCGCATGGCCCATGTCGCTGATCGGCTTGGCCAGGCTCAGGGCCAGGCGCCGGGCGAGGATAAAGGTGAACAGCAGGGCAAACAGCGCGAGGATCCCGGCCTTGACCACGATTTCCTGCTGGCGCTCGCTGAAGGCATCGTCCGACATGCCGACGATTACCCGGCCCAGATAGTCGTCACCGATGCTCCTGGCCGGTGCGTTGCTGTGCAAAAAGTCGTTGTCCAGGCGGATCTGCTGCAGGCGAATGGGGGCCTGGAACACTTCGACCTGCTGTGCGCGGTTGTTGCTTTCGTCCGGCTGCTCGACATACACGAGGATATGGTTGCTGCTGTCCTGGACCTCGAGAAAGCGCACGTGGGGGATGCTCAAGGTCGCGCGCATGAGGCTTTCGAGCACTTCGTTATTACCGGCGATTACCCCGTATTCGGAGGCCGGGGCCAACTGGTTGGCGATCAACTGACCGGTGTGGTTGAGCTCCTGGCGCAAATCCTGGATACGCACGAAGGTAAAGAAGCTGATCAGCAGCAGGGTCAGCAACAGGGCCGGGCCGAGGCTGATGATCTGCGTGCGGGTGTGGATGTCCCAGCTCAGGCGCCGTCTCATGGTGTGCTTTCTCCTTCGGCCAGGGCCAGGGCGGCGGCGGACGGGTCAATCGCTTCGATGCCCAGGGCGCGGGCCACCTGCTGGTTGCCGAGCACGTTGAAGTGATCCGGATAGAGCGTGCGTGGCCAGCGATTGGGGGCCTGGTTGAGCAGCCGCTCGAGCACCGCCAGCCAGTCGTCCTGATCGCTCAGGGTACTGGCCAGGGCGCCGGCCTTGACGAAGCCGGCATTAGGCCCGATCAGCGCCATTTGCCGGCCATAGCTGCTGAGCAGAACGTTTTTCGCCGTTTTCGAGTTGTACAACTGTGGATCGTCGATGCCCAGCAGTACATCGCTGTTTTGCAGAAGACTTTGCAGTGGGCGGCTGTCGCGCAGGTCTGGCCAGGCTTCGGCGATGATCTCCAGGCCCAACGGGCTGGCCGCCTTGCGCAACTCGTCGAGCAGAAACTGGCTGTGCTCGGCATACAGCACGCCCACGCGCTTGGCCTGCGGCAACAGGTAGCGGGTCAGGCGCAGCTGGCGGGCCAGCGGCGGGTCGCTCCATAGCAGGCTCAGGTAAGGCGGGCGCAGGCTGCCCAGACGCTGTTGGGCCTGGACGCGGCTGACGCGCAAGGCCAGCGCCGGTGGACCGGCGCTTTCGCTCAGGCGCCATTCGAGGCTGGCGCCATCGAGCAGGATCAAGCGGGTGGCGGCTTTAATCTGGCTCGGTCGTGGCAGCTCGGCCACCGGCACGAAGCGCACCTGGTCAGCCGGGCGGCGCTCGCGCAAGGCGTCGACGAAGCTGCGCACGCCGGGGTTGTCCTGGCTGGCAGTGAGCAGGATCTCACTGGCCGACAGGCTGCCCAGGGGCCATAGGCAGACCAGCAGCAGCCAGCGCCGCAGGCGGCGCATCAGAACGCCAGCTCCGCACTGAAAGACAGCACGTGACGGCTGTCATAGCGGTTGTCGTAGATGGTCGTCGGCTCGTCATCCAGGCGCTGCTGGAGCATGCCGGCCAGTTCCAGGCTTGTACGGTTCCAGCGCAGGTGCTTGGCCACGCGTAAGTCGACGCGTTCGAAGCGGTACTGGTTGAGGGCATCGTCGCCGTAGTAGAACAGCGCACTGGACCAGCCGCCGCCCCAGTCCCGCAGCCAGCCGGCCGAACCGCTGTTGTGGGCGCTCAGGCGCCGGTCGGCCGGGTTGCTGGCCCAGGCATCGACGTAGGCGTAGGTCAGGCGCAGGCGATCGGCCGGGCTCAGGCGCCAGTCCAGCTGCGCTTCGCTGCCGCTGAAGCGGGCCTTGTTGCTGTTGCTGGCAATGTACTGGTTGTTGCGCAGCGGTTCGCTGATCATGCCGGTGATTTCGTCGTAGAACAGCTTGAGGTCGACGCTCAGGTCGGCATCGGCGAAGTAACCGTTATAGCCCAGTTCCCGCGAGCGCATGCGCTCTTGCTCGAGATCGCCCGGGCCGCGGGTCTTGACGAAGTAATCGGCGTCGCGCTGGCCGAAAGCGCCAGGTTCCAGGTTATTGACCCGGTAGCTCCAGTTGACGTTGTTCTCGAACATGTCCGGCGAGCGCACCGCCTCCGAGTACACCGCGCGCAGGCCATGGCGCGGGGTGATCAGGTAGTTGACCGCCACCCGCGGGGTCAGCGAGCTGCCGGACAGCCGGGCATCTTCGTACATGGCCCCGCCCTGGAGGATCCAGTGCTCGTCGGCGCGCCATTCCAGGTGGCCGAACAGGCGCCAGGTGCTGTCGTCGAGGCTGCCATTGAAGTAGGTCTGCGAGTCGGCGCGGTCGTAGCGGTAATTGGCGCCACTGACCAGGCGCAGGCTGTCGGACAGGCTCAGGGTGTCCTGCACTTCAAGGTCGTAGCGGGTTTCCCGGGTGCTCTGGTCGATGTCGCCGCACACCTGCTGCGCGCCGCCGTTGCGCCATTGCTGCTGGACTTGCGTTGCCAGCGCGGTCTCCTCGCTGCTGCTGCCGGCGGGCAGGGGTGAGGTGATGTTACGCGCCACCTGCTCGGCGTAGTTCGGGTTCAGGCGCCAGAGCTGGGTCAGTTGCGGGCTGAACGACAGCGCCGCATCGCAGGCGCGCCACACCTGTTCACGTTCCCAGTGCTGGGCCGAGCCCTGGATGTACAGGCTATGGTTCGGGTTGAAGTCGATGTTCCAGCGCAGCGAGCCGGCGTAGTCCTTGGCGTTGAGGTCGGCGTTGTTGCCGGCGGCAGTAACGTAGGGAAACACCGGTTTATAGGTATAAGGACGCTGGTCACTGCCTTCTTTGGCCGCGAACTGCCACTCCAGGCTCTGGTTGCTGGCCAGGGTGTGGCTGGCGCTGAGGTTCAGGCGGTTCAGGCGGCGGCTGTCGCGGTAGTCCTGGCCCAGGTGGTTCTCGTCGAAGCCGTCGTCCTGCATGCCCGACAATGACAGACGCAGGTCGCCACCGTCCCAGCCCAGGCCCTGGCTTGCGTACCAGTCATTGATGCCGCGCTGGCCACGGGTGACTTTCAAGCGCGTGCCGTGGCTGTCGGCCGGGCTGCGGGTGAGGATATTGACCACCGCCATCAGCGCATTGGCGCCGTAACTGACGGTGTTGGGGCCGCGGAACACCTCGATGCGCTCGATGTCTTCCATGGCCAGCGGGATATCGCTCCAGTCCACCGTGGCCAGGCCTGCGCGGTACACCGAGCGGCCGTCGATCAGCACCTGCATGCGCCGGGCATCGTTGACGTTGCTGCCGTGGTAGTTGACCGTCGGCTGGTTGCCGGCGCCGTAGCCGATCATCATCCCCGGCACCAGGCGCAGCAGTTCGGGTATGTCGCGGGCGCCGCTGGCGCGGATCAGCGCGTTGTCGAGCACGGTCATGCTGCCCGGCACCGCCGCTGGCGATTGCTTGAGGCGGGTGGCGGTGAGCACTTGCGGCAAAGCCTGGCTGTCGACGAACAGGTCGTCAGCCACACTGGGGCCGCTGAGCAGGGCAGTCAGCAGTAATAAAGGGCGTTTGCAGGTCGGGCCAAAAGACACAGTGCGGCCTTGGTAACAGGTTCAAGTCGGGCATGTTAACCGAGTGGTGGGCATTTTCCAGTCATGGCGCGACGGTTCCCAACGGCGATTCGGTCATCTGCCACTGGCTCTGGCACCGGCGCTCCGTATAATGCGCAGGTCGCCACTTAAATTGGTTTTAACGGATTGGATATGACTGAACAGCAGCCTGTTGCAGTTCTGGGAGGCGGGAGTTTCGGCACCGCCGTGGCGAATCTGCTGGCAGAAAACGGTGTTCGGGTGCGCCAATGGATGCGCGACCCCGAGCAGGCCGAGGCCATGCGCAGCAACCGCGAGAACCCGCGCTACCTCAAGGGCATCAAGTTGCATGCCGGGGTCGAGCCGGTCAATGATCTGCTGGCGACCCTGCAGGCCTGCGAGCTGATCTTCGTCGCCTTGCCTTCCAGCGCCCTGCGCAGCGTGCTGGCGCCCCACGCCCAGTTGCTGGGCGGCAAGATGCTGGTCAGCCTGACCAAGGGCATCGAGGCGCAAAGCTTCAAGCTGATGAGCCAGATCCTCGAAGAAATCGCCCCCCAGGCGCGCATCGGCGTGCTGTCCGGGCCGAACCTGGCCCGCGAAGTGGCCGAGCACGCGCTGACCGCCACCGTAGTCGCCAGTGAAGACGAGGCCCTCTGCCAGCAGGTCCAGGCTGTGCTGCACGGACGCACCTTCCGTGTTTATGCCAGCGGCGACCGCTTTGGTGTCGAGCTGGGCGGGGCGTTGAAGAACGTCTACGCAATCATTGCCGGGATGGCCGTGGCCTTGGGTATGGGCGAGAACACCAAGAGCATGCTGATTACCCGCGCCCTGGCCGAGATGACCCGCTTCGCCGTCAGCCAGGGCGCCAACCCGATGACCTTCCTGGGCCTGGCCGGGGTCGGTGACCTGATCGTCACCTGCTCCTCGCCCAAGAGCCGCAATTACCAGGTCGGTCATGCCCTGGGCCAGGGCCTGAGCCTGGACGAGGCGGTCAGCCGCCTGGGCGAAGTCGCCGAAGGGGTGAACACCCTCAAGGTGCTCAAGGTCAAAGCCCAGGAGGTCCAGGTGTACATGCCCCTGGTCGCCGGCTTGCATGCGATCCTGTTCGAAGGCCGGACCCTGACCCAGGTGATCGAGCTGCTGATGCGCGGCGAGCCGAAAACCGATGTCGACTTTATCTCCACCAGCGGTTTCAACTAAGCAGGAGCAGGACATGAACGATTCTTCAAACCAGACCCAGCGCGAGTCGATCATCTTGCGCGTGCTGTGGATGCTGGTGTTCCTGGTGGTCTGGCAACTGGCCGAGCTGCTGCTCGGTGGCCTGGTGCTGGTGCAACTGATCTACCGGCTGATCTACGGCGCACCGAGTGCCAGCCTGATGAATTTCGGCGACAGCCTCAGCCAGTTCCTGGCCCAGATCGGCCGCTTCGGCAGCTTCCACAGTGACCAGAAGCCCTGGCCTTTCGCCGACTGGCCAACCCCGCGTGCGCCCGAAGGCGAGGCTGCCCACAGCGTGCCGGCTGCTCCGCACCCGGTGCGCGACGAAGAGCCAAAGCTGTGAAACTGTGGGTGCTGCGTCACGGCGAGGCCGAGCAGCGAGCCAACACCGATGCCGAGCGCCGGCTCACCGCCCATGGCCGCGAGCAGGTGCTGCGCAGCGCGGCGCAGTTGCTCGGGCAGCCGCTGCAGGTGATTCTCGCCAGCCCCTATGTGCGCGCCCAGCAGACTGCGGCGCTGGTCCACGAAGCCCTCGGCTTCGGCAAACCGGTGCAGACCGTGCCGTGGCTGACCCCCGACAGTGACCCGCACGCGGTAATCAGCGAGCTGGAAAACCTGGGCGTGAACGAAGTGTTGCTGGTCAGTCACCAGCCGCTGGTGGGCAACCTGGTCAGCCTGCTGGCGCATGGCAGCCGCCAACCTCCGGCGCCGATGAGCACCGCCAGCCTGGCCGAACTCGAGGGTGAGTGGCCGCTGGCGGGGCTGATGACCTTGCGTGGCCTGAATCATCCATAAATCCGCTGATCGACCTAGCATTTTTACCAGTTGTCGTGCCCGGTACACCTTGTTAGCGTGCGTTGAAGTTGCGGGGCAGGGTGTCCCAGGGAATTGGACTATGAGCAGTAGACATCTGGATCTGGTGTACTCGGCCGACGTGCAGCCGGCGCTCGACAAGGTGCAAAAGCACCAGGCGCTGGACTTTGCCGAGTACCGCATGTTGCAGGACAGCGCCGACGCCAAGCTCGACTACCTGCTGCGCAAGTTCGAAGGCCAGTACGAGCTGGAGCAACTGCGCCAGGCCAGCATTCGCATGTCACACCTGCTGCAGACCAGTTGCCTGGCCCTGCGCCGGCTTGAGCTCGATGTCGAAGACAAGCGTCGCGCCCGCGAAGCCCTCGAGCAGCAACTGGCCTATATGCAGGCCTGCCTGCGCCGCTCGATGGCCAGTTTCGGCGAGTATTGACCTGATTGCCGTCGCCGATGGCTTTTCCGGACATTGCCGCCACGGGCACGGTTGCCGACAATGAGCCATCACTTCCTTCTGGATTGGCGGCCATGTCGCAGCAGATCTTCTTCGCCCATGCCAATGGCTTTCCCTCGGCCACCTACGGCAAGCTCTTTGCGGCGCTGGCGCCGGACTATCAGGTCAGCCACCTGGCCCAGCATGCCCACGATCCGCGCTTTCCGGTCAACGACAACTGGCAGAACCTGGTCGACGAGCTGATCCATCACCTGGAGCAACAGCCGGGCCCGGTCTGGGGCGTCGGGCATTCTTTGGGGGGTGTGTTGCACCTGCATGCGGCGCTGCGCTGCCCGCAGTACTACCGCGGCGTGGTGATGCTCGATTCGCCGGTGTTGACCCGGGTCGACCAGTGGCTGATCCAGGCCGCCAAGCGCATGGGCTTCATCGATCGCATCACCCCGGCCGGGCGCACCCTGGGCCGCCGCGAAGCCTTTGCCGACCGTGACAGCGCACGGGCCTATTTCGCTGGCAAAACGCTGTTCCGCCATTTCGATCCCGAATGTCTGGACGCCTACCTTGAGCATGGCTTGCAGCCCGGCGCAGACGGCTTGCGCCTGCGCTTTGACCCGGCTACCGAGATCAGCATCTACCGCAGCCTGCCGCACACCAGCCCGAGCCCGGCCAAACAGCTGCAGCTGCCCCTGGCCATGGTCCGTGGCAGCCACAGCCGGGTGGTCAAGCGCCATCACGCCCTGGCCGTGCGTGGCATGCCCAGGGGCGAATACCACAGCCTGCCGGGCGGTCATATGTTTCCGCTGGAGCACCCGAGCGATACCGCCAGCCTGATCAAGGGCCTGTTCGAGCGCTGGCAGGACACCCCGACATGAGCACTGAAATGGAAGAAGTACGCCTGAACCTGGGCCATATCGAGCTGGCCGCGCACCTGTTCGGCCCGGCCGACGGCTTGCCGGTGATTGCCCTGCACGGCTGGCTGGACAACGCCAACAGCTTTGCCCGCCTGGCGCCCCGGCTCAAGGGCCTGCGCATCCTCGCCCTGGACCTGGCCGGCCATGGCCATTCCGAGCATCGCCCGGCCGGCGCCGGCTACGCCCTGGCCGACTACGCCCACGATGTACTGCGGGTGGCCGAGCAGATGGGCTGGGAGCGCTTTGCCCTGCTCGGGCACTCGCTGGGGGCGATCATTTCGGTGCTGCTGGCCGGCGCCTTGCCCGAACGCATCACCCGCCTGGCCTTGATCGACGGGGTCATCCCGCCCACCAGCGGCCCGCAGGATGCCGCCGAACGCATGGGCATGGCCCTGCAGGCGCAACTGCGCCTGGACAGCAAGCGCAAGGCCGTGCACTCGACCCTCGAGCAGGCCATCGAGGCACGCATGAAGGGCCTGGTGGCGGTCAGCCGCGAGGCGGCCGAGCTACTTGCCCAACGTGGGCTGATGCCGGTACCCGGTGGCTACACTTGGCGCAGCGACAGCCGCCTGACCCTGCCATCGCCCACGCGACTGAACCAGGCCCAGGCCATGAGCTTCGTGCAGCGCATCGCCTGCCCGGCGAAACTGGTGGTGGCCGCCGACGGCATGCTGGCGCGCCACAGCGAGTTGCTCGAGCAGCTACCCTTTGAGCGAGAACAACTGCCGGGCGGTCATCATCTGCACCTGAATGACGAGGCCGGCGCAACCCTTGTTGCAGACTGTTTCAATCGCTTCTTTGGCATTTCTTGACTTGTGACCGGCAACTGTCGAGGCTTGGCGGGTTGAACAGGGAGACAACCATGAACGAGCAAGACAACGCCACATCATTTGACCACCTTGACGCCCCGCGCTCGGTGACGAGCCTATGAGGCTCAAATTGCTTACCCGGGCGGCCATGGCCGGGCTCGGCGTTCTCGCCAGCCTGCCGTTGCTGGCCGACGGCCTGCCGGTTCCGCTGGACGCCAAGGTGGTCGATCAGCGCGCGGCGGTACCGCAGGAGCGCATCTATCCCTTGGGCGGCCTGCGCAAGATCAGCAATCAGCTGCGGGTCGAGGGCAAGATCGAAAGCCGCGGCCAGGTCAGCTCCACCACCTATGAGCTGCCCCGCGAGCGCAGTGCCAACGAAGCCTTCACCGCCGCCCGCGAAGCCCTGCAGAACGATGGCGGTTATCCGTTGTTCTGGTGCCAGGCGCGTGATTGTGGCGAGAACAGCCTGTGGGCCAACGAGGTGTTCAAGAACCGCACGTTGTCGGGTGCCGACGAGCAACAGGCGTTCATTCTGCTGCGCCGCTCCGCCGAGCAGAGCAACACCCTGGTCGCCCTGTACAGCATCACCCGTGGCAACAAGCGCGCCTATCTGCACGTCGAAGAGTTCGTCGCCGATGCGCCCCTGGGTGAGTTGCTGCCCACGCCAGCCACCTTGATGCGCGAACTGCTCGACACCGGCAAGCTCGACTACCCTGACTTGAACGGCGAGCCGCCTGCGGCCTGGGTCAACCTGATCGGGCGCAGCCTGAACAACAACACCACCTTGCGCGTGAGCCTGAGCGGGGCCAAGGCACAAGACTGGCGTGAGCAACTGGTAAAGGCCGGGGTGCGTCCAGCGCGACTGGAAGTGGGTAGCGCCGAGACTGATGGTTTCCACGTCGAACTGATTCGTTGATCGAGAAACATGATGCCCAATAATGACCGCCTGCTGGTGCAGATCATCCTGCTGGCGCTGCTTGGCGCCGGCCTCTGGGTGATGGCACCGTTCATTTCGGCGCTGCTCTGGGGGGCCATCCTGGCCTACGCCAGCTGGCCGCTGATGCGTCTGTTGACGCGCCTGCTTGGCGGTCGCGAAACCCTTGCCGCAGGGTTGTTGACCACCTTGTGGATACTGCTGGTGGCGTTGCCGCTGGTGTGGCTGGGCTTCAACCTGGCCGATCACATTCGCGATGCCACCGCCTTCGTGCGCGACGTGCAGGTCGATGGTCTGCCCGATGCGCCGGGCTGGCTGGGCAGCGTGCCTTTTGTCGGCGAGCGCCTGGTGGGCATGTGGAACACCATTGACCAGCAAGGCGCGGCGTTGCTGGTCACCATCAAGCCGTACCTGGGCCAGGTCGGCAACTGGCTGCTGGCGCGCAGCGCGCAGATCGGCAGCGGCATTCTCGAGCTGACCCTGAGCCTGGTCTTCGTGTTCTTCTTCTACCGTGACGGGCCGCGCCTGGCGGCGTTTGTCCTGCGCCTGCTGGACCGCCTGATCGGCGAGCGCGCCGAGTACTACCTCGACCTGGTGGCCGGTACCGTGCAACGGGTGGTCAACGGCGTGATCGGCACCGCTGCGGCGCAAGCGGTACTGGCGCTGATCGGCTTCCTGATTGCCGGGGTGCCAGGGGCGCTGGTGCTGGGGATCGTCACCTTCATGCTCAGCCTGATTCCCATGGGCCCACCGCTGGCCTGGGTGCCGGCCACTGCCTGGCTGGCCTGGCAGGGCGAGTACGGCATGGCGGTGTTCCTCGGCTTGTGGGGTACCTTCATCATCAGCGGCGTCGATAACGTGCTCAAGCCCTACCTGATCAGCCGTGGCGGCAACCTGCCGCTGGTGATCGTCTTGCTCGGGGTGTTTGGCGGCTTGCTGGCCTTCGGCTTTATCGGCCTGTTCATCGGCCCGACCTTGCTGGCGGTGGCCTACAGCCTGTTGCTCGATTGGTCGCGCAGCGGGCCGGTGGCGCCGCCGCGTACCTGAGTTGGTGGCCTAGAGCTGGGGGGCGGTGTTCTTCACCACCGCCAGCTCCGGGTGGGCGACCAGCTTGTCGATGTGCAGCTCGTCGTTGTTCATCCAGGTTTCGGTCAGCACCCGGTAGTGCTCCATGTCACGGCAGCGCATGCGCAAGCTGTAGTCGAAGTGGCCACTGATCAGCTGGCAGTCGAACACCTGCGGGCAGGCGCGCACGCAGGCCTCGAAGGCCTTTTGCGCGGCGCGCCCGCTCTGGTTGGAGAGGGCCACCAGCACCAGCAGCGACAGCCCCGGCGAAACCATCTGCACATCGATGATCGCGCCATAGCCGCGAATCACTCCGCGCCGTTCCAGCTTGCGCACCCGTTCCAGACATGGGCGAGGGGTGAGGTGCACCAGCGATGAGAGCTTTTCATAGGTGATGCGCCCGTTGTGGCGCAACACATCGATGATCGCTTCGTCGATCCGGTCCAGGGGCGGCGTGGTCTGTGGGCTGTTGACCTTGGTATCCATGCAGGTTCGGCTTCACTTCAAACGGTTGGAAAGAAATTGCTGCAGGCGTTCGCTCTGCGGCTGGTCAAGTATCTCGGCGCTTCCTTGTTCCTCGACCCGGCCCTGATGCAGAAACAGCACCTGGCTCGACACTTGGCGGGCAAAGCCCATCTCGTGGGTGACCATGAGCATGGTACGGCCTTCCTCGGCCAGCGTCTGTATGACTTTCAGCACTTCACCGACCAGCTCCGGGTCGAGGGCCGAGGTCGGTTCATCGAAGAGGATGATTTCCGGCTCCATGGCCAGTGCCCGGGCAATCGCCACCCGCTGTTGCTGGCCACCGGAAAGAAACGCCGGGTACTGGTCAGCGGCGCGGGCCGGCAGGCCGACCTTGTCCAGGTACTTGCGTGCGCGGGCTTCGGCTTCCTGGCTGCTGACCCCGAGCACCCGCCGCGGCGCCATGCAGATGTTCTCAAGCACCGTCATGTGGCTCCACAGGTTGAAGTGCTGGAACACCATGGCCAGGCGCGTGCGCAGGTTCTGCAACTGCGCCGGGTGCGGCGCCCGGCTGCCGGCGCGGCCCTGGCGCATTTCGATGGTCTGCTGATCGAGGGTGATGACCCCGGCATCGGGTTGCTCAAGGAAGTTGATGCAGCGCAGCATGGTGCTCTTGCCTGAGCCGCTGGCACCGATCAGGCTGATCACGTCGCCTTTGCGCGCCTGCAGCGAGACGCCCTTGAGCACTTCATGATCGCCGTAGCGTTTGTGCAGGTCGGCAACGCTCAGTTTTACCGTGGCGTCGGCGGCGACGCTGGCAATGCGCGGGCTTGGACGCGTGCCGTGGGTGTGCTCGCCGGTCGACAAGGCGTGTGCGGTAGTGGTCATGAGTTAGCCTCGGGCAGGAACAAGAAAACCCATCCAGCGCCGCTCGGCCAGGCGAAACAGCCCGACCAGCGCGAAGGACAGCAACATGTACAGCAGTGCCGCGGTTCCGAAGGCCTGGAAGGTCAGGAAGGTGGCGGCATTGGCATCGCGGGCGACTTTGAGGATGTCGGCGATGGTGGCGGTAAAAGCCAGCGAGGTAGCGTGCAGCATCAGGATCAGCTCGTTGCTGTAAGCCGGTAATGAGCGGCGCAGAGCCGCCGGCAGCACCACGAACAGGTTCAGCTTGCAGCCGTGCAGGCCGTAGGCCTGGGCCGCTTCGATCTCGCCATGGGGGATATTGCGAATCGCCCCGGCGAAAATCTCCACGGTGTAGGCGCAGGTATTGAGCACGAAAGCCAGCAGGGTGCAGTTCAGCGCATTGCGAAAGAACTGGTCGAGCAGGGCGTGATCGCGCACCACCTCCAGCCCGTACAGGCCGGTGTAGCAGATCAACAGCTGGATATACAGCGGCGTGCCGCGGAACACGAAGGTGTAGAACTCCACCGGCCAGCGCAACCACAGGCTGCGCGAGACCCGCGCCAGGGCCAGCGGCAGCGACAGGAAAAAGCCCAGGACCATGGTGATGACGAACAGCCACAGGGTCATGGCCAGCCCGGAAAGCCCGGCGCCGTCACTGTAGAGGTAGGCCTGGCCGTATTGCTCAAAGAGTTCGATCATCGTGCCAGCCCCTTGATACCGGTGTTGTAACGCCGCTCCAGGTGCTTGAACAGACGGTTGGAGAGGGTGGTGATCAGCAGGTACACAAGCCCGGCGATGATCAGGAAGTACAGGGTGTTGTTGGTGGTCTTGCCGGCGTTCTGTGCGGCCTTGACCAGGTCGGCCAGGCCGATGATCGACACCAGCGCAGTGGACTTGAGCAGCACCAGCCAGTTGTTGCCAAGGCCCGGCAGGGCGAAGCGCATCAGTTGCGGGAACAGCACCAGGCGAAAGCGTTGCGCGCGGCTCAGGCCGTAGGCCGTGGCGGCTTCCAGTTGCCCGGCCGGGACGCTGAGGATCGCCCCGCGAAAGTTCTCGGTGAAGTAAGCGCCGTAGATAAAGCCCAGGGTGATGACCCCGGCGGTGAACGGGTCGATCTCGAAGTAGTCCCAGCCGAGCAGCTCGGTCAGGTCGTTGAGCCACAATTGCAAAGTGTAGAAAATCAGCAGGATCAGCACCAGGTCCGGCACACTGCGAATCAGCGTGGTGTACAGGGTGGCCGGTACCCGCAGCAGTTTCAGCCGCGAGAGCTTGGCGCTGGCACCGAACAGGCCCAGTGCCAGGCTCAGGGCCAGCGACAACAGTGCCAGTTTCAGGGTCATCCAGGTCCCTTGCAGCAACAGCGGGCCGAAGCCCTGCAGGCTCAAGGCCTGCCAGCCATGGGAGTGAAGGAAGTCGTTCACGGGAAAAATCTCGGTAGGACGCAGGGCAAATGCGGGCGCGATCAGCTCAGGGCGAGCCGATCGCGACTACACGGCTTACTCGTTGTAGATATCCAGGTCGCCGACGTATTTTTTCTGGATTTCGGCGAAGGTACCGTCGGCGTGCACCGCGGCAATGCCTTTGTCGAGCAGGGCCTTGAGCTCGCTGTCGTTCTTGCGCAGGCCCATGGCGATATCCAGGGGCAGGGTCGGGTCCTTGATCGCCGGGCCGCTCTTGAAGTCGGCGCCTTCGGGTTTGGAAAGGAAGTTGAGCTGGGCTTCGAGCTTGTCGGTCAAGGTGGCGTCGAGACGGCCGTTGAGCAGGTCGGCGTAGTTCTGGTCCTGGGCCTGATAAGCCTTGACCTGGGCCCCCAGCGGCGCCAGTTTGGCGCGGGCGTAGGCTTCCTGCAGCGAGCCTTGCAGCACGCCGACCTGCTTGCCTTTGAGCGATTCCGGGGTATCGCCGAAGTCGGCGCTCTTGCGCACGATAACCGAGGTCGGGCTGAGGAACAGTTTGGCGCTGAAATCGATCTGTTTCTGCCGCGCCGAGGTCACCGCCATCGACGACATGATCGCGTCGAACTTGCGTGCCCGCAGGGCCGGGATCATGCCGTCGAATTCGTTATGCACCCAGGTGCATTTGACCTGCAGCTTGGCGCAGATGGCGTTGCCCAGTTCGATGTCGAAGCCTTGCAGGCTGCCATCGGCGGCAACCGATTCAAAAGGGGGGTATTCGGGGTAGACGCCGAAACGGATCTCGGTCCATTCCTTGGCCTGCACCGCACTTGCGCACAGTGGCAGGAGCAGCACGCTGAGGAGCTTTCGCAGCGAAGTCATATGAGTATCCCTGAGTTTTATAGTTGATGTAGGGCAGTGGTGCGCTTCTGGTCTTTTAGTGACTCTCTGGTCGGGCTCAGAATGCGCGATGACGACGTTTTTTTTGTGTCGTTTGCGCCGGCGTCGGCTGCCGGATTTTGCTGTTAACGCGTGAATGGCAGCCGAATCGGCTGGAGCACCTCCTGTTTGAGCTTCGTGTGCAGCGGTTTCCGATCTGCCGCACCGCGGCGCGGCAGAATCGGTCGGCCTCAGGCGCGTTTTTTCTGCAGGTCTGCAACCGGGGCGCGCAGCAGCGCGAACAGGTCTTTCGGGTCCTTGAGCTCCGGCACCAGGGCAATCTCGCTGCCGATGTCCAGGGCCTTGGCGACGTCCAGCACATAGCGCAGGGCCGAATAGTCCTCTAGAGCAAAGCCGACCGAATCGAACAGGGTCACTTGCTCGGCGTTTTCGCGCCCGGCGGCCTGGCCGTTGACCACTTGCCAGAATTCGGTGGTGGGCGAGTCGGCAGGCATTTGCTGGATTTCGCCTTCGATGCGGCTTTGCGGTTCGTACTCGACGATCACCCGGGCGCGCTCGACGATCTCGCGGTGCAGTTCGGTCTTGCCCGGGCAGTCGCCGCCGACGGCATTCAGGTGCATGCCAGGCTCGATCATGTCCGGGGTGAGGATGGTGGCGTAGGCCTTGTCGGCAGTCACCGTGGTGACAATATCGGCGCCGCGCACCGCGTCGGCGACAGAGCCGGCAACGCTGACCTTGATGGCCGGGAAGGCGGCGAGGTTGGCCACCAGCTTGGCGCTGGCCGCAGGGTCCAGGTCATACAGGCGGATGTCGTCGATGCCCAGCAGGGCATGGAAGGCCAGGGCCTGGAACTCGCTCTGTGAGCCGTTGCCGATCAGCGCCATGCTGCGGCTGTTTTTGCGCGCCAGGTAGCGCGCGGCCAGGGCCGAGGTGGCGGCGGTGCGGATGGCGGTGGTCAGGGTCATCTCGCTAAGCAGCACCGGCGCGCCGCTATCAACGTCGCCCAGGGCGCCGAAGGCCATCACTGTGAGCATGCCGCGCTGGGTGTTTTTCGGGTGGCCGTTGACGTACTTGAAGGCGTACAGGTTGGCATCGGACACCGGCATCAGCTCGATCACCCCGTCGGCCGAGTGGTTGGCCAGGCGCGCGCATTTTTCGAAGTCGTGCCAGCGCAGGTAGTCCTCACGGATGTACTCGGCCATCTCGCTGATGCAGGTGCTCAGGCCTTTGCGTGCCACCAGGCGGCTGAGGTCGGTAACGTCGATATAGCGGGTCATGGTGAACTCCTTTGTTGTAATCAGTGACGGACAGGCAGGTGCACTTCGGCGAGCATGCAGCGCGCGCTGCCGCCGCCGATGCGCTCGATATGGTCGATGTTCACCACCACCGGGTGGCTGTGCTGCTCGACCTGCCGGCGTTGTTCTGGGGTGAGCGAGCGCCAGGCGCTGCGCGACATCACCAGCAGTGGCTGGCCTTGCTTGTCGTGGACTTCGAGCATGTTGCCGGCAAAGCCTTCGAGCTGGTCGAAGTCCAGGGCCAGGATGTCCTTGCCGGTGTCGCGCAGCGAATGCTCCAGGGCGCGACGCTCATCGGCCTCGGGCAGCGCCTGCAGGCAGACCACCGAGAGCCCGCGGCCGACGCTCATCATCACGTTGCTGTGATAGATCGGTGCCTGGTGGCGGTCGACGGCGTGGAACAGGCACAGGCGATAATCGAGCTGTTCGGCGAACAGGCGCAGGGCCTGGGTGTGGGTGCGCCCGGAGTGGCAGGCGTAGCTGATCCGGTGTTCGCGATCGAGGACCATGCTGCCGGTCCCTTCCAGATACATACTCTGCTGTTCCAAGGGGCTCAGATCGATGGTCTGACGGACGGCGAAGCGCTCTTCAAGCACTTTGAGCACGCCCTTGCTGCGCTCCAGGCGGCGGTTCTGGCCCTCCATCGGGTAGAGCACCAGGCTGCCGTCGGCGTGGCTGCTCCACCAGTTGTTGGGGAAGATCGAATCAGGGGTGTGCGGCGCCGGGGTGTCCTGCACCACCAGCACTTCGACACCGTGCTGGCGCAGGGTATCGACGTAGCCATCGAACTCTTCCAGCGCTTTCTGCTGTGCCTGCTGCGGGTCGAGCAGGGCTTGCTGGAAACGGTTGTTGAGGGCGGTGTCCGGGTTGAAGGCGAACCGCGCCGGGCGGATCATCAAGACTGTATTTGTTGTTTGCATCGAGGCACGCATCCGGGGTTGGCTGTGTGCTTATTGTCGACGTGATCAACGATAAATCCCGGCTGAAGCGCATTGGGTGCTCAGCCGGTAAAGCTGAAATAGTGGGTTTGGCAGCGGATTCTGCTGCGACGGGTCAAGGCCGCTGTTGCTTCAAGGCGAGCAGTTGGCGCGCCAGGGTCAGGGCGGTACGGGCGCTGTGTTCGCCGGGCACGATATGGCTGAAGGGCAGGTCGATCAGGCGGTCGTCGCGCACCGCGCGCAGGTGCGAAAGCGCCGGGTGCTGGCGCAGGTAGGCGCGCTTGCCGGCGGCCGGTGACCACACCGCATCGGCAAGGATGATCACGTCAGGATCGGCGCGCAGCAGGCGCTCGGCATCGACCGTAACCCGGTTCAGCTCCACCTCGGCGTACAGGTTGCGCCCGCCTGCTGCGTCGATCAACTGGGTGATGAAACCGCGCTTGCCTTCGCTTTGCAGGCCGTTGACCTCGCTGTCGAGGTAGAACACCGACAGCGGCGGGCTGTGCCCGGCGATGGTTTTGGCGGCGGCCAGGTCCTGGCGCTGGCGGGTGATCAACTGGCTGGCCCGGGCCTCGCGCTGCAACAGGTGGCCAAGGCTGCGCAGGTCTTGTTCAATGGCGGCAAAGCCGTTTTCCGGCGCTGGCGCGCAGGCGTTTTCCAGCAGGTAGCTGGCGATGCCGTTGGCCTGCAGGGTGGTGCGCGGGGCGACCCCGTCGCGGTCACGAAAGGCGCTGGCAAAGCCGCCGACCAGCAGGTCGTAACCTTGGGCATAGACCACCTCGGTTGCCGGGTAGCGACGCGACAGCAGGGGGACGCCGCGATAGCGTCCGCTGGTCAACGCCTGGGCGTCATCATCTATATAGCTGACGGCGGCCAGCGCCGGGCCGGCGTCCAGGGCCAGCAATAGGTCGGCGGCGTGCTGGTTGAGGGCCAGGATGCGTTGCGGGCGCTCCTGTGGCAGTTGCCAGGTGTGTCCGCAGTTCTGATAGTCCAGGGCCATGGCGCTGCTGCTCAACAGGGCCAGCACGCTGGCGCCCAACCCCCTCATGAGCCCTGGCCGTTGAGCAGCAACTCGGGCACCGGTTGGCCGTCGATCAGGTGCACACGCACCAGGCGCTGAGCGTCTTCGGCGTTGGCTACCCGGTACCAGCAGCGGTCCGGATATACCGTCAGCACCGGGCCGAGGTTGCACGGGAACTGGCAATGGCTGCGGGTCAGCAGCACGCCGTCAGTGGTTTCGATGCGGTTGGCCACCAGCAGCTCGCGGCGCAGGACTTTCCACAGTGGCAGGGCACCGCGTTGTACGCAGCGCGGGCCGGTGCAGAGCATCACATGGCGGGTATGCTCGGGGATCTGCGACCACTCCGGCTTGCTCTGGATTTGCTCTTCGGCGAGGCGGCCGCGGCGACGCTTGGGGGTTGTTGCTGTCATGGACTTCTCGAAAAATATTCGCGAAGCGCACAGGAGGGCCCCGGCCAACACGCGCCAGGCAGCCGGCTCGTGCCCGCCCTCCGCAGGTTTGCCTAAGTGACTGCATGCAGTCGTGGGGCTTCAGGCCGGTCTCCGGGCTTGCGAGGCGTAAAGTCATTCGCCTTCCCGTGCCTGTGGGCACAGTGGCGTGTTGAATGCTTCACTCGCTTACCGTTGCGGGGGCAGCGCCGGACTGGTCGATAACGACGCACCGGCTTCCCGTTTCACCTGACGCACGGCGGCGGCAGGCACCTGAAACTGGCAGGCATCTGACCATCAGCCCAGGCGTTCGTCAACTGCGCCGGTATGGCCCTGGGTGTGCAGGCGCTTGTACAGGGTGGTGCGGCTGATGCCGAGGGCCCGGGCCAGGGCCGAGATATTGCCATTGAGGGCACGCAGGCGCTGGCCGAGATCGTCAGTGTTTGCCGGCGTGGCCAGCACTGGCGCGGCGGGCTTGGCCTCAGGCAGGTCGGCAAAGAAACTGTCGGGCAGGTGCTCCACGGCAATCGGCCGTTCGCCGGCCAACGCCAGGGCCACCTGCAGCACGCTGGCCAGTTGTCGCAGGTTGCCCGGCCAGGGGTGCTGAAGCAGCAGTTCCAGCACTTTGCCGGGCAATTGCGTCGGTGCCCCCGGTTCGCGGTACTGCTGGTGGAGCTGTTCGATCAGGGCCAGGCGGTCGCTGCGTTCGCGCAGCGGTGGCAGCATCAGGCTCAGGCCGGCGATGCGGTAGTACAGGTCCTGGCGAAAATGACCCAGGCGCACCTGTTCGGCGAGGTTGTGGTTGGTCGCCGAGACCACGCGGATATCCACCGGCGTCGGTTCGCCGCTGCCCAGTGGCTGGATGCTGCGGGTTTGCAGAAAGCGCAGCAGGCGTGCCTGGGTGGGCAGCGGCATGTCGCCGATTTCGTCGAGAAACAAAATGCCATGGTCGGCTTTACGGATCAGGCCGATGTTGCCCTTGTGGTGGGCGCCGGTGAACGCGCCTTTCTCGTAGCCGAACAGCTCCGACTCGACCAGATCGGCCGGAATCGCCGCGCAGTTCACCGCAATCAATGGCTGCGTGGCGCGGCTACTGGCGCGGTGCAGGGCAGTGACAAAGACCTCCTTGCCGGCGCCGGTTTCGCCCTCGATCAACAGCGGGATGTCTTTTTCCAGCAGCAACCCGGCCTGGCGCAGGGCCTTGTCGATACGCGGATCGCAGCTTGGTTGCGGGCGGTTGAGCGCTGCTGTGGGTGATGCTGTGGGGGCATGCAGCAGGCAATGGAAGCGGTTGCGCCCGGCCACCTGCAGCGCAAATGGCTGGTCAGCCCGGTGGGCCAACAGTTGCGCCAGCGGCGTGCGGAACAACTGCTCCAGGTTCAATTGCAGTGGGTTCTGCCCAAGCAGACTGTCAGCCCGACGGTTGGCCGCCAGCACCCGGCCCTGGTCATCGAACACCAGCAGCCCGGCCCATTGACTGTCGAGGTTGTTGGCCCCGGTGTTGAAGCTCAGCTGTTGGTAGTGCCCGGCAAAACGCGCCAGGATCAGGCGGTTCTCCAGGCTCTGGCTCATCATCCGTACCAGGCCCTGAGTTTGCGCCGTCGGCAGGTAGCTGTCGCTGGACACATCGAGCACGCCGATCAGCTGGCGCTCGGCATCGAACAGCGGCGCGGCGGCGCTGGCCATGAAGCGGTTGAGCTTGAGGAAGTGTTCGTCCTGGCTGACATGCACCGCCTCGCCGATGGCCAGGGCGGTGCCGATGGCGTTGGTGCCCACCCCTTGCTCGCGCCAGCAGGCACCGGCGACAAAGCCGTGGCGCTGGCGCGGGTCGATAAAGCGCCGGGTGCCCCAGGCATCGAGCAACTGGCCGTGATCGTCGCTGAGCATGATCAGGTAGCTGGAGTTACCCAGCAGGTGCGCGTACTGCGGCAGCACCTCGTCGCGAGTGGTGCCCAGCAGCGAGTGCTGGCGTTCGAGCAGCTCGCTGACCTGCACAGCAGATGCGTCGCCGAACTGCGGTTGCGACTGGTGGTCCAGGCCGTAGGCGCGGCAGCGCTGCCAGGACGCCTGGATCAGTTGCGCATGGGCGCTGGTGGATGCGGCCATGGGCCCGTCCTCTGCCGGCGGCAGTGTTGTTGTTTTTGTGTGATCCAGTGTTGTTCAGTCCTGTTCATTGTCAATGCCGCGGCTGTTCAACCGTGCAGTGAAGGTTGTTCATTTGTGTTCAGGAGTGAACCTGGGCAAAGCCACAATCTGCTGAAAGTCCTTTGCCGACAACGGCTTGGCCAGCGCTGGCATGAATCTCGCTCTATAGCAGGCGCCTGTCCGCTAACAACAAGAAGGCCGCGCCATGTCGCTCACCCTTGAGCATGTCAGCCGTACCGTGGATAACCAGCTGTGCATCGACGATGCCTGCCTGCGCTTCGAACCCGGCTCGTTCAATGTGCTGCTCGGCCGCACCCTGGCCGGCAAGACCAGCCTTATGCGCCTGATGGCCGGGCTTGATCGGCCGGACCGCGGCCGGGTGCTGATGAATGGCGAGGATGTCACCGGCCGGCCGGTGCGCCAGCGCAACGTGTCGATGGTCTATCAGCAGTTCATCAATTATCCGACCTTGAGTGTGTTCGAGAACATCGCCTCGCCCTTGCGCCAGGCGCGCATGGGCGAAGCGCTGATCCGCGAGAAGGTCCAGCAGACCGCGCAGATGCTGCGTATCGAACCGTATCTGCAGCGCTTGCCGCTGGAGCTTTCCGGTGGCCAGCAGCAACGCACGGCCATGGCCCGGGCACTGGTCAAGGATGCCGAACTGATCCTCTTCGACGAGCCGCTGGTGAACCTTGACTACAAGCTGCGCGAAGAGCTGCGCCAGGAGATGCGCGAGCTGTTCGCCGCGCGCCACTGCATTGCCGTGTACGCCACCACCGAACCCAACGAGGCCCTGGCCCTGGGCGGCACCACCACCATCCTCCATGAAGGGCGCATCGTCCAGAGCGGGCCCACTGCTCAGGTTTACCACCAGCCGCGCACGGTGCTGGCCGCCGAGCTGTTTTCCGAACCGCCGATCAACCTGATGCCCGGGCGTATCAACGGCAACGAAGTGAGTTTTGCCGGTGCTGTGCATTTCGCCATGAACGCCGACCTGCGCCGCATCGGCGATGGCGACTACCGCTTTGGCGTGCGTCCGAGCCATATCAGCCTGGTGCCGTCCAACGACGATGACCTGGAGCTGGCGGTGCTGGTGGAGCTGGCCGAAATCAGCGGCTCGGAAACCTTCCTGCATGTGCGCAACGAGCACTTTCGCCTGGTCCTGCACTTGCCAGGGGTGCACGAGTACCACGTCGATGCGCCGATCCGGGTGTTCATCCCCACCCACAAGCTGTTTGTCTTCGACCCCGCCGGGCAACTGGTGCAGGCCCCGGGCTTGCGTGAAACGAGGGTCGCCTGATGGCCGAAATTCGTCTGCAGCAGCTGGCCCATAGTTACAGCCGTGCCCCCCAGGGCGCGGACGACTATGCCTTGCGTGAGCTTGAACATGTCTGGGAGCAGGGCGGCGCCTACGCCTTGCTCGGCCCGTCGGGGTGCGGCAAGTCGACCTTGCTCAATATCATTTCCGGGTTGCTCAGCCCGTCCCACGGCCAGGTACTGTTCGATGGCAAGGTGGTCAACGAACTGTCGCCACAGGCGCGCAACATCGCCCAGGTGTTTCAGTTTCCGGTGGTCTACGACACCATGACGGTGTTCGACAATCTGGCCTTCCCGCTGCGCAACCAGGGCCTGGATGAAGCGCGCATTGCCAGCAAGGTGGCCGAGATCGCCGAGGTGCTCGATCTCGGCAACCTGCTGAAGAAAAAAGCCCGCAACCTTAGCGCCGATGAAAAGCAGAAGGTCTCCATGGGCCGTGGGCTGGTGCGCGACGACGTCTCGGCGATCCTCTTTGACGAGCCGCTGACGGTGATCGACCCGCACCTTAAGTGGAAGCTGCGGCGCAAGCTCAAGCAGATCCACGAGCAGTTCAATATCACCATGATCTACGTCACCCACGATCAGCTCGAAGCCTCGACCTTCGCCGACAAGATCGCGGTGATGTATGGCGGCCAGATCGTCCAGTTCGGCACCCCGCGCGAGTTGTTCGAGCGTCCGCGCCATACCTTCGTCGGCTATTTCATCGGCAGCCCGGGGATGAACCTGATCCCGGTGCAGGTGCAGCCTGGTGGTGTCGGTTTTGCCGGCATTCACCTGGCGTTGCCGCTGGAGTTGCAGGCGCGCCTGGCTGCGACCAGTGCCGTGCGCCTGCAAGTGGGCATCCGCCCGGAATTCGTCCAGGTCTGGGACACCCCGTTCGACGAAGGCTTCAGCGCCCGGGTGGTGGATGTCGAAGACCTGGGTACCTACAAGATTCTCAGCCTCGACCTGCAAGGCGTGCCGCTCAAAGTGCGCCTGGGCGAGGACCGCACGCTGCCCGAGGGCCAGGCCTGGATCAGTTTTCCGGCGCAGTGGCTGATGCTCTATGCCGATGACGTACTGCTGGAGGCCCGGCCATGAACAAAGTGCCCAACAACAAGGCCTGGTGGCTGGTGCTGCCGGTGTTCCTGCTGGTGGCGTTCAGCGCTGTGGTGCCGATGATGACCGTGGTCAACTACTCGGTGCAGGACATTTTCGACCAGTCCAGTCGCTACTTCGTCGGCGCCGACTGGTACCGCCAGGTGCTGCAGGATCCGCGCCTGCACGACTCGCTGTTGCGCCAGTTCATCTATTCGGCCTGCGTGCTGCTGATCGAAATCCCCCTGGGCATCGCCATCGCCCTGACCATGCCGACCAAGGGCCGTTGGTCGTCGCTGTGTCTGATCGTCATGGCCATTCCGCTGCTGATCCCGTGGAACGTGGTCGGCACCATCTGGCAGATTTTCGGCCGCGCCGACATCGGCCTGCTGGGCGCTTCGCTCAACCAGTTGGGCATCAGCTACAACTACGCCGCCAACACTATGGACGCCTGGGTCACGGTGCTGGTGATGGATGTCTGGCACTGGACTTCGCTGGTGGCGCTGCTGTGTTACTCCGGCTTGCGCGCTATCCCCGATGTCTATTACCAGGCGGCGCGCATCGACCGCGCTTCGGCCTGGGCAGTGTTCCGGCATATTCAGTTGCCGAAGATGAAGAACGTGCTGTTGATCGCGGTGATGCTGCGCTTCATGGACAGCTTCATGATCTACACCGAGCCGTTCGTGCTCACCGGTGGCGGGCCTGGCAATGCCACCACTTTCCTCAGCCAGACCCTGACGCAGATGGCCGTGGGGCAGTTCGACCTGGGGCCGGCGGCGGCGTTCTCGCTGGTGTACTTCCTGATCATCCTGCTGGTGTCGTGGCTGTTCTATACCGCCATGACCCACGCCGACAAACAGTAGGGGCCGCCCATGAACCTGCGCAAGACGCTGGCGCTGCTGCTGTACATTCTGTTCCTGCTGGTGCCGATCTACTGGCTGCTGAACATGTCGTTCAAGAGCAACACCGAGATCCTCGGCGGCCTGACCCTGTGGCCGCAGAACTTCACCTTCGACAACTACCGGGTGATCTTCACCGACCCCAGTTGGTACAGCGGCTACATCAACTCGCTGTACTACGTGTGCCTGAACACAGTGATCTCGCTGAGCGTGGCCTTGCCGGCCGCCTATGCCTTTTCGCGCTACCGGTTTCTGGGCGACAAGCACCTGTTCTTCTGGCTGCTGACCAACCGCATGGCACCGCCGGCGGTGTTCCTGCTGCCATTCTTCCAGCTGTATTCCTCCATTGGCCTGTTCGATACGCACATTGCCGTGGCCCTGGCCCACTGCCTGTTCAACGTGCCGTTGGCGGTGTGGATCCTTGAGGGCTTCATGTCCGGGGTGCCCAAGGAGATCGACGAAACCGCCTACATCGATGGCTATAGCTTCCCGCGGTTCTTCGTGAAGATCTTCGTCCCGCTGATTGGCTCCGGCATCGGCGTCACGGCGTTTTTCTGCTTCATGTTTTCCTGGGTCGAATTGCTGCTGGCGCGCACCCTGACCTCGGTGAATGCCAAGCCGATTGCCGCGGTCATGACCCGCACGGTGTCGGCCTCGGGGATCGACTGGGGCGTGCTGGCCGCCGCCGGGGTATTGACCATTCTGCCGGGCATGCTGGTGATCTGGTTTGTCCGCAACCATGTGGCCAAGGGCTTTGCCCTGGGCCGGGTCTGAGGAGCGCGCTATGGACTGGATGGCCTGGACCCTGCCGACGGCGATCTTCTTCGCCGCGATCGGCCTGTTGCTGCTGGGCATGACGGTGTACGAGCTGCGCCGGCCATGCGTCGAGCGTCGCGGCTTTCTGCCGATTGCCACCACCCGTGGCGACCGGCTGTTCATTGCTTTGCTGGGCAGCGCTTACCTGCATTTGCTGGTAATCGGACTCAGCGACTGGAACCTGTGGGTGGCCTCGCTGCTGTCCCTGGCCTGGCTGTTGGTGGTGATGCGCTGGGGGTAGCCGAGGGCAATCGGCGCGCCTGGGTGAAAATACTCAATCGGGAGATCACAATGTTCGACAACAACAAGAACCGGCGACATTTGACCCTGGCAGCCCTGCTGGTGCTGGGCAGCTTTCACGCCAGCGCCTGGGCCGATGCCTACGAAGATGCCGCGAAAAAATGGATCGGCAGCGAGTTCAAGCCTTCGACCCTGACTCCCGAGCAGCAGCTCGAAGAGTTGAAGTGGTTCATCAAGGCTTCCGAGCCGTTTCGCGGGATGAAGATCAACGTGGTGTCGGAAACCATCGCCACCCATGAATACGAGTCCAAGGTGCTGGCCAAGGCCTTCAGCGAGATCACCGGGATCAAGCTGACCCACGACCTGCTGCAAGAAGGTGACGTGGTAGAAAAACTGCAGACGCAGATGCAGTCGGACAAGAACATCTACGACGGCTGGGTCAATGATTCCGACCTGATCGGTACGCACTTTCGTTATGGCAAGACTGAGTCGATCACCGACCTGATGGCCAATGAAGGCAAGGACTACACCTCGCCAACCCTCGACCTCAAGGACTTTATCGGCATCTCCTTCACCACCGCGCCGGACGGCAAGGTTTACCAGCTGCCCGACCAGCAGTTCGCCAACCTCTATTGGTTCCGCGCCGACTGGTTCGACCGCCCCGACCTCAAGGCCAAGTTCAAGGAAAAGTACGGCTACGAACTGGGCGTGCCGGTGAACTGGTCGGCCTATGAAGACATCGCCAAGTTTTTCAGCGAGGACGTCAAGGAAATCGACGGCAAGCGTGTCTACGGGCACATGGACTACGGCAAGAAAGACCCGTCACTGGGCTGGCGCTTCACCGACGCCTGGTTCTCCATGGCCGGCGGCGGCGACAAGGGCTTGCCCAATGGCCTGCCGGTGGACGAATGGGGGATTCGCGTCGAGGACTGCCACCCGGTCGGCTCCAGTGTCACCCGTGGCGGCGATACCAACGGCCCGGCGGCGGTGTATGCCACGCAAAAATATGTCGACTGGATGCGCGCCTATGCACCGCCCGAGGCCCAGGGCATGACCTTCTCCGAGTCCGGGCCGGTACCGTCCCAGGGCAACATCGCCCAGCAGATCTTCTGGTACACAGCCTTTACCGCCGACATGACCAAGCCGGGCCTGCCGGTGATGAACGCCGACGGCACGCCGAAGTGGCGCATGGCGCCGTCGCCCAAGGGGCCATATTGGGAGGAGGGCATGAAGCTGGGTTATCAGGACGCCGGCTCCTGGACCTTCCTCAAGTCGACCCCGGAGAAGCAACGCCTGGCGGCCTGGCTGTACGCCCAGTTCGTCACCTCCAAGACCGTCTCGCTGAAAAAGACCATCGTCGGCCTGACGCCGATCCGCGAGTCTGATATCAACTCCCAGGCCATGACTGACCTTGCGCCCAAGCTCGGCGGCCTGGTGGAGTTCTACCGCAGCCCGGCGCGGGTGCAATGGACCCCGACCGGCACCAACGTGCCGGATTACCCGCGCCTGGCTCAGCTGTGGTGGAGCCACATTGCCGAGGCGGCCAGTGGCGAGAAAACCCCGCAACAGGCGCTCGACGGCCTGGCCAAGGATCAGGACGCGATCCTTGCTCGTCTGGAGCGTTCCAAGGCCCAGGCCACCTGTGCGCCGAAGCTCAATCCGGAGAAAGATGCCCAGTACTGGTTTGATCAGCCCGGTGCGCCGAAGCCGAAACTGGCCAACGAGAAGCCCCAGGGCGAGACCGTGAGCTACAGCGAGCTGCTCAAATCCTGGGAGGCTGCGCGCAAGTAACCACACAGGCACAAAAAAACGGCACCTTCACAGGTGCCGTTTTTTATCCCGCCATCAGCACTTACTTATGCAGCTCTTCGGCCGCATACAGGGTGTTTTCCAGCAGGCAGGCGCGGGTCATCGGCCCGACGCCACCCGGTACCGGGGTGATCCAGCCGGCGCGGGGCAGGGCGGTCTCGTAGACCACATCGCCCACCAGCTTGCCATCTTCCTGGCGGTTGATGCCGACGTCGATGACGATCGCGCCTTCCTTGATCCACTCACCCTTGACCAGGCCCGGCTTGCCGGCAGCCACTACCACCAGGTCGGCGCGGCCGACGTGACCGGCCAGATCCTTGGTGAAGCGGTGGGTGACGGTCACGGTGCAACCGGCCAGCAGCAGTTCCATGGCCATCGGCCGGCCAACGATGTTGGAGGCGCCAACGACCACCGCGTTCATGCCGTACAGGTCCTGGCCGGTGCTTTGGAGCAGGGCCATGATGCCTTTTGGCGTGCACGGGCGCAGCAGCGGGATACGCTGGGCCAGGCGGCCGACGTTATACGGATGGAAACCATCGACGTCCTTGTCGGGGCGAATGCGCTCGAGCAGCAGCGAGGCATCCAGGTGCGCCGGCAATGGCAGTTGCAGGAGGATGCCGTCGATGTTCGGGTCGTCATTGAGGCGATCGATCAGCTCGGTCAGGGCTTGCTGCGTGGTATCGCTGGGCAGGTCGAAGGCCTGGGAGTTGAAGCCGACCTCTTCGCAATCCTTGCGCTTGTGCGAGACATAGACTTGAGAAGCGGGGTCGGTGCCGACCAGGATCACCGCCAGGCCAGGCGTACGCAGGCCTTGCTGGCGACGCTCCACGACACGTTGGGCGATCTGCTGGCGCAGGCTGGCGGCGATCGCCTTGCCGTCGATAAGGTGTGCAGTCATGACGCGTGATTAACCATCGAGAGGGAATAAAAAGAGCGCGCATTCTCGCATGAAGGGGCCCGAGGGCAAAGGCGCTTGGTCCGGCAATTGCCCTAAGCCCTTAAATAAAATGAATTTTTTTTAGAAAAGAGTTGACGACCTTTAGGCTCGGCTATAACATTCGTCGCACTTGTCGGGCAGAGCCTAGCACTGGTTAGCAAGGTCAGGCAGAATGAGCAGATTTTTTAGCTTGTTCGGTACGGCTAAAAGTTAATTTGTAATCGTCACAGAAAGCAGATTAAATATGCGCCCGTAGCTCAGCTGGATAGAGCATCCGCCTTCTAAGCGGATGGTCGCAGGTTCGAGTCCTGCCGGGTGCGCCAATCGGCAGCTTTGGCACAAGTAAAGCGGTAACTGCAATATGGTGGACGTAGCTCAGTTGGTAGAGCGCAGGATTGTGATTCCTGTGGTCGTGGGTTCGATTCCCATCGTCCACCCCATATTCCAAAAGGCGCCTGATGAAAGTCTGGCGCCTTTGCTTTAAAAGCGTCATGCGGACGTGGTGAAATTGGTAGACACACTGGATTTAGGTTCCAGCGGCGCAAGCTGTAAGAGTTCGAGTCTCTTCGTCCGCACCATCCAACGTTTCACCGCCCTTCGCTGAAGCGCGTGAATGTTTCAAAAGCAGCTTTGACAGGTGCAAAGCGGCACATGCAATATGGTGGACGTAGCTCAGTTGGTAGAGCGCAGGATTGTGATTCCTGTGGTCGTGGGTTCGATTCCCATCGTCCACCCCATATTCCCAAAGGCGCCCGATGAAAATCCGGCGCCTTTGTTTTAAACGCTTCATGCGGACGTGGTGAAATTGGTAGACACACTGGATTTAGGTTCCAGCGGCGCAAGCTGTAAGAGTTCGAGTCTCTTCGTCCGCACCATCCAAGCTTTCACCGCCCTTCACTGAAGCGCGAGAAAGCCTCGAAAAAGCCGCCTTGTGCGGCTTTTTTCGTTTCCAGGGTCTGATTCCTGCCTGCTGGTTTCCGGCCAAATAGAAAATAGTTTCAGATGGAACTGATTTTCATTTCCCTTTTTGCTTCCCTCGCGTGACCTCTCCTACAAGATCATTTCAATCTGCAAGGGAGCGCCTCGTGAAGAGCACACAGCCGGCCGCCGTTCAGCGGCTGCAGCCAAACAACAAAAACGCTGCACGCAAGATTGCCTGCAGTGCGCTGACCGCACTGGCTTTGGCGGGCGGCAGCAGCGCCTGGTCGTTGGCCAATGCCGCTGAAAGAGGCGCGACCCAGCAGGCGCCGCTGCGCAAGCATTATGAAATTGCGCCAGGGCAGTTGGCGCCGGCCTTAAACCAGTTGGCCACCGCTACCGGGGTGATCCTCACCTTCGATCCGCAACTCAGCGAGAACCGCAGCACCCAGGGCCTGAGCGGCGAGTACACCCTCAAGGAGGCTTTCGACCTGCTGCTGATGGGCACTGGCCTGTGGGTTGAGCGGCTCAAGGATCATACCTACGTGCTGCGCATGCACGAACGCAGCGACAGCGCCCTTGAAGTCGGGCCGACCATGGTCGGCGCCCTGGCCGAGCGGCCCGGGGCAATCCAGAGCAGCCGGGAAGTGCATGCCGAGCGCCAGGACCTCAACAGTGTGGTGCGCTCGATACCCGGTACTTACACCTTGCACTCGCGCAGCCAGCCGGGGGTGTCGGTAAACATTCGTGGCCTGGCCGGCCTGGGCCGGGTCAACACCATGATCGATGGCGTCACCCAGACCTTTCGCAATAATGCCGGACACGGCTCGGGTGGGCCGATGGCCTTTGTCGACGCCAACCTGCTGGCCGGGGTCGATGTACAGCGTGGTTCGGTGGACGGCGCCGAAGGTGCCAACACCCTGGGCGGCTCGGCGAACTTTCGTACCTTCGATATCGATGACATCGTCAAGCCAGACCACCGTGTAGGCCTGCGCACGACTTATCGCACCGGTAACAACGGCTACGGCAACACCCGCATGTTTGCCGCCGGTGCCCGCACCCGTCCGGAAGATGTCGAGGGTGTCTACGGTCTGGTCGCCGCGGTGAGCAGCACCCAGACCGGCGAGTACAAGACCACCAACGGCCAGTCCAACGAATACGACACCACCAAGCAGAACCCACGCTCCGGCTTGCTCAAACTGCGCCTGCAGCCCAACGACATGCACCGCCTTGACCTGAGCGGGGTGAAGTACCGCAACGAGTTCTATCACAACTACCCCTGGCAACTGGACAACGAGACCTATCGCGCCAAGTACGCCTACACGCCCTACAGCGAATGGGTGAACCTCACGGTCAATGCCTACCAGAACAAGACCGAGCTTGAGTACCCGCCGGTAGAAGAGTCCCACTACATTGGCCGCAAAACCCGCGACGACGCCCATGGCTTTGACCTGACCAACGTCAGTCGTTTCAATCTTGGGCCGGTGGAGGCGAGCTGGAGCAATGGCGCGCGTTACTACACCGACGACTTCGTTGCCCAGACCCCGGAGAAACGCGGCGCCAACCCCGAAGGCAAGCAGGCTACCCATAGCCTGTTCAGCACCCTGGAATTCAACTACGACATCTATGCCCTGACCCTGGCCGGCCACTATGACGGCTACAAGGTCAGCGGCCATGTGCCCAAGTGCTCGATCATTGGCCAGTGCCGCGGCATCGATGGCGGTGACGTGGATATCACCCGGCGTGAACACAGCTTCAACCCGCGGGTGGGCTTCGCAGTCAAGCCTTATGACTGGATGCAGCTCTACAGCAGCTGGTCGCGCACTTCGCGGGCGCCGCGGGTGCAGGAAATGTTCTTCGAAAAAGTGCCGCTCGAGGCCGATGCCAGCGACGCCGATGGTGTCGGCGCCAACCCGTTCCTGCGTCAGGAACGTTCGACCAACTACGAGTTCGGGGTCAATTTCAGCCGCGCCGGGCTGTTCAGCAACGACGACTACGGGCAACTGAAGATCAACCGCTTTATCAGCAAGATCGATGGCTACATCACCCCGCAGTCGTTCGACATCCTTGATGACGACGGCGAAGAGTCGGCGAAGATGAACTGGGTCAACTGGCCGGAAGAAGTGCGCATGAGCGGCTATGAGCTGGAAGGGCGCTACGACGCCGGCTTCTTCTACGCCAATCTGTCGTGGACCAAGGCCACGACCAAGTCGCCGACCACCTCCGGCATCGAGCTGGAAGACATTAACAGTCAGCCGGACCGTTTCTGGACCCTCGACCTTGGCACCCGCTGGTTTGACGAACGCCTGGTGCTGGGCGCCCGTGGCGAGTACGCCGGCCCGTCGGAAACCAGCTGGGACTGGTACGAGACGAAAAAATCCAACTCCACCGGGGTGATCTGGGACCTGTACGGCAGCTACCGGGTGCAGGACAACCTGAGCCTGTTCTTCAACGTCGAGAACGTCGGCAACAAGGTCTACAACAACAGCGCCTCGGTGGACTACCTGATGTCGGCGGTGATGGACCAGGGCAACGGCCGTGGCCGCACCACCTCGTTCGGCTTCACCCTCGAATACTGACAGGACCCTTCATGTTCAAGTCTTCTTTTATAGGGGCAGGGCTGGCGCTGCTCGTCGGTTGCGCCAGCGTCAATGCGCCGGTGGCCGACAGCGCCTACACCCGGGTCGAAAGCCATATTCCCGAATGGGGCGCGATCATCGAGTTGGGCAGTGGCAAGCAGGTTTCGCCGACGCAACTGCTTGATGAGCTGGCGCCAGCGCACACGGTGATGGTCGGCGAAGTGCACGACAACTTCGCCCATCATCTGATCGAGCAATGGCTGGCGACCCACCTGGCCAAGCGCCGGCCCCAGGGGGCGGTGGTCCTGGAGATGCTCGACAGCGACCAGCAGCGCCCGGTCGCCGAAGTCCAGGCCTGGCTGGGCCAGGGCAATCAGGTGCGTAGCCAGCGCCTGCAACAGATCATCCATTGGGACCCGCGCTGGAGCTGGGAGCAGTACGGCACGCTGATGGCAGCGCTGATGCCAGCGCCAGCGGCACTGCTGGCCGGCAACCTGTCGGGCGCCGAGCGCAAGCGTCTGATGGCAACAGCGCCAGCCAACCCCGACGGTCTGTTCCCGTCGCCCGCCATCGCCGCCCGCCAACGCCAGCAGATCAGGCAGATGCACTGCGGGCAGATCGATGCCGCGCGCATGAATGCAATGCTGGCGATCCAGCACGCCCGCGATCAGCGCATGGCGCAGGTGCTCGATAACGCCCAGGCGCCGCGACTGCTATTGGCGGGTGTGCTGCACACGCTCAAAAGCCTGGGCGCCCCGCAATACCTGGGGCAAGGGGCGAGTGACCCGGGGCTGAAAGTACTGGTGATCGCTGAGCAGGATCATCGCCTGAGCGCCAGCGACGCCGACTACGTCTGGATGTTGCCGAGCGCGGATGCCGAGGGCGCCGCCCTGGTTACCGACGCGGGTGGTTGCGACCAGCCCGCCCATTGAAGCCTTCATTACAAGGAATTAGCCATGACTGAACTGACTGAAAGCGGATTAAACCCGCTGTGCCTGGACCTGCCCGCCGTGGAGGTAGCCGCACAGCTGCATAGCCTGGGCCTGGTGCGCACGTGTACGCCGGCTAACCATGCCGTGATCGAACAACTGGGGCGTTATCCGCAATCCGACGATATCAGCGAAGCGGGGCTGGTGATTGGCGAGGACGGCCTGGACCTGCGCTTGAATCTGCGTGCCTGGTACTGGATCGGCATGGCTCATGATGCCGGTGGCTACCGCCTGAGTCTCTTCGATCGCCACGGCAAAGTGCTGCTGCGCCTGGCCTCGACCGAGCAGTCGTCGATGGCCGGCTGGGCAGGACTGTATGAGCGGTGCATCGACAAGCCGGCAGTTTTCAGCGAGCCGCCTTCGTTCAGCAAGCGTGATCTGCAGGTGCCCGGCCTTGTTGAGGAATGGGCGGCGATGGCCAACGTCCATGAGCACTTTGCCCTGCTCAAGCGCCACGGCCTGACCCGTTACGAAGGTAACGCCCTGGTCGCCCCGGATTTTGCCCGGCAACTTTCGCAGGCCAGCCCGGTGGCGATGTTCCGTGAGCTGGCCGCCAGCGCGCTGGAGCTGATGCTGTTCGTCTACAGCGCCGGTAGTGTGCAGATCTTTACCGGGCGTTTGACAGGCATGCGCGAGTCGGCTGCCGAGCTGTTGTTCGACATGCCTGCCAGTGACCAGGCGGCGGCTACCTGCTTCAGGATCGCCGATGCGCCGGATGCGCAGATCTGGCGGGTTTACAAACCGAACCAGGTCGGCGGCGTCACCAGCCTCGAGTTTTTTGATGCCGAGCAGCGTCTGATTGTCCAGGTCTTTGCTCGTCGTCCGGCGGGGCAGCCTGAACAACCGGCCTGGCGTGAGTGGCTGGATGCCCTGGAGGCGGCGCGATGAAGGCTTTGCTGCTTGGCGTGCTGGCGGCCTGTGCGGTCATGACCGTGCAGGCCGAAACCGCTGACACCTTGGTGATTGGCAATGATCTGGCGGAAATTGTCGAGCGCCTGGGCGGTACTTCGCGCCTGGTCGGGCGCGATGATTCCAGTCGCTTTCCGCCGGCCATCGCCAACCTGCCGTCGGTGGGGTACATGCGCCAGCTCTCGGCAGAAGGGGTGCTGGCGCTCAAGCCGCAACGGCTGCTGATCAGCGATGCTGCCCGTCCGGCTATTGTGCTGCGCCAGTTGAGCGGCCTGGGGCTTGAAGTGCTGAGCATTGCCCGCGGCAAGGGTGTCGGCGATATCCCGGCAAAGATCGAGCAGGTGGCGGCGGCCATGAACCTACAGGCGCAGGCGCAACCGTTGCTTGATGAGCAGCGCCAGTTGGCTGGGCAGTTGGCCAAGACGCCGGCGCTCAAAGGACCGAAGGCGCTGTTCATTTTCAATCATGCCGGCATGACGCCGCTGATCATGGGGCAAGGCACCGAAGCTCAGGCGGCACTGGCGCAGGCGGGGATCGAAAATTGCGCGACCTTCAATGCCTACAAGCAAGTGGCGGCTGAAGCCATGGTGTCGCTGGCGCCGGATTTCGTCATCGTCAGCCGCGCCGGGCTGGCGGCACTTGGGGGTGAAGACAACCTGTGGAAACTGGGCGGCCTGGCCCATACCCCGGCCGGACAGCATCGGCGCTTGGTGCAGGTCGATGACCAGGCGCTGCTCAACCTCGGGCCGCGCACGGTGCAGGCCATGCTGCAGCTACGCCAGGACGCAGGAGCGCTGTTTCCATGAGGCGCGCAAGCAGCGTCTCGCTGCCGATACTGATGCTGATGCTGGTAGGGTTGTGCGCCCTGCTGGTGGTGTGTTCGCTGGTCGGTAGTATCGGCTTGTCGCCACGGATTGTGTTCGGTGATCTGCCCACCGCCCTGGAGTGGCAGGTCTGGAGCGAAGTGCGCCTGCCGCGTCTGCTGCTGGCAGTGCTGGTGGGCTCGACCCTGGCGGTGGGCGGCACGGCGATGCAAGGCCTGTTTCGCAACCCGCTGGCCGACCCGACCCTGCTCGGCCAGGCCAGCGGCGCCGGGCTGGCGGTGTCGATCTGGGTCGTGCTGTTCAACGGCCGCTTTGCCGGGCTGGAGCTTTATGGGCAGTTTTTCGCAGGCTTTATTGGCGCGTTGCTGGTGACCCTGGTGATTTTTCGTATTGGCCGCGGCTACAAAGGGCGCGAGTCGACCATCACCTTGTTGCTGGCCGGCTTGGTCATCAACACCCTGACCGGTGCCCTGGGCGGCATCCTCACCTTTGTCGCCAGCGAGGAGCAGTTGCGCCAGCTGAGCTTGTGGGGCATGGGCAGCCTGAGCAGCGCCGAGTGGTCGACCGTATCGGTGGCCGCCCTGGTCTTGCCCCTGAGCTTGTGGGTGCTGGCGCGCTGCGCGGGCGATCTGGACTTGTTTCAGCTGGGCGAGGTGTCTGCACACGCCGCCGGGCTGGATGGCGACCGGCTGAAAAACCGCGTGGTGCTGGCTTCGTCGCTGGGTGTGGGGCTGTGCGTGGCGCTGAGCGGCATCATCGGCTTTATCGGCCTGCTGGTGCCGCATTGCCTGCGCCTGTATTTCGGCCCCGGCCACCGTTTGCTGATTCCTGCGTCGATGCTCTGTGGCGCGATCCTGTTGCTGGTCGCCGATACCCTGGCACGCAGTCTTACCAGCCCGGCGGAGATTCCCGTCGGCCTGGTCACCAGCATTATTGGCGGGCCGTACTTTCTCTGGTTGTTACTCGGTCGCAAGGTGCGGGAGTTTTGACATGCTTGAACTGATCAATGTCAGCCTGGAACAGCCGTTTGCCCTGGCGCCGTTCAGCGAACAGATAAGGGCAGGTGAGCTTCTTGGGTTGATCGGCCCCAATGGCGCGGGCAAAAGCACGCTGTTGTCGTTGATATCCGGTTACCTGCAACCGGCGGGCGGGCAGGTCGAGTTGCTCGGTCGAGCGTTGCCCGCTTATTTGCCCGGGAAACTGGCGCGCCGGCGCGCGCTGGTGACGCAGCAGATGGACAGTGCTTTCGATTGGCGGGTCGAAGAATTCATTCGTCTCGGTCAGCAGCACCCTGGCGAGCCGTGCCCGGGCATTATCGATGCGCTGGATGTCCGTCACTTGCTTGGCCGGGGAGTGTTGTCGCTGTCTGGCGGCGAGCTGCAGCGGGTAACCATTGCCCGGGCCATGAACCAATTGGCAATCAGCCCGCTGACTGACGCCTGGGACGATGGTCGCGGCTGCCTGCTGTTGCTGGACGAACCCACCAGCGCCCTGGATATCGGCCAGCAGCAGAACCTCATGCGGGTGTTGCGCACGCTGACCCGTTCGCCGCGTATTGCCGTGGTCTGTGTGTTACACGACCTGAACCTGGCTGCGCGCTACTGCGACCGCCTTTGGCTGCTCGAAGGCGGCCGGCTTTGCGCCAGCGGCGCGCCGGCCCAGGTGCTCAGCGAGCAGCGCATTGCCCAGGTGTTTGGTGCGCAGGTACGGGTAACGGCGGGTAAACACCACCAGGTGAGCATTGAGCTGGCGCCGTAAGTGGCGTCTAGCGCTGACTCAACGTAACCCAGTAGCGTGAGCGCCGCAGCACCTGCACGGACAATGACAGGGGCAGGGCGTCGAGCACCGCATCGGTGTCGGCCAGCGGATAAACGCCGGAGATACGCAACGCAGCGATCTCGTCGCTGCAGCGCAACAGGCCAGGCCGGTAGCGGCTGAGTTGCTCGACAAAGGCATCCAGGCGCATGTTGTCGGCCACCAGCAAGCCCTTGCTCCAGGCCGGTTCGGCCGAGGTGCCGGTGGCCGGTTCGATGCGGGTCGGGGTGAAGCGCGCGCGCTGCCCGGGAGCCAGGCGCAGGGGGTTGGCGGGTAATTGCCGCGCCTGCACCTCGACTGCACCGTCGAACAGCTCGACCTGCGTGGCTGGCTCTTGCAGCTCGACACTAAAACGCGTCCCCAATGCCCGTACCTGGCCATGTACGGTGTAAACGCTTAACGGGCGTTGATTGGCGTTCGAGGGGTGGCCACTGCGGATCAACAGGCGCCCGGCGAGCAGTTGCACGCGCCGCTGGCGGCTGTCGAACAGCACGGTGATTTCGGTACTTGCGTCGAGGGTCAATTGGCTGCCGTCTTCCAGCTCGATGTGTTGTGGGGCGCTGGCACCATTGCGGTAGGTCAGTTCCGGGCCCGGCTGCCAGACGTTGCGATAGGCCAGTTGCCCGGCGCAGCCGAACAGGCCGAGCACCGCCAGTGCCTTGAGCGCTTGCCGGCGACTGCGGCCCTGGCTGCCCCGGGAAAGGCTCTGGTAGCCGGCATGTGGCTCCAGCCCGGCCATGCGTCGACGCAGGGCCTCGATGTGCAGCCAGGCACGTTCGTTGTCCGGATGGGCGGCGCGCCACTGCTCAAGCGCCCGCTGCTGCTCGGGGCTGAGTGCGCCTTCCATGGTTTCGGTGAGCCACTGTGCGGCTTCGCGAGTAGTACGCGGGTTAAAGGGGGAGGGGGTCATGGCTGGTCAGCAAAAAAGCAATGCTGGTTGGCCCGCACCAGGTACAGCTTTACCGAGCGGCTGCTGACCTGCAGGCGTTCGGCGATTTCGGCGATCTTCAGGCCCTGCAGGTGCGACAGTAAGAAGGCTTCGCGGACCTTGGCCGGCAGGGCGTCGAGCATGCGATCGAGCAGGGTCAGAGCTTCAAGTGCCAGCACGCGGACTTCGGGTGACGGTTCAACTGCTTCAGGCAGGCTGGCCAGTGTTTCCAGGTACGCCTGCTCGACCAGGCGGCGGCGATAGACATTGGCCATCAGTCGCCGCGCCACGGTCGAGAGAAACGAGCGGGGTTCGCGGATCCTGAACAGGTCTTTGGAGCCGAGGATGCTCAGGAAGGTATCGTGGGCAATGTCGGCGGCATGTTCCGGGCAGCCGATACGATTGCGTAGCCATCGGTGCAGCCAATTGTGATGGTCGTTGTACAGGGTGCTCAGGCACGTATTCAGTCCAGGTGTAGCGGGGCGGGTGTCCATCGGGTGCGTGGCCGGCGTAAAGCGGAACGGACGCCCATTATAGCGAGAATGATTATCAATTGATAATTATTGTTATTGAGAAATGCTGGTCACCGGCTGGCCGTGAGCGGATTTGCCGGGCGGCCCAGCTGCCGCAGTGCCTGCTTGCACGCTTTCGTCGCAGACTACCTGGCTGATGGCTCTGGACAGTGAGCCTTTGAAGATCGGAGTGAGCTCGTTGTCGGCCTCGGCGTCCTGAAGGTCCTCCAGCGAAGATCCCGAGCCCATGAAGCGTACTGTGCGTGCGCTGCAATCGAACTGGCGGGCACTGTAGCTGGTCCCGCTGATGCCGACACGCTGGGTGATTACAGTGCGCTGGGAAGGATCACCCGACACGCTCACGATCGAGTAGCGGGCGTCTTGATCGAAGGAGGTTTGCAGCACTGTAGCGCTGACGAGGGAACAGCAAAGTGCCAGGCAACAGCCAGAGATGAGTTTGATCAGCACGGGTACTTCCTTGCATGGGCGCTGTGATTTTGCAGGAGGTGCCAAGCGATAATGAATCGTATTAACGATGTGGCACGTTGCTAGCTTAGTGGGCAAGCTATTCCTAGACAACGGCCCACCCCCCATTGTTCATGAAATTTCCGACAATCGGGGTGGATTATTCATGCATGTTTTGACGGCCTGGTGACAATCGACGAAAAGCTGATAAATTTCAGCCGGTTGAAACAGCAGTCGGGGGTCCGGTTGCGAAAAGGAAAAACACCATGATTTCACCGGAACGTCAGGCTGTAGCCTTGCAGCGCTATCTGGACGCCAACCCGCAGATGCGTGAGGAAATTGCCGGGCTCAGCGAGCACGAGCAGGCTCAGCAGGTCCTCTGGGCCTTCGAGGATGCCGCGCAGGAGCAGGGGGTCGAACCCTGGGAGCTGACCTTGCAACTGATTGCCGAGTCCGACGAGGAGCTTGCGGCCCTGCGCCTTGAGGTGCATCGCGAGGTTGCCGAGGCGCTGGGGATGGCGTGGGAAGAGTATTGCGAGTTCAACGAAATCGAACAGGATTCGTAACGCTGCAACTCGGATTTGTAGTGTTTTGACAAGATTTTATGCAGCCCAGGGGCTGGATCATCATGGCTTCAGCTGTGGCGTCCAGGCCAGGGGCTGCGTGTGTTGAGCGGCCTTGGGCAAGGTTTTTGCCGGGGTCTTTGAATTAAATGGACCGGCGTACTTTCCCGTCGTCCTGAACGGGGTGACTTCTGGTCTTTGAGCCACTAGAATGCTTGCCCTTGATTCTGGAGTCGGGTATCGCCGGCTAACGTCTGTGCAACGAGGAATATCCATGCAAGTTTCTGTTGAAAATACTTCTGCTCTCGAGCGCCGCATGACCATCGCCGTTCCGGCCGAGCGCGTCGAGACCGAAGTCAACAAGCGTCTGCAACAGACTGCCCGTCGCGCCAAGGTCCCAGGCTTCCGTCCTGGCAAAGTGCCGATGAGCGTGATCCGTCAGCGCTACGAAGACGCAGCCCGTCAGGAAGCCTTCGGCGACCTGGTCCAGGCTTCCTTCTACGAAGCCGTGGTCGAGCAGAAGCTGAACCCGGCTGGCGCCCCTGCCGTCGAGCCAAAATCGTTCGAAAAGGGCAAAGATCTCGAATACGTCGCCATTTTCGAAGTATTCCCTGAGTTCACCGTTGCCGGTTTCGACTCGATCGCCGTCGAGCGCCTGAGCGCCGAAGTGGCTGACGCCGACCTGGACAACATGCTCGAAGTGCTGCGCAAGCAAAACGTGCGTTTCGAAGCCGCTGACCGCGCTGCCCAGAACGAAGACCAGTTGAACATCGATTTCGTCGGCAAGGTCGACGGTGAAGTGTTCGCTGGCGGTTCGGCCAAGGGCACCCAGCTGGTACTGGGTTCCGGCCGCATGATCCCGGGCTTCGAAGAAGGCCTGGTCGGCGCCAAGGCCGGTGAAGAGCGCGTTCTGAACCTGACCTTCCCCGAGGACTATCAGAACCTGGACCTGGCTGGCAAAGCCGCCGAGTTCACCGTTACCGTCAACAGTGTTGCCGAGCCAAAGCTGCCTGAGCTGACCGAAGAGTTCTTCGCCCAGTTCGGTATCAAGGAAGCAACCCTGGAAGGTTTCCGCACCGAAGTTCGCAAGAACATGGAGCGTGAACTGCGTCAGGCGATCAAGACCAAGGTCAAGAACCAGGTAATGGACGGCCTGCTGGCTGCCAACCCGATCGAAGTCCCGAAAGCCCTGCTGGAAAACGAAGTGAACCGCCTGCGCGTTCAAGCCGTTCAGCAGTTCGGTGGCAACATCAAGCCTGAGCAACTGCCGGCCGAGCTGTTCGAAGAGCAAGCCAAGCGCCGCGTCGTGCTGGGCCTGATCGTCGCCGAAGTGGTCAAGCAGAACGAACTGAAGCCGGACGAAGACCGCGTTCGCGAAATGATCCAGGAAATGGCTTCGGCTTACCAGGAGCCTGAGCAGGTCGTCGCTTGGTACTACAAGAACGACCAGCAACTGAACGAAGTCCGTTCGGTTGTGCTGGAAGAACAAGTTGTGGATACTGTTCTGCAGAAAGCGACTGTGACCGACAAATCGGTCTCGTACGAAGAAGCCGTAAAACCAGCCCAGGCACCTGCCGCCGCTGAGTAATACGCCAGCTTCGTAGGAAAACACCACAAGCCAGCCTTCGAGCTGGCTTGTGCGTATTCAAGACATGACTATTTGGGAGTGAGTGCAGGACATGTCCCGCAATTCTTATTATCAGCAGAGCTCTGACATCCAGGCCGCAGGCGGCCTGGTCCCGATGGTTATCGAGCAATCCGCTCGTGGCGAACGCGCCTATGACATCTACTCGCGCCTTCTGAAGGAGCGGGTGATCTTCCTGGTCGGCCCGGTAGAGGACTACATGGCCAACCTGGTAGCGGCGCAGATGCTGTTCCTTGAAGCGGAAAACCCGGACAAGGATATCCATCTCTACATCAACTCGCCGGGCGGTTCGGTGACTGCCGGCATGTCGATCTACGACACCATGCAGTTCATCAAGCCGGACGTCTCGACCATCTGCATCGGCCAGGCCTGCAGCATGGGCGCCTTCCTGCTGGCCGCAGGTGCCAAGGGCAAGCGTCACTGCCTGCCGAACTCGCGGGTGATGATTCACCAGCCACTGGGCGGTTTCCAGGGCCAGGCCACGGATATCGAGATCCACGCCAAGGAAATCCTCTCCATCAAGTCGCGTCTGAACGAGCTGCTGGCCTACCACACAGGTCAGGACCTGGAGACCATCAAGCGCGATACTGAGCGCGACAATTTCATGAGCGCCGAGCGCGCAGCCGAATACGGCCTGATCGACTCGGTCTACGACAAGCGGCAACTGGCCTCCTGAATCCGGGTGCCAGAGCAGGCGGGCGCGCATTGCGCCTACCTGCGGACTTGAAAAAGCCCGCAATTGCCTTCATCTTGTGTTGCAAGCCTACCGGATTGGATCGATCGAATGACTGACACCCGTAACGGCGAGGACAACGGCAAATTGCTCTATTGCTCCTTCTGCGGCAAAAGCCAGCACGAAGTGCGCAAGTTGATTGCCGGCCCCTCGGTATTTATCTGCGACGAGTGCGTCGACCTGTGCAACGACATCATCCGTGAGGAGGTGCAGGAAGCCCAGGCCGAGAGCAGCGCGCATAAACTGCCTTCGCCGAAAGAAATCAGCACCATCCTGGACCAGTACGTCATTGGTCAGGAGCGTGCGAAAAAGGTACTGGCGGTAGCGGTGTACAACCACTACAAACGCCTGAATCAACGCGACAAGAAGAACGACGACGTCGAGCTCGGCAAGAGTAACATCCTGCTGATCGGTCCGACGGGCTCGGGTAAGACCCTGCTCGCCGAAACCCTCGCGCGTCTGTTGAATGTACCGTTCACCATCGCCGATGCCACCACCCTGACCGAAGCCGGTTACGTGGGTGAGGACGTCGAGAACATCATTCAAAAACTGCTGCAGAAGTGCGACTACGACGTGGAAAAGGCCCAGATGGGCATTGTCTACATCGACGAAATCGACAAGATCTCGCGCAAGTCGGACAACCCGTCCATCACCCGCGACGTTTCGGGCGAGGGCGTGCAGCAGGCGCTGCTCAAGCTGATCGAAGGCACGGTCGCTTCGGTACCGCCGCAAGGTGGCCGCAAGCACCCGCAGCAGGAATTCCTGCAGGTCGATACGCGTAACATCCTGTTTATCTGTGGCGGTGCGTTCTCGGGCCTCGAAAAGGTCATCCAGGCGCGTTCCACTCGCGGCGGCATCGGCTTTGGTGCCGAAGTACGCAGCAAGCAGGAAGGCAAGAAGGTTGGCGAGTCGCTGCGTGAAGTCGAGCCTGACGATCTGGTCAAGTTCGGTCTGATTCCGGAGTTCGTCGGTCGTCTGCCGGTTCTGGCGACCCTCGACGAGCTCGACGAAGCTGCCTTGATGCAGATTCTGACCGAGCCGAAGAACGCCCTGACCAAGCAGTATGCCAAGCTGTTCGAAATGGAAGGCGTGGACCTGGAGTTCCGCAGTGATGCGCTCAAGTCCGTGGCCCGCAAGGCCCTGGAGCGCAAGACCGGGGCCCGTGGCCTGCGTTCGATCCTCGAAGGCATCCTGCTCGACACCATGTACGAGATTCCTTCGCAGAAGGATGTCAGCAAGGTGGTGATCGACGAGAGCGTCATCGATGGTTCTTCGCAGCCGCTGTTGATCTACGAGAACAGCGAGCCGCAAGCCAAGGCTGCACCCGACGTCTGAGTCGCCACGCGGCTCGATTCAAGCAAGGGGCCTTCGGGCCCCTTTGCTTTTCCTGTCGCAGAGCTTGTTTTTTTGCGGGCCTGCCCCCACATTAACTCCACGCTCAAAATCCATCGGTTTCCGGCCATAAGGCCGCTGTAGAGGCGAAATCATGAAGACCACCCTCGACTTGCCTCTCTTGCCATTGCGCGATGTCGTCGTCTATCCGCACATGGTCATCCCACTGTTCGTGGGGCGCGAGAAGTCCATCGAGGCCCTTGAGGCCGCGATGACGGGCGAGAAGCAGATTCTCCTGCTGGCCCAGAAGAACCCCGCTGACGACGATCCAGGCGAAGACGCCCTGTACCGCGTCGGTACCATTGCCACCGTCCTGCAACTGCTGAAACTGCCCGATGGCACCGTCAAGGTGCTGGTCGAAGGCGAACAGCGCGGTGCGGTCGAGCGTTTCAACGAAGTCGACGGCCACATTCGTGCCGAAGTTTCGCTGATCGACGAATCCCAGGCTGCCGAGCGCGAGTCTGAAGTCTTCGTCCGCAGCTTGCTGTCACAATTTGAACAATATGTTCAGCTGGGTAAGAAAGTCCCGGCTGAAGTCCTGTCGTCGCTCAACAGCATCGATGAGCCCGGGCGCCTGGTCGACACCATGGCAGCGCACATGGCGCTGAAGATCGAGCAGAAGCAGGAAATCCTCGAGATCCTCGACCTGTCGGCTCGTGTCGAACACGTGCTGGCGCTGCTGGATGCCGAAATCGACCTGCTGCAGGTCGAGAAGCGTATCCGTGGCCGGGTCAAGAAACAGATGGAGCGCAGCCAGCGCGAGTACTACCTGAATGAGCAGATGAAGGCCATTCAGAAAGAGCTCGGCGACAGCGAAGAAGGTCACAACGAAGTCGAGGAGCTGAAAAAGCGTCTCGACGCTGCCGGCCTGCCGAAGGACGCCTACGCCAAGGCCCAGGCCGAGCTGAACAAGCTCAAGCAGATGTCGCCGATGTCGGCCGAAGCCACTGTGGTGCGCTCGTACCTCGACTGGCTGGTGCAGGTGCCGTGGAAGGCGCAGAGCAAGGTGCGTCTGGACCTGGCCAAGGCCGAGGAAATTCTCGACGCCGACCATTACGGCCTGGAGGAGGTCAAGGAGCGCATCCTTGAGTACCTCGCAGTGCAAAAACGGGTGAAAAAGATCCGTGGTCCGGTACTGTGCCTGGTCGGGCCGCCTGGCGTGGGTAAAACCTCGCTGGCCGAGTCGATCGCCAGTGCCACCAACCGCAAGTTCGTACGCATGGCCCTCGGTGGCGTGCGCGACGAGGCCGAGATTCGCGGTCACCGCCGTACCTATATCGGTTCGATGCCCGGTCGTCTGATTCAGAAAATGACCAAGGTTGGCGTACGCAACCCGCTGTTCCTGCTCGACGAAATCGACAAGATGGGCAGCGACATGCGCGGCGATCCGGCCTCGGCGTTGCTGGAAGTGCTCGACCCCGAGCAGAACCACAACTTCAACGATCACTACCTGGAGGTCGACTACGACCTCTCGGACGTGATGTTCCTCTGCACCTCGAACTCGATGAACATCCCGCCAGCCTTGCTGGACCGGATGGAAGTCATCCGCCTGCCGGGTTACACCGAGGACGAGAAGATCAACATCGCGGTCAAGTACCTGTCGCCCAAGCAGATCAAGGCCAACGGCCTGAAAAAGGGCGAGCTGGAGATCGACGTCTCGGCGATCCGCGACATCATCCGCTACTACACCCGCGAAGCCGGCGTGCGGGGCCTGGAGCGCCAGATCGCGAAAATCTGCCGCAAGGTGGTCAAGGAGCACGCCGGCCTCAAGCAGGTGGCGGTGAAGGTTACTGGCGAGCAGCTCGAGCACTACCTGGGCGTGCGCAAGTACCGCTACGGCCTGGCCGAGCAGCAGGATCAGGTTGGCCAGGTCACCGGCCTTGCCTGGACCCAGGTGGGCGGCGAACTGCTGACCATTGAAGCTGCAGTGATTCCGGGCAAGGGTCAGCTGATCAAGACCGGCTCGCTCGGTGACGTCATGGTCGAGTCCATCACTGCCGCGCAAACCGTGGTGCGCAGCCGCGCCCGCAGCCTGGGGATTCCTGCCGACTTCCACGAGAAGCGCGATACCCACATCCACATGCCCGAAGGCGCCACGCCCAAGGATGGTCCAAGTGCCGGTATCGGCATGTGCACCGCCCTGGTTTCGGCCCTGACCCAGATCCCGGTGCGTGCCGATGTGGCCATGACCGGCGAGATCACCTTGCGTGGTCAGGTGCTGGCAATCGGTGGTTTGAAGGAAAAACTGCTGGCCGCTCACCGGGGTGGAATCAAGACGGTGATCATTCCGGAAGAGAATGTGCGTGATCTGAAGGAAATTCCTGAGAATATTAAGCAGGATCTGCAGATTAAACCGGTCAAATGGATTGACGAAGTCCTCCAAATTGCGCTGCAATACGCCCCGGAGCCCTTGCCCGATGTGGCTCCGGAGATTGTCGCCAAGGATGAAAAGCGCGACAGCGATTCCAAGGAAAGAATCAGCACACATTAGTACGTATTTGGCTGGGGGGCTTTCTTGACAGTATTTTCAGGCCCTTGTTATAAAGCGGCACTTAAGTGTCAACAGGCCACCCAGCGCTCGTTTAGCTTTTCATTACATACTTAGAAACAAACTCAATAGAGATATAAGGGGACTTAGAGTGAACAAGTCGGAACTGATTGACGCTATCGCCGCATCTGCTGATATTTCGAAAGCTGCCGCTGGCAAAGCGCTGGACGCAGTAATCGAATCCGTCACCGGCGCCCTGAAGGCAGGTGACTCCGTGGTACTGGTAGGTTTCGGTACCTTCTCGGTCACCGACCGTCCAGCTCGCACCGGCCGCAACCCGCAAACCGGCAAGACTCTGGAAATCCCTGCCGCCAAGAAGCCTGGCTTCAAGGCTGGCAAGGCTCTGAAAGAAGCCGTCAACTAAGTCGCTTCCTTCAGGCTCACGCCTAACCGAGCCGGGCTCACGCCTGGTCCGGCTGCCGAGCGCCGGGAGGCCTGATACCAGGTTCCCGGCGCTCGGCCAGTTACGAGAAGGCGCATCCTCGGATGCGCCTTTCTTCTATCAGGACTCTACCCACGCTCCACGGTTGGTTCATTCAGTACAACCGTTTCTGGGGGACGCATGCTGCAGAATATCAGGGACAATTCACAAGGTTGGATTGCCAAGACCATCATCGGTGTCATCGTAGCCTTGATGGCACTGACCGGCTTCGATGCCATCTTCCAGGCCACCACCCACAGCCAGGACGCTGCCAAGGTCAATGGCGACAAGATCAGCCAGAACGAGCTGAGCCAGGCCGTCGACATGCAACGTCGACAGCTGATGCAACAGCTGGGCAAGGATTTCGATCCGGCCATGCTCAACGAGCAAATGCTGCGTGAAGCCGCGCTCAAGGGCTTGATCGATCGCAAGTTGCTGCTTCAAGGCGCCGAAGACGCCAAGTTCGCTTTCTCCGAAGCTGCCCTCGACCAACTGATCCTGCAAACCCCTGAGTTCCAGGTGGACGGCAAGTTCAGCCCCGAGCGCTTCGACCAGGTCATTCGCCAGATGGGCTACGGCCGTCTGCAGTTCCGCGAAATGCTGGCTCAGGAAATGCTCATCGGCCAACTGCGCACCGGCCTTGCCGGCAGCGGTTTTGTTACCGACGACCAGGTCGACGCTTTTGCCCGTCTGGAAAAACAGACCCGTGATTTCGCTTCGCTGACCTTCAAGGCCGATCCGGCCGCGGTCAAGGTTACCGACGAGCAGATCAAGGCGCACTACGACGAACACGCCAAGGAGTTCATGAGCCCCGACCAGGTCGTCATCGACTACATCGAGCTGAAGAAATCCGCGTTCTTCGACCAGGTTGAAGTCAACCAGGACGAGCTCAAGGCGCTGTACGAGAAAGAAATCGCCAACCTGGCCGAGCAGCGGCATGCCGCGCACATTCTTGTTGAAATCAATGACAAGGTGAACGAGGGGCAGGCCAAGGCCAAGATCGAAGAAATCCAGGCGCGCCTGGCCAAGGGCGAAGACTTTGCCACCCTGGCCAAGGAGTTCTCCCAGGACCCGGGCTCGGCCAGCAATGGCGGTGACCTCGGTTATGCCGGCCAGGGCGTTTATGATCCGGCCTTCGAAGACGCGCTGTATGCGCTGAACAAGGACCAGGTCTCGGGCCCGGTGCGTACCGAATACGGTTTCCACCTGATCAAGCTGCTCGATGTGCAGGCGCCTGAAGTGCCAAGCTTCGACAGCCTGAAAGACAAGCTGACCCGTGAGCTGAAAACCCAGCAGGTCGAACAGCGCTTTGTCGAAGTGACCAAGCAGCTGGAAGACTCGGCCTTCGAAGCCTCCGACCTTGCCCAGCCGGCGCAGGAACTGGGCCTGAAGGTACATACCTCGCCAGCGTTCGGTCGTGAAGGCGGCGAAGGCATCACCGCCAACCGCGCGGTGATCCAGGCGGCATTCAGCACTGAAGTGCTGGAAGAAGGCTCCAACAGCACGGCGATCGAGCTGGATCCGGAAACCATCGTGGTGCTGCGCGTCAAGGAACACCGCAAGCCTGAGCAACTGGGCCTTGAAGTGGTCTCCGAGAGCATCCGCAAGCACCTGGCCAAAGAGCAGGCGACTGCTGCCCTGAAGACCAAGGCCGATGCCCTGATCGCCGGTCTGCGCGACGGCAAGATTGCCTTGGCGGCCAGCCAGGACGGTCAGGCCTGGAAGGTTCAGGAAGCGGTATCGCGTAGCCAGGACGGTATCGACCCGGTCGAGCTGCAGGCACTGTTCCGTATGAGCAAGCCTGAAGCCAAGGACAAGCCGGTGTACGCCAGCGTCACCCTTAACGATGGTAGCCTGGTGGTACTGCGTCTGAACGGCGTCAACGAAGGCACAGCGGCCACTGAAGAAGAGAAAGCGAGCTACCGCCGCTTCCTCGCTTCGCGCGCCGGCCAGCAGGACTTCGCGGCATACCGCAAGCAGCTGGAAGCCAAAGCGGATATCACTCGCTACTGAGTGCTGGATGCTTGAAACAGAAAAGGCCGCTTATGCGGCCTTTTTTGTTTTCAGGGTCTAGGGATGCACTGGCTCCTGTGGGAGCTGGCTTGCCAGCGATCGAGCGCGAAGCGGGCGTAATCCAGGCGACGCGACTAGGCCGGCGTCGGCGCCAGAAACGCCGCCTCCAGCAACTGCCGGGTATACGCATGCTGCGGGTCGGCAAAGATGTCCGCCGCCACCCCTTGCTCCACCACCTGGCCTTGCTTGACCACCATCAACTGGTGGCTGAGCGCCTTGACCACCGCCAGGTCGTGGCTGATGAACAGGTAGGTGAGGTTGTACTTGCTCTGCAATGAGCGCAACAGCTCGACCACCTGGCGCTGCACGGTGCGGTCCAGGGCCGAGGTCGGCTCATCGAGCAGGATAAGTGCCGGTTTGAGCACCAGTGCCCGGGCAATGGCGATGCGCTGGCGTTGGCCGCCAGAGAACTCGTGCGGGTAACGGTGCCGCGCCTGCGGATCAAGGCCGACCTCTTGCAGGGCGGCAATGATTGCCTGCTCCTGCTCGGCGGCGCTGCCCATGCGGTGGATGCGCAGGCCTTCACCGACGATGTCGCTGACGCACATGCGCGGGCTGAGGCTGCCGAACGGGTCCTGGAAAACCACCTGCATCTGCCGGCGCAGCGGGCGTACCTGCTGCTGGGTCAGGTGCTCAAGGCTCGTGCCCTGAAAGCGGATGCTGCCCTGGCTGCCCAGCAGGCGCAGGATCGCCAGCCCCAGGGTCGACTTGCCCGAACCGCTTTCGCCGACAATGCCCAGGGTCTGGCCCTGGGGCAGGTCGAAGTTGATGCCGTCCACCGCCTTGACGTAATCGACGGTGCGTCGCAACAGACCCTTCTTGATCGGGAACCACACGCGCAGGTTCTCGACCTGCAGCATCGGCGCGCCGGGCGGGTTGCCGGCCGGGCCGCCGCTGGGCTCGGCACCGAGGAGCATCTGCGTGTAGGGATGTTTGGGGTGGCGGAACAGTGCATCACAGTCGGCTTGCTCGACGATCTGGCCCTTTTGCATCACGCAGACCCGGTGGGCAATGCGCTTGACCAGGTTGAGGTCGTGGCTGATCAGCAGCAGCGCCATGCCCAGGCGTGCCTGCAGGGACTTGAGCAACTCGAGGATCTTCAACTGCACGGTGACGTCCAGCGCCGTGGTCGGTTCGTCGGCGATCAGCAGGTCAGGCTCGTTGGCCAGGGCCATGGCAATCATCACACGCTGCCTCTGGCCGCCTGAGAGCTCGTGTGGCAGCGCTTTGAGGCGTTTGTGCGGCTCGGGTATGCCGACCATCGCCAACAGCTCCAGGGTGCGCTCGGTGGCCGCCTTGCCGCGCAGGCCCTTGTGCAGCAGGAGGATCTCGTTGATCTGCTTTTCGATGTTGTGCAGCGGGTTGAGCGAGGTCATCGGCTCCTGGAAGATCATCGCCACGCGGTTGCCGCGTATGCGCCGCATCTTTTTCTCGTCGAGGGTCAGCAGGTCTTGCCCTTCGAACAGGATGCTGCCGCTCGGGTGGCGGGCCAGCGGGTAGGGCAGCAGGCGCAGGATCGAGTGCGCCGTCACCGACTTGCCCGAACCGCTTTCACCGACCAGGGCCAGGGTTTCGCCGCGGCGGATGTCGAAGCTGACACCTTCGACCACCCGCTGGGATTGATCGCCGGTGACGAACTCGACGGCCAGGTCACGGACTTCGATCAAGGTTTGCTTGCTCATCTCATTTCCTCGGGTCGAAGGCATCGCGGGCGGACTCGCCGATGAACACCAGCAGGCTGAGCATCAAGGCCAGCACCGCGAAGGCGCTCATGCCCAGCCAGGGCGCTTGCAGATTGGACTTGCCCTGGGCCACCAGTTCGCCCAGCGACGGCGCGCCGGGCGGCAGGCCGAAGCCTAAGAAGTCCAGGGCGGTCAGGGTGCCGATGGCGCCGGTGAGAATGAACGGCATGAAGGTCATGGTCGAAATCATCGCGTTGGGCAGGATATGCCGGTACATGATCGCGCCGTTCTGCATGCCCAGCGCCCGTGCCGCGCGCACGTACTCAAGGTTGCGCCCGCGCAGGAACTCGGCGCGCACCACATCCACCAGGCTCATCCACGAGAACAGCAGCATGATCCCCAGCAGCCACCAGAAATTCGGTTGCACGAAGCTTGCGAGGATGATCAGCAGGTACAGCACCGGCAGCCCCGACCAGATTTCCAGGAAGCGTTGCCCAGCCAGGTCCACCCAGCCGCCGTAAAAACCCTGCAGGGCACCGGCGATCACGCCGATGATCGAGCTGAGGATGGTCAGGGTCAGGGCAAACAACACCGAGATACGGAAACCATAGATGACCCGCGCCAGCACGTCGCGGCCCTGGTCGTCGGTGCCCAGCCAGTTCTGCGCCGACGGCGGGGCGGGGGCCGGGACCTTGAGGTCGTAGTTGATGCTCTGGTAGCTGAACGGGATCGGCGCCCACAGCACGAAGCTGTCCTTGGCGGCGAGCAGTTCGCGGATGTACGGGCTCTTGTAGTTGGCTTCCAGCGGGAACTCGCCGCCGAAGGTGGTTTCCGGGTAGCGCTTGAGCGCCGGGAAATACCATTGGCCGTCGTAGCGCACGGCCAGTGGCTTGTCATTGGCGATCAGCTCGGCGCCCAGGCTCAGGCCGAACAGGATCAGGAACAGCCACAGCGACCACCAGCCGCGGCGGTTGGCCTTGAAGCGCTCGAAGCGCCGGCGATTCAGAGGTGACAGGTTCATCTCAGTGCTCCCGGCTGTCGAAGTCGATACGTGGGTCGACCAGGGTGTAGGTCAGGTCGCCGATCAGCTTCACCACCAGCCCGAGCAGGGTGAAGATGAACAGGGTGCCGAAGACCACCGGGTAGTCGCGGTTGATCGCCGCCTCGAAACTCATCAGGCCTAGGCCATCGAGGGAGAAGATCACCTCGATCAGCAGGGAGCCGGTGAAGAAGATACCGATGAACGCCGACGGGAAACCGGCGATCACCAGCAGCATGGCGTTGCGAAACACATGGCCGTAGAGCACGCGGTTAGGGCTCAGGCCCTTGGCCTTGGCGGTGACCACGTACTGCTTGTTGATCTCGTCGAGGAAGCTGTTCTTGGTCAGCAGGGTCATGGTCGCGAAGTTGCCGATCACCAGGGCGGTGACCGGCAGCACCAGGTGCCAGAAGTAATCGAGCAGCTTGCCGGCGGTGCTCAGCTCGTCGAAATTGTTCGAAGTCAGGCCGCGCAGCGGGAACCAGTCCAGGTAGCTGCCGCCAGCAAACAGCACGATCAGCAAGATGGCGAACAGGAACGCCGGAATGGCGTAGCCGATGATGATCGCCGAGCTGGTCCAGACGTCGAAGTGGCTGCCGTGGCGGGTGGCCTTGGCGATGCCCAGGGGGATCGACACCAGGTACATGATCAGCGTGCTCCACAGCCCCAGGGAGATCGACACCGGCATCTTCTCGACGATCAGGTCGATGACCTTGGCATCACGGAAGAAGCTGTCGCCAAAATCCAGGTGGGCGTAGTTCTTGATCATGATCCACAAGCGTTCCGGCGCCGATTTGTCGAAGCCGTACATCTGCTCGATTTCCTTGATCAGGGCCGGGTCCAGGCCTTGGGCGCCGCGGTAGTTGGAACCGGCCACCGAGACTTCGGCACCCCCTCCGGCAATCCGGCTGGTGGCGCCCTCGAAGCCTTCAAGCTTGGCGATCATCTGCTCGACCGGGCCGCCTGGGGCGGCCTGGATGATGATGAAGTTGATGATCAGGATGCCCAGCAGGGTCGGGATGATCAGCAGCAAACGGCGAAAGATATAGGCCAGCATGCTATTTCGCCCCTTCGGCCGCTTGCGCCTCGGGCGCCGGGTTCAGCGGCACCACCGGCTCGACATCCGGCTTGATCCACCAGGTGTTGATGCCGATGTCGTATTTGGGCGACACCTTGGGGTGGCCGATGTGGTTCCAGTAGGCCACGCGCCAGGTCTTGATGTGCCAGTTGGGGATCACGTAGAAGCCCCATTGCAGCACCCGGTCGAGGGCGCGCGAATGCTCGATCAGGCTTTGTCGCGAATCGGCGTTGATCAACTGCTCGACCAGGGTGTCGATGGCCGGGTCTTTCAGGCCGATGAAGTTGCGGCTGCCGGGGTTGTCGGCGGCGGCGCTCTGCCAGAACTCGCGTTGCTCGTTGCCCGGCGAGTTGGACTGCGGGTAGCCGCCGACGATCATGTCGAAGTCCCGTGAGCGCAGGCGGTTGATGTACTGCGAAACATCGACCCGGCGAATCACCAGGTCGATGCCCAGGTCGGCGAGGTTGCGCTTGAACGGCAGCAGGATGCGTTCGAACTCGGTCTGGGCCAGGAGAAACTCGATCGACACTGGCTTGCCCTGGGCGTCGACCATCTTGTCGTCGACGATGCGCCAGCCGGCGTCCTGCAGCAGCTTGTAGGCTTTGCGCTGCTGTTCGCGGATCATGCCGCTGCCATCGGTGACCGGGTTGGCGAAGGGCTGGGTGAACACCTGGTCGGGGATCTTGCCGCGCAGCGGTTCGAGAATTTTCAGTTCGGCGGCGTCGGGCAGGCCGGTGGCGGCCATGTCGGAGTTCTCGAAGTAGCTGCGGGTGCGGGTGTAGGCGCCGTTGAACAGCTGCTTGTTGGTCCATTCGAAGTCCAGCAGCAGGCTCAGCGCTTCACGTACCCGCACATCCTGGAACAGCGGGCGGCGGATGTTGTAGACGAAGCCCTGCATGCCGGTCGGGTTACCGTTGGGCAGCTCTTCGAGGATCAGGCGTTTCTGCCGTACGGCCGGCACGTCGTAGGCGGTGGCCCAGCTCTTGGCGGCGGTTTCCAGGCGGTAGTCGAACTGGCCGGCCTTGAGCGCTTCGAGGGTGACGGCGCTGTCGCGGTAATAGTCGGTGGTCATCTCGTCGAAGTTGTAAAAGCCGCGATTGACCGCCAGGTCCTTGCCCCAGTAGTCCTTGACCCGCTCGTAGCGAATCGAACGCCCCGGCTTGACCTCGGCGACCTTGTACGGGCCGCTGCCCAGGGGAACTTCGAGGTTGCCCTTGGTGAACTCACGGTTTTCCCAGAAGTGCTTGGGCAATACCGGCAACTGGCCGAGGATCAGCGGCAGCTCGCGGTTGTTGCTGTGCTTGAACGTGAACAATACCCGCTGCGGATCTTCGGCGATCACTTCGGCGACGTCGGCGTAGTAACCGCGGTACAGCGGTGCGCCGTGCTTGATCAGGGTGTTGAAGGTGAACACCACGTCTTCAGCCTGCATCGGCTGGCCGTCATGAAAACGTGCTTCGGGGCGCAGGTAGAAGCGTACCCAGCTGTTGTCCGGAGCTTTCTCGATCTTGCCGGCGACCAGGCCGTACTCGGTGAAGGGCTCATCCAGGCTTTGGGTCATCAGAGTGTCGTAGATCAGGCCGATGTCATCGGCGGAAACACCCTTGTTGATGAACGGGTTGAGGCTGTCGAAGCCGCCGAAGCCGGCCTGGCGGAAGGTGCCGCCCTTGGGCGCGTCGGGGTTGACGTAGTCGAAGTGCTTGAAGCCTGCCGGGTATTTCGGCGCTTCATCGTAAAGGGTCAGGGCGTGTTGCGGTGCAGCCAGTGCCTGGCCACCGAGGCAGGCCAGCAGCAGCGCGCAGGCCTTCAGGCGCAGGCGGGACATTGGCATCATTGGGCTTTCTCCGAAGGCTTGATCCACCAGCTGTTGAGCCCCAGGGTATAGGGCGGCGTGGCCACAAAGGCAAAGCGATTGCGGTAGGCCAGGCGGTGGTTGTCGAGATACCAGTTGGGAATCATGTAGTACTGCCACAGCAGCACCCGGTCCAGGGCGCGGGCGGCGGCCACTTGGTCTTCACGGCTCTGGGCGGCCAGCAGGGTGTCGAGCAGGTGATCGACCACCGGGTCTTTCACGCCAGCATAGTTCTTGCTGCCCTTGGTCGAGGCCTGGCTTGAGTGAAAGTACAGCCATTGTTCAAGGCCCGGGCTCAGGGTCTGGTTCAGGGTCATCAGAATCATGTCGAAGTCGAACTGGTCCAGGCGTTGTTTGTACTGGGCCCGGTCTACCGTGCGCAAGCGTGCTTCGATGCCAATGCTGGCGAGATTTTCGACATAAGGTTGCAGGATCCGTTCAAGGTTCGGATTGACCAGCAACAGCTCCAGCTTCAAGGGTTGCCCGGCGCTGTTGAGCAGGCGTTGGCCATTGAGCTTCCAGCCGGCCTGGCCGAGCAGCTCGAGGGCCTGGCGCAAGGTCTGGCGGTTGATCCCTCGGCCGTCGGTGTGGCTCACCGAATAGGGCTCGGTGAACAGCGCCGCAGGCAGATGTTTGCGGTAGGGCGCCAGCAGCAGCCACTCCTTGCCCACCGGCAGGCCGCTGGCGGCGAATTCGCTGTTGGGGTAGTAACTGGTGGCGCGCTGGTAGGCGCTGCTGAACAGGGCGCGGTTGGTCCACTCGAAGTCGAGCATCAGCCCCAGTGCCTGGCGAACCCGCGCATCGCTGAAGGTCGCCCGGCGACTGTTCATGAACAGGCCCTGGGTCTGGGTCGGGATCTTGTGCGGGATCTGTGCCTTGATCACATCGCCGCGGCGCACCGCCGGGAAGTTGTAGCCGTTGGCCCAGTTCTTCGCCTGGTGCTCGATGTAGATGTCGAACTCACCGGCCTTGAAGGCTTCGAAGGCCACTGCGCTGTCGCGATAGAACTCGTACTCGACGCGGTCGACGTTGTACTTGCCGCGGTTCACCGCCAGGTCCTTGCCCCAGTAGTTCTTCACCCGCTCGAACACCAGGCGTCGCCCGGGCTGCACCTGGGTGATGCGGTAGGGGCCACTGCCCAAAGGCGGCTCGAAGGTGGTGGCCTTGAAGTCGCGGCCTTTCCAGTAGTGTGCCGGCAGCACCGGCATCTCGCCCAGGCGCAGGATCAGCAGCGGGTTGCCGGCGCGCTTGAAGACAAAGCGGATGCGTCGCGGGTTGAGGATATCGACGCGTTTGACTTCCTGCAGGTTGGTCCGGTAGATCGGATGGCCTTCCTTGAGCAGGGTGCGATAGGAGAACGCCACGTCGCTGGCGGTAATTGGCTTGCCATCGTGAAAGCGCGCTTCGGGGCGCAGGTTGAACACCACCCAGCTGCGGTCTTCGCTGTACTCGACCGAGCCTGCGATCAGGCCATAGCTTGAAGTGGGCTCATCACCGGAGGGGTCGTACTGGCCGGTGCCGACCATCAGGGTTTCGTTCAGCTCGCTCACCCCGTACTGCAAGAAGTTCGGCGTGGTGACCGGGCTTGAGCCCTTGAAGGTGTAGGGGTTGAGGGTGTCGAAGGTGCCAAATGCCATGGCGCGCAAGGTGCCGCCCTTGGGCGCTTGCGGATTGACCCAGTCGAAGTGGGTGAATTTGGCTGGATACTTGAGCGTGCCGAACTGGGCGTAACCGTGGCTTTCGCTGATTGTTGCGCCCGCGGGAAAGCTCAAGGCCAGGCTGAGTGACAGCAACAGGAGGGGACGTATCAAGTCGAGATCCGATCCAGGCGGCTTGGGCTTTATTCCAGCTACAGTAACAGCTTGTATCGACTGGAAAAAGAGTGCCGCGTGGGGCGGGGCAGGTGGCTCCGGTCAGTGACCGGAGCACGAACCTCAATGGTTGAGGTAGACGGTCAGGGTCTGGCCTGGCTTGAGGGCGTGGCCGCTGCGTGGGTTCCAGCGCTTGAGATGCTGCATCTCGACGTTGAAGCGCTTGGCCACCAGGTACAGCGAGTCGCCTTTGCGCACCTTGTACTGGGTGGATTTCTTCTGGTTCTTGGCGCCAACCGGTTGGGCGTTCTGCATCACCAGGGTCTGGCCGGCCTTGAGGTTCTTGCCGGAAAGCTTGTTCCAGCGCTGCAAGTCCTTGACGCTGACCTTGTTGGCCTTGGCGATGCTGGCCAGGTTGTCGCCACGCTTGACCCGGTAACGGCTGTTACGGGTTGTGGTGGTGCGCGGCGCCGCTTCGGCCATGGCAGCTTCGAACACGGCCTTTTTCGGCTGCAGGGTCAGCAGTTCTTCAGGCTTCATGTTCGACAGCGAAGCGGTCAGCAGTTGCGCCTTGGCGGTCGGCACCAGCAGTTGCTGCGGGCCGTCGACGGTCATGCGCTTCTTGAAGGCCGGGTTGAGCTGGAACAGTTCGTCTTCGTCGATCTCGGCCAGGGCTGCGACCCGTGACAGGTCGAGGCGGTCCTTGATCGCCACGGCTTCGAAGTAGGGCTCGTTGGCAATCGGGTTGAGGTTGACGCCATAGGCTTGCGGCGTCATCACCACCTGCGACAGGGCCAGCAGCTTGGGCACGTAGTCGCGGGTTTCCTGCGGCAGCGGCAGGTTCCAGTAGTCGGTTGGCAGGCCGAGCTTCTCGTTGCGCTCGATGGCGCGGCTGACCGTGCCTTCACCGGCGTTGTAGGCGGCCAGGGCCAGCAGCCAGTCGCCGTTGAACATGTCGTGCAGGCGGGTCAGGTAGTCCAGCGCGGCGTTGGTCGAGGCGGTGATATCGCGACGGCCATCGTAGAAGCGGGTCTGGCGCAGGTTGAAGTAACGCCCGGTGGACGGAATGAACTGCCACAGCCCCACCGCATGGGCCCGGGAGTAGGCCATGGGGTTGTAGGCGCTCTCGATTGCCGGCAGCAGCGCCAGCTCCAGCGGCATGTTGCGCTCTTCGAGGCGTTCGACGATGTAGTGGATGTACAGGCTGCCACGGTCGCCGGCGGTTTCGAGGAACGAAGGATTACTGGCGAACCACAGGCGTTGCTGTTCGATGCGCGGGTTGACCGCAACTCCGTCCTGCAGCACGAAGCCCTGGCGCATGCGCTCCCAGACGTCCTGGGGGGCCTGCTCGACGACCGGCTTGACCGGTACGATCAACGGCTTCTGCTTGGCCCGGGCCTGGTAGTTGTGCGCGCGAACGCTGTCGGATTCGTCGACTTGACGGGTGCTCTGGCAGCCCACGAGGGTGGCGGCCAGGGCCAGCGCACTGGCTTGGGCCAGGCGCGTCAGGGCGACGGAATTGAAGGTTCTGCGGCTAGTGGACGACATTGGCTGGGACGAAGTTCCGGGCAAAAATGTCGGGGGATTCTAGAAAGCGGCCCCCCAACGGTCAACCTTTCAGAACTTTCCGTCACCAGCAGTGGCTGTTTAGAACGTATCTTTCCAAGCACGCAACCCAGCAAAAACAGCACTTGGCGTAGGGTTTAAGTGGTCAATCCGTTCGTCTAGTTTTTCTTTAACGGATGTTTCGGTGGTCCGCAGAAAGGGGTTGGTGAGCTTTTCCAGGGCCAGGGTTGATGGCAACGTGATGCGATCTTGTGCCCTAAGCTGGTTAACGTCGGCGAAGCGTTTGGCAATGTGCGGGTTTTCAGGCTCCACCGCCTGGGCGAAGCGCAGGTTGCTCAGGGTGTATTCGTGGGTGCAATACACCAGGGTGGCGGCGGGCAGCGCGGCCAGGCGCTGCAGGGAGTGGTGCATCTGCTCCGGCGTGCCCTCGAACAGGCGCCCGCAACCGGCGGCGAACAGGGTGTCGCCGCAGAACAGCACCGGGGTGGTTGTTTGCGGGCAATAATAGGCAATGTGTCCCAGGGTGTGTCCAGGCACCGCGATAACCTGGAAATCCAGGCCCAGAACGCGCACGCTGGCGTTGTCCTCCAGGGCCTGGTCACGGCCAGGGATGCGCTCGTGGGCCGGGCCGTAGACGGTCGCGCCGGTGTGCGACTTGAGCTGCTCGACGCCACCGACATGATCGTGGTGGTGATGGGTAATGAGGATGTCGCTCAGTCGCCAGCCGGGATGGCGCTCAAGCCAGGCCAGGACCGGCGCGGCATCGCCTGGATCGACCACCGCGCAACGCTGGTTGGCAGCATCTTGCAACAACCAGATGTAGTTATCGTTGAAAGCGGGCAGGGCATCGATCTGTATCATGGTGCGATTCGCCAAACGGTGGACATGGGTGCATCTTAGTAGCTATGCGCGCTGTCGAGAACCTTCAAGGGAGACTGCAATGACCGATCAAGCCTTCGCCCAGGCCGATCCGCAGTGGCTGGAGCTGATCAGCCTGGCCCGCGACTGGTTCGCCGGCCCGTTGGGGCAAATGATGCTCAAAGAAGAGCAACGCCTGCTCGAAGAGGAACTGGGGCGTTACTTCGGCGGTTACCTGGTGCATTACGGCCCCTGCGCCGAAGCCCCGCCCAAGGCCCCGCAGGTGCAGCGTAACGTGCGCCTCGGCGCGCCGCTGCCCGGGGTCGAGATCGTCTGTGAAGAACAGGCCTGGCCACTGAGCGAACATGCCGCCGACGTCGTGGTGCTGCAACATGGCCTGGACTTCAGCCTGTCGCCCCATGGCCTGCTGCGCGAGGCCGCCAGCAGTGTGCGCCCGGGTGGTCATTTGCTGATCGTCGGCATCAACCCCTGGAGCAGTTGGGGCGTACGCCGGGTGTTCGCCCATGATGCCTTGCGCAAGGCGCGCTGCATTTCCCCGTCGCGGGTGGGCGACTGGCTCAACCTGCTGGGTTTCGCGCTGGAGAAACGCCGCTTCGGGTGCTATCGTCCGCCGCTCGCATCCCCCGCCTGGCAACAGCGCCTGGCCGGCTGGGAGCGGATCGCCGGTGGCTGGCAGAGTGCCGGTGGCGGTGTCTACCTGCTGGTGGCGCGCAAGATGGTGGTCGGCCTGCGGCCCCTGCGCCTGGAGCGCCGCGAGCCGATGGGCAAACTGCTGCCGCTGCCGATGGCCAAGGTCAACCGGCGCCATTCCGAACCCTGAGTTCCGGGCCCCTGGGCGCGGGGCCAAATCATTGATGAAAAAGGCTGTAAATGAGCGATAGCGTCGAAATCTTCACCGATGGTGCCTGCAAGGGCAACCCCGGCCCGGGCGGCTGGGGTGTGCTGATGGTGTGCAAGGGCGTCGAAAAGGAGCTGTGGGGCGGCGAACGCGAGACCACCAACAACCGTATGGAACTGATGGCGGCGATCAAGGGCCTGGAAGCGCTCAAGCGCGAGTGCGAAGTGCTGCTGGTCACCGACTCCCAGTACGTGATGAAAGGCATCACCGAGTGGATGGTCAACTGGAAAAAACGCGGCTGGAAAACCGCCGCCAAAGAACCGGTAAAGAACGCCGACCTCTGGCAGTTGCTCGATGAACAGGTGGGCCGGCACAAAGTGACCTGGAAATGGGTCCGCGGGCATATTGGCCATCATGGCAATGAGCGTGCCGATCAACTGGCTAACCGCGGTGTTGACGAGGTCCGTGGTCTGCGTTGACTACACCGGCCGCCACTCGCCCTTGAGCTGAGGTAGAATGGCCGGCTTTTCACCAGACTGTACGCGGCAGGAGACCATCGGCGTGGAGATTCAGAACAACAGGTCGGTCGTCCTCGACACCGAAACCACCGGTATGCCGGTGACTGACGGCCACCGGGTCATCGAGATCGGTTGTGTCGAGCTGATGGGCCGGCGCCTGACCGGGCGCCATTTCCACGTCTACCTGCAGCCGGACCGCGAGAGTGACGAGGGCGCCATTGGCGTCCACGGCATCACCGACTCCTTCCTGCTCGACAAGCCGCGCTTTGCTGAAGTCGCCGATGAATTCTTCGAGTTCATTCAGGGCGCCCAGCTGATAATCCACAACGCGGCGTTCGACGTTGGCTTCATCAACAACGAATTCGCTTTGCTCGGCCAGCACGATCGCGCCGACATCTCCCAGCATTGCACTATCCTCGACACCCTGATGATGGCCCGCTCGCGTCATCCGGGGCAGCGCAACAGCCTCGATGCGTTGTGCAAACGCTATGGTGTCGACAACTCCGGCCGTGAGCTGCACGGCGCACTGCTCGACTCCGAGCTGCTGGCCGACGTCTACCTGAGCATGACCGGTGGCCAGACCAGCCTGTCGCTGGCCGGCCACGGTGCCGATGGCGAAGAGGAGGGCGACGACAACCGCGGCAGCGAAATTCGCCGCCTGCCTGCCAGTCGCCAGCCGGGGCGGATCATTCGCGCCAGCGAGCAGGAGCTCGAGCTGCACATGGCGCGTCTGGAAGCCATCGCCAAGTCCGCCGGTGGCCCGGCGCTGTGGCAGCAGTTGTCCGAAGCAAACTGAGGCAATTTGCCGCGCAGGGGCGCTGGCGACCTTCTACCCTGAGGTGACAGAGCTGTCACCCGGAGGAAGCGCCTGCCCATGTACAAGGACCTCAAGTTCCCCGTCCTCATCGTGCATCGCGACATCAAGGCCGATACGGTCGCTGGCGAGCGTGTTCGCGCAATTGCCCAGGAGCTGGCCCAGGACGGCTTCACCATCCTGCCGGCCGTCGATTACGCCGAAGGCCGCCTGGTCGCCGCCACCCATCACGGCCTGGCGTGCATGCTGATTGCTGCCGAAGGCGCTGGGGAAAACACTCACCTTTTACAGAACATGGTCGAACTGATTCGCCTGGCCCGGGTGCGTGCACCGCACCTGCCGATCTTCGCCCTGGGCGAGCAGGTGACCCTGGAGAATGCCCCTGCCGATGTCATGAGCGAGCTGAACCAGCTGCGCGGCATTCTCTACCTGTTCGAAGACACCGTGCCGTTTCTCGCCCGCCAGGTGGCGCGGGCCGCGCACAGTTATCTGGATGGCTTGCTGCCGCCCTTTTTCAAGGCGCTGGTACAGCACACCGCGCAATCGAACTACTCATGGCACACCCCCGGCCATGGCGGTGGCGTGGCCTATCGCAAAAGCCCGGTCGGCCAGGCCTTTCACCAGTTCTTCGGCGAGAACACCCTGCGTTCGGACCTGTCGGTGTCGGTCCCTGAGCTGGGCTCGCTGCTCGATCACACCGGGCCGCTGGCGGCCGCCGAGGCGCGGGCGGCAAAGAATTTCGGTGCCGACCATACCTTTTTTGTGATCAATGGCACTTCCACCGCCAACAAGATTGTCTGGCACTCGATGGTCGGTCGAGATGACCTGGTGCTGGTCGACCGCAACTGCCACAAGTCGGTGGTCCACGCGATCATCATGACCGGGGCCATCCCTTTGTACCTGTGCCCGGAGCGCAACGAGCTGGGGATCATCGGGCCGATCCCGCTGAGCGAATTCAGCCAGGCCTCGATTGCCGCCAAGATCAGCGCCAACCCCCTGGCCCGTGGCCTTCCGCCCAGGGTCAAGCTGGCGGTGGTGACCAACTCCACCTATGACGGCTTGTGCTACAACGCCGAGCTGATCAAGCAGGAACTGGGCAGCAGTGTCGAGGTGTTGCATTTTGATGAGGCTTGGTATGCCTACGCGGCGTTTCACGAGTTCTTCCGCGGGCGTTACGCCATGGGCACTTCGCGCAGTGCCGACAGCCCGCTGGTGTTCAGCACTCATTCGACCCACAAGCTGCTGGCTGCCTTCAGCCAGGCGTCGATGATCCATGTGCAGGACGGCGGCGCCCGCCAGCTGGACCGCGACCGCTTCAACGAAGCCTTCATGATGCATATTTCCACCTCGCCGCAGTACAGCATCCTCGCCTCGCTGGATGTCTCTTCGGCGATGATGGAAGGCCCGGCCGGGCGCTCCTTGCTGCAGGAAATGTTCGATGAGGCGCTGAGCTTTCGCCGGGCCATGGCCAACCTGCGTGAGCACATGGCCGCTGATGACTGGTGGTTCAGCATCTGGCAGCCGCCGCTGGCGGACGGTGCACGGCGGCTCGCCACCGAAGACTGGCTGTTGCAGCCCCAGGCCGACTGGCACGGTTTCGCTGATGTCAGTGACGATTACGTGCTGCTCGACCCGATCAAGGTCACCCTGGTGATGCCCGGGCTCAGTGCCGGCGGCGCCTTGAGCGAGCATGGCATCCCGGCCGCGGTGGTCAGCAAGTTTCTCTGGGAGCGCGGCTTGGTGGTGGAAAAGACCGGGCTCTACACCTTCCTGGTGTTGTTCTCGATGGGCATCACCAAGGGCAAATGGAGCACGCTGCTGACCGAGTTGCTTGAGTTCAAGCGCAACTACGATGCCAACACCCGCCTGCTCGAATGCCTGCCCTGCGTCGCCCAGCTCGATCCAGTGCGTTACCAGGGCCTGGGCCTGCGCGACCTGTGTGACCAGTTGCACGCCTGCTACCGCAGCAATGCCACGGCCAAGCAACTCAAGCGCCTGTTCACGCGTTTGCCGGAAGTGGTGATGAAACCTGCCGATGCCTATGACCGGATGGTGCGCGGGGAGGTCGAGGCGGTGCCGATCGAGCAGTTGCTCGGGCGCATCGCTGCGGTGATGCTGGTGCCCTACCCGCCGGGCATTGCGTTGATCATGCCGGGGGAGCGCTTTACCGAGGCGACCCGTTCGATCATCGACTACCTGGTCTTTGCTGCTGCCTTCGACAGCGGCTTTCCCGGTTTTGTCGCCGATGTCCATGGGTTGCAGCATGAAACCACAGTGCAGGGACGGGTCTATACCGTCGATTGCATCAAGGCCTGAGCGGGCTCAAGGAATGCGGATGATTTCCACGCCACTCTGGACCAGCTCAAAGCGGTCTTCACCCAGGTGGTTGACCCGGTCACCGATTGCCAGCTTGTAGGTGGTAATGGGCAGGGATGCGGCGCTTCCGTCGGCCTGCAGGGTGGCTTCCTGGAACTCATGAACGGGATAGATGCGGCCCTCGGCGTCCCGTGCATGAAACTGTCCGACCAGTACTGCTGTCATTTACCGTACAACCTCTGAAGAAATAAGTATCTGTCAGGCATAGACCACTGTTTTGCCTGGTAAGTTTTGCCTGTATGGAAAAAAACTTCAGGGCCGTGCCGGATCATCTATACCTACAACTCCCTTTGTTCATCACATCAGGAATTTGCCATGAGCCAGGTGTATTCAGTCGCCGTCGTCGTCGGCAGCTTGCGCAAGGAATCCCTCAACCGCAAAGTCGCCCGCGCGCTGGCCGAGCTTGCGCCATCCAGCCTCAAGCTGCACATCGTCGAAATTGGCGAGCTGGCCTTGTACAACGAGGATATCGACGTCAATCCGCCGCAGGCCTACAAAACGTTTCGCGAGCAGATTCGCGGCAGTGATGCGCTGCTGTTTGTCACCCCCGAGTACAACCGCTCGGTGCCGGGAGTGTTGAAGAATGCCATCGATGTGGGCTCGCGGCCCTATGGCCAGAGCGCCTGGAGTGGCAAGCCCGGGGCGGTGATCAGTGTGTCGCCGGGGGCGGTGGGCGGCTTTGGTGCCAACCATCACCTGCGCCAGTCGCTGGTGTTCCTTGATGTGCCGTGCATGCAGCAGCCTGAAGCGTACATCGGTGGGGCGGGAACGCTGTTTGACGACAACGGCAAGCTGTCGGAGAAGACCCGGCCGTTCCTGCAGACCTTTATCGACAAGTTCGCCGTGTGGGTCGCGCGCCACCAGAACTGAGGCATTGCACCGGCCACCTTACTCAAGGCTGGCCGGTGCAAAGGCAGGTTCAACGTTGCTGTTGCCCTGCCAGGTTGGTCAGCGCCTCGATCAGGTTGCTTTCGTTGCGCTTGAACTGTTGCTCCAGCGCGGTGATGCGTGCGGCAATCTGGTCGGGGTTGTCATCCGGATAGAGGTCGTACAGCTCCAGTACCTCGGCCTCGTAGGCAGACTTGAGCGCCATGAAACGATCGGCGTGGCTCTCGCGCAGGTAATCCACCCAGAAGTCCCGCCCCCTGGCGAAGTCGAGGAAGGCCTGACCGCCTTCGCCCTGGCGTACCTGGTTCAACGCAGCATCCAGTTCCCCGGGGCGAATGTTGGCGGCCGTTCGGTACAACATGTTGCTCGGCGGCACCGGCAGGTCCAGCTCACGGGCCCATTGCAGGCGATAGGCCAGGCGCACTTCGGCTTCGTCGCGGCTACCGGCCTGTTCGCGGGCGACGTTGTCCAGCGCCTCCAGTCGGTACAGGCGGCGGGTGAGGGCGTACAGGGAACTGCCCCGCTGTTCGTCGGCAACGCCCTGCAGCGATTGGCGAATGAACACCTGGATTTCCATCTGGTTGAATGCCAGGCGTATGCCGTCAGGGCAGGTGTCGCGCTGCCTGATCTGCTGCAGGGGTTCGGCACCCATGCCGTTGAGGACCAGGCGCAGTTCTGCGTCATTGGCGGCTACCTCGAGCACGCCCCAAACCCGTTCGGTAAGGCCGCTGCGGCTACCAGCATCGCGATAGTCGGCGCTGTGCTCCAGATGGCCGACAACCCCCAGCAGGTCGCTGGCGTCTGCGCCCTCTTCGATCTGTTGCCAGATACCTCGGCGTGTCGCTCTGCGGTCTTCTGCACCGCTTAGCCAGACATCCGCAGCGGATTCGGCTTCTTCAGGGGAAGAGGGGGAAGAGGGGGAAGACTCGCTTGAATAGTGTCGCGCACGCTCCAGGGCACGGATGTCGGGGGGCAAGTCCATATAGAAGTCGTAAGCGCGATTGTAGCCTTCGGACAGATGAGCGGTGCGCATGGTTTCATCGGTCAGCGGGTTGCCGGTCAGGGAAATTTCAGTGTGATGTTCTTCAGTGCGTGGGTTGGCGAGAATATGCTCGGGCAATTCGCGCAACTGGTTGCCAATCAGTGATAAGCGTTGCATGGGTCCCGGCAGCAGCGTGTCCAGCCATTGCGGCCAGGCTTGCAGGCCGACATTGTTGAGGCTCAACTGCTCGATGTTACGCAAGGTAGAGGCATCGGTAATCTCGCCGATAACATTTGCGTCAAGTTGCAGCTCCGTCAGCCCTGGCATGAGTTGCAGCGTTGCCAGTGTTGACTGATCGATACTCAGGCCCTGATCGATCAGGCTCAGGTGTTCCAGCATCCGCAATTGCGGCAAAGCCGTGTTCAATCTGCCCAGCGGGGTGACATGCCCTTCGATGTGCAAACTGTCCAGGTAAGGAAAGTCACTGAGAAACCGATGCAATTCACTGGCGTTGGTGCCCACGCGCAGAAGGTGCAGCCTGCGCAGGCGATGATAGAAAAACGCCGGCAATCGTCTGGGGAAGTCGTTCAAGGCAATTGCCTCGAGACGCAAGGTTCCAACGTGGCCATGGGTTGGTTCGTGGCTCCATAAGTCGTGGACCAAGCGGCCCAGGCGGCGCCTGGAGGCAATCTGTTCATCGTGTAGCGGTGCGCCTGAGTGGGACGCCTCGGCCCACTGCGCAAAGGCTTCATCTAGCGCGGCGCGTTCCTGGGTCATGACATCCAGGATGACGCGAAGATTCTCTGCAATGGTCAGTTCAAAGCTGAAACGCCTGCCTTCACCTTCACTCAGGCGCATGCGGATGAGTGTGTCTCGCGACAGCTCATTGCCGAGTAACGAAATTCGGGTGTGATGACCGCTGCCGACGGGGTTTTCCAACACGCTGGCGGGTACCGTGTTGATTTGGTTGTCGGCCAGCGATATTTCAGCTATGCCGTTCATGTTGGCGCTGTTGAGCCACCGTGGCCATCCGTAAAGTCTGGTGCGGTTCAGCCCCAGGTACTCCAGGTTAAAGCCGCTGAGGTCGATGTCGGTAAAAGTACTGAAGGCGTTGCCGCTTAGGTCCAGGCGTTGAAGCTGACTGAAACCCTGAAAGAGGTCGATTTGGTCCTGGCCGATGTATAGCCGGGTATCGATCAGACTCAGTTCGCGCAGTTGTGGGTAATGTTCCAGTGCAGTCTGGCCGACAAAGTAATGGCCGGGTTGGCCACGACTCTGGCCATAGACCAATGACCTCACCTGGGGAAAGCGCTCGAAGAACCGGCCGAGGCCGTTACTCTCGTTGTTCGGGTTGATGAACGGATCGACCGGCGTTTCGTCATAGTTCGCGTTCAACAGTTCCAGGCCCTGCACGCGCTGCTCGATGAAGTCGGGCAATTGCGCTGGGAAGTCGATCAGGTAAACGTCTGCCAGTTGCAACGGGGTGGTGGCTTGACTCAGGTCGGGCAGGTTGTTGGCGCGCCAGTGACGCCACAACGCCTCGGCGATGCGTGTGCGGCTGTTCATGCGCGCGGCGCTCAAGGGCGGCATCGAACTGGCGGCATCCGTCCAGCTGGAAAGGTGATCGCGCAGCCTCTGTTGCTCTACAAGCAGTTGATCCAGGCGCTGGTCGATGTCGGCACGGCTCCACTGCGCGTCGTAGAACATCTGCAGGATCTGCTCGGGAAAGGCGTGCTCGAATTCAAGCAGACGGATCTTGTCCAGCAGCGTCTCTTCGAGGATGAAGCCCGGCAGCCTGCCGCGTCCGCTCAAGGCAAAACCAAGCCTGCCATCGGCCAGGCGCATGGGGGAGCGGGCGCCGGGCTTGAGCGCTTGCATCTTCAGCACGGCTCTCAAGCTGTGCCGGGCCAGTAGCGGTTGCGACCGTACTGCCTGTTTGAGCGCTGCGTGCTGGCTGACGTCGGCAAAGCCCAGGGCGCTGCGTTGGGCGTCCGGCAGCGCGTGCAGGACTGCGGCATAAAGGTTGTCACGGCCATGCAATTGGCGTCCGTCGGCATCGTAGCTTTGGTAGGTGGTGCCATCGCTGACCAGGACCTTGCGAATCGGCGCATCGCTGTTGCCGATGCTGTCGAGTAGCGCCCCCTGGATTGAACCCTCGCGTACCTCCAGGCGCACGTCGGTGGACCAGCCGTGCAGGGTGCTCAGGGTATGCAGCACCAGGCGCTCGCTGTCGGGACTGCTGCCAGCGTCCAGATACAGCCCTTCATACGCACGATTCAGACGCAGCTTATGCTGGTAGGCACGGGCTTCTTCGCCAATTCGTACGGGAATGCGCGCATTGACACGCAATTGTTCAAGTTCTGCCGGGCTGGCGTGGCGCAGCAGTTCCTCGATCACCACCGTGGGCAGGCTGCTGAAGGCTTGCTGGATCTGCAGCACCGGGCCAGCGTCGGTTTTTTGCAGTGCCTGGTAGCGTTCATTGAACAGTCGGGTTTTGTGTGTTTTTGCCTGGGTCGCCAGTTGTTGCTGTAACTGGCGTTTCGCTGTGGTGAAGTTGGGCTCGCCTGTACCCAGCGGGTGTTGCAGCAGTCCTTCGAGCTCTGCCTTGGTCATTTGCCGCATCAGTGCTTCGAGAACGTCATCACCACCGAGCCGCACCTGCAGGGGGCGGGGCAGCGCATTGCCACTTTGGCTGTGGTACTGCGCAAGCACCTTACCCTGCTCATCGAGCACGGTCAGCGCTCGACCGTTCGGCCAGCCTGGCGCCTCGGCCAGTAGTTGCAGTTGCAGGGCCGGTTCGGCGCGCTGATCGCCGGCCTCCAGTAACTGGGTGAAGCGGTCAAGCTCATATTCCAGATGGAAGCGGTGTAGCGTGTCGCTGAACAGGGCGGGCGGGCGCAGGCCTTCGCTCAATGTGTGACGCAGTTGTGCCTGATGGGTTTCGCTGACGCGCATGATGGTGCTGGCGACTTCGTCGGAGAACTCGGCGCCGGCATGTCCGAGCCGTCGGAACAGGCGGATGCCTTCCCACTCAAGCGGCTGGTCGGTGACCTGTAGCCAGGCGCCCGCCTGGTTATGGCGCAAGGGCGGCTCGTAGGCGCTCACGCGCCGCGGGTGTTCGAGCCGATACGGCATGTTGCCTGCAGGCGGCTTGACCGCGTAGGTGCGGCCTTCGAGCACCAGCCATTGTCGCCCTTGGTAGTCGTAGAGCCCGGAGGCATTGGGTTGCAACTCGGCGGGTAGCCTGATGTGTTGGGCGAATGGCTGCAGGTCGGGCTTCCACAGGCGCGTACTGCCATCGGCCAGTTGCACGCTCTGCATCTGCCTGACCAGCTCAGGGGCTTGTACCGCAGCGCCGCCCCCTGCCGCCGAGAGGCCTCCCAGGGCGGCAATCATTGCCAGGTTTTCGACCACATCCATCAGGTAGCCCCAGGCTTGCTGGCTCTCGCCCCTGGCCAGGCTCTCGATGCTTTCATAGACTTCGTTGCACAGTTGTACGGCGGTGACGGCCAGCATCACCTCGCCGAGCACCGGCACCACGAACGCGGCAATATTCAGCACGTTGAATGTGGTCTGGACAAAGTACAGCAGCTTGTCTTGCAGCGACTTGTGGTCCTCGGCGGCCGTGGGTACGCCGTGAAACAGCGCATCATCCTTGAGCTGGGCGATTTTTTGCTGGTTCAGCGCATTGAGCAGGTTGACGAAGAACGTACCTTCGCGCAGGTGCAGGCTGGCGTTGCTGTCGAGTTTTTCTTCGTAATAGCCAGCGGCACTGTTCCAGACTTTGGGGTAGAAGGCCTGGCGCAGGCGAGCAAAAAGCTGAGCCCGGTGGCGTGCAGGAATGAATCGGGCAAAAAACTGCTGATAACCCGGCTTCAGAAGACTTTCGCGCAGGGACGCGAAAAAGTGCGCAAGCGAAGGGTATTCCCTGAGTGTGTCGTAAGGATCATCGGGAATGTAAACCACGACCTTTTCGCTGTGCTGGCTGGCACTGCGGTCTTTTCCGAAGACAACGATGGCGCTGAGTTCGACATCCCAGAGTTTGAGAAAGTTACGGGTTATCGTTACACCGTCCAGTGTTACCGGTTTGTTTCGAGCGATATCCAGCAATACGCCATGCATCTGCGGGCTGATGGTTTTTCTCAACCGCGCAATGTGCGTGTGCAGGAGGAACGTCGATTGCTCGAGCTGTTTGAAGTCGGCGCGCACGTTGGCGCTGGCGGCGTCGGCAGCGTCACCCGCAGCGGACACCGGGTTGAGTACGCGCTGTATCAACTGTTGGTAGGTACCGCCCAGGTCAAGTTCGCGGCATAGGGCGGCAAACTGTTCGGGAACGATATTCAGCGACGACTCGTCGGGGTAGCGCCCGGGCCGGTTGAGTGCCGGGTCGGAGTAATAAATGCGCGAGGCGATCGATGTCCGCCCGCGATCGACAGTCATGGCGCCCGGCACGGCTTCCCAGGCTTCGAAGTTCTGCAGGGCACAGGCCAGCAGCGACTGGGTGGCGGCTTTGATCGCGGCGCCAGCCTTGACCGCCGGATCCTGCGACAACGTCAGGAATGAGCCGTCGATGACCACGCGCCGGGCATGGAACAGATAACTGTTGCGCACATCGACATCCAGGCCGAATCGCTCCTGCAGCTTGGCTTTCAACAAGGGTTCGGCGTAGGTCTCGATGGCCGGGAGCGCGGCAAGTATCTCGTGGACCCGCTGCTCGTAGCGGCGATGGCGGATATACACCCTTTGCAGCTGTTCCAGTGTCTGCGCATCGGTATGCCGTGCATCAGCCAGCCAGGGCAATGTTCGCACGTCTACCTTGCGCAGCGCAGCATGAGTGGCGGCGGGGGCGCTGATAAGCCAAGCGGGTAGCTTGCTTGAGATGGGTGTGAGATCGGTTGGTCGGGTGGGGGAACTGAGGTCAACAGACATAAATAAAACCTTCTTCCTTGAGGTGTAGGCATTGAGCGTACGGTGTAAAGCTCAAGGGAAAAAGTTTGAATGTTGGTTGGGAAAGTCGGTGAAAAGATCGTGATTTTGCGGCAATAACGACTATATCTAACACCTTCTTTCTTTTGCCCGGGGCGGCACGAACAAACAGGCAGGTCAAGTTGGGTAACTTGTCCTGCCTGTTCAGATTGCTGGGTCAATCAGCTGTGCAACGTGCTTACACGGCTTGCGGCATTTCCCCACGAGCCAGGCGCTTGTTGATATCAGCGATCACCTCTGGCAGTTCGTTGATGGTGTCGATCAGGTAGTGCGGGCGCGAGCCTGCGAACAACGCATGAATGCGCTTGCGCTCGCTGTCGAGGGTGTCCGAGGCCAGGGCGCGGTAGCCTTCGTAGGTCAGGCCCAGGGCGTTGCCCGAGCACACCAGCGCTACCGTCCACATGCCGGCGCGCCGGCCTTCGAGGATGCCTGGCACGGTGTCGTCGACCTTGACGCAGGCAGCGACATCATCGATGCCCAGGGCAATCACGTTGGCCAGGGCCTGGGCCGGCCAGGGGCGGCCGTTCGGGGTTTCGTCGGTGGCCACCACGTGATCGGCGACGTAGCCGTTCTGCGCGGCCAGTGCCACCACCTTGTCCATCACCACTTTCGGATAGCCCGAGCACGAGCCGATCTTCAGACCGTCTTGGCGCAGCCCGGTGAGGGTGTCGAGGGCGCCGGGGATCAGCGCCGAGTGCACGGCGATCTTCTCGATCTGCAGTGGCATGAAGCGCTCATAGATGGCGGTGACGTCCGCGTCGGTCGGCGTGCGGCCGAACACCTTGCGGTAGCGCTCGGCGATCAGCGGCTGGTCACACAGGGTGCGGATATGGTCCCACTTGCCCATGCCCATCGGCCCGCGGGCTTCCTCGATAGACACTTCGACGTCGAACTCGGCGAACGCCTCGACAAAGATCTGGGTTGGGGCAAAGGAGCCAAAATCGACCACGGTGCCGGCCCAGTCGAGGATCGCGGCTTGCAATTGCGTCGGGTTGTTGTAGTTCATGTTCAGGGTTCCTTGAGCGGGTGGTTGCGCTGATCGGGTAAAAAGGCTTCGGGGTATCAGATGTCCAGCACTTCCATTTCCCGCAGCACCTGAGCCACGGCATCGACCGCGGCCTGCATGCCGTCCGGGCCGACGCAGCCGATGCAGCCGACGCGGAAGGTTTCGACCTGGGTCAACTTGCCCGGGTAGAGGATGAAACCCTTGGCCTTGACCCGCTCGTAGAAGTCCTTGAACTGGTAGCGCGGATCGTTCGGGGCATGGAAGGTGACGATGATCGGCGCCTGAATCTCGGCGGGCAGGAAGCTGCGCAGGCCAATGGCGGCCATGCCGTCGAGCAGGGTCTTGCAGTTGCTGGCATAGCGCTGGTGGCGGGCGGGCAGGCCGCCTTGTTCGTTGTACTGCAGCAAGGCCTCGTGCAGCGCCGCCACCACATGGGTTGGCGGGGTGAAGCGCCACTGGCCGGTCTTGGCCATGTAGGCGTGCTGGTCATGCAGGTCCATGGCCAGCGACGGCGAGTTGCCTTCGGCGGCGGCCAGCGACTGTTTGTTGGCAAAGACGAAGCCCATGCCAGGCACGCCTTCCAGGCATTTACCGGAGGCGGCGATGAGGGCATCGAACGGCACCTGGCGGGCATCGATCGGCAAGGCGCCGAACGAGCTCATGGCATCGATGATCAGGCGTTTGCCGTGGCCGGCGATAACCGCGGCAATCTCGGCCAGCGGGTTGAGAATGCCGGTGCTGGTTTCGCAGTGAATCAGTGCCACGTGGGTAATGCTGCTGTCGGCGCTCAGCAGACGGTCGACGTCAGCGGCAGTGGTCGGCTGGTCTTCGGCGGTTTCGAAGGTGCTGCAGGCGCGGCCCAGCACCTTGCAGATCTTTGCCAGGCGCTGGCCGTAGGCGCCGTTGATCAGTACCAGGACCTTGCCGTCGCGGGGCACCAGGGTGCCGATGGCCGCTTCCACGGCAAAGGTGCCGCTGCCTTGCAGGGGCACGCAATGGTGGCTGTCGGCACCGTTGACGATGGCCAGCAGTTGCTCGCAGAGGCTGGCGGTGAGCTGGTTGAAGTCGCGGTCCCATGAACCCCAGTCGACCATCATCGCTTGGCGGGTACGGGCCGAGGTGCTCAGGGGGCCAGGGGTCAGCAGGATAGGGGCGTTACTCATTCCGGTAGTCCTCGCAAGCGGTGGGCTGAATCTACGGGGCCTACGTTGCAGTTCCGTGCCTTATCAATCAAATTGTTTGTTGTTATGCCAGCCATAAGTCAGGCCGATAGATATGAACCTGTTCCAGCTCCGCGCCTTCGATGCCGTGGCCCGTGAGGGCAGTTTTACCCGCGCCGCCGCCCGTCTGTTCATCAGCCAGCCGGCGGTGACCGGGCATGTCAAGGCGCTTGAGGAGCACTACCAGATCACCTTGCTGCGCCGCACGGCGCGACGTGTCGAGCTGACCGAGGAGGGCATTCGCCTGGCGGCGATCACCCGCGCGATGTTTGGCCTTGCCGAAGAAGCCCAGGCGATGCTCGAGGCCAACCGCCAGTTGCTCACCGGGCGCCTGGAAGTGGCCGCCGACGGCCCGCACCGGGTCATGCCGATGCTCGCGCAGCTGCGCGCGCGGTATCCGGGGATCACCGTCAACCTGCGTCTGGGCAACGCCCAGGAAACCCTGGCGGCGCTGCTCAGCGAGCATGCCGATGTCGCGGTGATGACCGAGGTCGAGTCGCGCAAGGGCCTGCACCTGCAAAGCCTGGGCGATTCACGGATCTGCGCCTTGCTGCCGGCCGGGCATGCCTGGGCGGCCAGCGCCGAGGAATTGCCCCTTGGCGAGCTGGACCGGCAGATCATGGTACTGCGCGAACCCAGTTCGATTACCCGCCGCACCTTCGATCAGGCCTGCCGCGATGCCCAGGTGCAGCCGCGCGTGCTGCTGGAGCTCGACAGCCGTGAGGCGGTGACTGAAGCGGTAGCGGCCGAGCTGGGCATCGGTATCGTTTCGTCGCTGGAGATCAGCCATGACCCGCGGGTGGTGGCGCGGCCCATCGGCGCAGCGGGGCTGATCAACCAGCACATGATCGGCTGCCTGGAGCGACGCCGCGAACTGCGCCTGATCCAGGCGTTTCTCAGCCTGGCGTCGGCGGTATGAGGCGGGGCTGGTTTTTTCCCGGCGGGCCCCTAAGATGGCGGGCAAACACTACAGGCAAGGCGAACGACTGCTGATGGCGGAGAAAGACACCATCTCCATGCAACTGGTGCGCGAGGCGCTGCTGCAAAGCTGCGCCCCCGGCGCTGCGAGCCAGGCCCTGCTCAGTCGTGTGGGGATCGACCCCGAACAGTTGCAGCAGGCCGATGCGCGGGTGCCCGCCGGGGCCTACGCGCAGCTCTGGCGGCTGCTGGCTCGTCGTTGCCACGATGAGTTCTTCTGCATGGACCCGCGTGGCCTGCGCACGGGCAGCCTGGCCTTTGTGTGCCGCTCGTCCATGGCCCAGCCGACGTTGGGCGCCGGGCTTGAAAGCGCCCTGGCGTTTCTCGGGCTGATGCTCGAGCACCTGCAGCCGGCGCTGGTGCGCCAGCAAAGCCTGGCGGAGATCGTCATCGGCGAGCCACGGGATGAGCCGCGCCGGGCCTTCACCTACTTCACCTTCTGGATGATTGTGCATGGCGTCGCCTGCTGGCTGGCCGGGCGGCGCATCCCGATCCTGGCCATTGAGCTGCGGTGCGCCGAGCCGCCGTTTTGCGACGATTACCGGGTGATGTTCTCGGAGAACCTGCAGTTTGACCGGCCACGCACGCGGATGATCTTTGCCGCCGATTGCCTGGACCTGCCGCTCAAGCGCACGCCTGAAGAGTTGCAGCGCTTTCTGGCCGAGGCGCCGGCCAATATTCTGGTCAAGTACCGCGACCCGGCGAGCCTGGCGCGGCGGATCAAGGAATCGCTGCGCCAGCTTCCCGCCGGTGATTGGCCGGAAACCGAGGCCCAGGCCCAGCAACTGTGCATATCGGCCTCGACCCTGCGTCGACGCCTGGCCGAGGAGGGCGCCACCTACCAGGGCCTCAAGGACAGTGTACGCAAGGAGCTGGCAATCGCCTGGCTGGCCCAGGAACAGATAAGCTTCGCCGAAATCGCCGAGCGCCTGGGGTTTGCTGACAGCAGCTCGTTCTACAAGGCCTTTCGCAAGTGGTATGGCTGCAACCCGGGCCATTATCGGGCATTGATCGGCCAGGGTGAAACGCCTCATGCTGCCAGTGATGGTTAAGCGTTTCTAGGCTGGAGGACTGCCATTCCCCCAGGACCTTGAACGTGCCTAACCCTGCCGCCCGATCCCCAGCCACACCGCCTGCGATCACCCAGCCCGGGGTGACCGATGAATTCATCGGTCAAATCCTGCCTGACTGGCTTAAAACCGCCTCCGTCGAGCAGATCAATGATTTGCGCGACGATTTCGCAAGGCTTCGGCACAGCCAGCAAGCCGTCCACGCAACCCTGGATGAACTCCAGGCCATTGATGCTTTTGCCAAACCGTTGCTGGCAGACGCACTGCACGACAAGCTCAACTACCAGGGCAATCTCGATAGCGACCAGTGGCGTGAAGTACTGCGCGACTTCAAGCCAAGCCAGGGTATCGGGCTGCCTAGCGATGATACGATTCTGCTCACCCAGCCCTTGATGCAACGCCTGCTGCAAGGCTTTGGCGCTCGCCAGACAGCCGCCAGCAGCTACTATGCCGGGACAGCGATCGTCACCGCGGGCGAGCTCGAGACAGTGCTGGTCGATACGCCCGAGAAAGTGGCCAGCGTCTGCCGTGAGCTCGATGTAGGCAGGCGTTTCCAGCAGCATCTGGAGGATGTCTTCGCGCCGGCTGAGCAGGACCTGGCCGAGGAAAAGCGCCTGGCCCTGCAAGTGGCTGCGCGCCTCGCTCATTTGCGCGGGCAGATCGATGCGCTGGCCTACCAGATGCTCGAGCAAGTCGTCTCGGGCGCATCCCAGGTCAGCCATGGCGGGTTGGAAGTACGTATTTATCAACTGAATGCGCTGAACTGCCAGGTCAGTGGCGCGGTGGTATTCGAAGTGCGCGGCGAACCGCCGCAAGGGGCTTTGCGCTGGACCGAGGCCAGCCTGATTCGCGGGTTGTTGGTGTATTTGCCGACCGATCGGCAGCAGCCTTTGCGCAGTTACCGCTCCTGGTTTGCCTTCAACGTGGCACTGGCTGAGTCGCTCAAGGGGTCCGAGTCGTATCGCGCCTACTTCAGTGCGCTGATCGGTTTGCAGCAACGTGCCGGTTTTGCCCTGTTGCTGGCAACCAGAATCACCGACTCAAGCGTTGACCTGGACCTGGCGGGCACGCTCCTGCGTGGTGATCTGTTCACCGGTCTCTGTCAATTGCAACTGGCACGGATCAAAGCCGATGCCCGGGTACTGGCGGTGCCGACCGCCGATGTCGACAGTGCGGCGACCCGAGCGTGGCGTTCTGATCTGGCTGCGGCCGGTTGGACGGCACTCAACCTGGTCGGCCTGTTCGTTCCCGCTGTGGGTGGGTTGTTGCTCGGGCATCTTGCACTGCAGACCTTGAGCGAGGTGTTCGAAGGGGCCGAAGACTGGCTGCGCGGGCATCGCGGCGAAGCACTCGAGCATCTGCTCGGTGTTGCCCAGACTGTGGCGGTGACGGTAGCGCTGGGGGCGGGTATCCATAGTGTCGGCAGAGCGTTCAAGCGCAGCGATTTTGTCCAGTCACTGTTACCGGTCACCCTCGAAAGCAATCAGCCGCGCTTATGGCGCCGGGATCTGCGCCTTTACCAGCTGGGGCGCATTCCCGCCGGCTCGCGCTTGACCGATAGCGGCCTGCACCTGGCCGACGGGCGCAGTTACCTGCCGCTACGCGGGGCGGTCTACGAAGTCCGTCGGGTACCGCAGCAAGGTCCGTGGCGCCTGGTTCATCAGCAACGTGCCGGCGCGTACGGGCCGGTCGTCGAGTTCAACGGCGAACGCGCCTGGCGCTTGCGTGATGAGTGGCCGCTGGCCTGGCAGGGCCAGTCGCATCTGCTCGAACGCCTGTGGCCCGCTGCCGGGCTGATGAGCGTGAGCGAGGTGAGTGCGCTGTTGCAGGTGGCGGCTATCGATGAAGATGAGCTGCGCGGGTTACTGGTGGAAAACCGCCGGATGCCGATAGGCCTGCGCGACACCCTTGAGCGCTTCGCCCAGCACCAGCACGGCGTGTCGCTTTCTACACGGTACTTGCCTGACGACCCGCTGCTGGCAACGCTCCAGCGGGACTTCCCCACCTTACCCGACGCCTATGGCCTGGCCTTGCTTGCACAGGCCAGCGATGAAGCGCGCGCACTGCTGGCAGCCGAGGCGCGCGTACCCCTGGGGCTGGCGGAACAAGCGCGGATGCTGGCTCGGGTGGCGCAGCTGACTCGCGCCCGTGAAGGTCTATATCTTGGCTACGGCGGTTCGCTGGACAGCGCTCACCTGGTGTTCTATGCACTCCGGCGTTTGCCGGGGTGGCCGCAAGAGGTGAACCTGGCGTTGCATGACCGCTTTCCCTACAGCCGTTTGCTCGACCGGCTGAAGCCCGAAGACAGCCCTGGGCTGCTCAGGGTCATCGTCCACCAGCAAGGCGTTTACCAGCTCTACGGCGATCAGCCAGATGGCGCTGAGGACGTCGAACTGAGCGGGGGATTGCTACAGGTGATTGCCGCTTCGTTGAATGATGCCCAGCGTGAAGGCCTGGGATGGCAAGGGCCGCATGCGCTTGGGCAAATGCGCGCGGACCTGATTGCCCAGCTGCCGGTCGCTGCCAGCGAACTGGAAGGGGTTCTGGGCCTGGTGCCGATCCGGCGCTGGTTCAACCCGGGACATCGCCTGGCAGATGGCCGCGTAGGGTATCTGCTGAGTGGCCGAGGGGCTGCGCAGGCGATGGCGCAAAGCATCAACAACCGCTTGTGTGCCTTGTTTCCCGGCCTTGATGCCGAGCAGCGCGAAGCCTTTATCGCCCGTCTGCGCGAAAGTGGCTCTTCAGTGCTGCTGGCGTTGCAGCGGCTCGAGCAGGAGTATCAGGTGCTCGATCAGACGCTGAGCACCTGGGAGGCCGTAGCGCCTGCGCAAGCCAGTGGTAGCGCTACGGTGTTGTTGTCGCCACGTAATCGCGTGGCCGAAGCGCTGCGCCACTGCTGGCGTCGTCAAAGCGAGCCGATCATTGACGCGAACGGGATTCTCCAGGGTTATCGCCTGAGCATTGTTGGCCGGCATATCCCGACCTTTCCCAATCTGCCGGGCGAGATCAGCTTTGCTCATGTGGTCGATGTGGTCATGGTCGGCATGCGTATGCGCAGGCTGCCTGCGTCGTTTTTCCGGGCGTTTTCGAACACTCGCTGGCTGAACCTGAGCAACAACTTTTTTGACCAGTTGCCGTCCGGTCTTGAGCACATGTCGGCGTTGCGCACCCTCAGGCTGGAACATAACCACATCGCCCTGCAGGCCATGGATGTCGATGCACTGGCCCGGTTGAACCAACTGCGCATGTTGGTGCTGGACAACAACCCGCTGCGGCGCAACCTCAACCTGCGGCCTTTGCACCGTTTGCGCGAACTGAGCTTGCGCAACACCGGCATGCAAGCCTTGCCGCGCGGGTTGCTCAGCCGACCGTTCCTGGAGCAGGCCGACTTGCGCAACAATCTGATCGCCACCTTGCCCGAGCGCTTTTTCCATACCCCTGGGGTGATCCGTGACGCCATTTACTTGCAGGGCAATCCCCTGGCGCAGGCGACCTGGCAACGCCTGGCCGAGCTCGATGGCATGCAGTTGCCAGAAGAGGATGAGCACGAGCTGCCGGTCGATGCTCGTGCGCTTTGGCTGGCCACCCTGGATGAGCGGGTGTACGAAGTGCGAGCGGGGCAATGGGATGATCTCGCACGGGCAGAGGGCAGCGCAGGTTTTCTGCGTCTGCTCGGCGAGCTGACCGGCACTGCAGACTACCGGATGAACCGCGAGGACCTGAGCCGGCGGGTCTGGGCCCTTGTCGAAGAGGCGGTAGACAGCCAGACACTGCGTTCGACCCTGTTCAAGCTGGCCTCGGCACCGAGGACCTGCGTCGACAGCGTTTCGGATTGCTTCAGTAACCTCGAAGTGGGTTACTTCTTGTGGCAAGCCGAGCAGCAGCCTGGCTCGGAAAACCAGGCCAGCCGCTTGCTTGGGGTGGCCAGGCGCTTGTTTCGCCTTGAGCGTGTCAAGCAGGTTGCCCGGGAGGATATCCATGCGCGTCAGGCCAGCGGCCTGGGCGTCGACGAGGTGGAGGTCAGCCTGGCCTATCGGGTTGGTCTGGCCGAGACCCTGGACCTGCCCGGCCAGCCACGTTACATGCAGTTTGGCGGGGTGGCGGGGGTAACCTCGCGTCAGCTCGACGACGCGGCCAGGACAGTACGCACAGCTGAAGCCGGAGATGAACTGCTGGACTTCATCGCTTCCCGGGATTTCTGGGTCAATTACCTGCGTGACACTTATCCGCAATCGTTCGCGGAGGTTGAAGAGCCCTTCGTCGATCGGCTGCAGGAATTGACCGACAGGGCAGGGGGCGACGAGGCAGCAGTAGATGTGCTGGCGGTCGAGCGCGCCGAGAAGGTACAGGCCTTGATTGTGGCGCTGACCAAGCCCTTGCTTGTCACAAAAGCCGAGAGTTAGTGGTCGCGTCAGGGCCAGCGGCCAAACCAGTCATCCACTTTGACAGCTTTGGCCATTGTCCCGCGCCAGCTCTGGCGCGACTATCTTCAGACCAATCGTTTTATTCCAACAATAACAAACGAGGAGTCTGGCGATGCGTGATTACCGCGCCGCGGCGCAAGGGTTTGACTACCTGCACACCGCTGCGGCTGCCCTGCAAGGCAACCTTGAGGCACTCAATGCCTGCGTCGAGTGCTGCGACCGGCATGTCGGCGGCAATCGTATTGCCCTGAACTGGGAAGGCCGCGACGGCAGCAGCGCGCGCTACAGCTTCGAGCAACTGCAACATTCTGCCGCGCGCCTGGCCAATGTGCTCAGGGCCCAGGGTGTGGGCGTCGGCGACCGGGTTGCCGGGTTGATGCCGCGTACGGCCGAGCTGCTGATCACGGTACTGGCCACCTGGCGCCTGGGGGCGGTGTATCAGCCGCTGTTTACCGCATTCGGGCCCAAGGCCATCGAGCACCGGCTGGAGCAGTCCGCAGCCAAGGTAGTCGTCACTGAACCGCATAATCGCAGCAAGCTCGACGACGTGCATGGCTGCCCGACGGTCATCTGCGTGGGCGCTGCGCCAGGCTCCGGCGATATCGACTTTCACAGCGCACTGGCGCTGGCCAGTGATCACTGCGAGCCGGTGCTGCTGGGGGCCGAGGCACCGTTCCTGCTGATGTTCACCTCCGGCACTACCGGCCCGGCCAAGCCGCTGGAAGTGCCGCTGCGGGCCATCGTCGCCTTCCAGGGCTACATGCGCGATGCCATCGACCTGCGCCCTGAAGACAGCTTCTGGAACCTCGCCGATCCGGGCTGGGCCTACGGGCTTTATTACGCCGTGACCGGTCCGCTTGCCCTGGGCCATGCCACCACGTTTTTCGATGGGCCGTTCAGCGTCGAGAGCACCTGCCGGGTCATCAACAAGTACGCCATCAGCAACCTGGCCGGCTCGCCGACGGCCTACCGCCTGCTGATCGCCGCTGGTAGCGAGTTCAGCGCGCCGATCAAGGGCCGCCTGCGGGTGCTCAGCAGCGCCGGCGAGCCACTTAACCCGCAGGTGATCCGCTGGTTTGCCGACGAGCTGGGCGTGACCATTCACGACCATTACGGGCAGACCGAACTGGGCATGGTCCTGTGCAACCACCATGGGCTGCAGCACCCGGTGCACCTGGGCTCTGCCGGCTTCGCCATCCCCGGTCACCGCATCGTCGTGCTCGATGAACAACACAACGAACTGCCGCCGGGGCAGCCGGGCATTCTCGCTGTCGACCGCGAGCAGTCGCCGCTGTGCTGGTTTGCCGGCTACCAGGGTTTGCCGACCAAGGCGTTCGTCGGCAAGTACTACCTGAGCGGCGACACCGTCGAGCTCAACGACGACGGCAGCATCAGCTTTGTCGGCCGCAGCGATGACGTGATCACCACCTCCGGCTACCGGGTCGGCCCGTTCGATGTCGAGAGCGCGCTGATCGAACATCCGGCGGTGATCGAAGCCGCGGTGGTGGGCAAACCGGACCCGGAGCGGACCGAGCTGATCAAGGCATTCGTGGTGCTGGCCAAAGGCCAAGAGCCGAGCGAAGCACTGGCCGAGGCCCTCAAGCAGCACGTGCGTCAGCGCCTGTATGCCCACGCCTACCCACGGGAAATCGAATTTGTCAGCGAGCTGCCCAAGACGCCGAGCGGCAAGCTGCAACGTTTCATCCTGCGCAATCAGGAAATAGCCAAACAACAGGCCGCGCTCGCGTCGACCGCCAGCGCCTGAGGAACCAACATCATGCAGATTGCCAATAACAACTTCATCGTCAGCGGCGCCGCTTCCGGGCTAGGCGCTGCCACCGCGCAGATGCTCATCGAGGCCGGTGCCCAGGTCATGCTGGTCGACCTCAATGCCGAAGCGGTCGCCGCCAAAGCCCGCGAGCTGGGCACCAGGGCGCACTTCGCGGTGGCCGACATCAGCCAGGAAGCCGCCGCCCAGGCCGCGATCGATGCGGCGGTTGCCGCCTTCGGCAATATCCACGGGCTGATCAACTGCGCCGGTATCGTCGGCGCCGAGAAGGTCCTGGGCAAGAACGGCCCGCATGGCCTGGAAAGCTTCAGCCGGGTGATCAACGTCAACCTGATCGGCAGCTTCAACCTGCTGCGCCTGGCCGCTGCGGCCATGGCCGAAGGCGAGGCGGGCGCTGACGGTGAACGCGGGGTGATCATCAACACCGCCTCGATTGCCGCCTATGACGGCCAGATCGGCCAGGCCGCCTATGCCGCCTCCAAGGGCGCGATTGCCAGCCTGACCTTGCCGGCGGCCCGTGAGCTGGCGCGCTTCGGCATCCGCGTGATGACCATCGCCCCGGGCATTTTCGAAACCCCGATGATGGCCGGTATGACCCAGGAAGTGCGCGACTCGCTGGCCGCCGGCGTGCCGTTCCCGCCACGCCTGGGGCGCCCGCAGGAGTACGCCGCGCTGGCCCGCCACATCATTGAAAACAGCATGCTCAACGGTGAGGTGATCCGTCTCGACGGCGCCTTGCGCATGGCCGCCAAGTAATTTCAGGAGCACTCAAACATGACCCTCGCCAATGATCCGATCGTAATCGTCAGCGCCGTGCGCACGCCCATGGGCGGCCTGCAGGGCGAGCTGAAAAGCCTCACCGCACCGCAACTGGGCGCTGCCGCCATTCGCGCCGCCGTCGAGCGCGCAGGTGTTGCCCCCGACAGCGTCGAACAAGTGCTGTTCGGCTGCGTGCTGCCGGCAGGCCTGGGCCAGGCCCCGGCGCGCCAGGCGGCGTTGGGCGCCGGCCTGAACAAGGGTACCACCTGCACCACCCTCAACAAGATGTGCGGCTCGGGCATGCAGGCGGCGATCATGGCCCACGACCTGCTGCTGGCCGGCAGTGCCGAGGTGGTGGTGGCCGGCGGCATGGAGAGCATGTCCAACGCCCCTTACCTGCTGGACAAAGCCCGCAGCGGTTATCGCATGGGCCATGGCAAGATCATCGACCACATGTTCTTCGACGGTCTGGAAGACGCCTACGACAAGGGCCGGCTGATGGGCACCTTTGCCGAGGACTGCGCCGAAAGCAATGGCTTTACCCGCCAGCAGCAGGACGATTTCGCCATCGCCTCGTTGACCCGCGCTCAGCAGGCGATCAAGGACGGCAGTTTTGCCAGCGAAATCGTCCCGGTCGAAGTGACCGAGGGCAAGACCCAGCGCCTGGTCAGCGACGACGAGCAGCCGCCCAAGGCCCGCCTGGACAAGATCCCGCAGCTTAAGCCGGCCTTTCGCGAAGGCGGCACGGTGACCGCGGCCAACTCCAGCTCCATCTCCGATGGCGCGGCGGCGCTGGTGCTGATGCGCCGCTCCCAGGCCGAAAAGCAAGGTTTGAAACCGCTGGCGGTGATCCATGGCCACGCGGCGTTCGCCGACACCCCGGCGCTGTTCCCCAGCGCCCCGATCGGTGCTATCGACAAACTGATCAAACGCACCGGCTGGAACCTGGCAGAGGTCGATCTGTTCGAGATCAACGAAGCCTTTGCCGTAGTCACCCTGGCGGCGATGAAGCACCTCGACCTGCCGCACGACAAGGTCAACGTGCATGGTGGCGCCTGCGCCCTGGGCCACCCGATCGGTGCTTCCGGTGCACGTATCCTGGTCACCTTGCTGGCAGCCCTGCGCCGCAAAGGCCTGCATCGCGGCATTGCCGCCATCTGCATCGGCGGTGGTGAAGCCACGGCCATGGCCGTCGAGTGTCTGTACTGAGGTGCACCATGCTAATCAATGACGAACAACAGCAAATCAGCGACGCGGTGCGTCAGTTCGCCCAGGAGCGCCTGCGCCCGTTTGCCGAGCAGTGGGACCGCGAACACCGCTTCCCCAAAGAAGCCATCCAGGAGATGGCCGAACTGGGCCTGTTCGGCATGCTGGTGCCGGAACAGTGGGGCGGCAGCGATACCGGCTACGTGGCCTACGCCATGGCCCTGGAAGAAATTGCCGCAGGCGATGGCGCCTGCTCGACGATCATGAGCGTGCACAACTCGGTGGGTTGCGTGCCGATTCTCAAGTTCGGCAGCGAGCAGCAGAAGCAGCAGTTCCTCACCCCGCTGGCCAGCGGCGCCATGCTTGGCGCCTTCGCCCTGACCGAGCCGCAAGCCGGCTCCGATGCCAGCAGCCTGAAGACTCGCGCCCGCCGCGATGGCGATCACTACGTGCTCAACGGCTGCAAGCAGTTCATCACCTCCGGGCAGAACGCCGGGGTGGTGATAGTGTTTGCGGTAACCGACCCCGAGGCCGGCAAGCGCGGCATCAGCGCCTTCATCGTGCCCACCGACTCGCCGGGTTACCAGGTGGCACGGGTCGAGGACAAACTCGGCCAGCACGCCTCCGACACCTGCCAGATCGTCTTTGAAAATCTGCGCGTGCCGGTGGCCAACCGCCTCGGCGAGGAGGGCGAAGGCTACAAGATCGCCCTGGCCAACCTTGAAGGCGGGCGTATCGGCATTGCCTCGCAGTCGGTGGGCATGGCCCGCGCCGCCTTCGAGGTAGCACGTGACTATGCGCGCGAGCGCGAAAGCTTCGGCAAGCCATTGATCGAACACCAGGCCGTGGCTTTTCGCCTGGCTGACATGGCCACCCGCGTTGCCGTGGCCCGGCAGATGGTGCTGCATGCCGCGGCGCTGCGCGATGCCGGGCGTCCGGCGCTGGTCGAAGCCTCGATGGCCAAGCTTTTCGCCTCGGAAATGGCCGAAAAGGTCTGTTCGGATGCCTTGCAGACCCTCGGCGGATATGGCTATCTGAGCGACTTTCCGCTGGAGCGCATCTACCGCGATGTGCGGGTCTGCCAGATCTACGAAGGCACCAGCGATATTCAGCGCATGGTCATTGCGCGCAATCTTTGAAGGGAGCAGCTTGCATGTCATTTGAAACCATTCTGTTGGACATCCACGGCAAAGTCGGCCTGATCACCCTCAACCGCCCACAGGCGCTCAATGCCCTGAACGCGCAGATCGTCGGCGAGATCAACCAGGCCCTGGACCAGCTCGAAGCCGACCCGAACATCGGTTGCGTGGTGCTGACAGGCTCCGCCAAGGCCTTCGCCGCTGGCGCCGACATCAAGGAAATGGCCGACCTGCGCTACCCGCAGATCTACGTCGATGACCTGTTCAGCGACGCAGACCGCATTGCCAACCGGCGCAAGCCGATCATTGCCGCGGTGTCGGGTTTTGCCCTGGGCGGCGGCTGCGAGCTGGCGATGATGTGCGACTTCATCCTCGCCGCCGACAACGCCAAGTTCGGCCAGCCGGAAATCAATCTCGGTGTGCTGCCGGGCATGGGCGGTACCCAGCGCCTGACCCGCGCCGTAGGCAAGGCCAAGGCCATGGAGCTGTGCCTGAGCGGGCGTCTGATGGGCGCCGAGGAAGCCGAGCGTGCCGGACTGGTGGCGCGTGTGGTGCCGCAAGCCGAGCTGCTGGAAGAAGCGCTGAAGGTGGCGGCGACCATCGCCAGCAAGTCGATCCCGATGACCATGATGGTCAAGGAAAGCGTCAACCGCGCGTTCGAGGTCAACCTGGCCGAAGGCGTGCGCTTCGAGCGCCGGGTATTCCATGCGGCCTTCGCCACCGAAGACCAGAAGGAAGGCATGGCGGCGTTCATCGCCAAGCGTGAGGCGCAGTTCAAGGATCGTTGAAATGGATCGGGCGCTGCTGCCAGCGCCCGTTTTTTACTGCATCACTCCTTGAAGAACCATTGCCGGGCCGCCGCCAGGCTTATCGGCCCGCGGTGCACCACCTTGTTGCCTTCGACGAACTGCCCGCGGTCATAGCGCTGACTGGCAAGTTTCAGGTGTGCGGCCTTGAAGTCGTCGACCGGGGTGTTCTCGGCCGCGTAGTGAAAGTGCGCATACCACAAGGGTTTGTTGGCGTGCAGCACCACGTACTCGTCCAGGTACTCCTGGGCCCAGTCCCGGGTGCTGGCCAGCGGCTTGCGCCTGACCAGGCGCTTGAGTTTCACTTGGCCCTTGCCCAGCAGGTACTCCAGTTCGCGCATGCTCGGCGCTTGCGCCAGGGCCGCCTCTGTCCTCAGTTGCGCGCCGGTCTGTAACAGTTCATTGGCGACGTCATCCAGCAACTTGATCTGCAAGGCAGCATCGGTGTTGTCGGCGGCCTGATCGGTCTGGTTGCTTCGGGTCAGGGCGCGTTCGATGGCTTGACGCTGAGCGAGCAGTGACCGTTGTCGGCGTTCGGCGATCTCCTCAATCTCGACCGGCAAGTAGGTGCTTTTACCCTGGCGCTTGAGGCGCTGGATGTCTTGCCTGGCGAGTGCCGCAAGGCGCATGCCTTCCCTCAGCAAAGCGCTCAGCTCGGCGTCTGCGACCTCTGGCAGTAGCGCTTGTTCGACAGCCAAGGGCTCCCAGCTACCTGTCTGCGGGTCTTCTCGGTAGGACGCGCGGACGCTGTCATCCTGCGGGTTGTGAATGTCGACGATACCTTCACTGTTGCGCCGCTGTTGCCCCAGCAGCACGCCTTCATCGCGGGTTTCGATCAGCCCCGGCACTTGCCGGTGCAATTGACGCAGGCTGCTGCGCTCAAGCAGTGGCTGCGGGTATTCGGCAAGGTCGGCGCGGGTTTCCTTGAGCATCAGTGCCATGTCGGTTTCGAGCCTGGACACCAGGCTATTGGCGGCTTGCTGCCCGGGCAGCAAACGCTTCAGGTTACCCAGCTGGCGCAGCGCGGTATCGAAGTGGCGCTGGATGTTGTCCAGCACCCGGGCATGAACTTCTATCTCCTCGCGGCTCAGTGCCAGCAAGTTCATGCGTTGCAGCATGCCCTGCTCGATATTGCGCCAACTGTGCTCGAGCCAGTAATCGCTTTCGCTGGAGTCTTCGTCTGTCTCCACCAGCCGCAAGCGATTACTCAGCACTTCGCTGCGCAGGGTGTACCAATACAGCCGCGATGCGGGGCGGATGGCCGGTTCGTCGAGGCTCAGTTCCATCACCTGGATTGTGGGTTGGCGAATGCTGGACAGCTTGTGCAGATGCTCGCGGGTGGCGGTAAGGGTTTGGTGATGGTCGATCAACTTGCCGATCAAGGGATCAACCTGGTCGAGCAGGCTGGTTTGCAATGAATGTTCGTGCGTACCTGCATCAGGCAAGGCGCCTTCGGCGTCTTTCACCGTCTGGACAAAGCGCTGGCGCAACGGTTTGTACAGTTTGCCCAGGGTCGCAATCACGGACAGTTCGCAACGCGCCCGTTCAAACAGGGCTTTTGCCCGCAGGGTTTTGTATTGATTGAGCGGGCGCTTTTCATTGCGCTCGTGCAGTGTCCGCAGGTGTTGTTCAAAGTCCTGTGACAGCGCTTCCATCTTGTCCAGGTAGCCTTGCAGGATGCGCGGGTCAGTGTCGTCGCTGATCTGCCGGGCAAAATTGTGCAGCCGCTGTTGGCTGGCCAGGGCGGCGCTTTGCTGGGTGCGTAATGTCTCATCCAGGGTGTCGATCGCCTGCTGCAGGTCGGCAGACGTGAGGCGATTGCGCAGCGGCTGGCCACCGCGCAGGCGCAAACGCAGATCGAGCGTCCAGTGCCGGGCTTCGTCTCTTCTCAGCCATGGTCCGCTAACGATGCGAGGCTGCTTGACGCCGGCATCGTATTGCACGGGGTAGGCGTGAGTACCCTGGGCGAAGTACAGTTGCTCGTTGTGCAGGTAAAGGCCCTGCAGTGCGCCAGTGGCAATGGGGCTACCGAGCATGGAGGGTGCCAGCGGGCTGGCCAGGCGCTCAAGCTGGAGTTTTTGTTGCGTCGTCAGCTGGTGGTCGGGACGTGCCCAACTGAAGTTCAGTTCGGCCTGTGGCGCCGGCAGTACCTGGGTGCTGGGAACGCTGACCGGCTCTGGCCCATCGCCAGGCTGCGCCGGCGTCTCGGGTTTGATGCCCAGGCGGCGGGTGGCGTGCACGAAAAGGACCATGGCGATGTTGACCAGCAAGTCGGCGAACGCTTGGCGATGCTTGCCGGGGCTGGCCTTTTCATCGCTCTCGAGCAGGCGCTTGGCACTGTCGATGACCTGGATCATCCAGGCAACCTTGGCGACGCCACCCTCGAACAAGGGCAGTAAGGTGTTGAACATCAACCATCCCAGTTGCTTCCAGGCGTCCCAGCGCGACTGTGCGCTGCTGGTCGAGTGGCGCCTGGCCCGTTCGACCAGCTCCCGGGCACTGGCCTGGTAGATAAGCTTGTGTACTGCGCCTTTGGCCAGGGCCATATCCAGACGGGCAGGTGCCGGTGTCTGCAGCCGTTCGAACTCGGCACCGGGAACAAAGCGGTGGATATGCGGTTCGCGCAGGCCGCCATTGGCATAGATCGGGCGCGTATGTTCGGGCAGGCGCTCGAGCAGGTCATCCTGCAATGGGCCGCTGCTGGCGAAGGCATCGAACAGAGCAATCCGGTCGTGAAACTCCAGCAACGGTTCGCTATGCAATGGCCGATAAAGCACGCAGGGGCCCTGCCTGACGTCACTCGTTTCGATTAGCCAGGCATTGAGCAATGTATCGCCCGTAGCACCGGTTGAGCGCAACAGGGCCAGCGGGCGCAGCACCCAAATGCCCGGCTCTGCCAGGCCAAACAGCGCATCCACCGCCTGGCACGCGGCCAGGCTCAGACGCTTGTCACGCAGATGCAGCTCCAGCGCCAGCAGCGGTAGCTGGGTTTTTAGCTGTGTGCAGAACAGCGTTTGCCTGGTTTGAAACTGCGCAGGTTCATCCAGAAGCTGGTGTTGCAAGGTCTGCGGATACATCGCACCCATATCCAGTTCACGTACCAAGGATCGAACATAGTGCTCATTCATCCACTCCGGCAGTTGGGCGCCGTTGACCAGGTGCACGCGCACGGTGCCTGCTGCCAACACGCCGAGGTTGTCGATGGCCAGCTGTGCAAGGGAAAAGCTGACGACCTTGATGGCGCCATCGGTGATCAGGCTGCCCTGCCCGGGGATGGCGCTGGCAATGACCTGGCGATTGCTGATCAACACGTCCTCGGCGTTAAAGCCTGCGCCGGGGTGATCCTGCGCGATCCTCGCGTCCAGGACCTTGCAGGCGAATGCTTCGGCGGTATCGATTTCATCACGCCAGGTTTTGCCGCCGGCCTCTTTGTTGGCTTGGGCCTGATTGATCAACAAGGTGCTGTAGCGAATGGCCAGTTCACTGTCGAGGAGCCAGGCCGGCAACAGGAGCGCGATCTTGTTCTGGCGTTCCAGTTCCTCGGCCGTACACAGGTCCAGCATCGAGGTGGAGCGATCAAGGGTGGCATTGAGTGCTTGCGCTTGCTCATGGGTTCTTGAAGCCAGGGCGATGATTTCGATCAAGCGCAATTGTTGCTTGAGAAATCCGCCTGCCTGGACTTCGAACGCCGAGGTGCTTGTCGGGGTGAATTGCGTGGGTGGCGCTGCGCCAAGCAACGATCGTGGCCAGCTTCTGGCGAGCATGTCGAGCAAGCCCTGGGGGGACTCGAAGGGCGCCAGCGCACCTACCAGGGTAAACAGGACCGTCACTTGAGGCTTTGGTGGGTCGGGGAAATCCTCGATCAGTAAAGCGCTGGACAGGTCGGCATCAATGACCTGGGCCGAGGTCAGGTCGACTGTCAGTTGCTGGACGCTGTAGCCCTGCAGGTTGGCGTAGCTGCTGCGTTGTTGCGCAGTTGGAAACGCGGTAACGACCCCGGCGCTCGCCGCTTGGTCGGCGCTCAGCGTGCCGGCGCTCAGGGCTATCTCGATAGCGTCTTTCATCAGCCTTTGCAGGTAGCCGGCATACCAGCCCCAGGGTGTTTCACCGCGCTCGTCACTCTGGCTCCAGAACTCGACCAGCGCCTGCAGGAAGGCTTCAAGGATCAACGGGCCACACTCGTTGATCAGCAGCTCAAGGGCGTGCAGGTCGACATCGAGCAGTGCGTCGTGGCCTTGTTGAGGATACCGGCTCAGACAATCTTCGTTGCTGTCCAGGTTCAAGGTACTGCCCAGGCAATAGCGCTCGATCAGCACTTGCGGCAACTGGCGGACATGCACCTGCGCGCCGTGCTGGCTGATCAGATAAAGCGTCAGCGGGTTGTGCTGCAGTGACAGCCCCCGCTGGTCCCAATGCTCAAGCAGAAGCTGCCCGGCGACTTCGAGCAGGGCGGGGCGCTTGACGAAACGCTTGGCTACCGCGCAGCTCAAGGTGGCCTGTTCGGCGATGGACTGATGGGGGGACGAGGCGGTCATCTGGCGAGGCTTCCAAAAAAAGGGAGGCTCCATATGACGTGCGCACACGCATGAGCAGGCGGTATTCGGGTAGCACCCAGGCGTTACTACCAATTAACGAGACGGTACCTGCCAAGGGCCGATTCGCGCCTGCCGTGCGCCTGCTTACCATCGAGCCAGCTGCCTGTCATGCCGACAGGCCCGCACCGCACATGAGGTCCCGATGATCTACGCAGCCCCTGGCACCGCTGATGCCCTGATCAGCTTCAAGGCCGTTTACGGTAACTACATCGGCGGCGAATTCGTCGCGCCGCTGACCGGCCAGTACTTCAACAACGGTTCGCCGGTCAATGGCCAGACGATTGCAGAGTTCCCGCGCTCGGGCGCGGCCGACATCGACCTGGCGCTGGACGCCGCCCATGGCGCCGCCGCCGCCTGGGGCCGCACCTCGGTGCAGGAACGTTCGCGCATCCTGTTGAAAATCGCCGATCGCATCGAGCAGCACCTCGAAGTGCTGGCCCTGAGTGAAACCTGGGACAACGGCAAGGCCATCCGCGAAACCCTGAATGCCGACGTGCCACTGGCCGCCGACCACTTCCGTTACTTCGCCGGCTGCATCCGCGCCCAGGAAGGCAGTGCCGCCGAGATCAACGAGCACACCGCGGCCTACCATTTTCATGAGCCGCTCGGGGTCGTCGGGCAGATCATTCCATGGAACTTCCCGCTGCTGATGGCCGCCTGGAAACTCGCCCCGGCCCTGGCTGCCGGCAACTGCGTGGTGCTCAAGCCGGCCGAGCAGACGCCGCTGTCGATTACCGTGTTTGCCGAACTGGTCGGTGACCTGCTGCCGGCGGGCGTGCTCAACATCGTTCATGGCTTGGGCCGCGAAGCCGGTGAAGCCCTGGCCACCAGCAAACGCATCGCCAAGATCGCCTTCACCGGCTCCACCCCGGTCGGTTCGCACATCATGAAATGCGCTGCCGAGAACATCATTCCGTCGACCGTCGAGCTGGGCGGCAAGTCGCCGAACATCTTCTTCGAAGACATCATGCAGGCCGAGCCGGCCTTCATCGAGAAAGCCGCCGAAGGCCTGGTGCTGGCGTTCTTCAACCAGGGCGAAGTGTGCACCTGCCCGTCGCGGGCGTTGATCCAGGAGTCGATCTACGAGCCGTTCATGGCCCAGGTCCTGAAAAAGATCAGCCAGATCAAGCGCGGCAACCCGCTGGACACCGAGACCATGGTCGGCGCCCAGGCATCCGAGCAGCAATACGACAAGATTCTCTCCTACCTGCAGATCGCCCGCGAAGAGGGCGCCCAGGTGCTGACCGGCGGTGACTGTGAGCGCCTGGGTGGCGACCTTGCCAGCGGCTATTACATCCAGCCGACCCTGCTCAAGGGCCACAACCAGATGCGTGTATTCCAGGAAGAAATCTTCGGCCCGGTGGTCGGCGTGACCACCTTCAAGGACGAAGCCGAGGCATTGGCAATTGCCAACGACACCGAGTTCGGCCTGGGCGCCGGGGTCTGGACCCGCGACATCAACCGCGCCTACCGCATGGGCCGGGGTATCAAGGCCGGGCGTGTGTGGACCAACTGCTACCACCTGTACCCGGCCCACGCCGCGTTCGGTGGCTACAAGAAATCCGGGGTCGGCCGCGAGACCCACAAGATGATGCTCGATCACTACCAGCAGACCAAAAACCTGCTGGTCAGTTACGACGTCAACCCGCTGGGGTTCTTCTGAGGGCCCGGATAGGCTGAAAGAAACGCTTCCAAAGTAGCATTCGACCCGCACCGGCAACGGTGTATTAATAGGTGCACCGCAATCCTGTGGTGCCAGAAGAGGATGGACCTATGTGGAAAAAGCCTGCGTTCACTGATCTGCGTATCGGTTTTGAAGTGACCATGTACTTCGCCAATCGCTGATCCCTCTTGCGCCGGTCGCTGCTTGCAGCGGTCGGCGCTCCTGTTTCTGCCCGCCGATGGTCTGATTGCAATCGATGCGGGATGCTTTAGGCTGGCGCTATTACAACAAGAACAGAGGCGTCCCATGAGCCCGAAGCTGAGCCAGTTGCGCAAGTTCGTCTCCCCGGAAATCATCTTCGGCGCCGGTTGCCGGCATCATGTCGCCAACTACGCCAAGACCTTCGGCGCGCGCAAGGTTCTGCTGGTCAGTGACCCCGGCGTGATCGCCGCCGGCTGGGTCGGCGATATCGAAGCCAGCCTGCAGGGCCTGGGCATCGATTACTGCCTGTACACCGAGGTATCCCCCAACCCGCGGGTTGAAGAGGTAATGGCCGGCGCCGAGCGCTACCGCAGCGAACAGTGCGACGTGATCGTCGCCGTCGGTGGCGGCAGCCCGATGGATTGCGCCAAGGGCATCGGCATCGTGGTTGCCCATGGCCGGCACATTCTCGAGTTCGAAGGGGTCGACACCATTCGCGTGCCAAGCCCGCCGCTGATCCTGATCCCGACCACTGCCGGTACCTCCGCCGACGTTTCCCAGTTCGTGATTATCTCCAACCAGCAGGAACGCATGAAGTTTTCCATCGTCAGCAAGGCGGTGGTGCCGGATGTGTCGTTGATCGATCCTGAGACCACCCTGAGCATGGACCCGTTCCTCTCCGCCTGTACCGGCATCGATGCCCTGGTGCATGCCATCGAGGCGTTCGTCTCGACCGGCCACGGGCCGCTGACCGACCCCCATGCGCTGGAGGCCATGCGCCTGATCGACGGCAACCTGGTGCAGATGATCGCCAACCCCGACGACATCGCCCTGCGCGAGAAGATCATGCTCGGCAGCATGCAGGCGGGGCTGGCGTTCTCTAACGCGATTCTCGGCGCCGTGCATGCCATGTCCCACAGCCTGGGTGGCTTTCTCGACTTGCCCCATGGGCTGTGCAATGCGGTGCTGGTCGAGCATGTGGTGGCGTTCAACTACAGCGCCGCGCCAGAGCGGTTCAAGGTGATTGCGCAAACCCTGGGCATCGATTGCCGGGGCCTGAGCCACAAGCAGATCAGCCAGCGTCTGGTCGAGCACCTGATCGCCCTCAAGCGCGCCGTGGGCTTTCATGAAACCCTCGGCCTGCATGGCGTTGGCCTCAGTGATATTCCATTCCTGTCCCAGCACGCCATGGATGACCCGTGCATCCTCACCAACCCGCGCAGCTCCAGCCAGCGCGACGTCGAGGTGGTGTATGGCGAGGCCCTTTGAACCGGCGGGCGATGCCCTGGCCGGTTTGCTGGGGCTGAGCAACCACACCGTACGCAAGAGTCATTACCCGGAACTGGCGGTGCGCCTGGAAGAGCTGGAAGCCGAGCGCAATCGCTACAAGTGGCTGTTCGAGCACGCCGTGCACGGTATCTTCCAGGCCAGCCTCGAAGATGGCATGCGCGCCGCCAACCCGGCGCTGGCGCGCATGCTCGGGTATGTCGACGCCCAGGCCCTGGTGCTGTCGCGCAACGACCTGGCCAGCCATCTGTTCGCCGGCGGCCAGGATGAACTGCTGGCCATCGCCCAGGTACTGCAGCGCGAGCAGGCGCTGATCGGCTATGAGACCCAGCTACGCCGGCGAGATGGCAGCCATATCGACGTGCTGATGAACCTGCTGCTGCGGCCCGACGAAGAGGGCGTGGTCGAAGGCTTTGTCGCCGACATCACCGAACGCAAGCAGGCCCAGGCGCGCCTGCAGCAACTTAACGACCAGCTCGAGCAGCGGGTCGCCGAGCGCACCAATGAGCTGATCGAGGCGCGCGACGCCGCTCAGGCGGCCAATCGCAGCAAGGACAAGTACCTGGCGGCGGCCAGCCACGACCTACTGCAACCGCTCAATGCCGCCCGGCTGCTGATCTCGACCTTGCGCGAGCGATCGCTAGCGAAGAGTGAACAGCAACTGGTCGAGCGTGCCCACCAGGCCCTGGAAGGCGCGGAGGACCTGCTCACCGACCTATTGGATATCTCGCGGCTGGACCAGGCGGCGATCAAGCCCGACCTCGAGCTGTACCGCCTGGATGAAGTGCTGGCGCCGCTGGCCTCGGAGTTCCAGCCCGTGGCCGAAGCCGCCGGGCTCAGCCTGCGCCTGCGCAGCGCGCGCCTGGCGGTACGCACCGACCTGCGCCTGCTCACACGGATCCTGCGCAACTTCCTCAGCAATGCCTGCCGCTACACCGAGCACGGAAGCATCCTGCTCGGCGCGCGGCGCCGGGGCGAGTACCTGCGCCTGGAAGTCTGGGACAGCGGCCGTGGCATTGCCGCTGATCGATTGCAGTCGATCTTTCTTGAATTCAACCAGCTGGATGTTGGCCGCGCCGCTGATCGCAAAGGCGTCGGGCTGGGGCTGGCGATTGTCGAGCGGATCGCGCGCATTCTTGATTACCCGGTGCAGGTCCGCTCATGGCCGGGACGCGGCTCGGTGTTCAGCATCGATGTGCCATTGTCGAGTGAGCAGCCCAGTGAGTTGCCGCCATCGACGCTGGTGCTGCCCAGTGTTGGCGACCCATTGCCAGGGCGCCGGCTTTTGGTTCTGGACAATGAACTGAGCATCCAGCAAAGCATGGCTGCGCTGCTGCAGCAATGGGGCTGCGAGGTGCTTACCGCCAGCGACTATGCCAGCGCCCTGGTGGTGCTCGACGGCCGGGCGCCGGAGCTGATCCTGGCAGATTTCCATCTGGACCACGGCGTAACCGGTTGCGAGGTGGTGCGCGATTTGCGTCGCCATTTCGCCTGCAGCATCTTTGCCGTGATGATCACCGCTGACCGCAGCGACCAGAGCCGCCGGGCCATGCAGCGCCTGGGCGCACCCTTGCTGAACAAGCCGGTGAAGCCTGGCAAGTTGCGCGCGGTGTTGAGCCAGTTGCTCGGTTGAGGGGATCTTTGTTACAAGGTTTTTGTCGGAGAATGACCGTTTGTCCCCGGGAAAGCGCCTGCGCCGCGGTTTTTTTGTTATAAACCAGCGCCGGGGGAGGGCCTGCAGGGCCTTTTCGGTCATTTGCACCGTCATTTCTGTTGCCCAGTGTGAATCTCGGCCTTAGACTGCCGCCCCCTGTAAATTGAGTGCCGGATGGTGCTTGAAGAATTCCGCTGCTGGCGAGCTGTTCGCCAGGAGCACCCGATTCGCCTTAATGCACGTATTTTTTATAGAGAAATCAATGACAAAGGAAAAGTTGCTGGCCATGCCGGCCGATGACTACATGAACGCTGAGCAACTGGCTTTCTTCACCTCGCTGCTGCAGCAGATGAAGGTCGAAATCCATGAGCGCATCGAGCAAAGCCGTGTAACCATCGAAAGCCTGGACACGCCTGCCGATCCTGCCGATGCCGCCTCGGTCGAAGAAGAGCGCCATTGGTTGGTCAATACCATCGACCGTGACCAGCGCCTGCTGCCGCAGCTGGAAATGGCCCTGGGCCGCATTGCTGACGAGAGCTTCGGCTGGTGCGACGACAGCGGCGAGCCGATCGGCCTCAAGCGCCTGCTGATCAGCCCGACCACCAAGTACTGCATCGAAGCTCAAGAGCGTCACGAGCAGATCGACAAGCACCAGCGCCAGGCCTGACCCGCGCAGGTGTCACCGCAAACCCCCGCAGAGCGATCTTCGGGGGTTTTGCTTTTCTTGCCCTGTATCAAGGGCACCGATCTTACACCCAAGGAAGCATGGCTAATGGCCTAATAGTGGCGTTTAATGGCCGCACAACAAGACGTGCTGCGATGGAGCCAAAACATGATGCGAGAAGGATCTCTGCCTGGCGCCGTGGTTGAAGGGCAAGCTGCGCCGTTCGCCGTTGCGCCGTGGTCAGATACGGTTTTGCAAAGCCTGGTGCTGGCAGGGTTGCTGGCAGCTATGGCGTTTGCCGGGCTTTCGTTCTATATCGGCCTGCCGCTGGCCTTGCTGGCGCTGTGGCTACCGCGCTTGCGCAAGGCGACGATTGTCGTGCAGCAAACCCGCGAGCCGCTGGCCGAGCTGACCCGCGACCTGGCCCGAACCACCAGCGACAATGCACTGTCGGCGGCCGGAGTGGCGTTCTCGGTGCAACAGTTGGCCGGCAAGCTGCAATCGCAACTGGATGCCGCTGCGCAGATCGTCAGCAGCGCCGAAGTGATGATCGGCACCGAGAAGGCCACCTCGCAGTTGAGCCAACAGGCCCTGGTCGCTGCCCGCAGTGCTCATGAAAGCAGCGCCGCCGGGCGCACGGTGCTGGCCGAGTCGATCCAGCGCATGCATCACCTGAGCGAGCGGGCTACCGCCAGCCGTGAACTGATCGAGGCGCTGCACCAGCGCAGCGAGGACATTGCCCGGGTTACCCTGGTCATCCAGACCATCGCCAGCCAGACCAACCTGCTGGCCCTCAACGCTGCCATCGAAGCCGCCCGGGCGGGTGACCATGGGCGTGGCTTTGCCGTGGTCGCCGACGAGGTCCGCGGCCTGGCCGGGCGAACCGCCAGCGCTACCGAAGAGGTCGGGCAGATGGTCGCCGATATTCAGCAGCGTACGGCGCAGGTGGTCGAGCAGATTCGCGAACTGTCCGATGACCTGCACAGCGGGGTCTACCAGGTCGAACATACCGGCGAGCAACTGGACAGCATTGCCGGGCTGGCTGCCGGGGTCGAGCAGCAGATCGGCGAGATCGCCGAGGGCACCGAGACCAACCGCCTGCAACTGGACAGCCTGTTCGAGGCCGTGGAGCGCATGCGCAGCGACCTGCAGGTCAGCGACCAGCAGACTCAGCGCCTGGCCCAGGCTGCAGTGCAGCTGGAAGGGCAGGCTGAAAGCATCAGCGAGCGTCTTGCCGAAGTGGGGCTGGATGACTATCACCAGCGTGTTTACGACCTCGCCCGCCAAGGTGCGCAGCGAATTGGCGAACAGTTCGAGAACGATATTGCCCAAGGGCGCATCAGTCTCGAGGACTTGTTCGACCGCCACTACCAGCAAATCCCCGGCACGTCGCCGGCCCGTTTTCGCACCCGCTTTGATCACTATACCGACCAGGTCCTGCCGGCAATCCAGGAGCCGTTGCTCAAGCTGCATGAGGGCCTGGTGTTTGCTATCGCCTGTACCCAGCAGGGCTATGTGCCCACCCACAACACTGCCTTCAATCAGCCGTTGACCGGCGACCCGGCCCTGGATACCGCGCACAATCGCAGCAAGCGCAAGTTCGACGACCGTACCGGCATTCGCTGCGGCAGCCATCAACAGCCGGTGTTGTTGCAAACCTATACCCGCGATACCGGTGAACTGATGCACGACCTGTCGGTACCGATCCTGGTGCAGGGCAGGCATTGGGGAGGCTTGCGTCTGGGCTACCGGCCGCAGCAGGGTTGAGCGGTTTTGTTACCTGCAATGTAAAACAGCTATGCCGGGGATAGCTTTTTCCCTGAGCGCCCAGGTCTTATCATACGCATATCGTTAGGTTGCTAATAAATTCCGGAGGGAATGATGAATAGCCAAGTCGATGTTGCAGTGATGATTGGCAGCGGCGTACCTGCGTCGCTACAGGCGCTGGGCAAGCGCGTGTGCTGGGTGGTGCTGGTCAACGGTGAACGACGAGGCACGGCTTTCGCCAGCCGCAATGAAGCCCAGGAATGTCAGGCGGCCTGGCTGCAGCAGTTGCACGGGGATGACCGGCCCGCCGTTGCGCGTCAGGCCGGTTGAGCCAGGCGCCGGTCAGTTTTCCAGGTGACGGGCCAGGGCACAGGCTTCGGTATGCTCGCGGCGAAAGCCCCTGACGCGTCCGGTGGCCTGTTCGGTGATGTGAAAGAAGCCGATGCCGGCCGGTACTACCACGAAGCGCGGGGTGCTGTTATGTGAGTGAACAGCATATTCTCTGTAGGAAACGCCTTTAGGCTCTCGACGGAATTCGGTGTTTTCGTGCATATTCGCTTCCCTGTGTTCTGTGGATGATTTCCAGGAGCCCGTCCTGCTAAAGGGCTTGCTCTCATCTATCGCACTTTTGTTGCGGTAGTGCTGTCAGAAAAAGCGTCTCCGTTTAAGGAAATCTGCTGAAAATCTGCAAACTGACTAAAGCTTGCAGTAATGGGTAAACATTCCTGCGGGTTGCTTTGCCAGTCTGCACAGACTTTTCATGCACAAATCCACTAGTCTTTCAGACTTCGAATTGAAGTACCGTTGCCTTGCGGCTGCCTCACGGCCTGCGGGGGGAGCGGCGTGTAATCGGTTTTTGAGGAATTCTTCTTTGGCAGTCAGCAATCTTGATACACATGCCCTGTTTGTTTTGGGCGACCTCAGGGCGAAACTGGTCAAACAGTTTCAATCGCGTTTTGTTTACGTCACCGAACAAAACGCGGAAGGTCTGTACATGGCCGAGATCGATACTGAAACCGCATTGGTGGTGGATGACAAGCAGCGTCTGGAGCTCAAGGTTGGCGATCATTTTCGCGCCGCAGTGTTGCCCAGCCGCGAAGGTGGCAAGCTGGAAATCCGTTTTCGCGAAATCAAACTGACGGTGTATGGCCTGGGTGACTATGCCTTTGTCTCGGTGCCTGAAGGCGAAGGTATTGTCTTCAAGGAAGGCCAGGGCGTGGTGTTGGTGTTCGCCGCCCACGAGCAGTTGCAGGAAGGCTTGAGCAAGACCCTCAAGGCCGTGACCCGCAAGGTTGCCAAATGGCAGAAGGGTGAGCTGACCACTTTCAAGGCCAGCGAGTGAGCGCATCCGCCGAGCGCACCAGCCGCGCCGACTTTCATGCCCGGCACCAGGCCCAGGCCCGTGCCCTGGCCGAACAGTGGCTGTCGCAGCGCCCGCAGTTGCAAGGCGCCTGGTTTGCCTGGGTCGCCACTCAGCTCTACCAGTTGAGCCCGCCCGAGTACGCCGCCATGGTCCGCCGCGAGCTGCAGCAGCTCAGCGGCTGAGTTCAGTTGCCGCGGTCGCGGCCACTGCTGACTTCTTCAGGTACATCATGCCCGGCCATGCGCTTGCGAAACAATGCAGCGCGCGCCAGCAGCAGGGTGGTGACCGGCACGGTGATCGACAGCAGGACCGGAATCAGCCAGGCATGCAGCACCGGTGACTCCTTGAGCATCGAGAAGTACAGGATCGAGGCCAGGGCCACGCACCAGGCGCCCAGGGTCGAGGCCAGTGCTGGCGGGTGCATGCGCTGGAAGAAGTCCTTCAGGCGAATCAGGCCGACCGCACCGCTCAGGGCGAACAGGCTGCTGAGCAGCAGCAACACGGCCACCAGCACCTCGACCCACAACGGCAGTTCATTGGCATTGATCATTCGATCACCTCGCCACGCAGAAGGAATTTAGCCAGGGCGAAGGAGCCGACAAAGCCGAACAGCGCGATCAGCAGTGCCCCTTCGAAATAGGTGTCGCTGGCGTAGCGGATACCCAGCACCAGCATCATCAGCATGGCCAGGATATACAGGTAGTCCAGTGCCAGGACCCGGTCCTGCGCCGAAGGTCCGCGAAACAGCCGCCACAGGGTCAGGGCCATGGCCAGGGCGAAGATGAACAGGCTGGCGAGAATGGCATTGGCAAGCAGGCCAGTCATTCGAAGATCTCCATCAGCGGGCGTTCATAGGTGTGCTTGAAGTGCTCGATGAACTGCGCCTCGTCATCCAGATCGAACACATGCAGCAAAAGCACGCTGCGATCCAGTGCCAGCTCCGACCAGATGGTCCCTGGGACCACCGTGGTGATCATCGACAAAGCGGCCAGGCCGTGGGCGTCACGCAGTTCCAGGGGAATGTGCACGAAGCGCGAGCGCGGCGGACGGCGCTTGGCCGACCACACGCCGCGGGCGACCTGCAGGTTGGACACCAGCACATCGACGCCGACCCGCAGGATCAGGCGCACGATGGTGCCCGGGCGGCGAATGCGTACCTGCAGCGGGCGCAGCGGCGCCATCAGCAGTGGCGCAACAACGCCGAGCAGGGCGCCCAGCAGCAGGTTGCCCGGGCTTACCGAGAGGTTCAGCAGCAGCCACAGCAGGCACAGCGACAGCGACAGCAGCGGGGCAGGGAACAGGCGCTTCATGGCTGCACCTCGGTGCTGGCGGCCAGGCTGGTCGGCCCCGGAATCGGTCGGGTGCCGAGCACGGCGCTGACGTATTGCTCGGGGTCCTGCAGGCTGGCGGCGGTGTCCTGGGTATAACGCAGCAACGGCTCGGCGCGCAGGCTGAGCAGCACGCACAAGCCCAGCAGCACCACGATGGGGATGCACTCAAAGCGGCGCAGCAGCGGCGAAGGGCGCTCCTGCGGGGTCCAGAAACGCTGGATGCCAACGCGGGTCATGGCGATCAGCGAAGCCATGCCGGAGAGCACCAGCAACGCCACCAACATCCAGCCGGCGACACTCAACGGCTGCTCCGGCGCCACACCCAGCCCTTGCGGGTTGAACAGTGCGCTGATCAGGCTGAGCTTGCCGATAAAGCCCGAAAGCGGCGGCATGCCGATGATCAGCAGGGCGCAGGCGATAAAGCTCAAGCCGAGGAAGGCCATGGTCCAGGGGATCACCTGGCCGATCACCGCTTTCTGTTCGTCATCGAGGTTGATGCCTTTGGGTGGGTGCAGCGACTCGACGGGCGAGGGCAGGCCGTCGCCTTCATCATCCAGGGGAATCTCGTTGGCCGAGCGCGAGCGCTCGATCAGCTCAGCCAGCAAAAACAGCGCGCACAGCGCCAGGGTCGAGCTGACCAGGTAGAACAGCGCGGCGGCGGTCAGGGTTGCCTGGCCGAAGCCGATGGCCGCCAGCAAGGTGCCGGCCGAGACCAGGATGCTCAGGCTGGCCATGCGCTCCAGGCGCTGCGCGGCCAGTATCGATACCGCCGCGCAGCCCAGGGTGGCGAGGCCGCCGTAGATCAGCCAGTCGCCACCAAAGAACGCCGAAGCACCGGCCTGTCCGGAAAACAGCAAGGTCCACAGGCGCAGTACGGTATAGAAGCCGACCTTGGTCATGATCGCGAACAGCGCGGCCACCGGTGCGCTGGCCGACGAATATGCCGGCACCAGCCAGAAGTTCAGTGGCCAGATCCCGGCCTTGGCCAGGAACGCCGTGGCCAGGATCGCCGCGCCGGCGTGTAGCAGGCCGCGATCGGCCTCTGGTACCAGCGGGATTTTCAGGGCCAGGTCGGCCATGTTCAGGGTGCCCGTTACGCCGTAGAGCATCGCCGCACCGATCAAAAACAGTGACGAGGCCAGCAGGTTGATGGCGATGTAGTGCAGGCCGGCCTTGACCCGCGCGCGCCCCGAGCCATGCAGCATCAGGCCGTAGGAGGCTGCCAGCAACACTTCAAAGAACACGAACAGGTTGAACAGGTCGGCGGTCAGGAAGGCGCCATACAGGCCCATCAGCTGGATCTGGAACAGCGCGTGGAAGCTGGCGCCGGCGCGGTCCCAGCGGGCCATGGCGAACACCAGGGCGCTGACCCCGACGATGCCGGTGAGTACCAGCATCAGGGCCGATAGACGGTCGACCACCAGCACGATGCCGAACGGCGCCGGCCAGTTGCCGGGCAAGTAGACGCCAATCGAGCTGGCCTGGCCCTGACCCTGCACCCATAGCAACAGGGTGATGGCGATACCCAGGCCGAGCAGGCTGGAGATCAGGTTGATGCGCGCCTTGAGCGGCCGGCGTTTTTCCCCGAGCAGCAGCATCAGCGCTGCGGTCAGCAACGGCAGCAGGATGGGTGCGGCGATCAGTTGGTTCATCGCACTCATTCGTTAGGCTCCCGGCCATCGACATGGTCGGTCCCGGTCAGGCCGCGCGAAGCCAGCAGCACCACCAGGAACAGTGCGGTCATGGCGAAGCTGATGACGATCGCGGTGAGCACCAGGGCCTGGGGCAGCGGGTCGGTGTAGTTGAGCAGATCCTGGGGCACGCCGTCCTTGATGATCGGCTCCTTGCCGATGAACAGGCTGCCCATGCTGAAGATGAACAGGTTGACCCCGTACGACAGCAGGCACAGGCCCATGACCACCTGGAAGGTCCGTGGCCGCAGGATCAGCCAGACCCCGGAGGCGGCGAGCACGCCAATGGCGATTGCAATGACTTCTTCCATCAGGCGGCTCCTGCTTGAGTGGGTTTCTGTTGGCTGCCCGGGCGATGACCACGCACCGACTGGTGAGCCAGCGCGGTGAGGATCAGCAGGGTCGAACCGACCACCACGGTGAACACGCCGATATCGAAGAACAGCGCACTGGCCAGGTGGGTGTCACCCAGCAGCGGCAGGTGCAGGTGCGCGGTATGGGTGGTCAGGAACGGGTAGCCGAGCAGCATCGCGCCGACCCCGGTCAGGGTGGCGCAGAGCAGCCCGGTGCCCATCCAGCGCAGCGGTCGCAGGCTCATCTGTGCCTCGACCCACTGGGTGCCGGCCACCATGTACTGGAGGATGAACGCCACCGACATCACCAGGCCGGCAGCAAACCCGCCACCCGGTTGGTTGTGGCCGCGCATGAACAGGTACATCGACACCACCAGGGCGATCGGCAGCAGCAGGCGTACCAGCGCCGCCGGCACCATCATGAAACCCAGCGCGGTGTCGGCCGCGTGGCGCGGGTTGACCAGGTCGGTGACCACGTCCGGGGCCAGCAGGCGCTGCTGCGCCGGCAACTGCATGCTCTCCTTGGGCGGGCGGAAGCGTCGCAGCAGGGCGAACACCGCCAGGGCCACGGCCACCAGCACGGTGATCTCGCCGAGGGTATCGAAGCCGCGGAAGTCCACCAGCATGACGTTGACCACGTTGCTGCCGCCACCTTCGGGCAAGGCCCGGCTCAGGTAGAACGAGGAGATGTCGTTGGGGGTCGGGCGGGTCAGCATGGCATAGGACAGCAGCGCCATGCCGCCACCGACGCCGACCGCCAGCAGCAGGTCGCGCAGGCGGCGCAGGCGTGCGCGCTCCTGGGTGCCCGGCAGCGGCGAGACGCCTTCTATCCGCCGTGGCAGCCAGCGCAGGCCGAGCAGGATCAGCACCGTGGTGACCACCTCGACCACCAGTTGGGTCAGGGCCAGGTCCGGGGCCGAGAACCAGACGAAGGTAATGCAGGTCATCAGGCCGCAGACACTGACCATGGTCAGCGCCGCCAGACGGTGGTACTTGGCCTGCCAGGCAGCGCCCAGGGCGCAGGCAATGGCGATCAGCCAGAGCATGACGAACACACCCGAGCCCGGGATCTTCGGCCGGTCACCCCAGCTCAGGCCGCTGTGCAGCATCGGCAGCAGGCCGGCCAGCAGGGCGATCAGCACCAGCATGAACAGCTGCTTCTGCAGGCGCCGGGTGGTGAACACCCGTTCGAAACGCCGGGCGGTGCGCATGATCAGCACCTGGCCATGTTCGAACAGGCGCTTGCCGTTGAAGCGCTCGATCAGCGGCGGCGACGGGAAACGCCCGAGCTTGAGCTGGTTGCGCAGCAGCAGGTAAAGGATGATGCCGCCGCTCATGGCGATCAGGCTCATGATCAGCGGCGCGTTCCAGCCGTGCCAGATCGCCAGGCTGTACTCGGGCAGGGTGCCGCCCACCACCGGCAAAGCGGCAGCGGCCAGCAGCGGGCCGACCGATTGCGCCGGGAAGATACCGACCACCAGGCAGGTCATCACCAGCAATTCGACCGGCGCGCGCATCCAGCGCGGCGGCTCGTGGGGCGTGTGCGGCAGGTCGGTGGCCGGCGGGCCGAAGAACACGTCGACGGTAAAGCGCAAGGCATAGGCAACGCTGAAGGTACCGGCGAGGGTGGCGATGACCGGCAAGGCCGCTTCGACCCAGGCGGTGGAGCTGATGAATACGGTTTCGGCGAAGAACATCTCTTTGGACAGGAAGCCGTTCATCAATGGCACCCCGGCCATCGCGGCGCTGGCGACCATGGCCAGGGTCGCGGTGAACGGAATGAGCCGGAACAGACCGCTGAGGCGGCGGATGTCGCGGGTGCCGCTTTCGTGGTCGATGATCCCTGCGGCCATGAACAGCGAGGCCTTGAAGGTGGCATGGTTGAGGATGTGAAACACCGCGGCGACCGCTGCCAGCGGGCTGTTCAGGCCCAGCAGCAGGGTGATCAGGCCCAGGTGGCTGATGGTCGAATAGGCCAGCAGGCCCTTGAGGTCGTTCTGGAACATCGCCGCAAAGGCGCCGAGCACCAGGGTGGCGGCGCCGGCGCCGCTGACGATCCAGAACCATTCCTCGGTGCCGGAGAGCGCCGGCCACAGCCGCGCCAGCAGGAATACCCCGGCCTTGACCATGGTCGCCGAGTGCAGGTAGGCCGAGACCGGGGTGGGCGCCGCCATGGCATGGGGCAGCCAGAAGTGGAAGGGGAATTGCGCGCTTTTGCTCAACGCGCCGAGCAGGATCAGGGGTAACAGGACGGGATACAGGGCATGGTTGCGAATCTGCTCACCGGCAGCGAGGACCTTGTCCAGGTCGTAGCTGCCGACCACATGGCCGAGCAGCAGTACCCCCGCCAGCAGGCATAGGCCACCCGCGCCGGTGACCATCAGGGCCATGTAGGCACCGCGGCGGGCGTCGGCGCGATGGTGCCAGTAGCCGATCAACAGGAACGAGAACAGGCTGGTCAGTTCCCAGAAGAATACAATCTGGATCAGGTTGCCGGAAATCACCAGGCCGAGCATGGCACCCATGAACGCCAGGAAAAAGGCAAAGAAGCGCGGTACTGGGTCTTGCGGCGACATGTAGTAGCGCGCGTACAGCGACACCAGGGTACCGATGCCCAGCACCAGCAAGGAGAACAGCCAGGCGAAGCCGTCCATGCGCAGGACCAGGTTCAGGCCCAGGCTCGGCAGCCACAGGAATTCTTCACGGATCACGCCGCCATGGGCGATCTGCGGGTACATCAAAGCGACCTGGACAGTGCCCACCAGGGCGACCAGTCCGGCCAGCAGCGATTCGCTGTTACGTGCGTTGTGCGGCAAGACAGCCGCCAGGCAGCTGCCGACGAACGGCAGAAGCAGTAGCACTATCAAGGACATAGATTTCTAATCTGCAGGAGTTTGTAAGGGATCATACGTGGCGACTGGTCGATCACCAACCCGCAAGCTGTCGCAGAATCCTACAAGAGCGCTGTATCAATCCTTTTTTTTATAACAGTTTTTTTCAAAGGATAGCCTGCATTTGTCGATCAGAGACCCGGTTCGCGTTCTTCGGCGTGGGCCTCGAGAGTCGTCTGCTCTTGGTTACGGCGGCGAAACTTCAGCTCGCTGACCACCACGGCGACGACGATCAGCAAACCCCCAAGCAGGGCCACGCCTGGCAGGCGCTCGCCGGCAATGCGCCCGACGATGCCGGCCCACACCGGTTCACCGGCATAAATCAGCGTGGCACGGGTTGGCGAGACCGATTTCTGTGCCCAGTTCATCGCCACCTGGATCACCGCGCTCATCGCCCCCAGGCCCACGGCGCTGAGCAGCAACAGCCAGGAGAAGTCCGGCAGGCGCTCCTGGGTCGGTACCACCATCATGAACGACAGCGCCGAGGCGGTGGCCAGTTGCACGACGGTTACCCGGCGAACATCCACCTGGCCGGCGTAGCGGCTGATCAGGATGATTTCTGCGGCAATGGCTACGGCGCTGACCAGGGTGGCGATTTCCCCCGGACTGAACTGCAGCGAACCACCACCGGGGCCTGCCAGCAGCATCAGGCCGGCAAACGCCAGGCAGATACCCAGGCTTGGCATCAGGCCCGGGCGGCGGCCCAGCACCAGCCATTGCAGCAAGGGCACGAAGGGTACGTACAGGGCGGTGATGAATGCCGACTGGCTGCTGCTGATGGTTTGCAGGCCAACGGTCTGCAGGCCGTAGCCAAGCATGATCGATACACCGATCAACACCCCGGCTTTGAGTTCGGTAGCGGTCAGGCCCGGCAGCGAGCGGGCCGTCACCAGACCGACGAACAAGGCCGCGGCGGCAAAGCGCAAACCGACGAAGAACATCGGCCCGCTGACCGTCATCACGTTATGCACCAGCAAAAAGGTGCCGCCCCAGAGCATAGTGATAAACACCAGCACCAGTTCGGCCTTGCTCAGCCGGAAGGAAACGGAAGGGCGTTCAGCGGAGTTCGTTGGGGTCATGGCCTTGCACACGGAAGAGGGTCGACGCACAATTGCGGCGAAAGTGGGCAGTATACTGCGCAACCCCTATTGATGAGCAATATAGTGCACAAAGATTCCCCTCAACGCGCCTCGGTGCTTCAGCATGTCAGCCAGAACATTCGTCGCCTGCGCCATGCTGCCCAGTTGAGCCAGAGTGCCCTGGCGCAAAAGTCCGGGGTCAGCCGGCGCATGCTGGTGGCCATAGAGGCCGGCGAAAAGAATGTCAGTCTGACTACTCTGGATCTGATCGCCGAAGCCCTGCAAGTTGCCTTCAGTGACTTGATCAAGGCGCCGGATAACCGCGACCCGAGCCGCATCAACGAACTGGCCTGGGCCGGTGTGCATCCCGGCAGCAAGGCCGTGCTGCTGGCAAGCTCCGCCGCCACCCGGGAGGTCGAACTCTGGGAGTGGCGCCTGGAACCCGGTGAGGTCTACCCCTGCGAGCCCGATACCGATGGCTGGAGCGAGCAGTTGTTTGTGTTCGAAGGCTGCCTGACCCTGGAGGTCGAAGGGCAGCAACAGCGGCTCAATGCTGGCGAGTTCTTCACCTTTGCCAGCAATCGCCGCTATGCCTATCGCAATGACGGCGAGGTGGCGACCCGCTTCGTGCGCAATGTGGTGATCTGAGCCCGCGGCGGGTCACGGCACTCAGCGCTTGGTGTCGGTCAGGTAGTGCTCGGTGGAAATCACCTGGGCGTAGGCGAAGGCCAGCGATGCCATAAAGGCTGCATGCACCTGCGCCGCCGGCACATTGATGCCGTTGAACTCCAGGGCGCGGGTCGCGCAGGCATCGTGAACCACGGTGACGCCATAGCCGTAATCGGCCGCCGCGCGGCAGACGGCATCGATGCACATGTGGCTCATGCTGCCGATCACCGTGACCTCGCTGACGCTCTGCTCATCCAGCAACTGCTTGAGCCCGGTACCCAGGAACGAATTGACCTTGTGCTTGAGCAGCACCGGCTCGCCTGCGCGGTTGGCGGCCTTGGGGTGAATCTGCGCACCTTGCGAGCCCGGGGTGAAGAACGGCGCGTCTTCGGACTCGAACTCGTGGCGTACATGCACCACCAGGTCGCCACGGGCGCGGGCGGCCTCAAGGATGCTGGCGGCGTTGTCGGCTGCCGCATCGGCACCATCCAGAGTCCATTTGCCGCCGGGGAAGTAATCGTTCTGGATATCGATGACGATCAGTGCCTGCTTGCTCATGTCAAAAGCCTCGTGTTGGGGAGTGGTTGTGGCGTGTTGATAGTTATAGGCTTGGACGATGCGCTTGCGGATTGGCGCGAACGACAAATTGGCGGGAAAAACTGACAATGGCAGCGGCGCAGGACACTCTGGAAATTGGCGTGCTGGTTTATCCCGGCGCGCAACTGGCCGCCGTGCATGGCCTGACCGATCTGTTTGCCGTGGCCAACCGCCTGCGCCTGGAGTTGGGGGCGCTGGAGCGGCCCGCATTGCGCGTCAGCCATTGGAGCGAGGGGCCTGATCAGCAACTGCAGGTAACCTTCGACACGCACCCAGGCAGCCTGCACCCGCTGCGGGCCATGATCATCCCGCCGAGCCTGACCCAGGCGCCCTCGCCCGAACTGCTCGATCGCTACTGTGCCAGCCTGCGTCAATGGCATGCGGACGGCGCATTGCTGGTGTCGGTTTGCGTCGGGGTGTTCTTCATCGCCGCCAGCGGCCTGCTTGACGGGCGCCCGGCGACCACCCACTGGAATTTCGCGCAATCACTGGCCGAGCGCTTTGCGCAGGTGCAGGTCGAAGCCAACCTGCCGCTGCTCGATGACGGCGACATCATCACCTCGGCCGGGTTGATGGCCTGGACCGATCTGGGCCTGAAACTGGTCGAGCGTTTCCTGGGCGAAACCCTGGCGGCGGAGACTGCGCGGTTCCTGGCGGTCGAACGGGTCAGCGGCGGGCAGCACCCCGGCAGCGTCTTCAGCCCTCGGCTGGACCACGGCGACGAGGCGGTGCTCAAGGTCCAGCACTGGTTGCAGGGCAGTGGCGCGCGTGAGGTGTCGCTGGCGGCCATGGCCGCGTGTGCCGGCCTTGAGCAGCGCACTTTCCTGCGCCGCTTTCGCAGCGCCACGGGCCTTAAACCCACCGAGTACTGCCAGCAGGTCAGGGTCGGGCGGGCTTGCCGCATGCTTGAGTTCACCAACCGCTCAATCGACCAGATCGCCTGGGGTGTCGGCTATCAGGACCCGGGCGCGTTTCGCAAAGTGTTCTTCAAGGTCACCGGCCTTGCCCCCAGCGACTACCGGCGCCGACTCACCGCTGTGGTGGCTTGATCCTACTTTGGTACAGGCCGGGCTGCGCACTTGGCGTTTTGTTGCCTATTATCCGTTGCAAACAAGACGGAGAACGCCATGAGCGCCCCTGAACAAGCCGAGAGCCCGCCTGCCGATGTGCTGATCATCGGCGGCGGCCTGAGCGCAGCCCTGCTGGCCGCGCAGCTGTTACGCCAAGCCGGCCAGCGCCGTGTACTGGTCGTCGAGCCACGCGATGAACTGGGGCGCGGCGAAGCCTACAGCGCCACGCACCTGGGGCACACCCTCAACGGCAATGCCGCGCGCATGAGTGTCGACCCGGACAACGCCGATGACCTGAGCCAGTGGCTGGGCCAGCACATTGCTGCCGGAGGCTGGCCAGAGTCGGCCGCGCAAGGGGTACCGGTGGCGGAGCTGTTTGCGCCTCGCGGGCTGTTTGGCGAGTATGTCCGTCAGCGCCTGGCCGAGGCGCAGGCGGTGGGTGCGCAGCAGGGCTCGTGGCTTGAGCATGTTCAGGCCGAGGCGCTGGACCTGGCGGTGGATGAACGGGGGCTCAGTGTAAGCCTGGCCGACGGTCGGACCTTGCGCGCCAGCCGGGCCGTCCTGGCCACCGGCATGTTTGCCGCCGCGCGTACTCCCCAGCGCGGCGACAATGCTTTCAACAGCGCCTGTGTGGACCCCTGGGATATCCAGGCCATGCGGTCGATCAACCCAGACGGCCGGGTGGTCATTATCGGTTCCGGGTTGACCATGGTCGACGCGGTGGTGTCGCTGCAGGCAGCCGGCCATCGCGGCCCGATCGAGGTGTTTTCCCGCCACGGGCTGCTGCCTCATGTACGTCGTCAACCGCCGGCATGGGAAGATTTTCTCGCTGCGGACCTGTCACTGCGCAGTCCATTGCAACTGCTGCGGGCCTTGCGCAATCAGTGCCGCCTGGCCCAGCAGCAGGGCATCGACTGGCAGGCGCCCCTGGACACCGTGCGCGTGCATATCGGCAGGCTCTGGAGCCAGGCCAGCGAGCGTCACAAGCGCCAGTTCGTGCGCCATGTGCGGCCCTGGTGGGAGAGCCATCATCATCGATCGCCACCGCCGGGAGCGGCATTGCTGGCGCAGTTGATCGAAGCAGGGCGATTGCGGATTCATGCGGCGTCGTTGCAAGGGGTCGAAACCGGCGCCGACCGCCTGCCGGTGGTCAAGCTGCGCTTTCGCGGGCAAACGCAGGTCGAGCGGATCAGCGCCGACGCCCTGATCAATTCCACCGGTATTGAGTACGACTGGCGCAGGGTGGCCCGGCCCTTGCCGCAGAATTTGCTGCAACGCCGGCTGATCCAGCCGGGGCCGCTGGCCCTGGGCATCGCCGCAAACGCCCAGGGCGCGGTGCAGGATGGCGAGGGCCGCTACAGTTCGCAGCTGTTTGCCATGGGCCCGCCGCTGCGCGGGTTGTGGTGGGAGAGCACATCGGTGACCGACGTGGCCTTGCAGGCCAAGGCGCTGGCGCAGCTTCTGGCCGGCACGGGCCGTTAGTCGTTGGGGTCGGCGCCAGGCTCCAGCAGTTGCGGCCCGGGGCCCTGTTCGCCGAGCTGGTCGTCACAGTTGCGCAGCGGACAGCTTTGCAGCGACATGCAGCCGCAGCCGATGCAGCCGTCGAGCTGGTCGCGCAGCACCATCAGCTTGTCGATGCGCCGGGTCAGGTCCTGGCGCCATTGCTCTGATAGCCGTTGCCAGTCCTTCACGCTCGGTGCACGGCCCACCGGCAGCGTTTGCAACGCGGCATGAATGGTGGCCAAGGGAATACCCAGGCGTTGCGCCATCTTGATTACCGCCACCCGGCGCAGGGTTTCGCGCGGGTAGCGGCGCTGGTTGCCGGCGCTGCGGGTGCTGTAGATCAGGCCTTTGCTTTCGTAGAAATGCAGGGCGGTCACGGCCACGCCGCTGCGCGCCGACAGTTGGCCGACGCTGAGGGCGCTCTGGGCGGTATCGGGCATGACAGGATTTCTCTTGACCTCTAGTTAACTCGAGGTTTTACCCTGCCTGCCATCGCACCGCAAGTGCAAAGGCAGAGGGAGTAGCTTCATGCTGGTTTCAGACAACAGCCTGTGTTTTACCCAGATGATCGAGTTCGAGGTGGCGCCGGATCGTCAACACGCGCTGGCCCAGGCGCTGGTGCTGCGCAGCGAGTACCTTGCCGTGCAGCACAACGGCCTGGTCGCTGCCAGTATCCAGGCCAGCGATGATGGCAGTCGGGTATTGCAATACCTGCAGTGGCGATCGCGTACTGCCTGGGAGGCTGCTGTCAGCAGTTTCGAGCAGGAGCCGTTCCTGCAACTGATTCGCCAGCACCAGGCCAGAAGCGTGAACTTCAATGCCTTCCAGACCCTCAGCAGCCTGGCGCGTACAGCCGAGCACGGGCTGCACTGCCAACTGCCTATGGGCTCAGGAGTACCAGGGTGAATGATGCGGGTAGCGGTCAAGTCGCGCGCCAATGACCATTTCGCTTATCCAGGCACTGAGAATAGAGCTGTAGGCCTTCTGGCTGCGGTCGCTGGACAGTGCGTGGTCGGCGCCGTCGACGATCCGGTGGGTCAGCGAATGGGCACTGACGAAGGCTGAGCGGTAACTCATCAAGGTGCTGTGTGGCACGAAGTCGTCCTGTTCCGACTCCACCAGCAGCACATCGCCGGCAAACTCGGCGCAGGCGCCCAGTGCACGGTTGTCTGCCGGCGCGAGCGGGCGCTGACGGTAGTCGCTCAGACGCTGGCGGTCGAGGGCTTGTTTGGGCAGCTTCCATTCCTCATCCCAGTACAGCGCCGGCACCCGTAATGCCAGCCATTTGACCGGGCGCAAGGCTGTCAGCAAGGTCGCCAGGTAGCCGCCGTAGCTGCTGCCGATCAGGGCGATGGCGCTGCTGTCGACTGCCGGATGACTGACCAGCCGATCGTAGGCGCCAACCAGGTCAGCGAGGTTCTGCTCGCGGGTAACGCTCAGGCGCTGGCTTTCGGTCTTCTCGTGGCCACGCAGGTCGAAGGTCATGCACACGCAGCCAAGGCCGGTGATCTGCTTGGCCCTGGCCAGGTCGCGTTGCTGGCTGCCACCCCAGCCGTGCACAAAGAGGATGGCGGGCACCTTGGCACTGGGGCTGACGATGGTTCCGGCGATGCTTTCGCCATCGACCGGAATCTCGATCGCTTCGCTATGGATGGTCATAGTCGCGGATCCGTGCGTATTTGCAGACTCGTCCGAGTTCACTGTCGTCCCCCTGATAGAAAATCGTCGCATCGGCGGGCAGCTCAGGCGCGTCGAAGGCTTCATGGGTGGAGGCGCGCACGCGCATCAGCGCCGGGTCAGCGGCAAACGCCTGCAGCGCCAGTACCTCGGCACTGCTGGCACCACCGATGCGCCAGGATTGTTCGAGCACGCCGCTGCGCAGCTTGCCCTGGCTGTTAAGGCCGCGTGCCACGTCATAGTTGCGCCGTGAGGCAATAAACCCAGGGAAGCTCTGCAGCGCGGCCTGTTCGTAGGTCCTGGCCTGGGTAATGGCCAGGCGCAGGTGATCTTCCAGTTGCAGTTGCAGCAGGTCGTCGTAGTCACCGCGCACCAGCACCAGGTCCGACCCGCCGTAGATCTCCTCGCCCTGATGGTCGCGGGTCAACTGTTGGGTGCCGTAGTAGCTGCAGAGGATGCCGGCGACCAGGGCCTGGCCGACGCTGAAGGTCTGCACCTGGCTGAGGTTCTCCTCCAGGGTCAGGCCCCAGAGGGCTATTTCCTGTTCATCCATGGCGCCCAGTGCCTGTTCCAGGCCTTTCATGTTGTCGATCACGGATTGCCCGCGGCCTGCGGTGGCGCGTACCGGCTTGAGGCGCAGGGGCCCCTCGCGCAACAGCAATTGTGCGGCGCGCAGGGCATCGTCGAGGCTAAAGACGCTGTAGCCACGAAGCAGCGCATCCTGGGCCAGCCGGGCGAAATCATTGCTCCAGCCCAGCGGAAAACGCGCATCGGCCGCAATCGGGTGGGAAATCGCCTTGGTGGCCATAAACGGCTGGCTGACCAGGCCGCCAAACAGATCGGTCGGTGCGCCAATGCCCATTGCCCGATAGCGTTCGGCACCGATCAGGGTTTCAGTGGGCAGGTAGTAGAAGTTCTGTTTTGCCGTCGGCGGCTGGGCAGGGCTGACCACCTCGGTGTCGAACAACTGCGCGAGCCGTTCGGCGAGCTTGAGGTGCACACTGTGTTCGTGTTCGGGTGTACTTTGACGGGTATCCAGCAGCACCACGCCTTGCTTGCGGTCTGTCGATCGGAGCATGGGCAGATCCTCCCTTGCCGGGCTGTACTGAATGTGAAGTCCATGAGTGGCAGAAGTTCAGGGTGAGTGACTGAAGGATGGTTTTTTAGGTTATATAAATATGAAAATTGATAATTTATAGTTCTATTGGTGGCTGGTGCACTATGGCGTTGCACTTTCCCTACACGGATTTAGGCAACGTCTGCTTTGCATGGCGACGACAACCAGAGAGCCTGCTGTCATGAATGATCTTCCGCTGTATTTCGACTACGCCGCCACGACACCGGTCGACGAGCGAGTCATCCAGGCCATGGTCAGCTGTCTGGGCGCCTCGGGCAATTTTGGCAATCCGGCCTCCAGCTCCCATTGCTACGGGCAGAACGCGCGCACGGCCGTGGAGAATGCCCGTGCCCAGGTTGCCGGGCTGGTGGGTGCGCAGGCCGGGCAGATCGTCTGGACCTCGGGGGCGACCGAATCGAACAACCTGGCGCTCAAGGGCCTCGCCCAGGGGCGCCAGGGTGGTCACATCATTACCAGCCAGATCGAACACAAGGCGGTGCTCGATACCGTTCGCCAGCTTGAGCAAAACGGATTCGAGCTGACCTTGCTCGCGCCCGACGCCCAGGGCCTGATCACAACCGAAGCGCTGCGCGCAGCCCTGCGCGAAGATACCTTCCTGGTTTCACTGATGCTGGTGAATAACGAGCTGGGGACCGTCAACGATATCCCGGCGCTGGCCGAGGTTGTACGCCAGCATGGCGCCTTGCTGCATGTGGACGCGGCGCAAGGGGCGGGCAAGCTGTCGATCGACCTGGCCCGCTGGCCGGTCGACTTGATGTCCTTTTCCGCGCACAAGGTCTATGGGCCCAAAGGCATTGGCGCCTTGTATGTAGGAGAGCGCGCCAGGCCCTTGCTGCAAGCGCAGATCCACGGCGGCGGGCACGAAGGCGGGCTGCGCTCCGGGACGCTGGCAACGCACCAGATCGTCGGCATGGGCGAGGCGTTTGCCGTGGCCCAGGCGCTGCTTGAAGACGAAACCCGGCGCATCGCTCATCTGCAGCAGCGCTTGCTCGATCAGTTGCTGAGCGTGCCCGGAGTGAAGCTCAACGGCAGTGCCGGGCAACGCATCGCGCATACCCTGAGTCTTACCTTCGGCGCTGACGTTCCCGATTTTTCGACGTTGGCCCAGACCTTGGCATTTTCTTCGACCTCAGCCTGCAATTCGGCGAGCAATGCAGCGTCCCACGTGCTTCTTGCGCTGGGGCTCGAGCCGCAGGCCGCGCGCCAGACCCTTCGCCTGAGCCTGGGCCGCTACACCCGGGCAGAAGACATCGACCAGGCAATCCGCGCGATAAAGGCCTCGTTACAATCACAACCCTTCTGGGCGGTTGCCCAGGGCTGAAGCCTGTTCCATTATCAGCGCCTATAACAATGGATGCCGTGGTAGCAGGAGTCAGCATGAACACTCAGTCTTCAACGCAGGAAGCGGTGAATACGCGCCTGGAACGTATTCGTGAAGTGATGCAGCGCGAAGGCGTCGATGCCCTGTTGGTGCCTTCGGCCGACCCGCACCTTTCCGAATACCTGCCCGGTTATTGGCAGGCCAGGCAATGGTTGTCCGGGTTCCATGGCTCGGTCGGCACCTTGATCGTCAGCGCCGACTTCGCCGGCCTGTGGGCGGACAGCCGCTATTGGGAACAGGCAGAAAAGGAACTGGCGGGCACTACCATCGAACTGGTGAAGTTGCTGCCAGGCAAGCCCGGTCCGCTGGACTGGCTGGCCGAGCAGGCCCCTGAAGGCGGCGTGGTTGCGGTCGACGGCGCGGTCATGGCCCTGGCATCTGCACGCCAGCTGGGCGAGCGGCTCAAGGCGCGCAACGTGCGTTTGTTAAGTGATAGGGATCTGCTCGGGCAAATCTGGGCTGACCGCCCGGCGCTGCCGGAAAACCCGGTGTACCAGCACCTGCCGCCCGAAGCCACGGTCAGTCGTGCCGAAAAGCTGGCCAACCTGCGTCAGGCCATGGGCGAGCGTGGCGCCGACTGGCACTTCATCGCCACTCTGGACGACATCGCCTGGCTGTTCAACCTGCGCGGCAGTGACGTTTCCTACAATCCGGTGTTCGTTTCCTTTGCCCTGATCAGCCAAGGTCAGGCCACCCTGTTCGTCGCCCTGAACAAGGTCGACGAACATTTGCGTCATGTGCTGGAAGTCGACGGCATCCGTTTGCGCGACTATGCCGAGGTTGCCTCGGCACTGGCCGCGATTCCCGCTGGCGCCAGCCTGCTGATCGACCCGGCGCGAGTTACCAGTGGCCTGTTGGCCAATGCCGCCAATGGCGTTCGCCTGGTAGAAGGGTTGAACCCGACCACGCTGGCCAAGTCGCAGAAAAGCGCAGCCGACCTTGCACATATCCGCAAGGCCATGGAGCAAGATGGCGCGGCGCTGTGCGAATTCTTCGCCTGGTTCGAGGCGGCCCAGGGGCGCGGCGAGCCGATCACCGAGCTAAGCGTGGATGAACAGCTCAGTGCTTCGCGTGCACGTCGCCCGGGGTTCGTCTCGCTGAGCTTCTCGACCATCGCCGCCTTCAATGCCAATGGCGCCATGCCGCATTACCGGGCAACCGACGAATCCCACGCGCGCATTGAAGGCGATGGTCTGTTGCTGATCGATTCCGGCGGACAGTACCTGGGCGGGACTACCGACATCACCCGGATGGTGCCGATAGGCAACCCCTCTGTTGAACAAAAACAGGACTGCACCCGGGTACTCAAAGGTGTCATTGCATTGTCCCGCGCGCGTTTCCCTCGCGGCATCCTGTCGCCACTGCTCGATGCCATAGCTCGTGCGCCCATCTGGGCGGAGCAGGTCGACTACGGTCATGGCACAGGGCATGGTGTCGGCTACTTCATGAATGTGCATGAAGGGCCGCAGGTGATTGCCTATCAGGCCGCCGCCGCGCCACAGACCGCCATGCAGGCGGGAATGATCACCTCGATCGAGCCCGGTACCTATCGTCCCGGCGAGTGGGGCGTGCGTATCGAGAATCTGGTGTTCAACCGTGAGGTGGGCAAAAGCGCGTTTGGCGACTTTCTCGAGTTTGAAACCCTGACGCTGTGTCCGATCGATACCCGCTGCCTGCTGACGCAGCGATTGAGTAGTGAGGAGCGTGACTGGCTCAATGGCTATCACGCAGAGGTACGCAAGCGCCTTTCGCCATTGTTGGAGGGGCCTGCGTTGCGTTGGTTGCAGGTTCGTACGGAATCGATCTGATATCTAGACGGCAGTGACAGCAAGGGCAGCCTGTGGGCTGCCCTTGTTTTTTGATCAGCTTACTTGCAGATGACGATCATGCTGCGGCTGGTGTAGCCAGCAGGGTTGAGGCCAAAAGGATAGTCACCGGGCTCGGCATCGCCGTCACCTGAACGGGCAATGACTTTATAGCCTTTGCTGCCGCAGGAGGCTTCGGCCTTGGCGTAGCATTTGTCCCAAGATGAAGACAGGCCAGAGCAGTTGATGTGCAGGCCTTTCTTGCCTCGTTTGACTTCGGTGCTCGCCGTCGCCGCACACCCCGCGATGGCCAAAATGGCTAGGATGAGCAAAATTCGTTTCATTCCTGTCCTTAATGCGTACCGGGTCTACCGCCCGTGTCTAATTTCCCGTGCTTCGTCCCTGATGCCTCTTCGCGTCCCTGTCTTGTCAATTAGATATCTTTAAGGTTGACGTTATATGACAGCTTAAAGATGGTGGAAGTCCGGCACAATGACCAGCGTCTATTTAAATGCAAATATTTCTCAAATCAGTCAGCGGCAACCAGCGCCGGGCGTTCCTTGCGCAGTGACAGAGTGGCGCCGACTGAGGCAGTAATGATTGCGGCAATAGCCAGCCATTGCGCTACGGTCAGCACTTCGCCCAGGAACAGCAAGCCTGATAGTGCGCCGAACGCGGGTTCGATACTCATCAAGGTGCCGAAGGTCCGGGCGGGCATGCGTGTCAGGGCGACCATTTCCAGGCTGTAGGGCAGGGCCGTGGAGAGTATCGCCACGCCCAGGGCGATAGGCAGCAGCGAGGGGGTCAACAGCGCACTGCCGGCGTGAGCGATGCCGATGGGGGCGACGAGCAGCGCGGCAATCATCACGCCCAGAGCGGCGGTCTGGATGCCGTTCTCGGCACCGGCCTTTTGCCCATATAGAATGTACAGCGCCCAGCACACGCCGGCGCCCAATGCGTAGCCTGCGCCAGCCAGGTCGATGCCGGCGCTGGTCTGGCCGATGGGAATCAACAGCAGCAAACCAATTACCGCCAGGCCGATCCAGAGAAAATCCACGACCCGTCGCGACGCGTACAGGGCAACGGCTAGCGGGCCGGTAAACTCCAAGGCGACGGCAATGCCCAGTGGCACGGTGCGCAGCGACATATAGAAGAGGAAATTCATCCCGCCCAGGGCCATTCCGTAGATGATCACGGTGCGCAGGGTGCTGGCACTGAGCCTGGCGCGCCAGGGGCGCAGCAGCAACAGCATGATGATGCTGGCAAAGATCAGGCGCAGGGTGGTGGTGCCTTGTGCGCCCACTACCGGGAACATGCTCTTGGCCAGCGAGGCCCCGGACTGGATCGAGGCCATGGCGATCAGCAGCAAGCCAATAGGGAAGAGAGTGGCGGCCAGGCTGCGGGGTTGGCTATTCATTGCGGGAGGGCATTCCTTATATAGGTACTAGCGCGGGCAGACTATGATGCGCAAAGGCCCAAAAATGAGCAATATACTGCTCATTATTCTTTTGTTCGGGGTTTTCTGAATTAACCCTTGACGTCCGATTTAATCTCTCTATAATTCGCCCCACTTCCGGCGCAGTCGGAACTGAAAACTCCTTGAGTTTCAAAGAGTTAGCGGTTCCAGGGTCATCCGGAGGTGCTTCGATCGAAAGATCGGCAGCGGTGAAAAAGGCAGTTGACAGCGGTTTGAAACGCTGTAGAATTCGCCTCCCGCTGACGAGAGATCGCAGCGAGTCAAGTGGTTGAAGTTGAACGAAAAACTTCAAAATAAACGCTTGACAGGCCCTGAGGAAAGCGTAGAATGCGCGCCT
>NZ_JBIUWO010000013.1:0-178370 GCF_044743505.1 Pseudomonas sp. NPDC087612
ACGTATGTCTGGGCTCAAGGTCGCTGGCACTATTTGGCGGCTGTGATCGATCTGTTCGCCCGTCGCGTGGTGGGCTGGGCGTTTTCATCGAAGCCCGATGCCGACCTGGTGATCAAGGCCTTGGACATGGCCTATGAGCAGCGTGGCCGCCTTCAGAACGTTCTGTTTCACAGCGACCAAGGGAGCCAATACGGCAGCCGAAGCTTCCGTCAGCGACTGTGGCGCTATCGTTTCAAGCAAAGCATGAGCCGACGAGGAAACTGTCACGACAACGCACCGATGGAACGGTTGTTTCGCAGCTTGAAAACGGAATGGGTACCGACCGTAGGCTACATGAACGCTTCGCTGGCACAGCAGGATATCGGCCGGTTTTTGATGCAGCGCTACAACTGGCAACGGCCACATCAATTTAACAGCGGGCTGGCGCCCGCTGTGGCCGAGGAAAAACTTAACGCAGTGTCCGGGATTAGTTGACCACTACAACCTCATCCCTACTCCAAAAAGCACCGCATGCTGCAATCAGAGGCAGCCCGATCATTTTCACTGTTCAAGAGCCTTAGTATGCACATCCAATTCGATCTCAATCAGAACGACCCAGAAGTCCTGCTAAGTCACTGCCAAACCCATAGGCCGCACGGTGACGTCCGCGATGATCTACGTTTGGAGGACGCCCTGGAGTCTCTGGCGGAGGCTTTGCTAGCTGCTAACTCATTACGATGAGTTCCTGCATCGCTCAATATCACATTCAATATTTTGTAATCTGCATGAGCTAAAACTCAAATACCATAACCGATCACACTTAGCACTGTATAAATACACACACTGTTCATATAGACAGCCAATTAGCCACTCCCTTTACCGTAGTGGCAAAACAGTTGCACGCCCCTCTCCCCTGTGGCTTCATTAGCGTCGCTAACACGTCAGGGAAGGCCATTTGTAAGCGCTCGCCCTGGCAGGCAGTACGCCCTGTCCGTGCAGAGAGAAGTAATGGCTACGCAAAAAACCTTCATGGAAGAATCGACTGCGCCTGGCACCGGCGCGGGTTTCGATTACCAGTTTCATTATTTCCTTTATCGCTTATTGAACATGAAGAAAGGCCAGTCGATCGGCCTTGAGATAAAGGACGACGTGCATAGCGATCTGGATAACGATGTTCAATTGCTGTTCCAGCTCAAACACACAATCCAGACCCAGGCAGGCGGCAGTCCTATTGCCCTGACGGAACTGGACAGTGACCTGTGGAAGACGCTGCACAATTGGACGCGGGTGATTACCGATCCGAAAGATGGCCGGGAGGAGATTGCCGACCAGCTCCAGTTCGTAAAGCGGAGCGAATTCCATCTCGTTTCCAACAAGAGCGAGAGCAAGAACAACCTATTTACGCAACTATTGGTGGCTTACACGGAATACGCCTCTACTGAGAATTTGGAAGCGGTTATAGACCGTGCGAAATCATTATCGGGGTCAACCAAGGACGCCACGATCAAGGGCTACATCGACACCGTACTGGCTGTCGAGCCCATCGTTCAGCAGGAGCTTTTCAAGCGGGTCTTCTTCCAGCTTGCAGAGACCGAGGTCATCCAGAAGATCAAGGACGCCCTGGAGGAGAAATTCGTGCAGCCTGAAGACGTTGATAGCGTCTATGAACGCCTTAGCACCTTGATCCGCGATGACAACTATTTTTCAATCTTGGCAGGAACACTGACAGCGATCACGTTTGACGATTTCCGCGCTCGCTATCGCCGCGTTGTTTCACAGGCAGTCGAGAAAAGATTGAGCCGGCTGCAGTTCGAGCCTCCATTGCCCGAAGACCTGCTCGGGCAGCGCTTCATCAAACAACTGATTGCCATCGACGATATCTGCGGGGACGACAGCGAGCAGATTACGCAGCTGTCGACCCATAAGGTGCGTATGGCACGCAGTTTGGAAGTATGGGTGCACGGGGGCGAAGTGGTATCGGATGAGGTCACCGCCTTACACAAAGACGTCACGCTGCGCTGGAGCAACAAACACCGAAAGGCATTCAAAAAATGCCCTGAAAACGAGATCAATGACAAAGCCCAGGCCATCGTTGATGCCATGCGTGACGAGGTGTATCGACTGGGTGATGACGAGCTAAGCACCGAGCAATCCAATGGAGAGCTCTACATTCTGTCGGAGCAGGATGTGATCGGCTGGCATCCTGAGTGGAAAACTCTATGAACGGTGAAGTGATCGGGCTCTCCCCTGACCTGCCTCGCGCGTGGAGCGGCTACAACAATGCGGGCATCGCTGCCGTCGCAATCGGCTGTGTGCTGAATCACACTCAGAGCCTAACGTTGGCCAAGGCGCTTTTGGTGATGCCGATTGTGATGCACAGCGAGACCACTAAATTCCTGGCAAGCGAAAGAACGCGCTCCAGAGAGATCGCCTCGCTAGTCGCTATCCGTCCCGACTTTGTCACCAATTTCGACCGGCGTTACCACGCCAGCCTCGTACACTCGATTAATGGCATACAACTGCTGCATGAACTGGGCTATGCCGTCTTTGATTCGCAGCTCAGCCAACAGTCACCCTTCCAGTGCACTGCCGAATTCGGCAGGCGGGCCGTATTGATTGATAAAGCATCTTCCGAGATCGCGAATTTGCTTCACACGTCGGAAGAAGAGCTCTACCTGAATCTTAGGATACAACTGTGAAATTTGGCATCGACACCATCCGGCTCTGGTCGCATCACGGCGAGACACGCAGCGTAGATTTCGATCGAGGACGAATCAATGTGCTTAGTGGCCGCAGCAACCGAGGCAAGACTTCGTTACTACACATCATTGACTACTGCCTGCTTTCCAGCAGCCACAACATTCCTCATGATGTCATCAACGACACGGTTGCCTGGTATGGCATCAAGCTCTACATAAACGACAAAGAATTCGCGATTGCACGTAAGAGCCCGCATGCTCAAACCGTGTCGGACGCGCTCTACTTTTCAAGCATTGGCGTACTGCCGGATCAGCCGTTTGCCAACGCTACCAGCGATGATATCAAAGCGATCTTGCAGGCCGAATTCAGCCTGGACAGCAGTGTCGTGCTCTATGGCGGCCGAGGCGTGCGCTACGGCACACAGGTATCGTTCCGCTACTTCCTGCTATTCAACACCATATCCGACGACATCATCACCAACACCGCTGCCTACTTCGACCATCAACAAGAAGACCGATATCGCGTTGCGCTGCCTCGTGTTCTGGATCTGGGCTTGGGCATCGACAGCCTTGAAAACATTGCTCAACGTGAACGGCGCGATGATCTCAAACGCATGATCGAGAAGCTTGAGAAGAAGAAGGTTGTCATCAGTAGTGGTCGACATCTCTTTGAAAGCGAGGCTCGCAAGCTTGCGGCAACGGCAGCTGAGTACGGCCTGATCGAGAAAGTGCCAAATGTCGTCACCATCGATTTTCTGAAAGGGATCGTCAAGGATGTGCCCACCCCGAATGCTTCGGGCGAAGATGCCAAGCGCCTCTCCAATGCACGATCGAAAATGTTTGAGATCAACCGGCGCGTGCGCAGGCTTCGCGAATTCTCTGACGAACACAAGCAATACAAGTCGGCGCTCAAGGTTACCCAGGACAGCCTGAAACCATTGCAGACGCTGCTTCAGCTATCCTCCGAGCTGCTGAAAACAGAAGTGTTTCATGACCTGATCGATAGCTTGAATGTCGACCTGCGCGTGCTCAAGGCAGCTACCGCCAATCGGCAGCCAGTCGATACTCAGGTCGCGGCCATGATGGCCGACTTAGTGGAGCAAAAAGCAGAGCAGCAACGAATCATTGACTCCCTGCCCAAGGAGCAGAAATCCTTCGAGGACACGATCCAACTGGTGAAGTTTGTCACCCGCATCGAGACCAAGCTTGAGACCTACAGCAGGGTCGAATCGGACACCCCTGAAGACTACGACGCGCAGATCAAAAATCTGAACGCTGAACTCAGCTCCATGGAAGTCACCGATGTGGCCAGTGTTCGCGACGGTACCGTTGGCCAGATCAATGATGTTTCCCTAGCTTTGCTAAGCGAGGCGGCAGCGGCGATGGACAACTATGCGTCCTTCCTGACGTCGTTCAACTACGAGGCGAAGAAACTACAGCTTCGCCGTCCTAAATCGTCATTCATAGAAAACGTGGGCAGTAGCTCCAACCACATGTTCCTGCACCTATTCATGTTCCTGGCGTTGCACGAGGTGGCCATCAGCAAAGGTGGAAAATTTGTCCCAAGTTTCCTGTTCATCGACCAGCCGAGTCGCCCTTACTACGGCGAGGAGAAGATCATGGACGAGGTGCATCTCAAGAACTCCGACCAGGCAAAGGTTAGCCAAGCGTTCGAGTTGCTTGGGAACTTCGTCACTCGGATGCGAAAGCAACATAGCACGGAGTTCCAGATGATCGTGCTTGAACACGTTCCGGTCGAGCTCTTCCAGAACGTAGCAAACGTCACCGTGCTACCGGAGTTCCGGGATAAAAATGCTCTGATTCCTGCACATTGGCGACCGACGGACAGTACGGGCCGCTAACTTGTTGCAGTGCGAAAGCCGAAAGGAAGACGGGATGGTTATGGGCGCACGCCACCTACATAGGGGGGAAACTGGGCAAGTCGACAAGGCGACTTTCGTCTCAAAGGCCGCCCCCGCGATACAGATAGATGGCCACTAGATCAACAACCAAAGCTATCACGACCACCGCAATCTCGAAGTAGATCTCCAGATCAAGCACTGCCCAGCCCTCCGGAGTGATTAGTTCTGGGAGAGGGAGCAACTTCTATTCCAGTTATCAAATGCCGCATCCAGCCATGGAGAGCGGCGCATGCTTGGAGAAATCATGAACGAAGCCACTGAAAAGCAACTCGGCCTGCTCTGGCACACTTTGGGTCTCTGCCCTACCGGTGTGTTGCCATTCCTCGTTGGAGACGAATTCAAGCGTCTGGGAAGGCTGTATAAGAAGATCGAAAATTGGGCCATTCATGGTGGTCGACGGCAAACTCGTTACCGGCCAAAACCCTACCAGCTCCGGAGAGGCAGCGAGGTCACTTCTCAAACTGCCCCCCTAGTCTTCAGATACGACTAGAAGCCCCATCCTCCGTCGGACAGTCAGAAGGCCTGGATTTCCAGGCCCTCTGACTTATTACGCACGCCTGCAGACGCTAGTCGTGCTCTGAATAGCCATCGACATAATCAGCATGGCAATCATCACACAGCGGGCCGAGCTCTACCTCTTGAGTCGCAGGACGACCGCAGATCTCACACTCAGCACCTTCAAGTCTCGCCGACCTCTGACAAGGCGGGCACATTGGGCGCTGAGAATTGAGCTCATCATCAACATGGTCGAAGTCAGAAGCATCAAACGGCTCATCGCACTCTATACAGACGTAAGTGTCGTCATCGGCGTCGCCAGGTACCTGCTGATCTGGATGCATTCCAAACATATCAACGTCCCTCCACAGAATTGCCATTCACGCGCGCAATCACCGGAGCGAAACCGCTCTCGTGAAGAGCCTGAGTGAGCAGCTCGCTACCGAAGACTGTCCTGTTGCCAACGTGATGAACCTGCATGGACATAATTCCGTAGCATTTCTGAATCAGGCGCTTGGAGTTAGTATGCCCGCCGTCGATCGATAGCAAGGCGCACTGCACCGCTCCGAAGTAGTCACGCTTCAGGAAGCAGAACTCGGCCAAGACCGCCATCGCATCTGGAACCTTGTTCTCGTAAGCCATGACGAGGTACTGGACGCAGCTTTTCGAGAAGTCTCCAGCAACAGTCGCCAAGAGAACACCAGCCAGATACTGTGAGTACACGTGGCCTTGGTCGGCAAGCTTTCGGATTTCCGACAGGTTTTCCGGAGTCGTCCACACTGGATAGTGGGTGAAGTTCTCCCGCATATCCACATGCTCTTCATGAGTCATCTGCATAGGTTCAAGATGACCAATCTGGTCGAAAAGCCTCTCAAATCGGGTAATCATCGAACGTTGTGCTGCGTCGATGATCTCCGAGTAGGAGCGCCCTGCATGCTCCTGGGAGTAGCTCTCGAAAGCTTGATTGAGCTTTTGACCAGGCCGGCGGGAAGCCTTGGCCTCCTCTCGGATCTTCGCGATCGTCGTTTTCTTGCCAGAGGCTAGCTTGACAGGTATCAAGCCATTTTCGACCACCTTGCACATTTCCGTGAATGCACACCGGGCACGACTATCGAGCTCTAGATCGAGTTGAGTGAGGGGTACGTGTACTTGAGCCTTCTTCCGCTCTTCGCGAGTTTCGAGAGGCGGCGAACCTTCCGCCGGGACTTCAGCGAAATCTTTCGAATCGAAGACAGTGCGGTCTACCTCAAGGGCATAGCTCTGCTTGAAGATGGTGAGGGTATAGCGTTCATTTGGCATAGGACTCTCTTCCTAGCCAGGCATCGTTTCGGTGTGCCACACCACCAGCATGTGCCTGGCGGAGTTAGAGCTATGACGGATAATCTAGGTGGATTTCCACAAATCACGCTGCCTTTGCTTCCCATGTTGTGGCCCATGGAGTAGGGGCTAACCTGGCGCACAAGCTAATGCGAGCAATGCAACCTGTCAACTGCCAAATCTCAGACTGCGCTGGGCTCGTAGCTGCGTTGCCCCTGTAGTGGCCAATTAATCCCGGACACTGCGTTAAGTTTTTCCTCGACCACAGCGGGCGCCAGCCCGCTGTTGAACTGATGTGGCCTTTGCCACTTATAGCGCTGCATAAAAAACCGGCCAATATCCTGATGTGCCAGCGAAGCGCTCATGTAGCCTACAGTCGGTACCCTGTTTTCAAGCTGCGACAACCGTTCCATCGGCGCATTGTCGTGGCAGCTTCCGCGCCGGCTCATGCTCTGTTTGAGGCGATAACGCCACAGCCGCTGGCGGAAGCTTCGGCTGCCGTATTGGCTTCCTAGGTCGCTGTGAAATAAGACGTTCCGAGGCCTGCCGCGCTGCTCATAAGCCATGCCCAAAGCCTTGATAACCAGGTCGCTGTCTGGTTTCGATGAGAATGCCCAGCCCACCACGCGACGGGCAAACAGATCGATCACAGCTGCCAAATAGTGCCAACGACCTTGAGCCCAGACATACGTGATGTCCCCACACCAAACTTCATTCGGCACCGACACGGTGAACGCCCGATCTAGCACGTTCGGGATATCTGGCCGCTCCACCGTCGCCTTTTTGTAGGCATGTGAGCCGAGTTGCTTGCTGATCAGCTTCATCTCGTTCATCAGCTTGCGCACCTTGAATCGGCCAATCGCTATGCCGTCCTCGCACATCATGAGCATGATGCTTCGGCTGCCCGCCGCGCTGCGGCTTTGGGTAAACAGTTCGTTGACCCGACTGCGCGACATCAGCCGTTTGACGTCTGGAGATCGGAGCTTGCGGCAGCGCTCGTAATAGCAGGGTCGGATGACTTCAAATACCGAGCACAACAGATCAACAGGCTCTTGAGCACCGATTTGATCAATTAACGCGAACGCTCGTGTTCCTCGGCCATAAAGAGCGTGGTGGCCTTTTTTAATATACTTTTTTCCCGCTCCAGACGATTGATCCGAGCTTCCAGCTACTGGATTTTCTGCTGTTCGGGCGTCAGCGCTTGACTAGTCGGAGTCACACCATTTCGCTCTTCTGGAGCTGGTTGCCTCATCGGCGCAGAGCCGACTCAACCAGTCCGAGCGAACGGGCGGCGCCGATGTGGCTGTAGCCTTGGTCGAGCACCAGGCTGGCAACCTCGCGCTTGAATTCTGGAGTAAAGGTACGGCGTTGCTTGGTCATCAGACACCTCTCTTGGCGAGCATTCTCGCCTAAATGGGTGTCCGGTTTCAGTAGACCACTACACTTGGACACGACGACAAGCGAATTACTGAAACTGTTTACAGAAGAATTGGAGAAATCGTAAAACCAACACGATAAATCCAAAAATAAAAAAGAAGTTCGCCAAGGCGAACTTCTTCTAGAGCCTAAGAACCAGCAGCCTTATGACTACCTGAGTTCCAGCCCCAAGCTTCTATAGGCGATCCTCTCCATACTCGGAAGAAGAGTTATGGCTGCCGAGTTTGCGTCAGAAAACTGCTCATATATAACACTCGAAGTACCACCATGAGCTATTGAACACCGCAACTTATAAAACCGAAGCACGGCCTTACGCCAAATTTCTCTATGCCCGTACAAGTCCCTATCATCGCTAGCGCTTTTATCCAAAGCCTTAATATATTTATTGCCTGCCGTCAGAAGATCTTCGATGGCGACATTAAAAGCCAAAAATTGAGCTTGCATAGATAGTGACTCGGCAAGCGTTATTAGCTGCTGAACTTCACTGGAAACACTTTTCTGCGCAATGGTCAGCGCAGTCTTTGCGTCAAAGTGAAATGAGTCATTAAGTATGCTTTGGATATTTGACAGATATGCGTTTTCCAAGATCCTATAAAACGAGAGGCAACGCCACTTTGGATTAGTCTCCGAAACAGCTTCAAATATAAGCCTCGCTTGTGTTGGAGAGTATCTATTTACATCTCCACTTAAAGTAATTCCCGATACTGATCCCATCAAACCATTTACAGCACGCACTCCTGCCAATTCAACATGAGGAATCGAAAAAAGTGCACAAATCAAACGTCGAAATGACTCAGCAACAATTGATGCCGGAAAGGCAACCAGTACTTTCCCCGAGAGAAATGGCCGCCACCCTGCGTAACAAGGGCCTTCATCTTCGATCCACGTACCCTGAAGTGGAGAGTCGCTATCGAGTAGCGACCAGAAAATAAGATTCTCCAAGCCAGTAACAGGCTCTATCAAACGATCAGACCCGACAAAACCAATCAAAACAGGTAAGTTCGAATCTGCTACAATGAGTTCAAGAAACTTCTCTTGAACTGAGCCACCCTGTTCGAATATCTCAATCCGATAGTCATTAATCCTTTCTAAGGACTGCAATGCAGCAGCACGACTCTCATCACTTGACAAAAGCCCATCTAGCACTGCTGAAGCGTCTTCACCAAGAGCCAAGAAGTCGGCCGCGGAGGCCCCTTCGTCCAAGCCAACGCTCTCTCGCATCATCTGAGTTAGCACGACCATAATTAATTCCTTGCCGCGCCAATCTTCCAACACTCAGACATATGCGTTTCAGCAGCACCTCTTATAAATTCCTTAAATGCGCTGTAGACCATGTCGCGGGTAGCAGCACCAACGTTGGACTTGCCGGCATCAATTCCCTGCCGCAGATTTTCGTACACTTCTAGAGCCAAAGCATTACCCGACTCCACACGCGCCTGATCAAGCAACTGATTCAAGGCAGGCCAAACTCTATCCGCCAATGAAGCATTACGCTCCATCGCTCCTACAGCCGCTGAGAGGCCGAGAAGTACCGTTTCGTTCCCTAGAAACTGAATATTCTCATCGCCCAATGCCAAATCCAGCTCGACCATCCAAGTCACAAGCTGATTAAATCCATCTTCCCCCACTGCTCTTGGCGCAGTGCTATCTGAGATGTTGTACCCCAATACCTCGATCGCAGATTCTGCCAGGAGCTCCTCCATGACAGCGTTTCGCAAATCCAAATTCGGTTGGCCCTGGAGCCAAGCTTGGAATGCTTGGGCCAACTTCGCCAACTGAAATTGTCCTGGCTGTACCCTACGACGACCTTCACCATTTCGGAATATGGTAAGATCTCGAACACTTTGCAAGTCATCTACAAGCTTAGAACTGAGAACTTCAACCTGGTGCTTAACAGACATCGGACGCTGACCAGCATTCAACAGTAACATCCGGTAAGCAATCGCCCCGAAAGGTATATTAAGCTAGATCTCCAAACGAATTTCTCGCGCTAGAAATACTTCTTTTTGCTCGCCCTCCAAACCAATTGCCGTTTGACGTATTGCATTAGTTCGCTGCAAACCATCAATTATATAAACATCTTCCGCAGCGAGACCACTCAAAATAAACGAGAGCTCATTCATTCCGCCTACACGCAGGAACCTCTCAGCCCCTCCCTGCAATTCGGTAGACACTGCAAGCACAATGGGAGGAAGCACACACCCCCTTTTTAGATCGCTCCTCAGAGTGGCATATGCCTTAGCACCTTTTATTATTGAGCGCTGTATCTGGAGGTTACCTTCCGACCCTTCCGTCATATTCAAAAAATGATCGTAAGTACATTTCGCAGTTACACAATATGAATTTAGTCGATCATCCTTATCTAACATGTACGCAGTAATTGCCACCTCATCCTCCTCCCTAATAGTAACCGCTCCACACAAATTCTATCTATATATCAACGAACCAGGCAACAATTGCAATTAACGTGAAGCACAGTACTCACCCTAGAGGGCGAGCATGGAAAACCGTGTCCGGCCGGCTCAGCTAGCTTTCCGCAAGCACCCAATGGCAGGCGCATAGCCAGCACAATCTTACACGGAACGAACAGGAGCCTAGACGTTTTGGGCCTGATTCGGAGGGGCGGAATTGGGAGATTGCGGAAATGATCGGAAAAATGCGGAAACGATGGGGGTGTAGGCAGGGCAAATTTCGCTGCCCTAGAAACGCAAAAAGCCCTGAATAATCAGGGCTTTGAATATGGCGGAAGCGTAGAGATTCGAACTCTAGGATAGTTGCCCATCGACGGTTTTCAAGACCGATACGAAGACTCAAGCCCGCTGCACCTTTGCCCCGGATTTCAGTTCCAAAACTTTCGCCTTACCGACCGGCTACAGGCCGCATTCTACCACGGTATGCGTCTTCAGTTTTGGAACTGTTTTTCCCCCTCCTCCGGCGTCCTGCCGACCGAACACGACCCCCTCTCACCTACAGCTCGTCACCCTGAGCTGGCCAGAATTACCCCGCCTCGATTACTGTATATCCAAACAGCACTGGTAAACCGCACCGTGATCATCGAAGACGACAGCTTCGCGCTGGGCATGCCCACGCCTGTTCAAATGTTGCGCCAGCATGCGCGCCTGGTCGAAGCCGAGTGCGAGCAGTTGCGGCATGAGCTAGACCGGGCCCGGGACAACATCGAGAAGCTGGTGGCCATCCACCAAGCGCAGGCCGCCGAGATCACCAAGCTGAACGCCAGGATCGAGCGCATGACCTGGGAGCTGTCCGATGCCCTGGTAGAAAACACCGAGCTGAAGAATCGACATATTGGGGGCTGCCCTGCCACCTGGGGAGCAATGCCGCCGAAGGGTTAACGCTCAGTGCAGCGTGCGCGCAGGTCCGCCAAGCGACCGCAGCTGATACTCAGTGACAGCCTGATAGAGTGATTCGGCCTCCAGGCGCAGGCGTTCGATTTCTGCCGCTGGTTCGCCGGCGTCCTGGGCAGCTTGGTAGCGCCGCTGCGCATCGATGGCCTGCTGAATCAGCGGCTCGCCAGCCTCAACAACTCCCGTCAGGGTCTTCTTCACGCTACTGCTCCGCCTGCTTGATCAGCGCAGTATAGGACGCCTCGCACGCAAGCCCTGCTATTCGGGCTCGGTCATACGCTTTCGCCAGCTCTCCCGCTCGATCATCAGCCCGTGCGAGCAGGTCGGAGAGCACCATGGCGGCGCGGGTGGCTGCCTGGCCTCGGGCGGTAGCGGCGGAATCTGCGGCGCACTTGCCCGCGGTGGTGGCATATCGGGCAGCCTTGTCGCGCATCCGCTGGCCAGCAGCATCAGCGCCAGCGCCATCAACAGCTGCAGTGTGTTCTTGTTCCCGGGCATTTGCTCTCGCCTCCTCCTGTGCCGCTGCGCGGCGTTGCTCTTCACTGCGGGCCCTGGCCTCTTCCTCCGCCCAGGCCTGCTGATCACCTGCATCACGGACAGCCCAGCGCGCTTGCCACTCGGCATCCATGGTCGAGCGGCCGTGCTCGTAGGTGCCCCAGAACGACCAGGCCACTAGCGCCAGCGATACCGCCGCGCCGATCGTGCGCCAGCTGATCACGCCAGCACCTTCAGCGCGCGGTCATACAGGGCCTTTCGCTCAGCGGCGCCGTGCGGTATCCGGCCAGGCTTGCCGGTGTTGATCACGCTGCCGATATCCTGGAAGCGGCCGGCGTCTGCCAGCTCATTTAAGCCGTGGGTCGACCACCACCAGGCGGCGGACAGGGCGGCGTGCTCGGGCTGCTCGAGCAGCTCGGGGTTGTCCTCCAGCGGCAGGGCCAGGCCGGCGCCGGCGGCGACGTAGTTCGACCGGCCGGTGAGCTGGATCAGCCCACGTCCACGGTACAGCCAGCCGTCCCCCGGCCGGGTGTTGCCCATGCGCCCGCTGTACACAATGTTGGCGATCTTCTCCGGCTGCCGCGCGCAGGCGGCCGCGGACACTGGAGTGAACCGGCTGGGCCAGGTGCGCACCAGCGCCTCGGCGCTGTAGTTCAGGTTCTCCACCAGGTTGCGCAACTGGCCCGACTCATGGCCGACCTGGGCCAGGAACGCCGCAACGCGCACCGGGCTGTCGATCTTGTGGCGCGCCATGGCCCGGTTCAGTGCAGGCAAAAAAATGCCCGCGACTGGGCGGGCGTTCGGGAGGATCTGCAGCAACTGCTGCTCGGTCAAAGGGGGCATGAGTTTCTCCTAATTGAACCAGCGGCCGATGGCATGGCAGTGCACGGTGGCCACGGACGTACTGATGAAGCTGTTGGTGCCGCCGGCGGTGCGCCACAGGCGTGGCACACACTGAACGGTGTTGATAGAGGCGGCCATCGCGGGACCGAACTCGGCAAACGTTACTGGCGCTGAGTCTGCTGACGAGCCCTGAATCGGAGTGGCGGTGACCTTTGGCGCTGCCGAAAAGGCGGCAGGAAATGGCCAGGTCTTGAGCAATGTGGTGGCCGAACCGAACTCGAGCACAACCGCTGCAGTGCAAATGAGGGTGCCGTTGGCAAACTTCACGTACTCGCCGTTCGCGTTGGCGCCGGACTCGATGATCGCGCCAGTGGGCACGCCTGCTGCCTGCGAGACGGTACCGACGATATCCGCCACCGCCGCCGTCTTCAGGCCGAGGCCATTCCGACCACCCGCCGGCGTCGTTCCGCCCGTCCCGCCTTTGGCCACCGGCACCACGTTCTCTGTCGACACGGCGCCCAGCGAGGAAAGCGCCACGCCCCACTGGTCAATGATCTGGTGCATCCGATCGGCTGCAGCCTTGGGCCACCCTTGAATCGGCACCAGGGCGTAGGCGCCTGCGGAAACACTCGAACCCAGATACCCGGGCTCGATGCTCAGCGACGTCGGGCTGATGATGTTCGTGACCTCGTACTGCCGGCCGTCCGGCCCGACCCAGGCGTCACCGACCCGGCCATTCAAGGTGAACGCCGTGCCGGTACCGGTGACCGTCTTCTGGCCAGCCGTTACGGCCACTGTTCCTGCTCTGCTCCAGGGCATGCTTTTCTCCAGGCAAAAATAAACCCGCTCGATGGCGGGTGCGCTGACGCTCTGACTGTTACTGCGGGAGCGGGTAGCGTTCCTTGATGGCGGCGACCGCGGCGGTCCAGGCGCTGTAATCGGGCTCAGTGCCGGCAGCCAGCGCGTCATATTCAGCCTCGAACTTCAGGCGATCGCTCTCGGCGGTATAGGCCGCACGCCGGGACGCCAGCGCCGCGTCGCGCTCTGCCTGGCGGGCCTCATTGGCTTTCTGCTCTGCGGTTTTGACCTTGCTGAAGTCGATCATGCATCGGTCTCCTCTGTTGCTTCCGCCACGGCTGGCTTGGGGTCTTGGTCGGTCGGCAGCGCAATCGGACCGTCCGGGGCCCCGACAATGTCCGCGGGGAAGCGCGATCGCTCCCCGGCTTCGGCACCGTGCGGCATGGTGATCGGAATGACCAACACGCCGTTGATACGCTCCACCGGCTGGTTGATCCATGGGCAACCAATGGCCTCGGCCGGGAGCGTGGCGCCATCTGGCAGCGGGCCGAAGTCATAGGCCAGGCCATTGATGGTCAGCACGTCACCCAGTTTGTGAATGATCAGAGAGGCGTCCGAGTTGATCGGTATCAGTTTCAGTCTCATGCGTACCACCTGCCTTGGGCTGTCATTACGAAGTCTGCTGTGATGGTCCTGGAAGTCATGGACATGACCAGGCCCTGATAGGTTGTCGCGGTCACCGCATTGGGCTGGGTGGAAACCGTCTGCGCCCGCGCGCTGAATGTGAACTGAGGCGGCGCGATGAAGGCCGCCGGGAAGCCGAACGTCGGCGTGGCTCCGATGAATAGCCCGTCCTGGGCGAAAGTGATCGCTTGGGAGAAGTTCAGCGTTGCCGAACAGATCATCGTGCCGTCGGCAAATTTCGTGTAGCGGCCCGAGGCGTTGGAGCCGCGCTCGATGATCGCGCCCGTCGATACCCCGCCCGATTGGGAAACCGTGCCCACCGCATTTGCCGTGGCGGCCGTCCCCAGCCCCAACCCGGCGCGACCAGCTGCAGCTGTGTTGCCGCCGGTGCCGCCTTGGGCAACGCTGAGCGCGGTGGTCAGGCCCAGGAGTGCCGTGATGTCGGAGTTCTGGCCCCGGGTCGCGGCAGCAATGTTTACTCTTAGCGTCGCCGCATCAGCAGCACCACCAAACAAAACCAGCGTTGCGCCGTACTGCTCGACGATCTGGCGCAGCCGATCAGCTGACTCCTTCACGTACCCCTGCATCGGCGCAAGGCCATACGTGCCGGCCGCGACAGTCGCCCCCAGGTAAGCGGGCAGAATGGTGAGCACCGTGCCGCTGGCAATGTTGGTCACTTCGTACCAGCGGCCGTCAGGCCCCTGGAAAGCATCACCCACTCGGGCGTTTGCCGAGAAGGCGGTGCCGGTACCGGTCACCGTGTTCTGGCCGGCCGTGATGGCGACCGTGCCTGTTCTGTACCATGGCATATGGATTTCCTTTAGATCGGCTTCATCGGCCGCGCTGCAAACAGCGTCCGGCCGTTGGCGGTAAGTGGGTTGATGCCTGAGCCGTTATCGACATACATCTGGAGCATTCCCCTGTTACCGGGCCAGAAGCCCCCGAAGTTCGCTCGTATCGGCTGAGTGGTTTGCACGATGTTCGTGCAGGAGAACAGGGCATTGGCCAACACGTAGTCGTCATAGCTGCCGGTCCAGGGCATCTGCTGGCTTGGCGAGTAGCTGCCGGAGCCGCTGATGGGGTCGCCCGCCTGTACAAACATGTTGGTGGCCGGCTGGCTGTTCAGCGAAGTGATGTTGGCCGACGTGACGAACAGTCGCACGCCGTTTGCGTCACGTATCGAAGCCCCGTATGGATCGACTGGCGAGGCGTCAACCATATAGCTCGAGCAGAACCACTTGATGGTCATGAACTGCTGCCAGGCGCTCCCGTGCAAGGGGTGTGGCCAGGCCTTCAGCCTGAACCCCGTCCAGTTCCCCGGACCACCCTTTACCGAGAAGTTGCCGACCATCATGTAGTCAGCCGCATTCAAGAAGACCAACGGCCTTTCAGATGTGGTGATCGGCGCCGGGAAGTTGATGTCCGCCCACTGGATGAACTGCGCCTGCTGGCCGGGTATCACCTGCTGGCCGAACTGGAAGCTGCCACTGTGGCGAACAGTCAGCACGCGGTTCACCGAGTCAATCTGGGTTCGAATGTTGTTGTTCCTGGTCCGAATGCCGTAGGTGTCATTTGCGCTGAACGGCTCCCCGCCCTGCGACAAGATCATCACCTGCCAGGTATTGGTGAGCGGCTGCCTCAGCTGAAGGGTGCCGGCCGAGTACCAGGCGGCAGGGGAATAGGTGTATTCCCCTTGGTCCGCCAAGGTATCGACGACGACGAACGACTGCGCCTGGATCTCGGGAATCGAGATGTACTGATCGAAGCTGCCGTCACCGGTGACCGTCATCATCTTCAGCGAGCGTATCGGCGTCACCGACGTGTCGAGCGTTACTACACCGGGCGCATCCCTCGTTCGAAGTCCGTAAAGATCCATCAATTCACTCCCACATTCCGGATTTGGCGATGTAGTTCAGGTTGTAAACATACGGACCGCTCAGCCTCCCCACGGCAACACGTTCAGTGCCTGCCGCGTCATAGACGTAAAGGCCACCGTTGTTCAGCAGCGTCGAGCCGTTGGCATCCTGCCCACGAAGCACGAATGTGCCCGCAGCGAAGTTGATCTCCAGCAACGGCAGGCCCTGCGAGTTGAGCGCTGCTGAACGGATCGACATGCCCGCGACAAGCTCCTTGATGAACGCGGTATTGATCAGCGCGGTATTGATGAGCATCTTCCCGTCCTGCACCACCACGGGCACAGTAATTTGCCCCGAAGACTCATCAACAATTGCCCAGCGTTGGGCAAAGTTGAGTATTTCGCTCGTCTCTCCGTCACTTCCAAGCGCTAGCCCCGCCTGCACCTTTCGGCCGCCAGCGATGGTTTGCGCCTTGATGGTCACCTGGGCGCTCACTTTCCCATCCAGGTTCACCACAGCCTGGCTGACTTGCTGAACCGAAGCGCTGGTCTCGCCGATCGAGGCCTCGAGCGTCTCGGACTTCCGGGCCAGGGCCTGATCGGCATCCGCCAGGATGCGAACATCGCTTGAGAACTTGGCCTGCGACTGCCAAGCATCCATTGCGCTCAACAGGTCACCCTCCCCCGTATCGTCCCGGCCGGCGGTGTAAACCGCCTCGACAGAGGTTCGCATCGAAGCTACGGCCTGGTCGGTTGTCACTTGCGCCTCGGACACCTCCTGAATATCCGCCGCGTTGTCGTCGACCTCCGCCTTCAGTTGATCCAGGCGCGTGGCCGTGGCCTCGCTCTGGGTGGCCACCGCCTTTTCCAGGGTGGAAAGCCCGGCCGCGTTCTGCCCGACCTTGGCGTCAATCGCGATGAAGCGCTCAGCGGATGCCTGCTGCTCAGTTGCAAACACCTTGCGCTGCTCACTGATACCGGCCTGGGCGTCCCAGGCTGCGTTGGCGTCCGACATGCCGCCATCGTCGTCAACGTCAGCGCGCCAAGCTGCCTGCAGCGATTGCAGGCTTGTTGCCTGGGCGGTGACCACGCCGTCCAGTTCGGTAATGTCGGCCGTATTCTGTTCTACCTGCGCAGCAAGCCCATTGGCGCTCTGCACCACCTGCCCGATATCCAGCCAGTACAGCGGGTTCGGTGGCGCATTGGCCCCAGAGGGATCTGCCGGTACCGGTTGCTTGGCCTGGTACAGGCGCTGGCCCAGGCGAACAGCGTCATCCTGCAGGTAGGGTTTCGCCGGGTCATACTCCAGAGCGTCAACCAGGTTGCCGATCTGCTCCTGCAACTGCTCGTTGAGCTCACCCAGGCGGTCATTCACAGAGCCTGGGCCGTCGCCGGAGATCTTCTCGATCTCCTTCAACAACTCCTGCCCCAGCTCGCTCTCGGTAATCTTGCCTGCCAAGGCCTGCAAGTAGGCGCTAACGTCGTTCGACGTTGATGCAGGGACAAACAGGAACGGACTCTTCCCATAGGCATTGATTGAGCGGATGTAATAGAAGTAGTTCGTGAAGAACGCGAGGCCAGTATGAGTGAAGCTCAGGCCCTGCCCGAGGTAGACCGCGTCGCTGGAAGGTGCATTCGGGTTGGTCGTGAAGAAGTACTCATAGGTGCCGCCGTTCAAACCTGCCGATGGATTGCTCGGTATCAGCGTGATCGACTCAAGCGAGGACTGCACAGCGCAGAACTCCGGAATAGGAGGACCATTTACGCTGACATTGATGGTCGCCTCGCCTGAGCGGGCCATAGGCCCTATCGCTGCAACACTCATCGTGTAGTTGCCAGATGGCAGCCCGCTGATCTGGCAGCGATTACTCGCTGCTTGGATGGTGTGTGACTGCACAACATTCACGCCCTGGCGGACGATCACGGCATATTCCGACACGATTCCGCCGCTTGGCGCCCAGGTCAGTACTCCCTGAACGACCTCGGCACCCGTTTCCTGGACCCAGGCCAGCCCAGTTGGCGACCCCAGCCCTCCAGAAGGCAGATTGATGAAGCCAATCGGGTTGTACGGCTCGCCCACGGCGTCGTCGAAGATCGCCGCTTCATACTGCTGCACCTGGACGTTGCAACCCTCTTCGTCGCCCATGGACCAGTTGGTCACGATGAACTCACCGAGAATGTTCAGCGACGGTAGGTTCACGCGAACAACGCGCCCGGGTCGGCAGTTGTAGCCGGCGAAGTTCATCGGAATGGTGATCACTCCGCCAGCGCGGCGCCGGCGAAGCTCGATGTTCGCCAGGCGCTGGGCCAGGTACGGGTCTGTCACATAGGAGAAGGTCAGCGTTTCCGCCGCCTCGCCGCCGTCCTGCGCCACCCACTCCGCGATGCTCACCTCGGGGTAATCCGTCTCGGTCCACGACTGAGTAGGATCAATGAAGGTGCCGCGCACAGTGTTGATGGCAGCGTCGTTTGACGGCTCAGTGCTGCCGCTGATGGTGCTGATCACCATGTCCTCGGTGATCTCGAAGTCGTAAGGGCCGTAGTAGGCCCCGGCCTGGAGCATCCACCGACCGCCGACGCGGATCAGCTTGCCTGCACAGGCCGCCTCAAGCTTCTGCAGTACCCCGGATTTCTGCTCGTCGGCACCGATGACGCAGGCAGTTCTGTACCGCGCGCTTACCGAGCCGTCAGCATTGCCAACAGACTCATCGCAGACGTTCGCGGCACTGGCGAATGTCTCGAAGACAATCTCATCGTCAGGCACATTGCACCGGGCGCGCAGGTACCACAGCAGGTGCAGCGCGGTGTTGGCCGAGTAGCCGCTCATGCCGGTGCGTGGGTCGTACAGATCGTTTCGGCCGCGGACCACAAAGCGCGCGTCAGGAATGCCGGACGGAAACTTCTCGGCGCTGTACTGCAGAGAAAGCCTGACGTAGGAAAGGCCCCGCCCAATCTGGCTGTCTTTCCAGTCGGGGCAGTTGGCTTTGAGGAAGGCATTGACCTGAGTAGGGTTCACCACCAACTCATAGCTGGCGAACTGACCGTACGAGGCGATCGGCTCTTCGCCCAAGTAGATCTCCTCCAGCGCATCCACCGCACCTTCACACAGCACATACACCAGGTGCAGCCATTCCCCTTCGGTCTGGGTGCCGGACTGCTCCTGGGCCCACACCAGCACACCGCCGGTGGCAACCCGGCCAAGGATGAAGCGGACTGGGGCCTTTGAGGATCGGACGGTCTGCGCGGAGGGCTCGTTGTCCCGTAGCGGGGACTTGGTGTTCAGCTTCTCCTGCTGCTCGGCAGCGTAGAAGGCCAGGCCGGCACCGATTACTGCTCCGACAACGTTACCCTGGACAAAGCCGATTACGGCCCCTACCACTACTTGGGCGAGCTTCTTGACGCCACTGCTCATTCAACCCTCCACGCGGCCAGAGGCTCGCACACAATGCGGCAAACGCCGTCTTCGGTCGTCGACCAGTAGTCACCGGCCCAGAACACGGCCATGCTTCGGCCACCTGGTGCGTCGTACAGCACAACGTCACCGCGCTGGATAAACGCCAGCGACACCCTGGAGAAGCAGGCATCCCAGGCAGCCTCAAGGCTCCCGTGCTGCTTCTTCAGCTGACGCTTCGCGCCGGTTTCCGTCTTGTACTTGCCACGGTACTGCTCGGCTGGATCGACGCCGCAAACGGCGGCAGCGCAGTCGGCCGCAAACAGGCAGCAGTCAAATTCGCCCCATGAAAAAGGCCGCCCTTGGGCAGCCTTGATCACGTCGTTCAGACGGGTAGTCCAGTCTCGATGTCGCATCGCTAACTCCCGTAGTTAAACGCCGGCGCGTCCTTGCTGGAGCCCCAGTAGATTGGCCATTCGGACATTTGCGCAATGGCATAGAAGAACCGGTCATCCTGGTGGCGGGCCCGGTGGTTTTCATCGGTGAAACGCTCGGTACCAGTTCGGCTCCACTCGGCCATCCGGTCAACGACAGGGACCGTGATGCTGTTTCCGTCCTGGCCGTTACCGGCGAACGAGAACTTGGCGGCATCCATGCGGCCCGAGAAGAGGATGTCCGCGGCGTAGTTGCCGGCCTCATCGAAGACGATGAAGAGGACCTTGGCCGCCCTGCCCCGGCACCCGCGAATATTGGTCTCGGACAGAATGTAGGCATCCAGGCCGCTCAAGGTCAGTTCCACGGACATCGGCGAGCCCGAGTTGTCGCTCTCCTGCGACTGGCTTACCTGGCCGAAGTTGCCCACGCCCTCATAGGTCACGCCGTCAACAACAAGCTGGCCGGTACCGGTATGCGCGAAGACCATGCCGTCGGCAAAATCCAACTGCACGGCATAAACCGGCATGAACTTGCCAGTGGCGATGATGTTCACCACGCTCTGGCTAAAGGGAAATGCGGATGGCATCAGAAGGCCTCCCTGAACTGATAGGAACCATTGGCGATTACCGGGCGTACCGACATCGACCAGGTGTCGGAGGTCATGCGCATCTCGGAATATGGATTGAGGTACTCGACTGCGGCGCCGGCGGTCAGCGATTTTCGAATGCGCTTGTTCAGCATCAACGTTGCCTGGCCTTGGGCGTTCGACGACGCTGCATCGGTCACCTCGAACATCTCCCCCGCAATCGTGATGTAGTCGCCAGCGCTGAAAATGGCGGAGCTTGGCGCAGCCCCGGCGACCACCATGCTGCGCGCCTGAGCGTTGCCCGATATCACCGTCAGCGCGCCAATGCTGACCGTGCGCCTCCTGGTGAACGCCGGCATGTTGAACGTCCCAAACATCCCGTCCAGGCGCCCCAGGAACGACGACAGTTCGCGCTCCTGGGCCCTGGTCAGCAAGCCGAACGTCAAGGTGCACTGCCAGTACGCCCCGGGGTAGCCAACGATCTGCTGAGCGTTCGACAGTGTTGAAGTGAACGCCCGGCTGTTGTTGACGATGCCCCATGTCATTTCTGACGGGCACAGCGAAGCCGGCCACGTGAGAGCCATTCGGTTACTCCTTGATAGGGCGCGATGTAACTTTTAGCGTGTATCGCCTGGAATTGGTCTTGGCCTGAGCAGGTATGAGAATGACTCCTCGTACCCCTCTTTCATGCCATCGGTGTAAGCGGCAATCAGGGCGTGCAAGTCAGGACCAAGCTCGTCCCCGCTCGCCAAGACGCCACCAATGCGACCCATGATTTCCGACATGATCTTCACGCGCTCGCGCGACAAGCTTGCAGGGGTGTTCTCGCTCACACCGCTGAAGATGACCGGTGCTATCGCAACCGAGATTTTCCTCACCAGCTCATTCACGTCTAACTCAGATATTTTCATCGTTTCCCTCTGATCATCTGCATAGCGGGTCCATTCTTTTTGAGATCGGACAGCATCATCTGGTACGCCCGATTAGACGCACGATTGACCGATTCCTCAATTCTTGCAAGTTGGGCCGCGTCAGGATCGCCGTGGATCTCGATCTGATTGATGATCGGTGGAAGCCCGGAAGAAGCGCCGGACTGCGATGCAGGCGCAGAGCCCTGCGCTGGAACTCCAGCGGACTCCACATACCCGCCGCTGGCATACCCCTTCCTGTTGAGCCGATCGAGATGGTCGCGCATACCTGGCTGGCTGACGACCTCCTTGCGAACCACGTACTCACCGCCGTGTACGACTCCCTTTGGTTCGAACTTGCCACCGTCACCGGTGTAACCGCCAGCCGCGAACCCAGACCGCGAGACCGTCTCACTGAACCCAGTCATGGTGCCGCTGCCGGCTGCCGCTGCGCCACCTCCACCACCCAAGAACCCTAGGGCCGATCCAAGGAAGCCGGCAGCGGCCTGCCGCACCTGAATCCGGATGAGGTCAGCCACCACCTGGTCCGCGAAGTCCTTAAACGACAGCTTGCCGGTCTTCACGAAGTTGACCACGGCGTCTTCCATGTTGCCGAAGGCGTTGCTGAACAGGTTTCGAGTCTGCCCTGCGACATCCCTCGCACTGTCCATGTAATCCTGGAAGGCGCCGCGGGCACCGTTGCTCCAGTCGGCCTGGGCCTGGTCGATCTGCGCCCATCCTTCGCGCTGGGCAGCTACACGCTTCTGGAGGAACTCTCGCTCGATATCGATCTGCACCTGCAGGTCCTGACGCTGCTTCTCGCCCTGGGCATTGGCCAGCTCGGTCTGCAGTTGAAGGATTCGGTTGTTGGTGTCCTGCTCGATCTGCAGGCGCTCTTGCATACGGCCAGCGTCCCTTTGCCCCATGCCCACGGCGTCCGCCTGCGCGGCGTACTCCATGCGCTGCGTGGCTAGCTGCCGCTCCATCTGCGCCCGGTACTGCTCTGCCTGGGTGAGGCCTTGGGCGCCCTTGATTGCTGCAGCGTAGTTGGTCGAAGACTGGGCCAGCGCATCGTTGTACTGCTGCTGGGTGATCTTGCCTTTCGACAGCAGAAGCTCAAGCTGAGACTGGCGCTCGACGTACTCTTGCAGGGCGAACTTTGCAGGCTGGGCGGCCTTGTAGAGGTTGTCGAAGGCTGTTTGGGCCTCGTTCAGCTTGCTCGATAGTCCTTTCTGCCCGGTCGGCGTCTTGGTCTTCTCGGTGGTATTACCGTCGATCTGATCCAAAACCTCTTGAACCATCTCGGCGACCGTCTTGGTTTTTGCCGATGGCTGCGATTGTGCAGCAGGCTGGGCCTGACCAAAGGTCAGAAGGCTAGCCCCTTGCAGGTTCTGCTTGGGCTCATATTTCTCTACCAGTGAAAGGCCCTTAGCGTACCGGACAGTCTGATCAATCACCGTCTGGATGGCGTCAACCTGGCGCTTGGCACTCGACTCGGCGTTCTCAGCCATGGTCTTCATGGAGCGCCCCTGGCTCTCCATTTGCGACTTGATGGCTTCAGACGCGGTGATCGATGCCGTGAGCTGCACGCGCAGCCTGTCTTGGTCTTCCTTCTTGCCATCCTTGACTGCCTCCTCGTACTTCTTGAGGAGATCCGTCTGTTCGCCGATCAGTCGCGCATATTCAACTTGCTGACTGTTGAAGCCAGCCTTCGCGGCTGTGTAGGCAGCCTCTTGAGCGGTATTCGCGCCCACCAGGTCGCGGGTTTGTGTCAGCTGGGAAATGTACTTCTCCCAGGCCTGGGCCCCACCTCCGACAGCCGCCGCTGATGCCTGTTGAGCACTGGCTAACGATTTCGTCGAACCGGTAGCACCATCCATCGCGGCCTTGCTGCGATCCAGCAAGCGTGCGTAGTCGTCCGCCTTCAGGCTGCTGGACGAATACTCGGCGCCGATCCTGACCAGCTCGTCGCGGTAGATGCTAGAGAGTTGGGTGTTGCTGGTCAGCCAGCCGGTCAATGAGTCCAGCGAGCGCTGTCCATTCCGGACCTCTTCGAACATCTGCTTGAAGGTGTCGGTCGACTCAATACCGCTGGCCCCCAGTGAATTCAGGCCATCGAAAGCCCGGGTGAAGTACTCACCGAGGGCGCTACTGGCATCCTTTGCCGCGTCACGCTGCGCCTCCATCCATTTGGCTGACTGAAAGCGCTGCTGCTCGGCGCTGAGCTGACGGTATTTGACGATCGAGTCGTCCAGCGTCAGGTTCTGATCGATCAGCGACTGAGTTGCGTTGTCGGTGCTGGACGAGAAGTAGATGGCGGCGCCTGCCGCCACGGTCAGCGCTGTGGTGAGCAGACCTATAGGCCCTCCAGCCAGCGCCATGAGGCCGGCTGAAGCTCGGGCGCCAAGCGATTGCGCGGCATTCAGGCGAACTTGTGCGGCGTTTTGCGCCACGACAGCAGCCGTGTCAGCCTCACGCAGAGTCGTGAGCCGGGCCTGGCCTGCCGCAAGCTGGCCCTGAATGATGATCTCTTGTCCGGCAGTCTGGCCAAGTGCGCGCTCCGCTGCGGCCTGCTGCAATGTGACTGCAGCCTCGGCCATTCTGATCTCAGCAAGTCGGGTCAACGACTGCTGGCGACCAACATCATTGATCTGCGCCTGGAGGCGCTGCGCCTCTAGCGCGCGATCAGCTGCTAGCTGCTGCTGCACTGTTTGAAGCTGGGCAACGGTATTTGCCTGGGCCGCTCTCGCCGCTGCGGTCTCGGCTATCGACCGCTGAGTGATCGAAACTGCAGCGGCTTGCTCGGCCACGGCCTTCCGAGAGGCTTGCGCCGTAGCTACGGTGGCCGCCACTTCTGCCTGCCTCTCAGCGACCACCTGCTGCTGTGTGGCCGCCACATCGGCATAGCGAGCCTTGGTCGCAGCCGCAAGCGAAACCACCAGGCCAGTTCCGACCTTGGCTGCGTAGGCACCAGTGATGGCCATGAGCACATCGGTGTTTTCCGCCACCGTCTTCAGGCCATCGCCGCCGACCGCTACCAGGCTGCCAAGAGCATTGGCAATTCCCTGGATGCCCATGACCACTTCAGGCTTGGCGAGCGAACTGGCCAGGGCGTCTACCGAGCTAACAACCGGGTCTACGTTGATCTGTCCGATAGCGGCCAGGAAGTTGTTTTTCAGCGCGACAGACGCCTGCTCGAAGCGGCGCGGCATCTTGTCCAATTCACTGTTCAGCGATGACAGCGATTGCAGGAGCGCGTTCGTAACCACATCGGATGTGATCTTGCCGTCAGCTGCCATCTGGCGAATTTCGCCGTTTGTGACGCCGAGATAATCCGCCAAGGCCCGGGTAATACGAGGCCCTTGCTCCATGACAGAGTTCAGCTCTTCGCCACGCAGCGTCCCGGAGGCTAGGCCCTGAGAAAGCTGAATCGCTGCGTTAGAAGCCTCTTGCATCGTTGCGCCAGAGACCACGAACGCCTTGTTCAGGGCGTCCGTTACATTCAGCAGCTGTTCCTGAGTGAAACCTGCGCCTCGAGTGGCGTTTGCCAGCCTGGTGTACAGTGATACGGTCGACTCAAGCGAGCTGCCGGTGTTGTTGGCCATGGCCAGCAGCTTCTGGAAGGACTCGTTCGCATTGGTCGTCGATGTGCTGACCAGTGCCAACGAGCCTTGCATGGACTTGAACGAGTCGGTGAGGCGCAACACCTCACGCGTCACGGCCCCCACACCAAGGGCAGCAAGTGCGCTGCCCGCGGCGCGTGCAGCAGTTCCGAGCCCTCGGACGTTTACCGTAGCCTCGCCGCCGGAGTCACTCAAGCCGTTGAGACTGGCCCGAAGCTGGTCGATCTGCTGCCGTGCATTCCGCGAATCGATGACTATCGCGAGGCGGGATTCCTGAGCCATGCCTTTCTCCGGGCGTAAAAAAACCCGCCGGAGCGGGTCGTCATGTTGTTTTCGGTCTACCTTGGCCTTGTTTCTGCCATGGTCCTCAAGCAGCCGCTATAGAAATCATTCCTGAAGTCGCTGACCGCCGAAGCCTTCATAGGCTCGGTGCTGTACCTGGGTAGCTTGAAAGCCTCGACAAATGCAATACGAACAATCGAGTTAACCTTGGCCTCCGCTGGATCTGCGATCTTCGAGGCCTGCTTATCAAGAATTGCCAGTGCCTCGGACAAATTCTTTCCCTTCTGCCTGTACTCCATTGCACCCTTTGCCGCTGTATCGTATGCCTTGCAAGGGTCTTCTTCTGTCGCTTGAGCTACTGATGAAGCGAGCACCGCCGCAATGAGTAGTGGTCGAGTCAGTATCATTTCCAGCACCTCCATATGATGCCGGCAATCTACCACCATCAGCAGGAAGCGCCAAAATCCTGAATCCTTGAGTGCCGTCCAGCCTCAGTACTTATCGCGAAATCGATTTGCGACACGCACCAGGTAATTCATGATTGCTCGCTCGCGAGCTTTGCCATGGGCGTTTGGGTGAAGAAATGCAATAAGCGAATAGCGATCTTCTTCGAACAGGCCCTGGGTGTACACCAGGGCAGCGTCCTGATTGGGCGCACCCATAGGGCAAGTACGATCATGCTGCGGGCGCTTGTCAGGGAACAAAGTAGGAGGCAAGGCGATGTGAATGTGCATCAGGCCCGCCTCAATCGCAGAGTCAGGCTTCACGTAAGCCGCCTCTCTTCCGAAGTACTGAGGAAGCCATAGTCGATCACTCGAAATATACCGAGAGAAATCGGAAATCAGCGCACTCAGGAGGCCGGGATAATCGATAAGGACATCGCGGAATAAGGCGTCAAAAGTCTCGGAGTTGAACTCAACGACTAGCGACATCCATCAGCTCACAAGGCGATGAAGGCGGTTTGTTGCCATGTCGGCCAGGGCTTTCAGGCCGTCAGGATCAATTTCGCTCTGGAATACTTGTGGAGTGTTGAGGCGCTGATTGATCAAGATCTCATTGCGCACAGCAAGAGATCGAGTCTTAGCCAACTGACGGCGCAGAGCTAGGTACTCCTCGCCGATGATCGGAAGCGCCTCAAGCGAGGCGCTTGCCTTGCTCGCCTCCTCCAGCTCACGAATGCTCTGGATTATCTCTGCATACGGGTGCTCGTTAAGCACAGGCCTTGGGATTACGATGTCAGCCGCAAAGATCTGACAGGTTTCTTCCATCGACTTGTGTAGCTGGCGAAGTGAAGCCATCGCGTTTTTGATGCTTTTGCGCAATTTGGCCTTTTGCTCAAGCTCGTGTTTCGAGCTGGCGCCAGGCTTGATGATCTCAACCACCTGAGGAGCAGCTGCTGCAATTTGAGCGCACGAGGTCGATATGCTCAACGCCAAGCTGAGCATCGCTACCTTCGAAAATGGAACCTTTGCGCTGGACATGCTGCCCTCCTCGGGCGTGAATCAAGCAGATAGTGCTTTGGGTGGAAGCATAACGCCACCGACTGTACAACTCAATTGTGGTTGCTGCCCTTCTAGACCACTGACACCGATACCCCGCTTATTTCTACCCTCTCCTGTCCGCCCATCCAGCGTGGATGGAAAGCCAGTACCGGGCCCGCTCGGCGCCGTAGTAGCTTTGTGCCTCCAACGAACTGACCCAGTCCGTTGCCGGAAAGCCCATGGACTGGGGCGCTGATGACCTAGGAGGTAAGCTTGAGCAGTTTTGAAGGAGCCTTGATTACGCATCGAGGCGTAACGTTTGCCGTGGTGATCGTCAAACATCACTACACGTCGTCATCAAGCTCCGCACAGCCAGTCCGCGAAGCTTTCCAGCCGCACTTTCCAGGAGTGCCCGTTGTTCTGGCGTCACAAGATTCCCGGGGAACCTTCCGGTATCACGGTCGACCAGATCTGGCCAAACTTCTTGCAGGACTTCACCCTTCACAGATTCCCTGGCGGAAATATCACACGTAACTGAGATCGGCTCGCTGCCGTCGATTGGATGCTGCTGGATGTTCATGCTTGCTCCTACGGCCTGACCGCGTCAGTCGTTACTACTATGCTCCGCCCAGTTGGTGCGAAACTCTTCATCCAGGGCGAACACCGCGGCCTCAAGCTCGGCGCGGTCAATGGCGCTCGGGTGTAGGGCCAGGTACTCACTGACCATGCCTGCGGTGATCGGCGCCGGCGCGGCCATCATGCCGACGTACTGCCGGGACCGGCTGATCGCGTTGTAGGCGTCCAGCAGCTGGTCAGTGACCGGATCGATCTCCGGGGCCGGCGGCACCGCAACTACGCCGCTCAGGCGTTCTCGCTTCCAGCGCTTTTTCTCGTTCTCTTCGCCCGCCCAGTCGCGGCCCCATCGGTAGACGGCGAGAGCTTTCCCACCGACTCCTTGATGCGCTCCTCGGACCGGATGGCAATGTCAGTCGCGACCTGGAGGGCAGTGAAGTAGATGTCTGGCCGAATAGCGATCAACAGCTTTCCGCGCTCCTTGGTGTAAGGCGCGATGACTCCAGGCGTCTCAGCCTCCTCCACGCCCTCCCAGTCGAGAATGATGTGTTTGCACACTAGGTCGACCATCATGTCGTCAGAGCTGTCAAGGCTTGCGATCTCAGCGTTGGCAGGATCGAAACCATCAGTACCTACGCCGTAGCGCACGTCGATTGCTGACTGATGACGAAGGATCAACGCATGGTGCGACTTGAACTTGGGATTTGCTGACGACCCCACCTTGATCCTGACGCCGGGCTCGATATCTACCCAGCGGGTGCCGTCGAGATCCAGTTTCGGCGCTTGTGTGATTACGAGAGCCATAAATTCCTCTGCGGTAGAATGGCCCGGCACACACCGCAGGGCGTGCCGGGCAATGGTTATGCCGTGACGGTGATCGCCGCGGTGCCTTTCTTGGTGCCATCCACGGTGCTGGTGGCGGTGATGGTCGCGCTGCCGACTGCCACACCAGTCACAACGCCGGAGGCACTGACGGTGGCCTTGCTCACATCGGAGCTGGACCAGGTGACGGTCTGGGTCGAGCCAGCCGGGGTTACGGTGGCGGCCAGGTTGGTGGTCGCGGCCACTGCCACACTGGCGGTCGACGGCGCCACGGTTACGCCAGTAGGCGCCGGCGGTGCCGGGCGGCGGGTGATGGTCGGCGACACGCGGCGGGCGGTGTAGGTCAGTTCCACCTGGATGATGTCGGTGGCACCTCCATCTGGCCAGGAGCCGCTGATCTCCATCTCGGGGATCAGGAAGTCGTAGGCACCGTCGGCATTGCCCAGGGTGAACTCGAAGCTGATCGCGTCACCGGTCTGCTGCTTCTTCCACAGCTCGTAGGCCGTCTTCGACCAGCTCAGGGTGATGCTGCCAGACGGCGTGAAGGTGGTCGGGATGATGTTGCCGGCGAAGGGGTTGCCGTTGCCGATGCAGCGCTGGGTCTGCACGGCGTTGTCGAACTGCAGGTTGAAGGTGTCGACGCAGACGTTGTTGTCGCCGACCTGGACCCCGTTTAGCTTGAGGCCGGAGACGTCCTTGAAGCCGTAGCGGCGCTGGAAGGCCTCGGCCACGGGTGTGAGGATGAAGTTGGTGTCGTCGGCCTTGTCCTGCCAGCCTGTCGCAGCGAAGGTGGTGGTCACCTCGATCTCGCCGTCGTTCGACACCTGAATGTTCATGGTGGCGACCTGGGCGCCGGTGGCCTTGCCGGCGATACCGACGTCCGCAGCGTAGTAGCCCAGGCTGAAACTGATCCGGTCGTTGCCCATGGTCAGGACGTTGTTGTCCCAGTCCTTGCCGAAGCAGGAGGCCATGAACTCGTCCAGCGCGCCGTAGCGCATCTTGGTACCGACATCGCCGGCCACGTCCACGGTGGTCTGGGCGGTGCCCTGCGACATGCGGTCTTCGCCGATTTCGTTGTTCTCGGCGGTGTTGTAGGTGGGCCCAACCCCGAAGCTGGTACGCGTCAGCACGTTCCAGGGGCCCGGTGGCGTCACGCCTGGCGTGACCTCTCGGATATGCGCGGTTGCAACCTTGGCACCACTCGACATGGCGTGTTTCTCCTATCAATAGGCGTAAAAAAACCGCCATATGGCGGTGCATTGGTCTTGTTCGAATCAGGCCGCGTCAAGGCCTAGGGTCATCTGCAACTGGTCACGCCAGTATTCGACCTTATGCTCCAGGCCTGGCTTCTTGTTTCGCCAGCGGGCCAGCTCTCTGCCACTCAGGCTGGCGACCTCCTTGGCATCGTCCAGGGCCCGGCAAGCGAGGTCGAACTGCTGCTTCTCATTGAGCTCGCCGCGTAGGAGCGCATCGATGTGGAGGTCGCACCAGACGGCAAAATCCACGTCCAGCCAGCGGGCGAATGAGACGGCCAGCTTTGGGTGAAGCCAGGTCCCACCACTTCGCCCCTTTGCGCTTCGAACTAAAAGGTGGGATTCCCCCACATTTAAGTGGCGGGCCAGCGCGTCCATGTACTTGACCGACTCAGGCAAGCGCAGCCATTCAGCAGGCTTCTTGCCGTAGCGCCTGGCTACATCAGTTGCATTGATCCAGCCGTCGCTGTTGAAGCGCACAGCTTGGCCTTGGTAGTGAAACGGAATGACGTTGCTCTCGATCATCTATGACACCTCGTTCATCAGGCGAATAGATACGCAGCCGGGGCGGACGGATGAACGAACATCCACCGTTCGGCTGTACGGGCCTAGGCTGCGTGTTTGTTTGCCTTACGGCAGAAACTGGGGCCTCAGTAGGCCCGGTATGGAATGGACAGGTTCACCTGGTACCAGCCGTGGCCGTCGTCGCCGATGGTGTTGGCAGAGGCCGCGTAGCACTCGAATGGCCCGGCCGGGTCGCTGTAGAACTGGAAGTGCTCGACCAGCGTGTCGGCGGCCTTGGTGATGGCCAGGGTGCCCTTGTTGCTGGGCACGAACAGCTGAATCATGATGATGCCGGTGCGGCGAACGCACGGGCCGATACCGGTCTCTGGAGCGCTGGATAGACCGGGCACGTCCGCCAGCCTGGCCCAGATTGGCTTGCCTGCTGGACTGAATGGCCCCTGTGGATTGTTCGGGTAGTCGACGGCATCGGCTGGAATCCCCGCCCACTGCTGCATGCGGCCGATGATGACGGCGCGGATCTGTTCGAAGGTCATCTGCTGTAGGCCTGGGAAACGCTGTGGAAGGATGCTTCGTAAATGCCGGCAGGAGCCTGCTTTGAGTGCCCCTGCTCGAGCGACAGCGCGTAGGGAAGTGAGTTCTGGATAAACACCTGCGTGTACGGCTCAAGCCCGCTCATGGCGGAAAGGCCGCGCTGGATCGTCTCGCCGCCACTCTTGTCCAGGTTCTCGGTGGTCGTATAGACCGGCGCGCCAACGCTCACGATGTTGTTGCCTCGAAACCGCCCGGTATCGACCGGCGACCGGAGCACGATCTCGTTGAGCATGGCCAGGGTGATCACCCGCACCCGCTGAGTCAGCGCCTCTTCGACCACGCCGGCGAACAGGCTTGGCGGTGTGCTCCATCCTCGCTTGGCCATGGGTCACTTCCTCAGTTGCACACGATAGGTGGCCGAGGCCGGATCAGCTCGAACCGACTTGACCAGGTAGACCACCTGCTTGGTACGATCCATCAGGTCGGGGGCCGTGATTTTGTGCCCGACATCCGGGGTATCGGTGACCTCGTTGGCCAGCGTAGTGAGGCGCAGATCACCCACGAGGATGTTGATGTTGTCGATCCGGCTGTCTTCATATCGCGAAAGCACACCCCGGCCCGCGTAGGTAACCGGCTGAGCTGTCGTGGTTTCGTTGACCGGATCCCAAACGCCAGGCCCCATGTACTCGCCCGTGAAGGCCAGCACTGCATCTGCCAGGTCCGTGTTGAACGCTTCGGCCAGGTCGGCCTGCAGCTCGTCTCGAAGGCCCATATCAACCCCTCACTATCTTAGCCTGGCCGGTGCCCAGGTATTGGCTCAGTAGCGCCAAGGCGAATGACTCGCCGGCGCTGATCTTTCGGGCGGTCGCCGAGTAGGTCTTGCTGCTGGACACTCCGTCAGCATCTACCGATTTGCTCAGCACCCCGGTTTCCTTGGCCGCAAAGATGTTGCCAGCGGCGGCCTCCCGGGCGACCTCAGCACCAGCCTGAACCACATCGTCCGGTACCGGGTCGAACTCAGGCAGGCCGAGATTGGTGAGCCAGGTGTTGGTCATCAGTACCGCCCGGGCCTTCTGGTCGTGGGGTGCCCAGGTCGGCCCAAGCAGGGCGTCTACCTGCTCGACGGTGATGTAGATGGTCATTACTTGGCCTCGTCCAGCAGCTTCTGCAGGTCTTCCGCGCTCGCGTCAGGACCGAATTGCACGCCCTTTTCGTTCAGGGCCGCCTGCAGCTTTGCCTTCAGCTCGGCTTCTTCGGCAGCCTTCTTCTCGGCGGCGGACTTACCGGCCTTCGAGCCTTTGGCCTCCTTGATCGGCTCAGGATGCTCGTAGCCATCGGGCGCGAAGCGCGCATCGATGATCTTGTAGCCTTTCTGCCGCAGCTCGGCTTTACGCTCTGGGCTGACCGGGTGCTTCTCGTAAATCACTTTCTCGCTCATGGCGATCTCCTGGGGAAGGCGCCCCGGAGGGCGCGGTACCGGTTACTTGGTGGCGTCACCGATGGTCAGCACACCGGCCGAGGCCTTGATGCTGTTCGCCACCAGGTCCCAGTTGGTGCCGGTGGACAATTCGGCGTTGGTCGGCGATTTGCCGCCGTTGGCGGTATCCCATGTGTAGCCCTTGAGGCCCAGGCCGAAGGTGTAGTCGGCCTGCATAGTGGTCTCGATGCGCTCCTTGCCGTTGGAGGTCTCGATGTTGGTGATCAGGTCAGAGCCATCCATCACCACTGCGGCGCCGTCAGCCAGGCTGAGCACCTTCTGCTTGTTCGGGGTGCCGGCCTCGTACAGCGCCGGGGCGTCGGTGATGATCACGGCCTTGCCGAGGATGTCGACCACCTGCACGCCGGAGAACTGGAACAGGCGCTCGGCGTTGGCGAGGTTCTGGCCGACCAGCTTGTGGTACATGGCGCCGGTCATGACCTGAGCCACCAGGCGCTGGGAGGCGTCGCCGAACAGAGCGTGGGCATTGTTGATCGCCACGTAGGTCACGCCAGCGGTGGCCGACACATCGTTGGTGGCCCCCGGCTGGTTGCCGATAGCGCCGGCCAGGGCCGAGATGGCGGTGTTCAGCTGGTCCGACATGATGGCTTCGGACAGGTTGCGGCTGATCACTTCCAGCGCTTCCTCCGGGTTCTTCTGGATCCAGGAGAGCTGGGAAGGCTCCCACAGGATCGGGCCGAAGCCACCTGCGATCTTCACCGAGTCGTACTGCTTCTGGGACAGGGGAGTCGCGGCCTGGTTACCGTTGGCGGCGTAACGATCGACGCGCCGCTGGGCACCGTGCAGGCCAGCCCAGAACGACTCTTGCAGGAAGTCGCCGTCGATGCCCTGGGTGGTCAGGCGGATGGCACCGGCCGAGGACGCGTTGAACTTCTCGACGTCCTGAGCCAGGGTCTCGATGGTGATGCGTTTGAGGTATTCGTTGAATACCTTCATGTTCGAAAGGGCCATTGGGCCTCCTTATTCGCTCGCGGTCAGGCTCTTGATGGCTTCCAGGCGATCAGCCTTGGCGCCACCGAAGCTACCCTTGGTGTTTTTGGAATTGCCACCGCCATTAGGAGCGCCACCGCCATTGGCGCCGGAGCTCTTGAGGATGTGGTCACGATGGGGGTACTGCGAGACGAGGGTTTCCAGTGCTTCGTTGAAGTCGGCCAGCTCACCAGGTCGGGAACGGCTGAAGATCTTCTGGCCCTGGGCGTCGTAGGCAACGACCTTGCCTTCCTCAATCTTAAAGCTGTTGCCGAAGGTGGCTTGAACCATGTCCGCCGGCACTGCCATCTTCTCAGCGATGAACTGCGAGCGGGCGAAGCTGCCGCCGATCTTCTCGGCATACAGCTGCTGCTCGAAGGTCTGCGCCTTGCCGTTGGCTTCGTCCAGTTGGGTCTGGTAGGCCTTGCTGATCTCGCCCTTTACCTTCTCGATCTCACCGGCATCCACCAGTTTCTTGGCATCGAGGTTGGCGACGATCTCCAGGGCTTTCTTGGCGGCCGCAGCATCTTCGATGCCTTCGAACGCCTTCGCAGTCTTCTCGAAGCTGTCCGCGCGCTCACGGTGCGACTTCGCCTCGGCATTCAGCCGGGTGATGGTGTTGCGAGTGCCGACCGCATCGAAGGCGACCTCTTTGCCATCGTCTTCGATATACACCGGCTTGCCATCCTGGATCTCAGCGTATTGCTTGCCGTCCAGTTCAACAGTCTTGAGTTTCATCTCGTCTCTCTGGGCCATCCGGCCAGTTGGTGAGCCATCCGGCCCCATTGCGCCCCGTCCATCCGAACCGCAGGCATAAAAAGCCCCGGCGCCTGGCCAGGGATGTTTGGTTTTCACTCGGAGTGATCGAGGTTAGGCTTCGCTCTAACCATTTCAGAAAAAGATTCAGGAGCATGCATTGGAAGTTGCTACCCCCAGTCCCACCAAATGGGCCACGCTGATCACAATCCTGGGACTTGTCGTCACTCTCTCCGGAGGGATCATGACGTGGTACTCGAGCCACCAATCTACAAAGCAAGCTGCCGCTGAAAGTTGCATTCGACGTGTGGACAAACAGGAATTACTCATTCGAGAAAAAGCTGAACTGCTTCTGGCCAGCATCGCGGCACTGGGAAGCAAATCTCAGGATCCTGAACTCACCGAAGAAGGTTTTCACAAACTTGGCCAAGACGTTCTGGATAGCGCAATGCGCTTAACCGCCTATTCCTCCCCGGAGCTGACAGTCGCCACCTACAAACTCTCGCGGGTGATTCTGATTGGGCTGATGGCTCGTACGACCGAGGAGAAAATTGTAGCCATAGGAGAGGCGACAACCGCGATGAAAGGCTGGCCAGCAACATATTTCGACCTCATGGAGAAATACAATCAGAGGAGAACTGCCTGCTTGAACTAAGCGCCGCGCCACGAACTTACATACCAGCATTTCGTGGCGCGGATTTACTTCAGGCGGTCCTGCAGCTCTTCCAGCGTCAGGAGCCTCCCCTTGTCGTTGTAGAAGACTTCCAGATTCAGGCCACCCTCACGCATTAACCGCGCCCGCGCCGGTCCGAGAATCTCGTCCTGGCGGGCTGCTGGCTGACGACGCAACCAGTCGGCGTATGTGGTCGACTGCGGCACCTGACCGTCCATGCTGGCCCGCGTCGCGCTATCGCTGAATCCAAGCCTGGATGCACTCTTCAGGATCGGCAGCTTGGTGGACCGGCAGCAGAAGTGAACCCGCCCAGGTCCGGCAAGCCATGGGATCTTGTGCCCGATCGGCTTGTAGGTGCCCAGCGTGTACGGCAGGCGGTCTCTGATGCGGCAGGTAGTCGAAGTTCGCGTGTCCAGGGTACTGAGCCATTCAACATGGCTGATGATGTCGCTGTTGGCCTCGTAGGCGGCGTCACTGGCCGTTTCGGCAGTGTGCGATATAGCGGACCGGACGACCGCCTCAACTTCGCGCCTGGGCTTCTGCAGGATGCCGTCGGAGTAGTTCTGTGCCCGGGTGCCCATGACGGTGCGGACAATATCGGCAGTCGTGCGCCCCTCAATCACGCCAGCGCGGACGGCATCGCGAACAGCAGCGGCGCGGTTCGCCTCAATGCCGGCCATCCACTCCCTGAGCAGACGCCCTTGGAATGGCCTGGCCTGGGCGATGGCTTTGACCTGGCTGAACGTAGGCGTAACGACAGGGAAAGCCTCTTGCACCACTGCAGGCAGAACTGCTCGCAGCGCACCCTGCTGGAAAGCGAGCTCGTAGCTGATCAAGCTGTCGGTGGCCTGGTCCAGGGCCTGACGGATCTCGACGAACGTGGCCTGGTTAAGGCGCAGCACTTCAGCCAGCGCCCTATCCACTGCCGGTGCCGATAGATCGGTACCGAGATTGTCGATCGCCTCAATGAATGCAGCCCGCAGCTCGGCGTCCTTGCTGTTCAGGATCTTGATGATCGCCCTGACCTGGCCATTGCTCAGCCTGGAAAGGTCAACCTCATGCCCGATCAGTTCATCCAGCAACCTCTCGTTGGCCGTCTTCATCACAGCGCACCGAGTGCAGGGCCTTGGGACTCGATTTTCTCAAGCTCTTCGGGCCAGTCGTATTCGTCACTGATCACACCGCGGCGCTGCATCTCGGTGAACAGCGTTTCCTTGGAGATCATGCCAGCGTTCGCCATAGCCACCAGGGTCGGAAGCGACACCTCCGGCATGTAGTCCACGTCGAAGTTTCCGCGCATCTCGACCGCGCCACCCTCGCCGAGGCCACGATAGTCGGCCATGTACTGCAGCAGCTGCGCTAGGCAGTCGCCGAAATGACTTGCCATGCGCGCCAGCGGAGAAAGCTCTTGAGCTGCTTCTTCCTCCGCTTGCGTGGCGGTCTTGGTCGCAGCCTTTTCAGGAGTCAGTAGCTTGGCACCGGCCATGCGCATCTCGCCGATCAGGTCCTGCAGCGCCGTACGGCCGGCCTCGACCGCCTGACCGGTGTGCTCGACATACTTGAGGTCGCCGGTGGCCGGCAAGTCGGTCAGCGCGCCGGTGCCTACCTTGAACTCTGGCGGCACCGGTTGGCCCTGATCATTGAACATCGGTTGCACGCCAATCCGCACCAGAATTGGCACTCGAATCACATGCAGGATGTTGTCCTGGTCGCTTTGGCTCTGCCAGTGCTTGACGTTAAGGTGAGCCAGTTCCAGTAGCGGAGGCTTCGCGGTCATGAAGCCAGTGCGGCCGGTGTAGAACGTGACCCAAGGGATGCTGGTCAGGCTGTTGGTGCCCTCGTCATGCAGCGCCCACACGCCGCCCTTCTCGGCGCGGCGGTAGGTGCGCCACTTGCCAGGTTCCAGCACCCGGACCTGCTCGACGCACTTGGCGCCGAAGTCGCCGTCCTCTTCCTCGATCACCTCGATGTAGCGGACCATGGTGAGGACGCCGCCCTTGGAGCGCCAGCCCAAAACCTGCTCTGGCTTCACCAGGACGACGTAGGGACGCACACCGGCAGCCTGCTCATCTGCCTGGGTGCGAACACCCTCAGCAGGCGGGTGATCAACGAACGCATGGCACAGACCATGGCTCAGGCCTTCGCGGAAGAACTCCACCGACCAGGAGTTGAGGTCATTGCCAGCGAAGTCGATATCCTTGGCCATCACCTGGATGGCCTCAGGCACATCGTCACCGACCTGCAGCGGCTCGGCGAACACCCGGGAGGTCATGTTGCTAACCGTCTCGGAATAGGCCGGCAGCAGCGTCGAGAGGCGCAGACGCTCCTTGTAGGAGTCGTCATCCTCGGCGGGGTATTGCGGTAACAGGGTCTTGCCCGCCGCGCGCATCGCCATCGTCCCGCCCATGAGCGGCGTGATCACGGCCCAGTAGGCGCGCATGGCGTCGACCGCGGGCAGCGTGATACTTGGGTTATCGCTCATGGTCACATTCTCAGGGATTGACTTGTGGTCATTGCCACGTTGATCGGGTAACGCTTGCAGATGAAGTAGCCGGCGGCGTCGTTCATGTGGTCATGACCCTTTTTCGGGTCTTTGTCCGGCTCGCCCTTGTCGTTGTAGGTCTGGCGCTCAAGGCACAGGGTGAGCTGTGGGCATTGATCGACATTCACCTTCAGTCGTCGCTCGCCGTAGGTGTTCATGAGCATGGCATTGACCGAGTTCACCCGGTCTTTGACGCTAGGGTTCTGGCTATCCACGATCACCGTAAAACCCGCCTTGCGCAGCAGGGAAAGATCTGACTCGCTGGCGTTTTTGCTGCTGGTGTTCTGGCCGCTGGCGTCGGGATAGACCGCGATACCATGTCCCGGGAAGCGTGCCTTGATTTTCTCGATCATCTCGGGCGTGTCGCGCACCGAATGGAATTCATCCAGGGCCAGTGGCAGTCCTTCACGTACCACGTAGACCACCGCCGCCATCTTCATGACGTTGAAGTCCATACCGATGTGCAGAGCCTCACCGGGCTTGATGCGCTCGCTGGTCCGGCTATCGTTGCGGCTGAAGGTGTAGTAGACGACGCCAGCGTAGTTCTCGAAGCTGGCCTCGTACTCCTGCCGGAACGTACGCGGGTCCATCTTCCGCCTGGCCGCATCCAGCTCTTCGGCTGGAACGTTGCCGCCCTGCAGCGAGGTGTAGAGCCAGCTCTTGTGGTCAGGCTCTCCACCGGGCTGGCCGTCGCGGTAGGTGTCGAAGCAGTGGTTAAACCCCTTCGGCGTGCCGATGCGCAGAGCGTGACCGCCCTTGCACTTACCAATTCCAGGGACGACGTACTCGCAGGTCGAGAGCATCGGCCGCAGGACTTCTTCCCAGGCAGCCCACTTGCAGTCGGCCCATTCGTCCACCAAGACAAAGAACAGGCCAGAGCCGCGCAGGTCGTCGTAGTTCTCCAAGCCCACGCAGCGGATCAAGTGACCGCTCTTGAGCGTGATCAGCATGTCCGATTCGTTCGGCTTGCAGTCGCGCCATCCCCGAGGGATAGCCTGCTTCAGTCGGCGCCAGAACACCCGGCGGGCCTGCTTTTGTGTCGGGGCGGCGTACCAGATCTCGTCCTCGACGCTCACACCCCATTCAGCAGCCAGCCGGGCAGCGCGGCGCATTTCTGCCTTCCCGAGGAAGGTCTTGCCAAATCGGCGGCCGCATACCGCGTCACGGAAGCGCGCATTCCGCTGGTAACCCCAGACGTAGATGTTTGCCTGTTTCGGCGTCAGCTTGACCGGTGCCTCATAGGTACGGGGTAGCAGGGACATTCTCATCAGGCTCCAGGGTGTACTCAGCTACGGCGTGCTGCTGGTCCGCCTGGGAGCCCAGGGGCTTGTCGGGTTCGATCTTACGGTTGACGTACATGTCGCCGCATTCCTTGGCTGCTTGCTCGTACAGCTGGGCAGTCAGCGCCAGGTTGCGCATGTTCTCGGCCTTCTCGGCCATTCGCCCAAGGCCGCGCAGGCGGAACGCGCGGTTGGCAATGGGGATCTCCGCCGTTTCCTCACGGAAGCGCTTGCGGGTGTCTTCGAATAGGGTCCGCCACTTGGCTGCCAGATTGGCCCCGGCACGCTTGGTTGGGTCGTGCTGCTCCACCTGCTGGCGAGTGACGTCGATGTCGAACTCTTGCTTAACGGCTTGTGAGACCTGAGTAGGCGTGTCGAAGCACGCCAAAGCCTGAACGATGAAGGCTTTAACATCGCTTTTCAGGGCTGCCATAGATTGGATTCCGTCTCATGCCTGTCTCACATCAGGCCAACTTGAGCAGACAGGTTCCGCAGGCCCTCGAAATGTTGATCTTGGCCACCTCAGGCGGCCTGCTTGCAGCGTCAATCAGCTGCTGAACGTCGTGGCTTGGCCCATACCGGCGAACCACTCCGACGAACTCCTCGACGTCGTGACCGCGCATCTCAAGCTTTGGCATGCCCGACTCAGTGAACGCCGGAGCTCCGTACTTATCGAGCTTGTGCGCGATGTGATACAGCTCGTGCTCTACCAGAGCGCAGAACTCGGCCTCGCTGCACTGAGCGCAGTAGTCGCCGGCCAGGGTGATGAGAAACTCAGGCTCATGCCCGAACCAGTCCCGCATCTGCTGCTCTTGGCGAGCCTTCTGCCAACCACCAGCGCGGATCATCAGCTGTTCGGCCTGGCCAAGTACGGCGCGCCCCTTCTTCACGAAGGCTGAGGAGGCCCAGAGCACGCCGATGCTCGCATCGATCAGATGGGCGTGCTCTTCGTTGTGGATGCTGCCGGTGGTGGTGAGGATCTCGCGCTGTATCCACTCCCACAGTTCGGGAGCGGGCCTGAGGATCAGGAATGGTGACTCAAGCAGATCGCTCGGCGGAAGTGGTCGGCTCATGAGTAACCCTCAAAGTCCGGACCTTGCCGCCGGTATAGACATCACGCTTCATGGCTGCGCGCACCGCATCTTCTGCGCTTGCCCCCATATCCATAGCAGCGAGCGCGAAGTCGCGTCCGCTACCGATGGCAAACGGGCGCTCCATCCAGACCTCGTCAACCCAGAATCCGCTCTCGGCATCTCGACCGATCAGACAGATCCTTCCGTTGGTGACGACCAGGCCGCTCGCGTCGAGAGGCCTATCACCGGCCTTCACACCGAAAAACTCATCCATCAGGGCGGAAAAATCCGGACCACAACCCGTGAACAGGAACTGATGCCCATTCCTATGGATGAGCTTCTCATAGTCATCATGGTCGATGAGCGAGCCACGAGTGACGCGAGAGTCATAGGCGATAACGCCGTCCTTGTAGGCAATGGTGGTCATGTCGCACCTCAGACGAACGGATCGGCAGGCTTAGCGATCGATCGCACGAACCACATGAAACCCTGCTGCAGGTTGGTCTTGGCCAGGGCCAGGGTGCGATGGTCGACGCCTTCGATCTGCCCGATCTGCTTGAACAGCTCGCCGGCGTCCGCTTCCAGGGCCTTGATCGAGTTCATTCCGTCGATCTCGCTTTGGCTAAGGTCGCGGTAGCCGGTGATTTTCTTGTGCTGGTTATCCATGGGTAGCTCCTTTGTTCGATGAATCATGGTCGACTCCACCCGTCGCCTATCCCGAAGGTTTGTGGCAGCCATCCAAATGAGTGACTAATAGTTAAATCTCTGCCTGGGGAGGCACAAAAAATGCAACCAAGATTCGTTATCGTTCCAGCTGTTCCAATAGCAACGGAGTCGTTTCATTCAGGTGGTCGCTTCTACGCCACTACTCTGTCGGGCGGCTTTGATGTTTACGACAACCGGGAAAAGGTGCGACTCAAGCCAAGCTATGCAAACAAAGGCCTGGCAGGTGCGGCGTGCGCAAAGATGAACATGGAATCGCGCAATCCCACTGAGTTATTCCCAGTGTTGAGGAGTGAGTGATCCGTCACAAAACGGCGCACCTTGAATTTGTGGCGCGAATCAGCCGAACACATGGCCGCGCCGGGCCCAGGCATAGGCGACCACGCCCGCGTGAAGCATCGCGCCAAATGGGTTTACCCAGTGACCCTGCAGGGCGGTGACGAATGCGCCGAACCCACCGATGGCCACCAGGTAGAAGGCGATGCTCAGTAAGGGCTGGTCAGCCGGGCGAACCTTGCGCAGGTAGTCACAGGCGGCAACCACCACCAGAACGCACAGAAACACGTCCAGGGCGGTCAGCGCTGAAACCAGGATGCTGTTCATATCAGGCACCTCGCGCCGCGACGAACGACCCCATGGCAGCCTTGATTGCCGGGATGATGTTCATGGCTGTAAGGCCCAGCACGAAGGCTACGCCGCACAGCAGGTCATCGGTCACCGCAAGCTCAAGCTTGGGGGCAAGCCAGGCAGTGACAGGCTGGGTCAGGTAAACCGAGAAGCCGAAGCCAGTTGCAACAGCAGTCGCGGCCTGGAAGCGGGTCAGGTCCTTCAGAAAGCCAAGCGAGAGAATCGAGCCGATGAATGCAGCCATCACCACCCCGTACTTGCCCAGCACTACGCTCGCGGCGGCGCTTGTTGGCTCGGCCATAGGTGGTGCTCCATGAAAAAAAGAAGCCCGCTCAAGGCGGGTAAGGTGCAGCAGGATTAGCGGGAGTTCAGCATGCCACCTGGTCGCAGCTCTTCGCGGATGACTTGGCGGATAGCGTCAGCTGGATCGGTGATCTTGAGCATCAAGGGATCGATTAGACTGCAACCGACCAAGCCGGCCATAACCTCAAGGCCGTTGCCAAGGGTTTCAGTCTTGATGGCGTATCCAGCTGCGAGCTTGCTAGCGTCGACACAGGCCTGGCTGATGAACATCTGCCCATCGACAACAAGGAAGTCCTTACCTTCTTCGACCTTGGGCTTGACCACCTTCAACTCACCAGCGCCGTGGGCTTCCAGTATCGACTGCACTTCGCGCAGGTTACGGGCCAGCTCACCGTAGAGCGTGACGCCGCCAAGGCGCAGTGGCTCGACGGCAGGCTCGGCATCGATTCGGGCAGTAACGTCGCCCTTCTCAAGGTCACCGATGACCGTGCTTCCGGTCGGAGCCTTGATGGTGAATGCCCCGGTCTTGAGATCGATGTCGACCTGGCCAGAAGTACTCGAAAGTTTGCCTGCAGTCAGAAACCGTGACTGGTCACTCATCTTCATGCTCCTGGAACGAAAAGCCCCGGCGAATGCCAGGGCTGTATGGATAGTCTCAACTACGCGAAAGGCTGATGCCCTTGGCTCGCCGCTTGTACTTGAAGAGCTTCAGCAAATGCCTCATGCGGGCAGCTCGGACACGCGCCCCTTCAAATGGCTCCGCCAGATTGAGCTGGAAATACAGCTCGTCAATCAAACACAGGCGGTACTTGTTGCGGCGCCGATACTCACGAAAAGCGTTCATGTGGTTCGCCTGCCAGAAACGAAAAAGCCCCGGAGCATGCCGAGGCAGAAAGATAACCCCAGACACACAAAACTATTTACACTTTATGCGCCTAGAGGTATAATTACCCCATCAACCACACAAGGAGACGGAGGTGCAAAGCAGGCAGTTGATAAAGGAGCTTGAAGCGGCTGGATGGGTTCTAAAGCGAGTTACTGGAAGCCACCACATCTTCAAGCACCCCAACAACCCAAACTCGATACCAGTGCCTCACCCAAAGAAAGACCTACCGATAGGCACGGTAAAGAGCATCAAGGAAAGAGCCGGGTTGAAATAACCCGGCTTCACCCTTTGCACCTTCGCAGGAGACGACAATGCAATATCCAATCTGTATCGAGTGGGGCGACGAAAACACCGCCATCGGCATCCAGGTGCCGGACATTCCAGGCGCTGTAACCGCAGGCGACACCTTCGAGGAGGCTTACACCGCCGCCGTCGAGGTCGCGCACATCATGCTCGAGGAGATCGCTTCGAATGGCCAAGCCATCCCCATGCCGACCACTGCCGCAACGCACCGGAGCAATCCAGACTTCGCGGATATGGGCTGGGGCATGATTGAGATAGACATTACGCCGTACCTGGGCAAGACCGAGAAGGTCAACGTGACCCTGCCCGGCTTTGTCATCCAGAGGATCGACCGGTACGTGCGCGACCACAACGTCAAGAGCCGCTCTTCTTTCCTGGCCGACGCGGCCATGGAGAAGCTGGGCAAGTAGCAAGAAGCGATAAAACCTCGGCAAGCGTCGAGGCTCGAATAGGTGCAGAGGGCCGGTGCTTACCCGGCTTGATGGGCTGGATCGCTGGGTTACATACCCCAGCCTCTCATCGCGTAGCCGATCAGGGAGCGCACGGTTTTGATCGACGCCACTACCGACTTAGCCCGGCTGCCTGGGTGCGTCATCTGCAGAAACGAAAAAGCCCAGCGCTAAGGCTGGGCTATTTGATAACACTACACTTCTCAGGAAGCCTGGCGACTGTGATGCCAGTAGAGATATGCAAGGCCCACGGGCGCAATAAAAATAGCGAAGAACCAGCACATAAGCATCGTAATGACCTTCACAGTTAACATCAGGGCCGCATTCACGAAGAACACGTTGCTTCCCATGATGTATCCAATGACGCTCTCGTAGACGAAGCGTGAGTAGGGATAGAGCAGCGTGCAGACAAGTGCCAAGGAAATCGCGTCGAATGTGACGCCGCTTGGCGACCTCGCCTTCATAAAAATGATGAAGGCTGCGAATAGAGATCCGAAGATCAGTTGGCGAATGTAGTAGCTCGGCGTCAGCCCACCAAAGGTCTTGGAGAAAAACTGTTGCATAAGATCCGTCTCAGGCTCGAAAAAGGATGCAGACTTTAACAGCCCTGCTCCGCCATTCAAGGAAGCGCTGAAACAAAAAGCCCGACTCAATGGCCGGGCTTCTTTGGCCACTCCTCAACACGCGCAGAAATGACAGGATGGGTTAATAATGCGACATGGCGACATGACATGCAAGCCCTTTTGAGGGCCTCATTTACGCCGCCTCGCCGGTGAGTACTCCAACTTCCTCGAGCATGTGCTGCGCCTCGACCAGAGCCTCATCCACCATCGACTCCAGATTGCCCTTGATTGTCTTGTTCCAGCGCTGATAGGTGCGCTCTGTCAGCCCCTGGGAATCCCAGCTGGTCATGTCGTAGATCGACTCGGACAAAACGATTACACCAGGTTTCGTTTCGGCCACGGCCCGGGCATGCTTGTTGGCACGCTCGATTGCAGCAGCTGCGGCTTTGTTCCGCCAATCCCATTGGCCGGCCTCTTCGTTCTCACGCAGTTCGGGCGCCTTTACTTCAACCACCTTTCGCTGAATGCCCTTGGCTTGCTGAGGCACCGCCCACACCAGCACCGCTCGCTGGGTGAAGAGCAGTGGTGCCGGGCTTGATACAACCGAGACGAGACGGCCGATAGAGTCGATCTTCCTGCCGCTGTGCGTGCTGTACTTCGCCACCAGGGCGTTCCAGTGCCGCGGGCTGAGCTGGGCGTGCAACAGCTTGTGCACGATCGAGTCGGCCAGCAGAGCCGCATCCTTCCCCGAAATTTCGCCCTTGAGCTTGCTGGTCTGGACGCGCGGCTCGACATTGCACCCGCCAGCGCTGTTGATTGTCTCGGCGGCCAGGGCCCGGACTACTGCGGAAACCACGTTCTGATAGATCATTGCCCACCCCCTGCCCGCTTGGATTTCCCCAAGATGAATTCTTCGCTACTACGCTTGCGAGCGACTGCAGCGCCCCAGGCAAGCACGGCGCCGGATGCCACGAGCATCACAGCCAGAATGAAAAACGCCCATGGTGTGGTCATGCTGCAGCCTCCTTCAGCTGTTTGATCTTTGCCCGGTACTCGGCCTTGATGGCCTTCAGGTCGTCGATGGTGTGCTTGCAGGCCTGATGAGGCCCTTCCAGCCAGGCCACCCGGTCGGCACCGATGCGCTGCACCAACCGAATGCGGTACTCGACCGCGTTACCGGACAGGTTGCGATTACACTTCACGCACTGGCGGTGCACGTTGAGCGGCTCAAAGCGCAGCTCCGGGCAGGCGCCGACAGAGCGGTAGTGGCCGGCGTCCCAGCGGCTGCCGGTGATCAGGTCGTGATCGCTGGGTAGCGAGTCACAGCTGATGCACGGCAGGTGCTGGTCGCGCAGGCGGATGTAGGTGTTGAACTCAGCCTGGGCCTCGCGCATGTAGTCGCCGCGGGTCTTGAGCTTCTCCTTGCGCACCTGGACCTCACGGCGCACGCGCTGGGCAATCGCCTTCTTGGCCTTGTCCTGGTTCACGTCCTTGATCGCCAAGCCACAGGCTGGACTGCAAACGGCCTGGCCAAGGCGGCGCGGCGGGAAGCTGATGCCGCATGCCGGGTTCTTGCACTTCTTCGGTCGCGGTTGCTTGGCGATCATGCGGCCTCCTGGCTAAGCAGATCATCGAAGACCACGCCATGGGCGGTGAAGTCAGCAACGATGCGGTTGGTGTAGGCGATGCCCTGGGCGCGGTTGAAGAGACTGGTAACCGGGAAACCGTCCGGCCCCAGCAGCTTGCAGTCGCCCATCAGGCCAAGCTTCTCCTCGTAGTTGAGGTGCTTCGTGGTTCGGTGCCAGGCTGCCCGGTAGTCCTCATCCTCGTTGATAAGGATCTGCACGCCGTGGTGCAGCTTGCAGTACTTGCGAGCCTCCGATGCGTCGCCGATCTGGGTCATTTCGGAGATGCGCTTGTACATCGCGAACCAAAGGGCGTTCTGGTCAAGCGTGCGGTCCTTTCCAGGACGAAGGCTGACGACCACGAACTTCTTGTCGCGAAACATGGTGGTCAGACAGGTGATAGCCTCGGAGAGCTTGGCCTGGCAGTTGACGCTGATGCGGTCAGCCATGGGATACCTCCTTGGCCATGGCCGCATCCCAGTGCGCCTCAAACGCATCCATCAGGCTCTCGCTCAGCGCCGCCGCCGAAAGGTGCTGCTCTTCAGAGATGCACGAATCGGCGTCCTCGACTTCGTCCTGCAGGTAGCCGTCTACATAACTTTTGGCCTGGTCGCGTAGTTCGCGAAGCGCTACAAGCTCTCGATAGAGCCCAGCTGGAACGCGCTCCTTGCGCAGCGCCTCGTTCTCCAGGGCAACAGAAGCATTAACCGCGCTTCGGCATTCCAGGAGGTTTTCATTCTGCTCAGTCAGCCGCTCGATCTCCGCGAGCAGGGCCAGGACGTCGGTCGCAGCAACGGGAATGCAGATAATTGGATCCGAAACCCCTGGGCGCTGTTTCAATGCCGCTCGCTCGGCGGACGCCATCAGCTTTGCTTTGTCGATGGTCATGGCTGATCTCCCCGCATGCGCTCCAGCATCTTCAGTCGGGCCACCGTTTCACGCTCTTGGTTGAGTTCTGGAATCAGGCGATTGCAGGCGCGATGGAAGCCCATGGCATAGCCCAGCTGCATGCCCATGGCCCAGCACACCAGGATCACGAAAATCAGTTCGAGGTCGCTCATGGAGACACCTTCAGGCCCTGGGCCTCGATTACAGAGCGGCACTCACCAAGGGCGTGGTTGTAGGCGTCTTGGGCTGCCTCCTCCTTCGACGTACTGGTCCTGCAGGTGTCCTCGGACGGCAGCTCCACCACCACGGCCTCGCGGGAGGCCTGCCAGGCTTGCCACATGCCTTCAACAATCCGGTTGCCGTAAGCATCGCCATTCCAGCTAGCGAGGGTCCGATCTTCTGGATCACGGGCATCGTCATGCAGATGCCAGCTGTATCGATCCTTGGCCCACTGCTCGAACTGCTCGCGCATCTTGTTGGTGTCCATCAGTGCTTCTCCCCGCGAATGTCGTCGAGCGCCGCCTGCATGCGCCCGTGAATTGCGTCGTAGTCCTTGACCGACTCTGGCGAGAGGAAGCCTGCGCCATCCGGCTCAACGAGATCCCAGAGGCGCCCGTAGAGACGGCAGAATGAGTCGCAGGCGCTCATCAGCTTGTCGATTTGCTCTTGAGTAGCCATCACACCCCCTCCCCGGCCGGCTGCCCGGCGCGCTTGATGTTCAACTTGGCCATCAGCTGCGCACGGCACGCGGCGGCACCGGACGGGATCTGCTGCACCGCCAGCAGGCGGGCCTGCTTTTGGCTGGCATGCTCTTCGGCAAGCTCAGCGGCGCTCTTCTGGCTGTCGTGGCCGATGCCGATCGCGATGTCTTCCAACGGCTTGCCCTGCACCAGCAGGCGAATGGTGATGTCGTAGGCCCTGTCAAAGATCTTGCTGGCCTTTTCTGAGATCTGGTCAGCCAGGTTGTGCAGCTCACACTGCAGCGCGGCGTGGCGCACCGCTGGGTGTGACCAGACGCGATTGTCAGCCCGGCTCGGGTGCGAGTTCTCCAGCGCTTCGCGGAATGCCTTGTCGTGCGACGGAATGCCCAGCATCTCCGGCGTCGGCTGGCACCACTTGATGAACTTGCCAACGCTCGGGGCGAAGTCACCGCCGAACTGGCGGCAGTTGAGCAGGCCATAGCGGATCTGCTCCAGGGTGTTGATCTCGGCGGCGATGAACGCCTTAACCCAGCTGCGCTTTGCTGCGTTCAACGCCTCGTTGTCTGGCCAGGCCTGCTTCCACGCCGGGAAGATCGCCTGCAGCTCCTTGAACAGGGCGTTGACCACTTCGGTTGTGCCGGGCGGCAGTTGACGCGCGGTGACCGGAATGACTGGCGGCAGGTTGGTGGCCTTGGCCATGAGCTGGGTTGCGCTTTGCGGCGGCTTTGGCTTGCTCATAGCGCCCCCAGGTCGTCAGCCCAGCTGGTGCTGTTGAAATCAGGACCATTCGCCTGGCGCTTCAGCGGGAACTGGCGAACATTGCTACCAGCAACTGCGTCGCGCTTCACCCATTTCACCAACAGGCTCACCCAGGACGCTTGAGTCTCCATGCGGCCAGACGCCGAGTAGTGACAGACAAACGCGGCTGTGGCTTCGGCAGAGAAGTGGTCAACAGGGATACCCATACGGTGCGCATAGGCCTTCAGGAGCTTCTGGTCCGGCACCCACTCAAGGGTCATTTCGCAGGGCGCCTTTGGGTCGGCGGAATTTTCCTGCTCCGCGCGTTGAGTGTTGTGTTGATCTTCTCCTATTCCCTTCCCTTCCCTTCCGGGGTCAACCGCTCGACGACCAGTCGACGACTCCTCGGTGAATTGTCGACGACCGCTCTCCGAGTCATCGCCAGATTCAGCCGGTGGCGCGGGGTATTTGTAGTTCTTTTTCTCGATCTTCTGGTGCTTCCAGCCGCGGACATGAAGGTAGTTTTTCCCAGCCACCCAGTAGCTCAGGGTCAGCTCCGCGCCTTCAAGCTCGCCAAGCAGGTTGCTCACCTGGTCGGTGGTAATGTCATCGCCGGGGAACACCAAGGCCTTAATGGTCCGGGGCGCCAGCGGGTGATTGCCGCCGTCGTCGCAGAAGTTCCAGAGGCCGATGAACAACAGGCGAGCCAGCGGGCTGCAGGACATGACCTGCTCGCTCGACCAGAACTCGGGTTTGACAGTGCGAATGCGGGCCATCATTGGGCCTCCAGGTTGTACTGAGCCCACAGGCCGGCCACCCAGGTGACGCCCTTCGGGGTAAATTTGGTTTGGTTGAATGCGTGGCCGCCATCGGTGGTGCCGGTCTTGATATCGAACCGGCCGGCGTCAATGTGCTGCTGGTACGCCTGCCATTCCCCGCCCATGCGGTACATGATCTTCTTGTCGAGCAGGAACTCGCGGAAGCGGGCCTCATTAGCCCGTAGGAGCTTGGCGGTCTGGCGGAAGCCCTTCAGGCCTGTGGCTTCCACATAGCGATCGACGAAATCGGCTTTGGGCGCGGCAATTGCCAGGGCCTGGTTGGCGGCCTGCTGCAGCTCGTACTGCTCAGCCCACGCGCGGGCGGCGGCTGCCGGGCTGGAGAAGTCCGGCAGTGTTGCAATGACGCGTGGCGCTTCGAGGGACTTGAGCTTGGCCAGGACACTTCGACGGACAGCCTTCGACTCACGCATGCCAACCAGCATGCATTGATCCAGCGTCAGGCTGTAGGTGGCGACTTGGTTGCCGTAAACAGGGGTGTAATATTTTTGCACCCCCTCAAGCTCATCGCCCAGCTCGTCCTCGACCCGTGAAAGGAACTGGTCATTCCTGACTTTTGGCTCGCCAGCGGTAAAGCGTGCATCGTTGATGAGGTCTCGCAGTTCGATGCTGCTCATCGTACGCGCCACGTTTTCGCCGTTCGCATTTTGTGGCGCGGCCCGCTTGAGGGCCTGTACACTTTGGGTCTGCATATGCATAATTCCCTTCAGAGTTTTGTGTTGCAGAGAGCCGGGGCGGAATCCCGGCTTTTTTGTGTCTGAAATTTGAGGCCCTCTTGAGGCCCGCCTTGAGACCCTCACCTATCCGGTAGAGGGTCTCTTCAGTCCCACCAGCGTCAAAACTGGTGCCTTGCGCCTACCAACGAAGACCGTCGCCCCCGAGGTGATCGCTTCGAGAAGGATCTCGTTTACCGCCTCCTCGAACGTCCACCCTCTAGCCTTCATGAGGCTGTGGATCTTGGCTCTGGTCTCGGGCGGCACGTTTTCTTCTGTAAATTCCATCGTGCCCTCCTGAGGGCCTCTAGCCCGCGATATCCTTCAGGTCGTCGGGCATGAGGGCTTCGATGCCACCATTCACGGCGGCCCACTCGAGCATTTCAAAAAGGTATGTCGCGTACTCGCGGCGGCTTTTGTGAGCTGCGCGCTGAAGCTGCCGATCGAGCAATGGATAAAGGCGAACCTTTCTGGCCAAGTCACGGCGCTGGGTCATTGGGTCTTTGAAGCCCATGAGTTACTGCTCCTTGCGGTTGGATGGATTAGGCGGCGGTTTGCTTGGTCGAGTTGGCAGGGTCGTCGCTACGGCTCGCGGTGAGCATTCCGGCGGACTCCTTCTCCAACACGCATTGCATTGGGTAGGAGAAGCCACCGGCAGATCGGCACTGCGAAACGCGGCTACGGGTGACGCGCAGGGCTTCACCGATGGCGCCTGGCGTGCCGAAGAACTGCAGGGCTTGGTCATAGGTCATTTAAGGTTTCTCCACTTCACTGCTGCCGAGTTTAGAAATGTTAACAGAAAAGCGCAAGTTATCTAAACAGACGCTTGTTTAGAATCCTAAATATGAATTTCAGCGAACGATTGAATAGTCGAATGGAGGCCAAGGGCCTGCGCGCGACTGACATAAGCGAAATGACTGGCGTCTCTAGAGCGACAGTCTCTTTCTGGCTGGCTGGCACGAATGGGGCTAAGGGCAAGAACCTGCTCGCCCTAGCAAAAGCCCTGGATTGCTCGCCGGACTGGCTCTCAGATGGGGTGGGGTCTCCAGAGACACATAAGCAGGTCTCGCTCAGCACTATTGAGACGTGGGACGACGAGACGCCGCTCGGTGAAGATGAGGTGTACGTACCATTCCTGCAGGAGGTTGAGCTGGCAGCCGGATCAGGACGATCTGCGGTTGAGGAAAGCGATACCGCTAAACTGCGGTTCTTCAAGAAGGACCTGCGCAATAATGGCGTTCAGTACGACAACGCCAGGTGCGTGATGATCAGCGGCAACAGCATGATCCCGGTGCTACGCGACGGCGCAACGGTCGGCGTGAATATGGGTAAAAACGCCCTACGAGACATAGTCGACGGGGAAATGTACGCCATCAGCCATAACGGCCAGCTTCGGGTGAAGCAGCTCTACCGCCTCCCTACCGGCATCAGGCTTCGCAGCTTTAATCGTGACGAGCACCCGGACGAGGACTACACCTTCGAACAAATCCAGGAGCAGCAGATTGTGATTCTCGGCCACGTTTTCTGGTGGGCGATGTACTCCCGCTGATATCTCTTAAGAAAAGGACCTTCTATGAAACACCTCCTGGCTGCATGCTTGATCTCCACTGCTGTACTCAGCGGCTGCGCCGCCACCGTTGAACGCGGCGGCCTAGGTACGCTTGTGATTCCGGAGCCGGCCAAGCAGAACGTAACCGTCGCGTTCAAAGGAAACAGCAAGGTAGAGGCTAACTCTGACTGGTCGCTGCTCCAGCGAACCTGGGCTGAATCCCTGAAAGCTGAAGGAGCTGAAAAGGGATATCGCATTACCCAGACCGACCCTGAAACCACGCCACCTAAGCAAGACGGTGTTCTAGTGCTGGTGAGTGTAAGCAACTTCCGATTCCTCACCACAGGTGCTCGCTACGGCGCTGGCTCGATGACGGGTAACGCCTGGGTCAACTCCAGTGCCGATTTCGTAGACCTCACGACAGGAAGGAAGGTTGGCACGCGTACATACGACACGACCTCTACAGCGTGGGAGGGGGTCATGTCTGCCATGACCGAAAAGCAGGTTCGAGCGATTTCGAAGCAAATCATCGAAGACATCAAAAGCGCTAAGCCTAAATAGGGCAGCCCCGCTCACAAGCAAGCCCGCCTCAGTGCGGGTTTTTTTGTGCCTGAAAATCACCCCCCTTAAACTTTTTGTTAAGTTTTCTAAAAATAGGCCTTGACCGATCTTGTTAAGTTTTCTAAATTTGCCTCAACGCCGAATCAAGAAGGCGCTAGGCCCTCAAGCGGCCCCGTTCTTTAGCGAAACACCTTGCCGGATCGACACCGGCCCAGATTCAAAGGCAGCGATGGACAGGCCTCAACAGTCCAGAGGGGTGGCAACTGCCCCGGGCGTGCAGCGTAAAGCGCCGAGACCAGTTATCCAGCGGGAGAACAAGCCGAAAGGCCCGCGGCTGGAGGAACAGCACGATTCAAGCCAGCGACCGACGCCAGTAGCGGGTCGCGGCAGATTTCCTCGATGCCCTTCTTGCGAGGGGCATCCGGAAAATCAACCGGAGGGATTCACGATGTTCAACATGGCAACCATGGCGGCTGATGAATGCCGCATCGACGCTGAAGAGCGCGCCTACTACCGCTGGATCGACAAGGCTTCCGAGCTGCTTGGCCACCAGGTTGGCCTGGGCTCGCGAGAAGAAAGCGATCTGCATGACTTCTACGCCGATGGCTGCACCCCGGCCGAGGCTGTAGCGGAGCTGCTGGCACAGGCTGAACTGGCTCGCGCTGCCTGATTTCACTGGCTGGCCTTGGCGACAGGGCCAGACGGGAAATCAACCGCCCTGGAGGGCAAGACAATGCGACCAGTTATGACCATGAAGGCGCTGCACGACGATCGTGGACGCCGGACGGGAATCGAAGACGCAGCCGAGGGCAAGTTTCACGCATGGGGCGTTGAATACGAGGAGTTCGAGAGTGGCCCGGGCAATTTCAGCGTCACCATCGTCGAAATGGCTGACGGCACCGTCCAGACGTTGATGCCTTGGGCGATTCGCTTCCTCGATAGCGATGACGCTCAACAGCAAGCGCTCAACGATTTCATTGCAGACCCGATCATCATCGACTGAACAACCAGCGCCACGTCAGCCTGACGTTAACTGCCCGATGCCCTGCTCCCCATCGCAGGATTCATCGGACTGGGCTCGGATGAGCTGCAAGCAAACAGCGGGGTGGCCACCTCGACGCGGATAACCGGTCGATTGCCCAGTCTTCACGAGCCCAGTCCGATGCATCCCGCATCCCCTTCCTTCAAATCGACCGCATTGGCAGGTGCCAGGCCAGTCTCACGGCTGGGTTTGGTCGCCCGCGCCTGGCATCTGGCCAATGCGGCCGCACAATCCAATCTGGAGACGACCATGGGCGCACTTCGCAAAGCTCAGTTTGAGTACGACAACCGGCAGGCGCCTCCAGTGGTTGATGCCCGTGATGTCGCCCGTCAGGCATGGCTTGAAGAGACCGGCGAGCGACTGGCCCGGGGCAGCGACATCAAGGTACAGCGCCGCCTGCGCGCGCCGCGCATCGTCACCTTCGCAGAGTTCAAGACCCACATTCAGCTGCTCTTGCTGAAGCGCTGGGAGGATGGCGAGGACAAATGCGACTGGATGGCAGAGATCGTCATTCAGGCGGCCTTTGGTGAGCCTTGCAGGACCACAGCAGCGAGCCTGCTGGGCGACGACAAGCCGGATCAGCACCTGATTGACCTGGCCGCAGAGTTCCTAGAGCCGCTGGCTGATGACGCGCTGATCGCCCAGGCCGAGGACGCTGAGTTATGAGCCCACACATCGCCATAGACCGCGCCCTGGACGACCTTGAGCGTTCGGGGTCAAGGCTGCAGGAAGCCCTCACCGAAGCCCTGATCGTCCGCCACTTCACTGCTGGCGGCATCAACGCCGACGAGTTCAAACACTACTGCGAGCGCGTTCGCCGGGTTGCCGAGCGGCGCAAGGAGGTTGCATGAGCACTGCACCGGTCAAATCGCTCATCGATGAGCAATGCGACGAGATTGAAGCCAGGCTGGTGATGTTGGGCTTCGGGCTTCCCTTCAATGAGGTGATCGGCCTGCCGCGTGAACGTGCAGTGGCCAGCCTGCCGCGCCGCTTGAGCGCAACCATGAAAGGTGGCCGGATTGCGGTGAGGGTTCGGCCATGACCAGCCACCAACGCCAACGCCGCTACCTGCTTTGGCGCGGCGCTTTCCCAGCTATCGCCCTCTTCACCTTCTTGATGCTGCTCAGCGCTCTCGCTGATCGGATCACTCAGTAACCCTTTCATCAGCGCCCACCGCAGGGATGGCGCGGGAGATTCGTATGTCCGCACACCAGCAACTGATCACCGTCGACGACATCAGCGAAGAGAACGCCCCGGCCATCTACGTCGCCGGCGGCCTGAAGCAGTTCATCGAAATTGCAAAGTCGGAGGTCGAAGGTGAAGTGCCCGACCTGACCACCCGCAAAGGCCGCGAGCGCATCGCCAGCCTGGCCGCCAAGGTCAGCAAGTCGAAGACCGCCGTCGAGAAGCCTGGCCGCGACTACCTGCGCCGCCTCAAGGAAATGCCGAAGGTCGTCGAAGCCGAGCTGCGCGAGTTCGTGACGGCAATGGACAACCTCCGCGACCATGTACGCCAGCCGCTGAACGAGTGGCAGGCAGCCGAGGATGCTCGGGTAGACAGACACAACAACGCCATTGCCCACCTGAAGCTCCACGCCGAAGCGCTGGAAGGCATTACCGCCGAAGATCTGGCTGATCGCATCGCCAAGGTTGAGGCCATCGCCCTGGGCGAGCAGTGGCAAGAGTTCGAAGCCGAAGCCGCCAGGGCCAAGGACGATTCGCTGAAGGTGCTGCGCGCCGCCCTCGTCGCCCGCCAGCAGTACGAAGCGGAACAGGCCGAACTGGCCCGCCTGCGCGCCGAGGCTGAAGCCCGCGAGCAGAAAGAGCGCGAAGAGCGCATCGCCCGAGAAGCCGCCGAGCGCGCCCGGGTCGAAGCCGAACAGAAGGCCCAGGCCGAGAGCGAAGCCACCCAGCGCCGCGAACTTGAAGCCAAGGCCGCCGCCGACCGCCGCGAGCTGGAGCTGAAGCTGCAGGCCGAACAAGCCGAGCGCGCCAGGGCCCAGGCCGAAGCTGATCGGGTCGCGGTTGAGCAGCGCGCCGAGCAAGAACGCCAGGCCGCAGCCCGCCGCGCCGAAGAGGCTGCCGAGCAAGCCCGCCTGGACGAGCGCCGCCGCGCCGATGCAGCCGCCGCCGAGATCCTCCGTCAGCAGCAGGCCCGGGAAGCCGACAAAGCCCACAAATCCAAGGTCATGGGGGCCGCGAAAGAGGCCTTGATGTCGATGAACATCACCGAGGAACTGGCCAAGGCCATTGTGCTCAAGATCGCCCGCGGCGAAGTCCCGAACATCACCATCAACTTCTGAGGCCCCACTATGACCAGTCCAATCATCGTGCCGGAGCAGCGCCGCCAGGTTGCCGCTGCAGCGCCCGCCGACAGCAGCATCCTGGCTGTCATCAGCCGCGTAGCGTCCGACCCGTCCTGCGATATGGACAAGTTTGAGCGCCTGATGGTGATGCATGAACGCATGCAGGCCAGGGACGCCGAAACACAGTTCAACGCGGCCATGGCGGCAATGCAAAGCGACATCCCCAGCATTGCGGAGCGCGGCGCCATCGTTGTGAACGGGCAGAAGCGCAGCGACTACGCCACCTTCGAAGACATCAACGACGTGATCAAGCCGATCATGCAAACCCACGGCTTCGCCATCACCTTCAAAGTCGAGAACACGCCGGGCGGCATGAGCGTCACCGGGATTCTGATGCATCGGGCCGGGCATCGCGAGAGCACTTCGATGTTGCTGCCCCTCGACACCAGCGGCAGCAAGAACGCAGTCCAGGCGGTCGGATCGTCGGTCAGCTACGGCAAACGCTATGTCATGAGCGCTCTACTCAACCTCACCACTCGCGGTGAGGACGATGACGGCCATGCGGCCGTGCCAACGGCCAATGTGACCACCATCCAGGCGGCAGGAATCAATGCGCTATTGGAGCGCTGCACGGAAAAAACGCGCGACTGGTTCATCGGCGAGTACGGCTCTGCCGAGGTTGTGCCGAAGGGGACACATGATCGCCTGGTAGCTCAGTTGAACAAGGCCATCAAGGCCTCGGAGGCTGCAAATGCGGATAGTCACTGACATCGAGCAAGGCACGCCGGAGTGGCTGGCCCTGCGCCTGGGCATCATCACCTGCTCGGAGCTAGATTGCCTGCTGGTCAGTGGTAAAGGCGAAGCAGGATTCGGCGTGGCCGCCTTCACCTACATGGACCAGCTGATCGGCGAGCGAATTACCGAAGAGGCCGCCGAAATCCCCTTCCAGACCAAGGCAACCATCCGTGGCCACGAGCTTGAGGGTGTCGCGCGCGGGCTCTATGAGGACCGCGAGAGCCTCAAGACTCGCTCAGTCGGGATCATCCTGAACCACGGCATCGGCTACTCGCCTGACGCCCTGGTCGGTGACGACGGCCTCACCGAGATCAAGACCAAGCTGCCCAAGTTTCAGGTGGGCGTGATCTTGGCTGGCGATGTTCCAAAAGAGCACGTAGCCCAGTGCCAGGGCGGCCTGTGGGTGTCGGAGCGCGAGTGGATCGACTTCATCAGCTACTGGCCCGGCATGCCGCTCTTCGTCAAGCGCGTATACCGCGACGAAGCCATGATCCGCAAGCTCACCGAACGGGTGAAGACCTTCTACGAAATCCTCGACGAGCGCATGAACAAGGTGCTCGGCCTGGCCGCATAACCAAGGAATCACGATGCCTACTCTTACCGATATCGGCCGCCTGGGCCGCGACGCTGAACTGCGCTACACGCCTGAAGGGAATGCCGTCTGCAACCTGGCCCTGGCCTGCGAATATGGCCGCAAAGGCCAAGGTGGTAATCGCCCCACCCAGTGGGTCGACGCCACGCTCTGGGGCAAACAGGCCGAAGCCATGGCGCCCTACCTGCTCAAGGGCCAGCAACTGCACTTCACCATCGACGACGCCCACGTCGAGACCTACACCAAGGCCGATCACTCCCAGGGAGTGAAGCTCACCGGCCGCGTGATCATCATCAAGTTCGCCGGCAGCCCGCCGCCGCAGGCGCAGCAAGGAAGCCAGCAGCAACAGCCTCGGCCCCAGCAGCAGCGCCAGCAGAGCCGCCCGCAGGCCCAGCCGCAGAACCAGCAAGGCGCCCCAGGCCCGGACTACGACAGCTTCGACGACGACATCCCTTTCGCCCCGCTGCATCACTTGGTTGGGGCGTAGCCATGAAGGCCCGACAGCTCCGCCTGCTGTACCCCGCGGCCTACTACCAGGGCCGGGCCTGCCGCAAAGACGGAAAGTGCCGACTCTCACAGCCCTACGGAAACATGACCGTAGATGGCGGGTGGTGGCTTGCAGGCTGGCACGATGCCGATATGGAGCTCACCCATGAAACTCAAACGAATGGCCCTGCAGCGCCACCAGCGCCGGGCACAGGTTCACTTGCCGCCTAGCGGATTGAAGGAGGTGGTGTATGGCGATGACGCCGCAGGAGCGCGACGAGCGCCGCCGCAAGAAGGCTGCTCTGCTGGGCGAGCAGGACCTGAGGTTGAAGGTTAGCGTGTCACACGCCAGCCAGCTTGCTGACCTGATGTCCTGGGCCGAGATTGAGGAGAGCAGCGAGGCGCTTACCCTGCTGATCTACAACGCGCACTCACTCGGCAGGTCGAAGTTTCCATTCTTCGCCGCCGGCGCCCACCTGGAAATCGAAAGTGACCAGCATGCGCCAGCAAATCGAACCGAGATTCGGCTCATGGCGCGCCGCGGCACTGTCCAGGCGCTGGATTCAATGGGCGAATGGATCAACGCTTCCGACCGAAGCTTCATCATCCGCGTTCTGATTGAGCGGGCGCATGCTCTCGGACCGATTCAGTCCCTCACGCTATTCGCTTTGCCGCCGCGCCACAAATTCGCAATCAGCAATTCTGTGGCGCGCATCCTGGACGAATGGCGAATGCAGCGCCAGGTCCGAGCGCCTGACATCTGGCTGGGCAGCGACCCAGACGACAAAGGCATCCTGCTTCTTGCTGAGCGAGCCTGACTTTGACCTGACGCGCCAGCTTTTGAGATATCGACAAAGCTAGCGCGACAGTTTGAACAGGCCAGCCGGGCCGAGCTGAGGCGGGAACCAGGCGACGAATTGATCAGCCCAATCGCGCCCTAATGGATCTCGTGGTACCAGCCTCCTTTAAGTCGGGGTGACAGTTGTTCTTGGAACTCCTCGACCTCTTCCTTGGTGAGAACCCGACGGGATTCGAAAATGAGTTCGCACCCATCAAGGTCGTCTGCCTGGGCGTCATCAGACTTGTACTCCCCCCAAAGAGGAATCCTCGATCCATCACCGTTCTGGAGGCTAATCTTCTGGTAGAAGTCGAGAGAAATCTTGTCGGCGATATCAAAATCCCAGAGCTGAACATCCATTCGCACCACCTCTCCTCATTTAGCCATATCGGTCACCTTTGATACCCCACTTCAACGAATCACGCCACCCCGGCGAGGGCGGCGCCTGCACGCAAGGACCACGAAATGACCGAGCGACAACACGACGAAAGCAAACTCGAACGAGTCATCCGCAAGATCAAGCGCTGCCTTGCCCTTTCGAAGAGCTCGAACGAGAACGAGGCGGTCACAGCCATGCGTCAAGCCCAGGCACTGATGCGCGAATACCGCCTGACCGAAATGGACGTGCACCTGAGCGATGTGGGCGAAGTCGAGTCGGAGAAGGCCAGGGCCAAGCGCAGGCCAGCTTGGGACCAGCATCTGGGCTCAATCGTTGGAGAGGCATTCGGAGTTCGGTCGTTCTCCAGGCGTAGTTGGTGCAAATCGACAAGCCGCGTCATGGACCGCGAATTGTTCGTTGGAGTGCGCCCAGCCCCGCAGATCGCTATGTATGCCTACGAAGCACTGCTGACCAAACTAACCCAGGCCCGGCGTGAGTATGTGTCGCAAGTGCGAGCTGGCAAGCAACGCAGTTCCTATTCACCTGAAACTGCTGGAGATCATTTTGCGCTGGCTTGGGTGTCGGCAGTGCACAACAAGATTCACGAACTGGTGCCCCGGGGTGAAGAGGATCTCGCCATCGGCCAGCACTCGAATGGCCGCGAACTGGTGGCGGTCGAAGCTAAAGACAAAGCCCTGATCGAGCAGTACCTGTCGGGAAGAGAGATTAGCAAGGCCAGGAAAACCCGGGAGATCGAACTCGACTTTGATGCCCAAATTGCCGGGCTACTCGCCGGTCAGCGTGTGGAACTCAATCCGGGGCTGGCCACTGGTGGCCACGAGGCGCTGCAGATCGGCATGACCTGATACGGAGTTCACCATGAGCACATTTGCAGTCTTCGGCATGACCACCGACGTAGCGCTGGCCGAGGCCAGGAAGACCGTCAAGACCACCAAGCCAAGCGTTAAAGCTGGCTGCCCCCCCCTGGAGCTAACCCAGGCTGAATGGAATCTGGCCGTTGAGCACCAGGCGGCCAAGATCATGGCCGGCGAGAAGGTGAAACAGCTGAGCCAGATGTTCGACGCACCGCAGTACGCCCAGCAGTTCATGGAACTTGCGAGGAAGACCGGCAAGTGCCGCGACCTGCGCATCAGGGCCAAGTGCGAAATCACCGACGCCGAGGGCGAGCCGGTTATCAATCAGAAAACCAAGATGCCAAGAGTCGTATGGGTCGATTATCTCCCCCTGGCGATAAATGCCGCTTGAACGGCGTCAACCACCACCATCCCCGGTTCCACCCGGTTGCAACAGCCGGTAAATATTGATGTCTACTGGTGTGATCCAAGGTCCCTGCTTTTGCGCATTCCGCATCACCAAGTAGTCACGGGTGCGCCCGACATGGAGCCTGCATTTCCCGCTCTCAATTTTCTCGGCAAGATCCTTTGGCAGCCCAAAATAGCCGCACTCAGGACAGTCGACCTCAACAAAGGTGGAAGCAGGCGGGATGCCTTTCGATGCACAGCCACAAATAAAGCACTCCATTCTCGTCGCTCCATTTAATCGCCCCCCCTCGATACTAGTCCAACCTCAAAGAGGCATCCTCGTGTCTACAGCAATCGACCTGTTCGCCGGCCTCGGCGGATGGAGCACTGGCGCGCGCGCCGCCGGCGTCCAGGTTCTCTGGGCGGCCAACCACTGGCCAGTGGCCGTTGAATGGCACAGCGCCAACCACCCCGATACGCAGCACGTCTGCCAAGACCTGCACCAAGCCCGTTGGGAGCAGGTGCCCTCTCACGACATCCTGCTCGCCTCCCCTTGCTGCCAAGGCCACGCAAAGGCCCGGGGCAAGAAGTCGGGCAACCCTGAGCACGACGCCTCCCGCTCGACAGCCTGGGCGCCAGTGGCGGCTTTGGAGGTTCACCGGCCGCCGGCCGCAGTGATCGAAAACGTGCCAGAGTTCACCGACTGGGTGCTCTACCCCGCTTGGATCGCAGCGGTACAGGCGCTGGGCTACCAGGCCGCGCCACACATTGTGGACTGCGCCGACCTCGGCGTGCCGCAGCACCGGGTGCGCCTGTTCATGGTGCTGACGCGCAGCAAGGCGCCGCTGATGCTGCAGCTGCCGCAGGAGCGCCATGTACCGGCAGCCAGCTTTCTCGACTTCGCCGCCGGGCGCTGGTCGCCGATTGAGAAGCCAGGCCGGGCCCAGGCCACCCTGGACCGAGTTCGCAACGGCCGAGAGCGCTTCGGCGATCGGTTCATCATGCCCTACTACGGTAAAGGCTCAGGCACCACTGGCCGCGACATCAACCGGCCAATCGGCACCATCACCACTCTGGACCGCTGGGCGCTGGTCGATGGCGACCGCATGCGGATGCTCAGCGCCAACGAGGCCATGGCCGCGATGTCGTTCCCAGCTGACACCCTGCGTCCGGACAACCACCGGCTGACCATGCATATGGCTGGCAATGCAGTACCGCCGCTGGCTGGACAGCGCGTCATCGAGGCGCTGCTGACGGCTGCCTGAGGGATAGCTGGCTTCAAAGTTTGACGAAGTATTCCAGCTTTTCGCCGAGATACCTCGCAATCTTCTCCGCCTCTTCCTGGCTTGTGCCAGGTGCTAAATGAAAGCCATACAACCCATTAGTGACCTGTCCCTCTTGCGGGCCTTTCTCAATCGCTATCCAAGGTTGGCCATCTTTATCGAGACGGACTTGGAATGTGGGCCTCTCCAGCATTTTCATGGTCATACCCTCTACGCAAATTCTGACCTCCAATAATAGTTCGTTCTTGGCGACGTAAAGGTATCCCCATGCCCACAGAAAACCGATCCAGCAACACCGAACAGATGGTCAGCGTGCCGATGAGTGCGCTGGAGAAATGCCTACGTGATGCAAGGCTGGTGCGCTTCACATGCGACAAGCACGTGCTGCATTTGCAGGATCTTCTCACCCAGCCAGCCGCCCAGCACCAGGGCGAGCCGGCGGTACCGGAAGGATACTGCCTCATGCCCAGGCAGCTCACAGCCGAAAACGGCGCCAAGGCCCTATTACTTGGTGAGTTCAAATTGCAGGTCACACGCGAATGTCCTGAATGCCAGGAGCTCGAAGAGCCATTAGAGGGCTGCGAGGTCTGCGATGGAGAAGGTGAGTACGCGCAGCGCCACACCATTCCATGGGATCAAATCAAGTTCATCTACAGCGAGGCGGTCAAGGGTCTCGCTCTCCAGCCGAACGCAGTCCGGTAGCGAAAATACTGAAAGGAGTACATTTGTACTCCATCACGCTTTAACCCCTCTCCCCTCTATTGAACAGCCGCGATATGGCGGCCAAGGAACTATCGTGCCCGAAGAAAAGAACCTGGACCACGAACTGCTGAAGCTGGCCGCCAAGGGCGGGCGACTGGAGATCGAGCGCTGCACCTGCGGCGATCCGAAATGGCCCTTTCGCCTAAGGGGGCAGTCTGGAGTTCGGGCCCACTGGAACCCACTCATCAATGACGGTGACGCGCTGCGCCTGGCGGTGCTGATGGGGCGAGCAGATCGCCTTGGGGTGCAGATCCACATCGTGGAACCGTTCGACGGCGACACAGAGGCCTACACCTGCGTGGATGCAGAGCGCTTCGGCGAGTTTGACATCTACCACGGCGCCGATGCTTTCAGCGCCACTCGCCGAGCGATAGTGGAAGCAGCTGCAGCAATTGGGAGTCGCTCATGACCCGTCTCGCCCTCTGCCTCCTGCTGCTGGCCACCCTGGCCGGCTGCCGGGAGCCTGATAAGCCCGCCGCCACAGTCGTTGCCGGTACATACAAGGTCGACAAGCTTTTCACCGTCGACGGCTGCACCGTCTACCGCTTCCTCGATGGCGGCGGCTACAAGTACTTCACGAACTGCTCGGGCACTACGGCCTGGAGCGAAGACTGCGGAAAGGGCTGCGATCCTCAAAAAGGGATACCTGGTGGTGATCACCACACTGAGCGCCAGCTCTCCCCGCACGAACAAGACACCCCTACCCCTGCAAAGGCGCCAGTGCGCTGGAATGAAGAGAGGTATTCGCTGTGAGCATTTTCGGAACATGCCCACGCTGCGCCGGATGGGGCGCATTGTGGCAGGTTGAGCTCATGCGCCCGCGCTTCTGGCTCTTTGGGCGCATGGTGCCATACACAGTTCTTCGATGTGACGAGTGCGGGGTGACGCCATGATCCTCCTGCCCATCACCGCCCCGCTCTACATGGCCTGGATGATCTGGAAGGGGCCAAGGCCATGATCCCGCGCAATAGCTTTCTCCGGCGCCAACTCGAATCTGCGCTCATCCTGCTGGCCGCTTGGATCCTGGGTGGCCGGAACGTCACAAGGTCGCCAGTCGTCTCGCGCAAGGACAACAACGAGATGTTCGAGATGGACTTCGAGCTCCGCGCCATCGCCCGCCGCATCCGCAAGCAGTACAGCGAGTAACCCCTCCCCCTACAACAACTCAAGCCTGCCGGTAGGCGGGCGAGGATGAGCCATGCCTGAAATAACCTGTCACCAGGGCCACACCATGCGAGTCAGCACAGACCAGTGGGTTGAGACATTGACCCTGGATCAGATGCGCTACGCCCGCGACAAGATGGCCGAGAAGATCAAGGCGGCCGAGGCCCAGCCCAAGCGCTGCGTGTGGCGCGTGTGCCGTGGCGGTCTCGCCGAGGGTAACTACCGTGAGGAGGACTTCGAGAAGGCAGCAGACCACCTACTGCGCATCTTCAAAGGGCACTTCGCCGAAGAGGCAAAGGCTTTTATTGATCGCCACTACGGCACCCTTCGCTTCGAGCGCGAAATCCCACACATCGCAGTCGAGCTGGTCAGCCAGTTCGAATATGACACCGAGTGGTTCCCGGCTAAGGCCTAACCCCTCCCCACCTCTGCCGCCATGCGCGGCGTGGAGCCTATCCCATGGAAACCGAAATTCTCTCGGAGAAAGAACTGGCCGAGCTGACCGGCTACAAGGCCAGGGGCTACCAGCGCCGCTGGCTTGAAGAGCGCCAATGGCACTTCGTGGAAAGCCGTGGTGGTCGCCCTCTGGTTGGCCGGCAGTACGCCCGAATGAAGCTGGGCATGACCTTGGAGGTAATAGCCACGACACCTCCCCCGCTACCAGAACCAACCTGGACACCAGATTTTTCCCGAGTGAACTGAGATGCGACCACGGAGCAAAGAAAACAGGGATCTCCCGCCAAACGTCTACCGCCGCAAGCGCAAGCGCAAAAGCGGGAAGGTCTGGGTCGGGTACTACTACTGCGACGCAACGGGCAAAGAGATATCGCTCGGGACTGACTTGGACTTGGCCCGCCTTAAGTGGGCCGAGCTGGAGGCGAAGGAAAAGCCACAGGACTTGCGCCTGATGAAAGCGATCTTCGATAGGTATGAGCGGGACATCATCCCGAAGAAAGGGGCGCGCACGCAGAAGGACAACCTCTCCGAGCTGCGCCAGCTTCGACCTGTCTTCGATAGCGCGCCAATTGATGCGCTCACGCCAGCAATGATTGCGCAGTACCGGGATGCGCGGTCGGCGAAGGTGCGGGCGAATCGCGAAATCGCCACCCTCTCCCACGTGTTCAATATGGCCAGGGAATGGGGGCTCACAGCAAAGGAGAACCCCTGCCAGGGTGTGCGCAAAAATAAGGAAACGCCGCGGGACTTCTACGCCAATGACGCCGTATGGGATGCGGTCTACAAAAAAGCAGTACCAGAGCTGAAGGAAGCCATGGATTTGGCGTATTTGACGGGCCAGCGTCCTGCGGACGTACTGGTGATGAGGCGGGACGATATCGAGGGGGGTTATCTGGTTGTTCAGCAGAACAAGACACACAAGAAGCTGCGCATCATGCTCTCGGTGGATGGCGTAGATAACAGCCTCGGCAAGCTGATCAAGCAAATGGCTGCGCGGAACCAGGTGCACAGCTCCAGCTATTTGATTGTCAGCGAGCGGGGCAAGCGCATGTCTGCATCGATGCTGCGCAATCGTTGGGACGAAGCTCGGGCCCTGGCCAGATCGACAGCCTTGGAGGAAGGCGACAGCCTTCTCGCATCTCGGATTACGCAGTTCCAGTTCCGCGATATCCGCCCGAAGGCAGCATCCGAAATCAAGGATATTGAGGACGCCAGCCTGCTATTGGGGCACACCAAAGGCGACATCACCGAGCGGGTTTATCGCCGGGTTGGTGCCATCGCAAAACCGTCAAAATAAGGAAAGTTTCGGAACTCATTCCGAAAAGTATCGGAACTCATAGGCATTCGCCCGAACTGAAAAGGGTCTTTTCTAGGCCCAAAAAACGCAAAAAGCCCTGAATAATCAGGGCTTTAGAAGTGGCGGAAGCGTAGAGATTCGAACTCTAGGATAGTTGCCCATCGACGGTTTTCAAGACCGTTGCCTTAAACCACTCGGCCACGCTTCCTCGTATTGCGGGCGCCATAATACCGAAATGAAACAAGCTGTCAAACTCTCTATGTGGCTGCTTTGCGCGGCTCTGTTATGATCTTTGCATCTGAACGTTTCAAACCCACAGGAGTGTCGCCATGCGCGAACAGGATTACGCCGTCAATCACGGCCAGCAGGTCGAGCAGCAGGAGGTCAGCCGCGTCCTGCGTAACACATACGGGTTGCTGGCTATCACCCTCGCCTTCAGTGGCGTCATGGCCTATGTGGCGCAGCAGATGCGCGTCGGCTACCCGAACATTTTCGTGGTGCTGATCGGCTTCTATGGCCTGTTTTTCCTCACCAACAAGCTGCGTGATTCGGTCTGGGGCCTGGTGTCTACCTTCGCCCTCACCGGTTTCATGGGCTTTTTGCTCGGCCCTATCCTCAACCGTTACCTGGGCATGGCCGGTGGCGCCGAGGTGGTCAGCTCGGCATTTGCCATGACCGCCCTGGTGTTCGGTGGTCTGTCGGCCTATGTGCTGATCTCCCGCAAGGACATGAGCTTCCTCAGCGGCTTCATCACTGCAGGCTTCTTCGTGCTGCTGGGCGCCGTGGTTGCCAGCTTCTTCTTCCAGATCAGCGGCCTGCAACTGGCGATCAGCGCCGGTTTCGTGCTGTTCTCGTCGGTGTGCATCCTGTTCCAGACCAGCGCGATCATCCACGGTGGCGAGCGTAACTACATCATGGCGACCATCAGCCTGTATGTATCGATCTACAACCTGTTCGTCAGCCTGCTGCAGCTGTTCGGCCTGATGGGTCGCGATGACTGATTGGTTGTTGGTGTGATGTTTTAAGAGAAAGCCCGCTTCGGCGGGCTTTTTTGTGGCCGGGGTTTGCCAAGGCTTTGCCTTGCATCGCTGGCAAAGCCAGCTCCCGCACTACCGTAAACGAGTGCGGCCCCGTAGAATGCGCTCCTTTTTTCTTCCGGGGCAGCACTCCCATGAGTTCAATCGAGCAAGGACCCGGCGCACCCGCGCAGGCCAATGAACTGGTCCTCGGCCTTGAAGACCGGCCGCGGCCGCTGATTGCGATGCTGGCGGCGTTGCAGCACCTGCTGGCGATCATTGTGCCGATCGTCACCCCCGGCCTGCTGATCTGCCAGGCACTGGGGGTTTCGGCCCGTGATACCAACCTGATTGTGTCGATGTCGCTGGTGATCTCGGGGATCGCTACCTTCGTGCAGTGCCGCCGCTTCGGGCCGTTTGGCGCCGGGCTGTTGATTGTGCAGGGCACCAGTTTCAACTTTGTCGGGCCGTTGATCGCCGGTGGCGCGTTGATGGTCAAGCAAGGCACGCCGGTCGAAGGCGTGATGGCGGCGATTTTTGGTGTGGTGATCGCCGGTTCGTTCGTGGAGATGGGCATTTCGCGCATTCTGCCGTTCGTCAAACGCCTGATCACCCCGCTGGTGACCGGGATCGTCGTGCTGATGATCGGCCTGACCCTGATCAAGGTCGGCCTGATCAGCATGGGTGGCGGCTTTGCGGCGATGAGCAACGGTACCTTTGCCAATGGCGAGAACCTGCTGCTGTCGGGCGTGGTGCTGGCGATCATCGTCATTCTCAACCGTATTCCGGTGGTGTGGATGCGCAGCTGCGCCATCGTTATCGCCCTGGCCGTGGGCTATGCCCTGGCCGGCTACCTGGGCCGCCTGAATTTCACCGGTATGCACGAAGCCGCGCTGTTCCAGGTGCCGGTAACCCTGCATTTCGGCCTGGGCTTCTCTTGGGCGCTGTTTATTCCGATGCTGGTGATTTACCTGGTTACATCGCTGGAAGCCATTGGTGATGTGACCGCGACCAGCAAGGTCTCGCGCCAGCCGGTGGAAGGCCCGCTGTGGATGCAGCGGATCAAGGGCGGGGTGCTGGTCAACGGCGCCAACTCGCTGCTGGCCGGGGTGTTCAATACCTTCCCGAGCTCGATCTTTGCCCAGAATAATGGCGTGATTCAGCTGACCGGCATTGCCAGCCGTCATATTGGTGTGTGGATTGCGGCGATGCTGGTGATTCTTGGCCTGTTCCCGAGCGTGGCCGGAGTGATCCAGGCGGTGCCAGAGCCGGTGCTCGGGGGTGCGGCGATGGTGATGTTCGGCGCGGTGGCGGCTTCGGGGATCAATATCCTTGCCAGCATCAGCCTGGATCGTCGCGCGCTGCTGATCATTGCCGTGTCGCTGGCGCTGGGCCTGGGCGTGGCGCAGGTGCCGGAGTTCCTCGCGCACATGCCGTCGGCGCTGCGTAATGTGCTGGAGTCGGGGGTGGCCACCGGGGGGATTTGCGCCCTGGTGCTGAACTGGTTCTTGCCGGAGCATAAAGACAAGGCCTGAAGTTGAGGTTGCCCCCATCGCGGGTCAAGCCCGCTCCAACAGGAGCGGGCTTTTTGCTTTATCATTCCCGCAGATTTGCTGAAAGAGCCTTCCATGAAGTTCGCCATTGCGGTTTTTTCTCCGGCCCATGCGCCCTCCTCGCGCCGCGCCCTGCGTTTTGCCCAGGCAGCGGTTGCTGGCGGCCATGAGATTGTCCGGCTGTTTTTCTATCAAGACGGTGTGCACAGCGCCTCGGGTAATGTCGTTGCGCCCCAGGATGAACTGGACCTTGCCGCCGAATGGCGCGCGTTCGTCAGCGCGCAGCAGCTCGATGCCGTGGTGTGTATCGCCGCCGCCCTGCGCCGTGGCGTGCTCAACGCCGAGGAAGCCCAGCGCTACCAGCGCCCGGCGGTCAACCTGCCGGCGCCGTGGGAGTTGTCGGGGCTTGGCCAGTTGCATGAAGCGGCGCAAGGCGCCGATCGGCTGATGTGCTTTGGAGGCGATTGAAATGGCCAAGTCCTTGCTGATTATCAGCCGCCAGGCACCCTGGGCCGGGCCGTCCGCCCGTGAGGCGCTGGATATCGCCCTGGCCGGCGGCGCCTTCGATTTGCCGCTGGGCATGCTGTTTCTTGATGACGGCGTGTTCCAGCTCGCCCCCGGCCAGCAGCCGGCCCAGCTGCAGCAGAAGAACCTGGCGGCCAACCTGCAGGCCCTGCCGATGTTTGGCGTCGAGGAACTGTTTGCCGCCGCTAGCTGCCTGCAAGAGCGCGGCCTAGCGGCCGACACCCTGAGCCTGCCGGTGCAGGTGCTGGATGACGCCGCGCTTGCGGCGTTGATCGACCGTTTCGACCAGGTGGTGACCCTCTGATGAGCACCTTGCACGTGATTTCCCACTCGCCATTTGGCGATAACCGCCTGAGCAGCTGCCTGCGCCTGCTCGGCAGCGCCGACGGCCTGTTGCTGTGCGGTGATGCGGTGTATGCCCTGCAACCCGGCAGCGCGCCGCTGCGCAGCCTGCAGGCCAGCCAGCTGGACGGGCGCCTGTTCGCCCTGGACGAAGACCTGCAAGCCCGCGCCATCGTCCTCAGTGAGCTGGGCAAGGCCATCGACTACCCGGCCTTCGTCGAGCTGTCGCTGCACTATGACAAGGTCAACAGCTGGCTATGAGTACCCTGACTGTCGGCGAGCGCAGCATCGCCCTGGATAAAGACGGCTACCTGCTCGAGCTGGGTGATTGGTCCGAGGAGGTCGCTAGCGCCCTCGCCGCCCATGAAGAGCTTGAGCTGACCGCCGAACACTGGGAAGTGCTGAACCTGTTGCGCGACTTCTACCAGGAGTTCGAGCTGTCGCCGGCCACCCGCCCGCTGATCAAGTACACCGCGCTCAAGCTGGGCGCGGACAAAGGCAACAGCCTGCACCTGAACCGCCTGTTCAAGGGCACCCCCGCCAAACTCGCCGCGAAACTTGCGGGCCTGCCGAAGCCGACCAATTGCATATGACCGAACACAGCCCGTTGATCACCGAAACCCCGGCCGAACACCCGTTTGCCCAGTTCGTGCGCATCCTTGGCAAGGGCAAGCGCGGCGCCCGTGGCCTGAGCCGCGAGGAAGCCCGCGAGGCCATGGGCATGCTGCTCGATGGCAAGGTCGAGGAAACCCAGCTCGGCGCCTTTCTGATGCTGCTGCGCCACAAGGAAGAAAGCCCCGAAGAGCTGGCTGGCTTCACTGAGGCCCTGCGCCAGCGCCTGCAAGCGCCGCCGATTGAGGTTGATCTCGACTGGCCAAGTTACGCCGGCAAAAAACGCCACCTGCCCTGGTACCTGCTGGCTGCCAAGTGCCTGGCGGCCAATGGCGTGCGCATCCTCCTGCACGGCGGCGGCGCGCACACCGCCGGGCGGCTGTACACCGAGCAAGTGCTGGCGCTGCTGCAGATTCCGCTGTGCCGGGACTGGAATGCAGTGTCTGAAGCGCTGGACAGCCACAAGCTTGCGTTCATCCCGCTGCAAGACTGGGCCCCGCGCCTGCAACGGATGATTGACCTGCGCAACACCCTGGGCCTGCGTTCGCCGATTCACTCCCTGGCCCGGGTGCTCAACCCGTTGAACGCCCGCTGCGGCCTGCAGAGCATCTTCCACCCCGGCTACCAGGCAGTGCACCGCGAAGCCAGCCGCCTGCTCGGCGATACGGCAATCGTGGTCAAGGGCGATGGCGGCGAGATCGAGATCAACCCGGACACCAGCAGCCACCTGTATGGCACCGCCAATGGCATCGACTGGGATGAGGAATGGCCGGCCCTGGCCGCCCAGCGTCATGTCAAACCGGCGAGCCTGGAGCCCGAGCAGTTGCTGGCCGTGTGGCGCGGTGATGAGCAGAATAGCTATGGCGAACTGGCCGTGGTCGCAACCATGGCCCTGGCCTTGCGCGGCCTGGGTCATTGCCGCGAGGAAGCCTTCGCCCAGGCCCAACGCTATTGGGATCAGCGCAACTGATCGACTGAGCCGATCAAACAGGCCCGGACTTTGCGCTATTCGTTCGAACCCAGCTCCGTACACTGGGTTCTATATCAGAACGAATCGCCAAGGAGCTCAGCATGGGCCTGTTGATCGACGGACGCTGGCACGACCAGTGGTATGAAAGCAGCAAAGACGGCGCCTTCCAGCGCGAAAGCGCGCAGCGGCGCAACGCCCTGCCCGGCGCCGAAGCCGGGCGTTATCACCTGTACGTGTCGCTGGCTTGCCCCTGGGCCCACCGCACCCTGATCTTTCGCAAGCTCAAGGGCCTTGAGAGCCTGATCGATGTATCGGTGGTCAGTTGGCTGATGGCCGAGCATGGCTGGACTTTTGACCAGAACAAGGGCTCGACCGGCGACAAGCTTGAGCACCTGGATTTCCTGCACCAGCGCTACACCCGCGACGACCCACACTACAGCGGCCGGATCACGGTGCCGGTGCTGTGGGACAAACACGAGCAGCGCATCGTCAACAACGAATCGGCAGAGATCATCCGCATCTTCAACTCGGCGTTCGACGAGCTGACCGGCAATCGCCTGGACCTGTATCCCGAACCCTTGCGCGAGCAGATCGGCGCACTCAACGAACGGATTTACCCGGCGATCAACAACGGCGTATACCGGGCAGGCTTCGCTACTTCGCAGGCGGCCTACGAGCAGGCCTTTGACGAGGTGTTTGCCGAGCTGGATCATCTGGAGCGGCTGCTGGGCACCCAGCGCTATCTGGCCGGGGAATACCTGACCGAGGCCGACTGGCGGCTGTTCACCACGCTGATTCGCTTTGACGCGGTGTACCACGGGCACTTCAAGTGCAACCTGCGGTGCATTGCCGATTACCCGAACCTGTCGAACTGGCTACGGGAGCTGTACCAGTGGCCGGGGATCGCCGAGACGGTGAATTTCGAGCATATCCAGAAGCATTACTACATGAGCCACAAGACCATCAATCCGAACGGGATTGTGCCCAAGGGGCCGTTGCAGGATTTTGAGCTGGGGCATGACCGGGAGCGGTTGTTAGGGCGGGGGATCTGGAATAAGACTGGAGTGTGAGGCCAGGTAAACCGGCCTCATCGCTGGCAAGCCAGCTCCCACAGGTGCAGTGCATAGAGTACCTGTGGGAGCTGGCTTGCCAGCGATAGTGTCAAGGCTGGGCGCCTTCGAACCAGGCCAGTTTCTCGCGCAGCTGTACGACTTCGCCGACGATCACCAGGGTCGGTGCATGCACTTCATGCTCGGCCACAAGCTTGGGCAAGTCGGCCAGGGTGCCGGTGAACACCCGCTGGTTCGGCGTGGTGCCCTGCTGCACCAGGGCCGCCGGGGTATCGGCCGCACGCCCGTGACGAATCAACTCGGCACAGATGGTCGGCAGGCCCACCAGGCCCATGTAGAACACCAAGGTCTGCGCCGGTGCCACCAGGTCGTGCCAGGGCAGGTCGCTGGTACCGTCCTTGAGGTGACCGGTGACGAAACGCACCGACTGCGCATAGTCGCGGTGGGTCAGCGGGATGCCGGCATAGGCCGAGCAGCCGCTGGCCGCGGTAATCCCCGGCACCACCTGGAACGGAATGCCCTGGGCCGCCAGCTCCTCGATCTCTTCGCCGCCACGGCCGAAGATGAACGGATCGCCGCCCTTCAGACGCAGCACCCGCTTGCCCTGACGCGCCAGGTCGACCAGTTGCTGGTTGATCTGCGCTTGCGGCACGGCGTGGTCGGCGCGGCGCTTGCCGACGTAGATACGCTCGGCATCACGGCGGCACAGCTCGATGATCGCCGGAGCGACCAGGCGATCGTAGAGCACCACGTCGGCTTGCTGCATCAGGCGCAAGGCGCGGAAGGTCAGCAGGTCCGGGTCACCGGGGCCAGCGCCGACCAGGTACACCTCACCCGGCGCCTGGTAAGTGGCACCGTCGATCTTGGCTTGCAGCAGGCGCTCGGCTTCAGCGCCCTGCCCGGCCAGTTGCCGCTCGGCGATCGGGCCCTGGAAGACATCTTCCCAGAAACCGCGACGCTGATTGACGTCCGGGTACAGCGCCTTGACCTTGTGCCGAAAGCGCGCGCCAAGGCCGGCCAGCTCGCCATAGGCGGCGGGAATCCAGGTTTCCAGCTTGGCCCGGATCAGCCGCGCCAGCACCGGCGCATCGCCGCCGCTGGACACCGCAACCACCAATGGCGAGCGGTCGACAATAGCCGGGAAGATCACCGAACACAGCGCCGGTGCATCGACCACGTTGACCGGTACGCAGCGCTGCTGGGCATCGGCCGAGACCTGGGCGTTGAGCGCCTGGTCGTCGGTGGCGGCAATGATCAGCTGGCAACCGTCGAGGTCGCCAGGCTGGTAACCACGGCTGAGGATTTCACCACCGCTGTGCCGGGCAAGCTCGGCCAGTTGCGCTTCGATCTCGGGCGCCACGACCCGCAGTACAGCCCCGGCGTCGGCCAGCAGACGCGATTTGCGCAGGGCAATCTCGCCTGCGCCGACGATCAGCACACGGCTGCCGCGCAGTTTGTGGAACAGCGGCAGGAATTCCATTTAACCGATGACCTCCAGGCCACCCATGTACGGCTTGAGCACTTCTGGCACGCGGATCGAACCGTCGGCCTGCTGGTAGTTCTCGAGCACCGCCACCAGGGTCCGACCAACTGCCAGGCCCGAACCGTTGAGGGTGTGCACCAGTTCCGGCTTGCCGGTTTCCGGATTGCGCCAGCGCGCCTGCATGCGCCGGGCCTGGAAATCGCCACAGTTGGAGCACGAGGAGATTTCGCGGTACTTGTCCTGGCTTGGCACCCAGACTTCCAGGTCGTAGGTTTTCACCGCGCTGAAGCCCATGTCGCCGGTGCACAGCGCCAGAACCCGGTATGGCAGCTCCAGGGCCTGCAGGACGCGTTCGGCGTTGGCGGTCAGGCCTTCGAGGGCTTCCATGGATTTGCCCGGCTCGACGATCTGTACCATTTCGACCTTGTCGAACTGGTGCTGGCGGATCATACCGCGGGTGTCGCGGCCCGAAGCACCGGCTTCGCTACGGAAGCACGGGGTGTGGGCGACGAACTTGATCGGCAGTTGCTTGGCGTCGAGGATCTCGCCGGCCACGATGTTGGTCAGCGACACCTCGGCAGTCGGGATCAGGTAGAAGTCGGCTTCGCCGTCGCGGCTGATCTTGAACAGGTCTTCCTCGAACTTGGGCAACTGGCCGGTGCCTTGCAGTGCCGGGGCCTGGACCAGGTACGGGGTGTAGGCTTCTTCGTAGCCGTGCTCGCTGGTGTGCAGGTTGATCATGAACTGCGCCAGGGCGCGGTGCAGGCGGGCGATCGGGCCGCGCAGCAGGGCAAAACGGGCGCCCGACAGCTTGGCCGCGGTTTCGAAGTCCAGGCCGCCGGTCAGCTCGCCGAGCGCCACATGGTCCTTGATCTCGAAGTCGAAGGCGCGCGGGGTGCCCCAACGACGCACTTCGACGTTGTGGTCTTCATCGGCGCCGACCGGCACGCTGTCGTCCGGCAGGTTGGGAATGCCCAGCAGGATGCCATCCAGTTCGGCCTGGATGCCGTCCAGCTCGACCTTGCCGCTGGCAAGTTCACCCGCCATGCGCTCGACGTCCGCCATCAGCGGGGCGATGTCTTCGCCCTTGGCCTTGGCCTGGCCGATGGATTTGGAACGGGCGTTACGCTCGGCCTGCAGTTGTTCGGTACGGGTCTGCACCACCTTGCGGCGTTCTTCCAGGGCCTCGATGCGCGCGACATCCAGGCTGAAGCCACGGGAGGCCAGGCGGTCCGCCACTTCCTGAAGTTGGCCGCGTAACAGTTTGGAATCGAGCATATCGTTCTCTCGTTGGTTCAGAATTTGGTCAAAGACAGGCCAGCCCAGGTTGCGAGCAGCCCGCCCAATACGCTGGCTCCGGCATATCCGAAGGCCAGCGGCGCCTGCCCGCTTTCGAGCAGGCGCACGGTGTCCAGTGAAAAGGATGAAAAGGTTGTCAGACCGCCGAGAAAGCCGACGATCAGGCCCGCGCGCAGCTCGACCGGCACCAGCGGGCGATGCAAAAACAGCCCGTAGAGCAAGCCGATCAGCAGGCAGCCGAGCAGATTGACCGCCAGCGTACCGAGATAGAAGTGGCGTGGCCAGTGTGCGTTGACCCAATTGGCCGTGGCAAAGCGCAGCAAGGTACCGGCGATGCCGCCGGCGCTGACCGCGGCGATCAGCGCAATCATGGTTTTCTCCGCTGCCGCGGGCTGTTGCGGTCGAGTTCGGCCAGGTGCCTGAGCTTCTCGCCGATCTTCAGTTCCAGGCCGCGCGGCACCGGTTGGTAATAGTGGCGCGGCGCGAGGTTGTCGGGGAAGTAGTCCTCACCGGCAGCGTAGGCATCCGGCTCGTCGTGGGCGTAGCGGTATTCATCGCCATAGCCCAGTTGCTTCATCAGTTTTGTGGGCGCGTTGCGCAGGTGCAGCGGCACTTCCAGCGAGCCGTGCTCGCTGGCTTCGCGCAGGGCGGTCTTGAAGCCCATGTACACCGCGTTGCTCTTCGGTGCGCAGGCAAGGTAGGTAATGGCCTGGGCCACCGCCAGCTCGCCTTCGGGGCTGCCCAGGCGCTCCTGCACGTCCCAGGCCGCCAGGCACAGGCTCAGGGCGCGGGGGTCGGCGTTGCCGATGTCTTCGCTGGCCATGCGCACCACGCGGCGGGCGATGTACAGCGGGTCGCAGCCGCCATCGAGCATGCGCGCGAACCAGTACAGGGCGCCGTCGGGGTTGGAGCCGCGCACTGATTTGTGCAGCGCCGAGATCTGGTCATAGAAGGCTTCGCCGCCCTTGTCGAAACGCCGGCGGCTGTCGCCGAGCAGGCTCTGCAGCAGCTCGACGCCGATTTCGCCGCCGTCTTCGGCCAGGTCCGAGGCGTTTTCAAGAAAGTTGAGCATGCGCCGGCCATCGCCATCGGCGGCGGCCATGAGCATCTGGAAGGCTTCGTCGCCGACCCGCAACTGGCGCTTGCCCAGGCCGCGCTCTTCAGTCAGGGCGCGGTTGACCAGCTTGCGCAGCGCCGCTTCATCGAGGCTTTTCAGCACATACACCCGCGCCCGCGACAGCAGCGCGTTGTTGAGCTCGAACGAGGGGTTCTCGGTGGTGGCGCCGATGAAGATCAGCGTGCCGTCTTCCACATAGGGCAGAAAGGCATCTTGCTGGGACTTGTTGAAGCGGTGCACTTCGTCGACGAACAGAATCGTCCGGCGCCCGTACTGCCCCGCCTGCTGCTTGGCGATGTCCACCGCGTGGCGGATTTCCTTGACCCCGGCCAACACCGCCGAAACGGTCTCGAAGTGGGCGTCGCAGAACTGCGCCAGCAGCCGCGCCAGGGTAGTCTTGCCGACCCCGGGCGGGCCCCAGAAGATCATCGAGTGCAGCGCGCCCGCTTCCAGTGCCTCGCGCAGCGGCTTGCCGCGGGCCAGCAGGTGCTCCTGGCCAACGTACTCGTCCAGGTTGGCCGGGCGCAGGCGCGCGGCCAGGGGCTGGGCTACGGGGTCGCTACGAAACAGGTCCATGAACGGCGGCTGACCTCTTACTCTTTGATCACATCAGCGCCCTTGGGCACGTCGAACTTGAACTTGCTGGCCGGGATCTGCTCGTTGGCCTTCACCCCGGTGAACAGGATGTTGGTGCGCTGGCCGACGCTGTCGATCAGTTGCATGTCATTGACCAGGCCACGACGGAACGACAGACGCAGCGAGTCGAACAGGGTGTCCTTGGTTTTCGGCTTGAGTACGAAATCCATGACCTCGCCCTGCTCCTTGGAGGTGATGTCGAAGCTCTGGCTGATCTTCGAGACGTCACCGGACAGCAGCAGTGCCGGGGTTTCGGTCAAACGCTGGTCAAGTTTCTTGATGGTAGCCTGTTCCAGGTCAGGGTCCCACAATGTGACGTTCTTGCCGTCCGAGACTACCACCTGCTCCTGTGGCGCGTCGGTGTGCCAGTAGAACAGGCCCGGGCGCTGCACGGCCATCTGCCCGGTGGTTTCCTGCAGCTGGGTGCCGGTGCCATCGAGGGTCAGCTGGGAGAAATTGGCGCTAATGGTTTTGGACTTGTCCAGCAACTGGGTCAGGCGCGCCGCATCGGCCTCGGCGGCAATTGCCGAAGCGCTGGACAGGGCCATAGCGGAAACCAACAGCATGCGAATCAGGCGCATGGAAATCCTCGTTGCAGTATGAAGGGGCCGACGGCCGTCACTGGCCGCCAGCAGGTTGGATCATCAGTCGCGGGACGGCCCGGGGGCAATCACTTCGCGCGAACCGTTGGTGTTCATGGCGGTGACCACACCGGCCATCTCCATCGCCTCGATCATCCGCGCGGCGCGGTTGTAGCCGATCTTCAGCTTGCGCTGTACGGCGGAGATGGAGGCCCGGCGGCTTTCCAGCACGAACTGCACGGCTTCATCGTACAGCGCGTCGGTTTCGGCATCGTCGCCGTCACCACCGCCACTGCCGCCGTCGAAGCCGCTGCCGGCCTCTTCGACGCCGCTGAGGATGTCGTCGTTGTAGTCCGGGGCGCCTCGCAGCTTCCAGGCCTCGACCACGCGATGCACCTCGTCATCAGAGACGAAGGCGCCATGCACACGAATCGGCAGGCTGGTGCCCGGCGGCATGTAGAGCATGTCACCGTGGCCCAGCAACTGCTCGGCGCCGCCCTGGTCGATGATGGTCCGCGAGTCGATCTTGCTCGATACCTGGAAGGCCATCCGCGTCGGGATGTTGGCCTTGATCAGGCCGGTAATCACGTCCACCGATGGCCGCTGGGTGGCGAGAATCAGGTGGATACCGGCGGCACGGGCCTTCTGGGCGATACGCGCGATCAGCTCTTCAACCTTCTTGCCGACGATCATCATCATGTCGGCAAACTCGTCGACCACTACAACGATGGTCGGCAGGGTTTTCAGCAGCGGCGGCACGTCGTCCATGCTTTCGCGCTTGAACATCGGGTCGTAGATCGGCTCGCCGGCCTCTTCGGCATCCTTGACCTTGCGGTTGAAGCCGGCCAGGTTACGCACGCCCATGGCCGCCATCAGCTTGTAGCGCCGTTCCATTTCGGCGACGCTCCAGCGCAGGGCGTTGGCGGCGTCCTTCATGTCGGTGACCACCGGGCAGAGCAGGTGCGGAATGCCTTCGTAGATCGACAGCTCGAGCATTTTCGGGTCGATCATGATCAGTTTGGCGTCTTCCGGGCCCGACTTGAACAGGATCGACAGGATCATGGCGTTGACGCCCACCGACTTACCGGAACCGGTGGTACCGGCCACCAGCAGGTGCGGCATCTTCGCAAGGTCGGTGATCACCGGCTTGCCGCCGATGTCGTGGCCCAGCGCCATGGTCACCGGCGACTTGGCTTCGTCGTATTGCGGCGACGACAGCACTTCGGAGAAGCGCACGATCTGCCGGTCTTCGTTAGGGATTTCGATACCGACGGTGGTCTTGCCAGGGATCACTTCAACCACGCGCACACTGGTCACGGCCAGGGAACGGGCCAGGTCCTTGGCCAGGTTGGCGATGCGGCTGACCTTGACGCCAGCGGCCGGCTGGATTTCGTACCGGGTAATCACCGGGCCTGGGTGGATCGAGTCTACCGAGACTTCGACGCCGAATTCCTTGAGCTTGATTTCCAGCAGGTGGCCAACCCCGGCCAGGGACTCTGGCGAGTAGTTGACCTGCTTCTTCTCGGCAGGATCGAGGATCGAGATCGGCGGCAAGGTGCCTTCGATGGCGCTGTCGACGAACAGCGGCGCCTGCTTTTCTTTCTGCACGCGCTTGCTCGGCTCCGGCGCCTTGGCCGGGGCCGGCATGATCACCGGCGCCGGTTGCTGCACGCGCTCGGCAACATGCTTGCTCAGGGCCTGGTCGCGCTCGATGATGCGCTCCTTGGCCTTGGCCTGCTCGCGGCGGTCAGGGGCTACCGGGGCGACCACATCATGAACCTGGTCGTCGACCTCACGCAGCTGCGCCACCAGGCGCTTGCGCTCGTTGCGCGCTTCCCACCAGCGGTTGGCGGCGCCCTGGAACAGCTCGAACAGGTCGAGGGTGATCTTGCCGGTGATGTCCATGACCTTGAACCACGACAGGTCGGTGAACACGGTCAGGCCGAACAGAAACAGGGCAATGAACATCAGCGTGCTGCCCTGCACGTTCAGGGCGTTCTTGGCCAGGTCGCCAAGGCTTTCGCCCAGCGCGCCACCGGCCGATGCCGGCAGGCTGGCGGCGGAATGGAAATGGATATGCGCCAGCGCCGCACCCGAAAGCACCAGGAACACCAGGCCGATCAGGCGCCAGGAGAACAGCCAGCCGCTCCACTGCCACGGCTGGTGGCGTTCGCGGAAGATCTGCCAGGTCTTGATCGCCAGCAGCAAGGGGAAGATGTAGGCGAAATAGCCCAGGACCATGAACAGGATGTCGGCGAAGTAGGCACCGGCACGGCCGGCGGCGTTCTGCACCTGCTCGACGTTGCTGGTGTGGCTGAAGCCCGGGTCGGCCTGGTCGTAGGTCAGCAAGGCCATCCACAGGTACAGGCACAGCGCGCCCACGGCGATCAGCGCACCTTCCTTGAGCCGATAGTGCAGCTGCTGGCGCCAGAGCGGCACGGGCAAGGGACTGGGTGTTGCGGTGGATTTCTTCAAAACGCGTCTATTCCTGCGCTCATTGCGCGTCCAACAGTGATTGACCCAACAGAACAGTCAACAAACCACTACTTTTAACATTACTGCCCGCCTACCGCCATGGCGGCACGCCAGAACACGCGTAAACGGGGGCCAATTTCCTATACAGCAATTTGAGCACGCATTTTCTTTTGTGACAAAGGCTTATGCGGTGTTTTTGTGCACGTGTGACAACAAACGCCCAAGCAAGTTGCCAGACGGCACCACCGCTGCAGGAGCAGGCTTGTCCCGCGAGGCTTTTTCAGGCCATGCTGGGCGCCCTCCCCTCCTCCATCATTGGACCACGATGCTGACCTGGCTGAGCCGCGACACCCTGACCTTCCCGCCGCTGGACAAAGCCCTGCGCGACCCTAACGGCCTGCTCGCCGCCGGCGGCGACCTCAGCGCCGAGCGCCTGGTGCAGGCCTATCGCCATGGTTGCTTCCCCTGGTACCAGGACGGCCAGCCGATCCTCTGGTGGTCGCCCGACCCGCGCACCGTGCTGTTCCCCGACGAATTGCACGTGTCGCGCTCGCTGCGCAAGTTCATCCGCCAGGGCCACTACCAGGTCAGCTTCGACCAGGACTTTGCCGCGGTAATCGACGCCTGCGCCGCACCGCGCGCCTACGCCGACGGCACCTGGATCACCGACAGCATGCAGGCGGCCTACCTGCAGTTGCACCGGCAGGGCTTTGCCCATTCGGTCGAGGTACGCCGCAATGGCGAGCTGGTGGGCGGCCTGTACGGCCTGGCCATGGGCCGGCTGTTTTTCGGCGAATCGATGTTCAGCCGCGCCGACAACGCCTCCAAAGTCGGCTTCGTGGCGCTGGTCGAGCACCTGCAACAGGCAGGATTCGTCCTGATTGACTGTCAGATGCCTACCGAGCACCTGCACAGCCTCGGCGCCCGCGCCATCGCCCGGGCCACGTTTGCCGACTACCTGCAGCGCTATCTCGACCAGCCCAACAGCGCCAGCTGGGTTTGCTAGGCGAGTTTTTCCAGCTGGCTTACACTTAAAACAAAAGCACCTCCCGAGGGGTTGATCATGACAGAGCTGGCGCGGTTGAAGTTTTATGCCACTCAACCCCATTCCTGCAGCTACCTGCCAGACGAGCAAGCCACCACGCTGTTCCTCGACCCGAGCCAGCCGATGGATGTCAACGTCTACGCAGACCTGTCGGAAATGGGCTTCCGGCGCAGCGGCGACCACCTGTATCGCCCGCATTGCCAGAACTGCAACGCCTGCGTGCCGGCGCGGATACCGGCTGCGCGCTTTTTGCCCAACCGCCAGCAAAAACGCATCCTCAAGCGCAACGCCGACATCACCGTGACGCCCGCCCGTCCGGCGTTCAAGGAGGAATACTTCGAGCTGTACCGGCGCTACATCGAGCAGCGCCACGCCGATGGCGACATGTACCCGCCAAGCCGCGACCAGTTTTCCACCTTTCTGGTCCGCGATCTGCCGTTTTCACGCTTTTACGAGTTTCGCCTGGACGGCCGCCTGCTGGCCGTGGCGGTCACCGACCTGCTGCCCAACGGCCTGTCGGCGGTATACACCTTCTACGAGCCGGACGAAGAGCGGCGCAGCCTGGGGCGCTTTGCCATCCTCTGGCAGATCACCGAAGCCCTGCGCCTGGGCCTGGACGCGGTCTACCTCGGTTACTGGATCAAAAACTGCAAAAAGATGAACTACAAGACCCAGTACCGCCCCATCGAGCTGCTGATCAATCAACGCTGGGTGACGCTGAACTGAAATCATTGGCTTGAAGGCCATTTTTCGGGCACAATGCACGCCACTTTTTTTGCCTGGCGCAGCTGTGCACCGGGCCATTAACTGGACACCGAGGGCTTTACTGCATGTCGAAAGAAGACAGCTTCGAAATGGAAGGCACTGTCGTCGACACCCTGCCCAACACCATGTTCCGTGTGGAGTTGGAAAATGGGCACGTCGTTACCGCGCACATCTCCGGAAAGATGCGCAAGAACTACATTCGTATTCTGACCGGTGACAAGGTCCGCGTCGAACTGACGCCTTACGACCTGAGCAAGGGGCGCATCACCTACCGCGCCCGCTAAGCGACACCAACAAAAACGCCCGGCTAAATGCCGGGCGTTTTTGTTGGCTCTGGAAAAGCGTCGCTGGCAAGTCGGGTCGCCGCACCGCAGCTCCCACAGGGATTGTGTGGGAGCTGGCTTGCCAGCGATGGGCTGCATAGCAGCCCCAGCCTGCCTTACGCCATCTCAGCCGTGGTCTCGAAGTCGAACACCAGTTCGCCATCGCGGATGTCGATGTGCACCACACCGCCATGCTCGGCCAGTTCGCCAAACAGGATCTCTTCGGCCAGCGGCCGTTTGATCTTGTCCTGGATCAGCCGCGCCATTGGCCGCGCGCCCATCTGCGCATCGTAGCCACCGGCCGCCAGCCAGCCGCGCGCCGCATCGCTCACCTCGAGCAACACGCGCTTGTCTTCCAGTTGCGCCTGCAGCTCGATGAGGAACTTGTCCACCACGCTCTTGATCGTCTCATGGCTGAGGCGGCCAAACTGGATGATGGTGTCCAGGCGGTTGCGGAACTCCGGCGTGAAGCTCTTCTTGATCACTTCCATGGCGTCGGATGAGTGATCTTGATGAGTGAAGCCGATCGAGGCTCGCGCAGCAGTTTCAGCACCGGCGTTGGTGGTCATGATGACGATGACGTTACGGAAGTCCGCCTTGCGCCCGTTGTTGTCGGTCAGGGTACCGTGGTCCATCACCTGCAGCAGCAGGTTGAAGACTTCCGGGTGGGCCTTCTCGATCTCATCGAGCAGCAGCACGCAGTGCGGCTGCTTGGTGATGGCTTCGGTGAGCAGCCCGCCCTGGTCGAAACCGACGTAGCCCGGAGGCGCACCGATCAGACGCGAGACGGTATGACGCTCCATGTACTCGGACATGTCAAAGCGTACCAGCTCGACACCCAGGGCCTTGGCCAACTGGCGCGCCGCTTCGGTTTTACCGACACCGGTAGGGCCGGCAAACAGGAACGAACCGACCGGCTTGTCTGGCGCCTTGAGGCCGGCGCGGGACAGCTTGATGGCGGTGGCCAGCGAATCGATCGCCGCATCCTGGCCAAACACGGTCAGCTTGAGGTCGCGCTCCAGGTTACGCAGCAGCTCCTTGTCGGAACTGGTGACGTGTTTTGGCGGAATCCGCGCGATCTTGGCGACGATGTCTTCGACTTGCGGCACGTCGATACGCTTGACGCGCATCTCCACCGGCTGCAGGCGCTGGTAGGCGCCGGCCTCGTCGATCACATCGATGGCCTTGTCGGGCATGTGCCGGTCGTTGATGTAGCGCGCTGCAAGCTCGGCAGCGGCGCGCAGGGCCTCATCGCTGTACTCGATGTTGTGGTGGCTCTCGAACCGCCCCTTGAGCCCACGCAGGATGCCCACGGTGTCTTCCACCGATGGCTCGCTCACATCAACCTTCTGGAAGCGCCGCGCCAGGGCCCGGTCTTTTTCGAAGATGCCGCGAAATTCCTGGAAGGTGGTCGAGCCGATGCAACGGATATCACCCGAAGACAGCAGCGGCTTGAGCAGGTTGGAGGCGTCCATTACCCCACCGGAGGCCGCACCGGCACCGATGATGGTGTGGATCTCGTCGATGAACAGGATCGCCTGCGGGCGTTTGCGCAGCTCATTGAGCAGCGCCTTGAAGCGCTTCTCGAAGTCGCCACGGTACTTGGTCCCGGCCAGCAACGCGCCCAGGTCCAGGGAGTAGACCACGCTTTGTGCCAGCAGGTCCGGCACCTGGCCATCGACGATGCGCTTGGCCAGGCCTTCGGCGATGGCGGTTTTACCGACACCGGCCTCGCCAACCAGCAGCGGGTTGTTCTTGCGCCGACGGGCGAGGATCTGCGCGACGCGCTCGACTTCGAGCTCACGGCCGACCAGCGGGTCGATGCGCCCTTGGCGGGCCTGTTCGTTGAGGTTGCTGGCATAGGCATCCAGGGGATTGCCCGACGATGAAGTTTCGCCGCCGTCCTCGTCCTGCATTTCCTGTTCGCCCTCGGAGTGTTCACCATGGCCCGGCACCTTGGAGATGCCGTGGGCGATGTAGTTGACCACGTCGATACGGGCCACGCTCTGCTGTTTAAGCAGGAACACGGCCTGGCTTTCCTGTTCGCTGAAAATTGCCACCAGCACGTTGGCACCGGTGACTTCACGCTTGCCCGAGCTCTGGACATGGAAGACTGCGCGCTGCAATACACGCTGGAAGCCCAGGGTTGGCTGGGTCTCGCGGTCCTCGTCGTGCACGGGGATCAACGGCGTGGTGGAGTCGATGAACTCCTGCAGGTCGTGTTTGAGTTTGTCGAGGTTTGCGCCGCAGGCGCGCAGAACGGTCGCGGCGGCCTCATTATCCAATAGTGCCAGCAGCAGGTGCTCGACGGTCATGAACTCATGACGTTTCGAGCGTGCCTCCTTGAAGGCCAGATTGAGGGTGACTTCGAGCTCGCGGTTTAACATAGCTTCACCTCATACCCAAGTGGCCGGCGATTAACCGTCCTTCTCGATTTCACAGAGTAGCGGATGCTGGCTTTCCCTTGCGTATTGGTTGACCTGCATGGCCTTGGTCTCGGCGATGTCACGGGTAAACAATCCGCACACTGCCCGTCCTTCTGTGTGGACGGCCAGCATGACCTTGGTCGCCAGCTCGCGATTCAGGTTAAAAAACACCTCGAGCACTTCGACGACGAAATCCATCGGTGTGTAGTCATCGTTAAACAAAACCACCTTGTACATGGGTGGCGCCTGCAGGGCCGGTTTGGCCTCCTGTACCGCCAGGCCAGAACCATCGTCCTCATGCGATTGCGGGCGATCCTGATTGAATGTTAGTCGAATCTGGCTATGTGCATGCATGGAAAGAATTTCATCATTTCGACAGGTTGGTTTATGGGTTGACCGCACAGGCGACGCGGGACAGCCGTCACCTCACCTTGACTATCGGCAAAACGGTGTTACAACCAATAAGAACCCACCGTGGTCGATAAAGATCCGCGCAGTCAACCAGAATTTTCGCAGGTTCATATGCGGATGGAGTGGATGATACTCCAGTGATGGAGTCCTTTGCAGAGGGATATGAGGATGGCAAGCGGTAAAGTCAAGTGGTTCAACAACGCCAAGGGCTATGGCTTCATCAATGAAGACGGGAAAACAGAGGATCTGTTCGCACACTACTCGGCTATTCAGATGGAAGGTTATAAAACCCTGAAAGCCGGACAATCCGTCAGCTTCGAGATCACCCAGGGCCCCAAAGGCTTGCATGCGGTCAAAATCGAGAGTGCGACCGCACCAACCACTGCCTCCCCCACCCCCAGCCCGCAAACGACTGAAGCCTGAGCCGGCGATCAGACAAAAGAAAACCGGCCAGCCCGCAAGGACTGGCCGGTTTTCTCGTGCCGCTTACATGTGCTTGATCAAGGCCTCACCAAAACCGGAGCTGCTGACCAGGGTCGCGCCGTCCATCAGGCGCTCGAAGTCATAGGTCACGGTCTTGGCGGCGATGGCGCCGTTGGTACCCTTGATGATCAGGTCGGCCGCCTCGGTCCAGCCCAGGTGGCGCAGCATCATCTCGGCCGAGAGAATCACCGAACCAGGGTTGACCTGGTCCTTGCCGGCGTATTTCGGCGCAGTGCCGTGGGTAGCCTCGAACATTGCCACAGTGTCGGACAGGTTGGCGCCCGGAGCGATACCGATGCCGCCGACTTCCGCCGCCAGGGCGTCGGACAGGTAGTCACCGTTGAGGTTGAGGGTGGCGATCACGTCGTATTCGGCCGGGCGCAGCAGGATCTGCTGGAGCATGGCGTCGGCGATGGCGTCCTTGACGATGACTTCACGGCCGGTTTTCGGGTTTTTGAACTTCATCCACGGGCCACCATCGAGCAGCTCGGCGCCGAATTCGTTCTTGGCCACTTCGTAGCCCCAGTCCTTGAAGGCACCTTCGGTGAACTTCATGATGTTGCCCTTGTGCACAATGGTCAGCGACTTGCGGTCGTTGTCCACCACGTATTGCAGGGCCTTGCGCACCAGGCGCTGGGTGCCTTCCTTGGAGACCGGCTTGATGCCGATGCCGCAATCCTGGTCGAAACGGATCTTGGTGACGCCCATTTCTTCTTTGAGGAACTTGATGACCTTGGTCGCCTCGGGCGAACCGGCCTTCCATTCGATACCGGCATAGATGTCTTCGGAGTTTTCGCGAAAGATCACCATGTCGACGTCACCCGGCTTTTTCACCGGGCTGGGCACGCCCTGGAACCACACCACCGGGCGCAGGCAGACATACAGGTCCAGTTGCTGGCGCAGGGCCACGTTGAGGGAGCGGATACCGCCACCGACCGGGGTGGTCAGCGGGCCCTTGATGGAGACGACGTAGTCCTTGACCGCATCGAGGGTTTCCTGGGGCAGCCAGGTGTCCTGGTCGTATACCTGGGTGGCTTTTTCACCGGCGTAGACTTCCATCCAGGAAATCTTGCGCTTGCCCCCATAGGCTTTCTCTACAGCAGCATCAACCACTTTGATCATGACGGGGCTTACATCTACGCCAATGCCGTCGCCTTCGATGAACGGGATGATCGGATTATCAGGAACATTGAGAGAATGGTCCGCATTGACGGTGATTTTGTCGCCGACTGCCGGAACCTTGATTTTCTGGTATCCCATGCTGCACTCCGTTTTTTTTGGTGTGGTTCGTCATCTGGATCCCCTGAGCGTACCCCAGTTGAACGGCAACGGGAACCTCGTGCGCAAATGCCCTGCAATGGGGCAGCAACGCCTACATCTTTGGTCTAAAAAAGCCCCTGCGACGGGTTGATCTTGATCAATACGACCAAGGCTTTGGTATACTCGCCCGGTGACCAAAGGGTCACTGGGGGCGAACCGTCTGAAACGAGACCTGCGGCCCCGACAAGACTGGGCTGTTACCGCAGTTCAGCCGTTTGACACTCGACTGATGCAATCCACCATCACCGCCCAGAATCTTCGACCTTCTGCTCATGGATGTGTCTGAGCGAAGCGCCTACCCTGCGCACCTCGAGATTCTGCGCACGCTCAGCAAAACAGAGAGTTAACCCGAATATGCCCACCCGATCCAAGATCATCTACACCTTCACCGACGAAGCCCCCGCCCTCGCCACCTATTCACTGCTCCCCGTCATCGAAGCCTTCACCGCTTCTGCCGACATCGCCGTAGAAACCCGGGACATCTCTCTGGCCGGCCGCATCCTTTCTGCCTTCCCTGAACAGCTCGGCGCCGACAAGCAAGTGGCCGACCACCTGGCAGAACTGGGCCAACTGGCAACCACGCCAGAAGCCAACATCATCAAGCTGCCGAACATCAGCGCCTCGGTTCCGCAACTGAAGGCCGCGATCAAGGAACTGCAAGCCAAGGGCTTCAACATTCCTGATTACCCTGAAGCCGCCGCCAGCGATGCCGAGAAAGAAGCCAAGGCGCGCTACGACCGCATCAAGGGCAGTGCCGTCAACCCGGTCCTGCGTGAAGGCAACTCCGACCGCCGCGCACCGCTGTCGGTCAAAAACTACGCACGCAAGCACCCGCACAAGATGGGCGCCTGGGCAGCCGACTCCAAGTCCCACGTGGCGCACATGAGCCAGGGCGACTTCTACGGCAGCGAGAAAGCCGCGCTGATCGAAGCCGATGACAGCCTGCGCATCGAACTGCTGGACAAGAATGGCAACACCACCGTTCTGAAAGAAAAAACCGCGGTCAAGGCCGGCGAAATCGTCGACTGCGCGGTCATGAGCACCAAGGCGCTGCGTAAATTCATCGCCGCCGAGATCGAAGACGCCAAAGCCAAGGGCGTCCTGCTGTCGGTCCACCTGAAAGCGACCATGATGAAGGTCTCCGACCCGATCATGTTCGGCCAGATCGTTGCCGAGTACTACCAGGACGCGCTGAACAAGCACGCCGACGTACTGGCGCAGATCGGCTTCAACCTGAACAACGGTATCGGCGACCTGTACGCCCGTATCAAGGCCCTGCCAGCCGAGCAACAGGCGCAGATCGAAGCTGACGTCAAAGCCGTCTACGACGTTCGCCCGGCCCTGGCCATGGTCAACTCCGACAAGGGCATCACCAACCTGCACGTGCCGAGCGACGTTATCGTCGACGCCTCGATGCCGGCGATGATCCGTGACTCGGGCAAGATGTGGAACACCGAAGGCCAGCTGCAAGACACCAAGGCGGTGATTCCGGACCGTTGCTACGCCACCATCTACCAGGCCGTTATCGAAGACTGCAAGCAACACGGCGCCTTCGATCCGACCACCATGGGCAGCGTGCCGAACGTTGGCCTGATGGCGCAGAAAGCCGAAGAGTACGGCTCCCACGACAAGACCTTCCAGGCCAAGGCCGACGGCGTGATCCGCGTGGTTGACGGCAAGGGCAACCTGCTGCTGTCCCAGGACGTCGAAGCCGGCGACATCTTCCGCATGTGCCAGACCAAAGACGCGCCGATCCAGGACTGGGTCAAGCTGGCCGTCAACCGTGCCCGCGCCAGCAACACCCCGGCGCTGTTCTGGCTTGACCCGCAGCGTGCCCACGACGGCGTGCTGATCGAGAAGGTCCAGCAGTACCTGAAAGACCACGACACCGCAGGCCTGGACATCCGTGTCCTGTCGCCTGTCGAGGCCATGAAGGTTTCCCTGCAGCGCATCCGTGCTGGCCAGGACACCATCTCGGTCACCGGCAACGTGCTGCGCGACTACCTGACCGACCTGTTCCCGATCATGGAGCTGGGCACCAGCGCCAAGATGCTGTCGATCGTACCGCTGATGAACAACGGCGGCCTGTTCGAAACCGGCGCCGGCGGCTCGGCTCCAAAGCACGTACAGCAACTGGTTGAAGAAAACTTCCTGCGCTGGGATTCGCTGGGTGAGTTCCTGGCCCTGGCCGCCTCCCTGGAGCACCTGGGCAACGCCTACGCCAACCCGAAAGCCAAGGTACTGGCGGCGACCCTGGACCAGGCCACCGGCCAGTTCCTGGACACCAACAAGTCCCCGGCGCGCAAGGTTGGTGGTATCGACAACCGCGGCAGCCACTTCTACCTGACCCTGTACTGGGCCCAGGCCCTGGCCGCCCAGAGCGACGACGCCGCCCTGCAAGCGCGCTTCGCCCCACTGGCAAAAGCCCTGGCCGAGAACGAAGCGACCATCGTCGCCGAGCTCAACGCCGTCCAGGGCAAGCCGGCTGACATCGGTGGTTACTACTACCCGGATGCCGAGCTGACCAGCAAGGTGATGCGCCCGAGCCAGACCTTCAACAGCGCGATTGCCGCGCTGTAAGCTTGAAGGAATGAAAAAACCCCGGCCACGCACCGGGGTTTTTTAGCTTTAAGTATCAAGCTACAAGCTACAAGAAAGTGCCTTGCGCGCTCGGCTTTTACTTGTAGCTTGCAGCTTGAAACTTCCAACTTAGGGAGAGAATCGACCGTGCGCCCCCACATCACCGTCGCCACCATTATCGAAGACCAGGGCCGCTTCCTCATGGTCGAGGAATTCAAGGCCGGCAAGCACGTCTTCAACCAACCCGCCGGCCACCTGGAGGCCAACGAGAGCCTGCTCGACGCCGCCCGCCGCGAAACCCTCGAAGAAACCGCCTGGGAGGTCGAGCTGACCGGCGTGGTCGGCATCTACCTGTACACCGCCCCCAGCAACGGCGTGACCTACCAGCGCATCTGCTTCGCCGCCCGGGCGCTCAAGCACCACCCCGAGCGGGCCCTGGACAGCGACATCGTGCGCGCCGTGTGGCTGAGCCGCGAGGAGCTGCTGGCCGACCCCGAGCGCTGGCGCAGCGAACTGGTGCCCCGTTGCATCGACGATTACCTGGCCGGCCCGCTGCACAGCCTGGCGCTGATTCGCGACTGACAGCAACGATGCCTTGAAGGCCGCAGCCTGATAGAATCGTTGTCTTTTTCCAGATACACAGCCGGTACCTATGACCAGTCCAGCACTTTACGAACCCGAAAAGACACGCGTTATCGTCGGCATGTCCGGCGGCGTGGACTCTTCCGTCTCCGCCCTCCTGCTGATGGAGCAGGGCTACCAGGTGGAAGGCCTGTTCATGAAGAACTGGGAAGAGGACGACGGCACCGAATACTGCACCGCCCGCGAAGACCTGGCCGATGCCCAGGCCGTGTGCGACCGCATCGGCATCAAGCTGCATACCGCCAACTTCGCCGCCGAATACTGGGATAACGTCTTCGAGCACTTCCTGGCCGAATACAAGGCCGGACGCACGCCAAACCCGGACATCCTCTGCAACCGCGAAATCAAGTTCAAGGCCTTCCTCGACTACGCGCTGATGCTCGGTGCCGACCTGATCGCCACCGGTCACTACGTGCGCCGCCGCGACACCGATGGCCGTACCGAACTGCTCAAGGGCCTGGACCCGAACAAGGACCAGAGCTACTTCCTGCACGCCGTCGGCGGCAAGGAAATCGCCCGCACGCTGTTCCCGGTCGGCGAGCTGGAAAAACCCGAAGTGCGTGCCATCGCCGAGAAACACGGCCTGGCCACGGCCAAGAAGAAAGACTCCACCGGCATCTGCTTTATCGGCGAGCGGCGCTTCAGCGACTTCCTCAAGCAGTACCTACCCGCGCAGCCGGGCGAGATCCAGACCACCGACGGCGAAGTCATCGGTCGTCACCATGGCCTGATGTACCACACCATTGGCCAGCGCCAGGGCCTGGGCATCGGCGGCCTGAAAGACGCCGGCGACGAGCCGTGGTACGTACTGGAAAAAGACCTGACCCGCAACGTGCTGGTGGTCGGCCAGGGCAACGAACACCCCTGGCTGTTCTCCCGCGCCCTGCTCGCTTCAGAAATTTTCTGGGTCAACCCGATTGACCTTTCCAGCCCACGGCGCCTGACCGCCAAGGTGCGCTACCGCCAGAGCGACCAGCACTGCACCCTGGAGCAAACCCCGGGCGGCTACCGCGCGGTGTTCGACGAGCCGCAGCGGGCCGTGACCCCAGGCCAGTCGGTGGTGTTCTATGACGGCGAAATCTGCCTCGGCGGCGGCGTGATCGAAACCGCCGAGCCGTGGAGCGCGCGCGCATGAATGCCATGCAAGAGCAGTTGATCGCCCTGGGCGGCGTGTTCCAGGCTGCGGTACTGGTCGACCGTATCGCCCGCACCGGCCAGGCCAGCGAGGCCAACCTTGGCTGCATGCTGGGCAGCCTGCTGGTACGCGACCCCAAGGACACCCTGGAGGTGTTCGGCGGTGACGACCTGAACCTGCGCGACGGCTACCGCGCCCTGGCCAGCGCCCTGGAGCGCGACCCCGGCAGCCTGCAGCGCGAGCCGCTGCGCTATGCCCTGTCGATGCTGGGCCTTGAGCGCCAGCTGGCCAAGCGCGGCGACATGCTTGACGTGATTGGCAACCGCCTGCCGCAAATCCAGTCCCAGGCCGAGCATTTCGGCCTGGTGCATGAAAATGTCATCGCTTCCAGCGGCGCCCTGTACCAGGACACCCTGAGCACCCTGCGCCAGCGCATCCAGGTGCACGGCGACATGCGCCACCTGCAGCAGCCCAGCAACGCCTCGAAGATTCGCGCCCTGCTGCTTGCCGGCATCCGCGCCGCGCGCCTGTGGCGGCAGCTCGGCGGGCATCGCTGGCAGCTGGTGATCAGCCGGCGCAAACTGCTCAAAGAGCTGTATCCGATGTTGCGTGGCTGATAAAGCCATCGCGGGTCAAGCCCGCTCCCACAGTTGAACGAAGGTTGCTGTGGGAGCGGGCTTGACCCGCGAAAAAGCCAAAGAATTACCGGCAGACCATTTGTCAGCCACCCGACCCGGGCGCGTTTTTCATGTATGATATGCGCCCTTTTCAAAGCCTGACTGTCCGAGAACACCCCATGCAGCTTTCCTCGCTCACTGCGGTTTCCCCTGTTGACGGCCGCTACGCCGGCAAAACCCAGGCCCTGCGCCCTATTTTCAGCGAATACGGCCTGATCCGTTTCCGCGCCCTGGTCGAGGTTCGCTGGCTCCAGCGCCTGGCCGCCCACCCGCAAATCGCCGAGGTTCCGGCTTTTTCCGCCGAAGCCAACGCCCTGCTCAACGGCCTGGCCGATGAGTTCGCCCTCGAGCACGCCGAGCGCGTCAAAGAGATCGAGCGCACCACCAACCACGACGTCAAGGCCATCGAGTACCTGCTCAAGGAGCAGGCTGCCAAGCTGCCGGAGCTGGCCAAGGTCAGTGAATTCATCCACTTCGCCTGCACCAGCGAGGACATCAACAACCTGTCCCACGCCCTGATGCTGCGCGAAGGCCGCGACAGCGTGCTGCTGCCGCTGATGCGCCAGATCGCCCAGGCCATCCGCGAGCTGGCCCACCGCTTCGCCGACGTGCCGATGCTGTCGCGCACCCACGGCCAACCGGCTTCGCCGACCACCCTGGGTAAAGAGCTGGCCAACGTCGTCTACCGTCTGGAGCGCCAGATCGCTCAGGTTGCCGCCGTGCCGCTGCTGGGCAAGATCAACGGCGCCGTGGGCAACTACAACGCCCACCTGTCGGCCTACCCGCAAATCGACTGGGAAGCCAACGCCCGCGCTTTCATCGAAGACGAGCTGGGCCTGGTGTTCAACCCCTACACCACGCAGATCGAGCCGCACGACTACATCGCCGAGCTGTTCGACGCGATCGCCCGCTTCAACACCATCCTGATCGACTTCGACCGCGACGTCTGGGGCTACATCTCCCTGGGCTACTTCAAGCAGCGCACCATCGCTGGCGAAATCGGCTCCTCGACCATGCCGCACAAGGTCAACCCGATCGACTTCGAAAACTCCGAAGGCAACCTGGGTATCGCCAACGCCCTGTTCCAGCACCTGGCCAGCAAGCTGCCGGTGTCGCGCTGGCAGCGTGACCTGACCGACTCCACCGTGCTGCGCAACCTGGGCGTCGGTTTCGCCCACAGCGTGATCGCCTACGAGGCCAGCCTCAAAGGCATCAGCAAGCTGGAAATCAACCAAGCGCGTATCGCCGAAGACCTCGACGCCTGCTGGGAAGTGCTCGCCGAGCCGATCCAGACCGTCATGCGCCGCTACAACATCGAGAACCCCTACGAGAAGCTCAAGGAGCTGACCCGTGGCAAAGGCATCAGCCCCGAAGCGCTGCTGACCTTCATCGATGGCCTGGACATGCCTGCAGAGGCTCGCAGCGAGCTGAAGAAGCTGACGCCAGCCTCCTACATCGGTAATGCCGCGGCTCAAGCCAAACGCGTCTGATCTGCGCCCTGCGCGTAAACGCCCGGCTCAGCCGGGCGTTTTTATTACCGAAAGAAAATTACTTTTTTTCAATAGGTTACACATGAATCCTGATACTCCTCTGCAGCTTCTGGGCGGCCTCACTGCCCGCGAATTCATGCGCGACTACTGGCAGAAGAAACCCCTGCTGGTGCGCCAGGCCTTCCCGGACTTCGAAAGCCCGATCGATGCCGACGAACTGGCCGGCCTGGCCCTGGAAGAAGAAGTCGAATCGCGCCTGGTCATCGAGCATGGCGAGCGCCCTTGGGAGCTGCGCCGCGGCCCGTTCGAAGAAGACGCCTTCAGCACCCTGCCCGAGCGCGACTGGACCCTGCTGGTGCAAGCGGTCGATCAGTTCGTGCCGGAAGTCGGCGAGCTGCTCGAGCACTTTCGCTTCCTGCCAAGCTGGCGCATCGACGATGTGATGATCAGCTACGCCGCGCCCGGCGGCAGCGTCGGCCCGCACTTCGACAACTACGACGTGTTCCTGCTGCAAGGCCAGGGCAAGCGCAACTGGAAGATCGGCCAGATGTGCGACAGCGACAGCCCGCTGCTGGAGCACGCCGACCTGCGCATCCTGGCTGAATTCGAGCAGAGCGAGGAGTGGTCCCTGGAGCCCGGCGACATGCTCTACCTGCCACCGCGCCTGGCCCACTACGGCATTGCCGAAGATGACTGCCTGACCTACTCGGTAGGTTTCCGCGCCCCGGGCGCCGCTGAAGTGCTGACCCACTTCACCGACTTCCTCAGCCAGTTCCTGCCTGACGAAGAGCGCTACACCGACGCCGATGCCGAGCCGGTCAGCGACCCGCACCAGATCCAGCACGATGCCCTCGACCGCCTGAAGAAGCTGCTCACCGAACACATGGGTGACGAGCGCCTGCTGCTGACCTGGTTCGGCCAGTTCATGACCGAGCCGCGTTATCCGGAGCTGGTCAGCGGCGAGCCGCTGGACGAAGCCGACCTGATCGAGAGCCTGGCCGAAGGCGCGATCCTGATCCGCAACCCGAGCGCGCGCCTGGCCTGGTCGGAAGTCGATGACAACCTGCTGCTGTTCGCCAGCGGCCAGAGCCGCCTGCTGCCGGGCGAGCTGCGCGAGCTGCTGAAGCTGATCTGCGCCGCCGACGCGTTGCACATTGAAAACCTTGAGCAGTGGCTTGAAAACGATCAAGGCATTACCTTGATCTGCGAACTGGTCAAACAAGGAAGCCTGGGGTTCGCCAATGAATAAGATTCGCGTCCGTCTCGCCGACTGGCAAAAAGACAACGCTGACATCCGCCGTATTCGTGAAGCCGTGTTCATCGCCGAACAGAACGTGCCGCCGGAGTTGGAGTGGGATGCCGACGACAACACCGCCGTGCATTTCCTCGCCATGGAAGGTGACTACGCCATCGGCACCGCGCGCCTGCTGCCTGACGGCCAGATCGGCCGGGTTTCGGTGCTCAAGGACTGGCGCGGGCTGAAGGTCGGTGACGCGCTGATGCAGGCGGTCATCGTCGAAGCACAGAACCGCGACCTCAAACAGCAGATGCTCAGCGCCCAGGTGCATGCCACGCCGTTCTACGAGCGCCTTGGCTTCAAGGTGGTCAGCGAAGAGTTCCTCGAGGCGGGCATTCCGCACGTGGACATGGTGCGCGAGTCGCGCGAGCTGGCCTAAAAGCATCGCGGGTCAAGCCCGCTCCCACAGTGGGAGCGGGCTTGACCCGCGATGAGGGCGGCAAAACCCCAACAAATTTGCCATCATGTCCGTTCCACCCGCGGAGATCATGGACATGCCGCTACGCCCCCTTCTCGCCTCCCTGCTTCTGTCGTTCAGCCTGAGTGCGCTGGCCGCCACCGAAGTCCTGCCGCTGAGTCACCGCACCAGCGCTGAAATCCTCCCCACCGCGCAAGCCTTCATCGGCAAGGACGGCAGCGTCAGCGCCTTTGAAAACAAACTGATCGTCAACGCCGAACCCGAACGCATCGACGACCTGCGCACCCTGCTGCAGCAACTGGACACCGCGCCGCGCAGGCTTCTGATCAGCGTCGACAACAACGACAGCAACTTCCAGGACAACCGCGGCAATGCCCGGGTCATCCGCTACGGCACCGCCAACCGCGAAGGCGGCCTGCAACAGGTGCAAGCCAGCGAAGGCAGCCCGGCGCTGATCCAGGTCGGCCAGAGCATCCCGATCACCAGCACCAGTACCGATGGCTACGGCCGGGTGCAGAGCGACACCGAATACCGCAACGTCACCCAGGGCTTCTACGTCACCGCCAGCGTTACTGGCGACACCGTGCACCTGAACATCAGTACCAACAATGACCGGATGAGCCAGGAACGTCCTGATGTAGTGAAGGTGCAAAGTACCGACACAAAAGTCAGCGGCAAGCTCGGTGAGTGGATCACCTTGGCCGGGGTCAACCAGCAGAGTCAGTCCGAACGCAGTGCTTCAGCGCTCAGTTACAGCACCCAGCGCGGTGAAAACATGACATTGCGGGTAAAAGTCGACGCTTTGGACTGAACCCAGACAAATCAAGGCCTCGACCAAAGGCCTCGAAACTGACTGAGGAGTCGCATTAGACGAAAGATGTAGTGGTGATAAAAAACCACTACAAAACATTTGACGACCCCGAACCGCCGAGGCATGATGGCCCCGCTCCCGCTAATCAGAGGCCCTGGCAAGGGCTTTCGAGCCGCGCTCTAACCTACCCACCTGAGCCGACTCGTGTCTGTACCGCCCACAAGGCAGTTTGACGAGATTGCGACTGGAACGAAGTTGTCCCGAGGGACGGAAGCGCATCAAAAGGTACCCGGCAGCACTGTTCACTGCAGTTCGGCAACCACGAGCCACCCTGCAGCGAAAACCTCGCCCACCTGCTCACTTCCCCCTTCGAGCCCCATCGTTCGACCGTCGCATATTTCGCCCATACTGACCTTTGCCAGGCTTCTGATCTGCGCAGTAGAGAGCGAGAATTTTTACCCAAGACCGATGCGACGAGGTTTATTTCCATGGCACTGACACGCGAACAGCAAATTGCAGCCCTCGAAAAAGACTGGGCCGAGAACCCGCGCTGGAAAGGCGTGACCCGTACCTACACCGCCGCTGATGTCGTTCGTCTGCGTGGCTCGATCCAGCCTGAGCACACCCTGGCCCGTCTGGGTGCCGAGAAGCTGTGGAAGCTGGTCACCCAGGGCGCACACCCGTCCTTCCGTCCAGAAAAAGATTTCGTCAACTGCATGGGCGCCCTGACCGGCGGCCAGGCGGTACAACAGGTCAAAGCCGGTATCCAGGCCATCTACCTGTCCGGCTGGCAAGTGGCTGCCGACAACAACTCGGCCGAATCCATGTACCCGGACCAGTCGCTGTACCCGGTGGACTCGGTGCCAACCGTGGTCAAGCGCATCAACAACTCGTTCCGTCGCGCTGACCAGATCCAGTGGAAAGCCGGCAAGAACCCGGGCGACGAAGGCTACATCGACTACTTCGCGCCGATCGTGGCTGACGCCGAAGCCGGTTTCGGTGGCGTACTGAACGCCTACGAGCTGATGAAGAACATGATCGAAGCAGGCGCCGCCGGCGTGCACTTCGAAGACCAGCTGGCCTCGGTGAAAAAATGCGGCCACATGGGCGGCAAGGTACTGGTTCCTACCCAGGAAGCCGTACAGAAGCTGAGCGCTGCCCGTCTGGCGGCCGACGTTGCCGGCGTACCGACCATCATCCTGGCCCGTACCGACGCCAACGCCGCTGACCTCTTGACCAGCGACTGCGACCCGTACGACCAGCCGTTCGTGGTTGGCGAGCGTACCCAGGAAGGCTTCTACAAAGTTCGTGCCGGCCTCGATCAAGCCATCGCCCGCGGCCTGGCCTACGCGCCATACGCCGACCTGATCTGGTGTGAAACCGCCAAGCCGGACCTGGACGAAGCCCGCCGCTTCGCCGAAGCGATCAAGAAGGAATACCCGGACCAGATCCTGTCGTACAACTGCTCGCCTTCCTTCAACTGGAAGAAGAACCTGGACGACGCCACCATCGCCAAGTTCCAGCGCGAACTGTCGGCCATGGGCTACAAGCACCAGTTCATCACCCTGGCCGGTATCCACAACATGTGGCACGGCATGTTCAACCTGGCGCACGACTACGCCCGCAACGACATGACCGCCTACGTCAAGCTGCAAGAGCAAGAGTTCGCTGACGCCTCGAAAGGCTACACCTTCGTCGCCCACCAGCAGGAAGTCGGCACCGGCTACTTCGACGACATGACCACCGTGATCCAGGGTGGCAAGTCTTCGGTAACCGCACTGACCGGTTCGACTGAAGAAGAGCAGTTCCACTGATCGCTGATCGGTTGCTGACATTCGGGTAACACGCAAGACCCGGGGCCTGTGATGGGGCCCCGGGTTTTGTTTTTTGTGGGAGCGGGCTTGCCCCGCGATAGCGATGTTGCTGATTGACCGCTATCGCGGGTCAAGCCCGCTCCTACAGGCTATGCTAGGTGCACAACAACACCAAGGATCGGCCATGTCCCGCCCTGTCACCCTGCTCTGCCTGGCCCTGCTCGGCGCAGCCTTCTATATATATGCACTGGCCAGCGCCAATGCGCTGCTGGGGCTGGCGGTCAAGCCGATCCCGGTGCTGGCGCTGATCTACTGGCTCAGCACCGCAGAACCCACCCCCTACCGGCGCTGGATCATCATCGGCCTGGGCTTTTCCTTGCTCGGCGACATCCTTCTGGCCGTACCGGGCGACCTGTTTGTGTTTGGCCTGGCGGCCTTTCTCTGCGCGCACCTGGCCTACCTGCGCGGCTACCTGGGTGAGAACCGCCAGCTGGCGCCCGCAGCCCTGCTCGGTTCGGCGATTGTCGGCGCGTTACTGCTGGGGCTGCTGATCAGCTCAGGCCTGGGTGAACTGCTGATACCGGTCACCGTGTACGCCCTGGCCATCAGCGCCATGCTCTGGCGCGCCCTGGCCTGTGGCGGCCTGGCAGCGCTGGGCGCGGTGTCTTTCGTGTTTTCCGACAGCCTGATCGGTATCGACAGCTTCGTCAGCCCGTTCGGCGCCGCCCAGTACCTGATCATCATTGCCTACTGGCTGGGACAATGGGCGATTGCCGCCTCGGCCTACACCAGGCAATCGGCAAAAGCCTTGACCCAGAGCGCGGCGGGGCAAGAAAAAACAGGTTAAAACACAGGGTGTGGAAACTTGCGGGTGACGACCATGTTGCACAACTTTGTAGTTGACTCGAACAGTAGGACTAATCGCACCGCTTCAAATGATATTTATTATCATTACGAAGTTGCTGGTTCATTACGTTTTGCAAGAAACATAATTAACAGAACCCGGGGCAATGCCCGGCCTGCGTGGCCTGCAGCCTGTTACGAAAGATTTTTGTTCTTAATCTTACGAATAAATTTGCTGCAGAAATTTTACTTGCACCGGGTTTACCCATAAAATCAGCGCGATAGATTCCGCTGCGACATATCGTCACTGCTCTACTTCTTTTCAAGCCGCAGAGACTGGTCTCTGTATAAGGATTTTCAGCATGCCCGATTCGACAGGACTCATCGCCCACAACTGGGGCTTTGCCATTTTCCTTTTGGGTGTCGTAGGCCTGTGTGCCTTCATGCTCGGTCTGTCCGCCCTGCTCGGCAGCAAGGCCTGGGGCCGCAGCAAGAACGAACCCTTCGAGTCCGGCATGCTGCCCACTGGCGGCGCCCGCTTGCGCCTGTCAGCCAAATTCTATCTGGTCGCGATGCTGTTCGTGATCTTCGATATCGAAGCCCTCTTTCTCTTTGCATGGTCTGTGTCCGTCCGCGAAAGCGGCTGGACCGGATTCGTCGAAGCACTCGTTTTCATAGCAATTCTGTTGGCAGGTCTTGTCTACCTATGGCGCGTCGGGGCACTTGATTGGGCTCCCGAAGGTCGTCGCAAGCGGCAAGCGAAGCTGAAACAATGAGGCTTTGGCAATGCAATACAATCTCACCAGAATCGACCCGGATGCTCCCAACGAGCAATATCCAATCGGAGAGCGGGAAACCGTCTCCGATTCGCTGCTAGAGGACCAGGTCCACAAGAACATCTTCATGGGCAAACTTGAAGATGTGCTCAGTGGCGCGGTCAACTGGGGGCGTAAGAACTCCCTGTGGCCGTACAACTTCGGCCTCTCCTGCTGCTACGTGGAAATGACCACGGCCTTCACGGCGCCCCACGACATCGCCCGCTTCGGCGCCGAAGTCATCCGGGCATCGCCGCGTCAGGCCGACTTCATGGTCATCGCCGGCACCTGCTTCATCAAGATGGCGCCGATCATTCAGCGCCTGTACGAGCAGATGCTCGAACCCAAATGGGTCATCTCCATGGGTTCGTGCGCCAACTCCGGTGGCATGTACGACATTTACTCGGTCGTTCAGGGGGTCGACAAGTTCCTCCCCGTGGATGTCTACGTGCCTGGCTGCCCGCCTCGCCCTGAAGCCTTCCTGCAAGGCCTGATGCTGTTGCAGGAGTCGATTGGCCAGGAGCGTCGTCCTCTTTCCTGGGTTGTCGGTGATCAAGGCATTTACCGTGCCGAGATGCCGTCGCAGAAAGAGCAACGCCGTGAACAGCGCATCCAGGTCACCAACCTGCGCAGCCCCGACGAAGTCTGATCCAGCGACCTGTTGCCTGCGCATGCGCGACAGGCAGCCTGGCTTCATTCTCTACGTTGACCGAAAGCGACCGAGACCATGACAGCGGACACCGCTATTTATATCCCGCCTTACAAGGCTGACGACCAGGATGTGGTCGTCGAACTGAACAACAAATTCGGCCCCGAAGCGTTCGTCGCCCAGGAAACCCGCACCGGCATGCCGGTGCTTTGGGTTACCCGCGAAAAACTCAAGGACGTGCTGAGTTTCCTGCGCCACGTCGCCAAGCCGTACAGCATGCTCTACGACCTGCACGGCGTCGACGAGCGCCTGCGCACCCAGCGCCGCGGCCTGCCGGGCGCCGACTTCAGTGTGTTCTACCACCTGCTGTCGGTGGAGCGGAACAGCGACGTGATGATCAAGGTGGCCTTGCGCGAAGGCGACCTGAACCTGCCCACCGTCACCGGCATCTGGCCCAACGCCAACTGGTACGAGCGTGAAGTCTGGGACATGTTCGGCATCGACTTTGCCGGCCACCCGCACCTGACCCGGATCATGATGCCGCCGACCTGGGAAGGTCACCCGCTGCGCAAGGACTACCCTGCGCGCGCCACCGAGTTCGATCCGTACAGCCTGACCCTGGCCAAGCAGCAGCTTGAGGAAGAAGCCGCGCGCTTCAATCCTGAGGCCTGGGGCATGAAGCGTTCCGGCGCCAACGAGGACTACATGTTCCTCAACCTCGGCCCGAACCACCCTTCGGCCCACGGTGCCTTCCGTATCGTCCTGCAGCTGGACGGCGAAGAGATCGTCGACTGCGTCCCGGACATCGGCTACCACCACCGTGGCGCCGAGAAGATGGCCGAGCGCCAGTCCTGGCACAGCTTCATCCCCTACACCGACCGTATCGACTACCTCGGCGGGGTGATGAACAACCTGCCGTACGTGCTGGCGGTAGAGAAGCTGGCCGGTATCCAGGTGCCGCAGAAGGTCGACGTGATCCGCATCATGCTCGCCGAGTTCTTCCGCATCACCAGCCACCTGCTGTTCCTGGGTACCTACATCCAGGACGTCGGCGCCATGACCCCGGTGTTCTTCACCTTCACCGACCGTCAGCGCGCCTACACCGTGATCGAAGCCATCACCGGCTTCCGTCTGCACCCGGCCTGGTACCGCATCGGCGGCGTTGCCCACGACCTGCCGCGCGGCTGGGAAAAGCTGGTGAAAGACTTCGTCGACTGGCTGCCCAAGCGCCTCGACGAATACACCAAGGCCGCCCTGCAGAACAGCATCCTCAAGGGCCGGACCATCGGCGTTGCCCAGTACAACACCAAAGAGGCCCTGGAATGGGGCGTCACCGGTGCCGGCCTGCGCTCCACCGGTCTGGACTTCGACCTGCGCAAGGCCCGCCCTTACTCCGGCTATGAGAACTTCGAGTTCGAAGTGCCGCTGGCCCACAACGGCGATGCCTACGATCGCTGCATGGTCCGTGTCGAGGAGATGCGCCAGAGTATCCGCATCATCGACCAGTGCCTGCGCAACATGCCGGAAGGCCCGTACAAGGCGGATCACCCGCTGACCACGCCGCCACCGAAAGAGCGCACCCTGCAGCACATCGAAACCCTGATCACTCACTTCCTGCAGGTTTCGTGGGGCCCGGTGATGCCGGCCAACGAGTCCTTCCAGATGATCGAGGCGACCAAGGGCATCAACAGTTACTACCTGACGAGCGACGGCGGCACCATGAGCTACCGCACCCGGATCCGTACCCCGAGCTACCCGCACCTGCAGCAGATCCCTTCGGTGATCCGCGGCAGCATGGTCGCGGACCTCATTGCGTACCTGGGCAGTATCGACTTCGTTATGGCTGACGTGGACCGCTAAGCATGAACAGCACGCTTATCCAAACCGACCGTTTCGCCCTGAGCGAAACCGAGCGCTCGGCCATCGAGCACGAGATGCATCACTACGAGGACCCGCGCGCGGCGTCCATCGAAGCCCTGAAGATCGTCCAGAAGGAACGCGGCTGGGTGCCGGACGGCGCCATCTACGCCATCGGCGAAGTGCTCGGCATTCCTGCCAGCGACGTCGAAGGTGTGGCTACTTTCTATAGCCAGATCTTCCGTCAACCGGTTGGCCGGCACATCATCCGCGTCTGCGACAGCATGGTCTGCTACATCGGCGGTCACGAGTCGGTGGTCAGCCAGATCCAGAGCGAGCTGGGCATTGGCCTCGGCCAGACCACCGCAGACGGGCGCTTCACCCTGCTGCCGGTATGCTGCCTGGGTAACTGCGACAAGGCCCCGGCGCTGATGATCGACGACGACACCTTTGGCGACGTGCAGCCTGCTGGCGTCTCCAAACTGCTGGAGGGTTACGTATGACCATCACTTCCTTCGGCCCGGCCAACCGCATTGCGCGTTCGGCTGAAACCCATCCGCTGACCTGGCGCCTGCGTGACGACGGCGAGCCGCTGTGGCTCGACGAGTACCAGGCCAAGGACGGCTACGCCGCCGCCCGCAAGGCCCTGGCGCAAATGTCCCAGGACGATATCGTCCAGACCGTAAAAGATTCCGGCCTCAAGGGCCGTGGCGGTGCGGGCTTCCCCACCGGCGTCAAATGGGGCCTGATGCCCAAAGACGAATCCATGAACATCCGCTACCTGCTGTGCAACGCGGACGAAATGGAGCCCAACACCTGGAAAGACCGCATGCTGATGGAGCAACAGCCCCATCTGCTGATCGAAGGCATGCTGATCAGCGCCCGCGCGCTGAAGGCCTACCGCGGCTACATCTTCCTGCGTGGCGAATACACCACCGCAGCGCGCAACCTCACCCGTGCGGTCGAGGAAGCCAAGGCTGCCGGCCTTTTGGGCAAGAACATCCTCGGCAGCGGCTTCGACTTCGAGCTGTTCGTCCACACCGGTGCCGGGCGCTACATCTGCGGTGAAGAAACCGCTCTGATCAACTCCCTCGAAGGCCGCCGCGCCAACCCGCGCTCCAAGCCGCCCTTCCCTGCCGCCGTTGGCGTGTGGGGCAAGCCGACCTGCGTGAACAACGTCGAGACCCTGTGCAACGTGCCGGCCATCGTCGGCAACGGCATCGACTGGTACAAGTCGCTGGCCCGCGAAGGCAGCGAAGACCACGGCACCAAGCTGATGGGCTTCTCCGGCAAGGTCAAGAACCCGGGCCTGTGGGAGCTGCCGTTCGGCGTCCCGGCCCGCGAGCTGTTCGAAGACTACGCCGGCGGCATGCGCGATGGCTTCAAGCTCAAGTGCTGGCAGCCAGGCGGCGCCGGTACCGGTTTCCTGCTGCCCGAGCACCTGGACGCGCAAATGTACGCCGGTGGCATCGCCAAGGTCGGCACCCGCATGGGTACCGGCCTGGCCATGGCCGTGGACGACAGCGTCAACATGGTCTCGCTGCTGCGCAACATGGAAGAGTTCTTCGCCCGTGAATCCTGTGGCTTCTGCACCCCGTGCCGCGACGGCCTGCCGTGGAGCGTCAAGCTCCTGCGCGCCCTCGAGAAAGGCCAGGGCCAGCAGGGCGACATCGAGACCCTGCTGGGTCTGGTCGGTTTCCTCGGCCCAGGCAAGACCTTCTGTGCCCACGCACCGGGCGCCGTTGAGCCGCTGGGTAGCGCGATCAAGTACTTCCGCCCTGAGTTCGAGGCTGGCATTGCCGCCCAGGCACCGGCTGCTGCCGCTGCCGGCCTGCGCCCGGACCTGGCGAAGCCGATCGTCGTCGGCGCATAACGAATAACAACGCGGGCGGTCCGTGCCGCCCGCTGCCTGCCCAGCTCGCCCGGGGACACCTGTCGCGGGCTGCAGGCACACAGATTTCCATTAGCCACGCCCGCAGACGCGGGCCAACGAAGAACTTTGAACCATGGCCACTATCCACGTAGACGGCAAAGAGCTCGAAGTCAACGGCGCAGACAACCTGTTACAGGCGTGTCTGTCGCTCGGCCTCGACATCCCCTATTTCTGCTGGCACCCGGCGCTCGGTAGCGTCGGTGCCTGCCGCCAGTGCGCGGTCAAGCAGTACACCGACGAGAACGACACCCGTGGTCGCATCGTCATGTCCTGCATGACCCCTGCCACCGATGGCAGCTGGATTTCCATCGAAGACGAAGAAGCCAAGGTATTCCGTGCCAGCGTCGTCGAATGGCTGATGACCAACCACCCGCACGACTGCCCGGTCTGTGAGGAAGGCGGTCACTGCCACCTGCAAGACATGACGGTAATGACCGGCCACAACGAGCGCCGCTACCGTTTCACCAAGCGTACCCACCAGAACCAGGAGCTCGGCCCGTTCATCGCCCACGAGATGAACCGCTGCATCGCCTGCTACCGTTGCGTGCGTTACTACAAGGACTACGCCGGCGGTACCGACCTGGGCGTATTCGGTGCCCACGACAACGTCTACTTCGGTCGCGTTGAAGATGGCACCCTCGAGAGCGAGTTCTCCGGCAACCTCACCGAGGTCTGCCCGACCGGTGTGTTCACCGACAAGACCCACTCCGAGCGCTACAACCGCAAATGGGACATGCAGTTCGCCCCGAGCATCTGCCATGGCTGCTCCAGCGGTTGCAACATCAGCCCGGGTGAGCGCTACGGCGAACTGCGCCGGATCGAAAACCGCTTCAACGGTTCGGTCAACCAGTACTTCCTCTGCGACCGTGGCCGTTTCGGCTATGGCTACGTCAACCGTGAAGACCGTCCACGTCAGCCACTGCTGGCCGACGGCACCAAGCTGAGCCTGGATGCCGCCCTGGACAAGGCCGCGGACATGCTGCGTGGGCGCAATATCGTCGGTATCGGTTCGCCGCGTGCCAGCCTTGAAAGCAACTACGGCCTGCGTGAGCTGGTCGGCGCCGAGCACTTCTACTCGGGTATGGAAGCCGCTGAGCTGGCCCGCGTACGCCTGGCCCTGCAAGTGCTCAACGACAGCCCGCTGCCAGTGCCGACCCTGCGCGACATGGAAGACCATGACGCGGTGTTCGTCCTCGGCGAAGACCTGACCCAGACCGCTGCCCGCGTGGCCCTGGCCCTGCGCCAGTCGGTCAAGGGCAAGGCCGAAGCCATGGCCGATGCCATGCGCGTTCAGCCGTGGCTCGATGCCGCGGTGAAGAACATCGGCCAGCACGCCATGTACCCGCTGTTTATCGCAAGCCTGGCCGAAACCAAGCTCGATGACGTCGCCGAAGAGTGCGTGCACGCCGCGCCGGACGACCTCGCCCGCATCGGTTTCGCCGTGGCTCACGCCATCGACCCGAGCGCGCCAGCCGTTGACGGCCTGGACGCCGAAGCCCTGGCCCTGGCCAAGCGCATCGCCGACGCCCTGGTGGCCGCCAACCGTCCGCTGGTGGTTGCCGGTACCTCGCTGGCCTCCAACGCCCTGATCGAAGCCGCGGCCAACATCGCCAAGGCCCTCAAGCTGCGCGAGAAGAACGGCTCGCTGAGCCTGGTGGTGCCCGAGGCCAACAGCCTGGGCCTGGCCATGCTCGGTGGCGAGTCGATCGATGCCGCGCTGGATGCGGTGATCGAAGGCAAGGCCGACGCCATTGTCGTGCTCGAAAATGACCTGTACAGCCGCGTTGCCGCGGCCAAGGTCGACGCTGCCCTGGCCGCCGCCAAGGTGGTCATCGTTGCCGATCACCAGAAGACCGCCACCACCGACCGCGCCCACCTGGTGCTGCCGGCGGCGACCTTCGCCGAAGGCGACGGCACCCTGGTCAGCCTGGAAGGCCGCGCCCAGCGTTTCTTCCAGGTGTTCGACCCAACCTACCTGGACAGCAGCATCCTGGTTCACGAAGGCTGGCGCTGGATGCACGCCCTGCGTGCCACCCTGCTCAACAAGCCGGTCGACTGGACCCAGCTGGACCACGTCACCAGCGCCTGCGCCGCGGTCGCGCCGCAACTGTCCGGCATCGTCAACGCCGCACCGTCCGCGTCGTTCCGCATCAAGGGCATGAAGCTTGCGCGTGAGCCGCTGCGCTACTCCGGCCGTACCGCCATGCGCGCCAACATCAGCGTGCACGAGCCGCGTACCCCGCAAGACAAGGACACCGCGTTCGCCTTCTCCATGGAAGGTTACTCGGGTTCGGCCGAGCCGCGCTCGCAAGTGCCGTTCGCCTGGTCGCCGGGCTGGAACTCGCCGCAAGCCTGGAACAAGTTCCAGGACGAGGTCGGTGGTCACCTGCGCGCAGGCGACCCGGGCACCCGCCTGATCGAAACCCAGGGCGACAAGCTCAACTGGTTCGCCAGCGTTCCGGCAGCTTTCGCTCCGGCCCGTGGCACCTGGCAAGCGGTGCCGTTCTACCACCTGTTCGGCAGCGAAGAGAACTCCTCGCGCGCCGCCCCGGTGCAAGAGCGCATCCCAGAAGCCTACGTGGCCCTGGCCAAGTCCGAAGCCGACCGCCTGGGTGTCAACGACGGCGCCCTGCTCAGCCTCAACGTCGCCGGCGTTGCCCTGCGTCTGCCGCTGCGCATCAATGAAGAACTGGGCGCAGGCCTGGTTGCCCTGCCGAAAGGCCTGGCCGGCATTCCGCCAGCCATCTTCGGTGCATCCGTCGAAGGCCTGCAGGAGGCAGCACAATGACCTGGTTCACCCCTGAAGTGATCGATGTGATCATCACCGTCATCAAGGCCATCGTGGTCTTGCTGGCCGTGGTGGTCTGCGGTGCGCTGCTCAGCTTCGTCGAGCGGCGCCTGCTGGGCTGGTGGCAGGACCGCTACGGTCCGAACCGCGTCGGCCCGTTCGGCATGTTCCAGATCGCTGCCGACATGCTCAAGATGTTCTTCAAGGAAGACTGGAACCCGCCCTTCGTCGACAAGGTGATCTTCACCCTGGCGCCGGTGGTGGCCATGAGCGCCTTGCTTATCGCCTTCGCGATCATCCCGATCACCCCGACCTGGGGTGTTGCGGACCTGAACATCGGCCTGCTGTTCTTCTTCGCCATGGCCGGCCTTTCGGTATACGCGGTACTGTTCGCCGGCTGGTCATCGAACAACAAGTACGCCCTGCTCGGCAGCCTGCGGGCCTCGGCCCAGACCGTGTCGTACGAAGTGTTCATGGGCCTGGCGCTGATGGGCATCGTTGCCCAGGTCGGCTCGTTCAACATGCGCGATATCGTTGACTACCAGGCCCAGAACCTGTGGTTCATCATTCCGCAGTTCTTCGGCTTCTGCACCTTCTTCATCGCTGGCGTCGCCGTGACTCACCGTCACCCGTTCGACCAGCCGGAAGCGGAACAGGAACTGGCCGACGGTTACCACATTGAATATGCCGGCATGAAATGGGGCATGTTCTTCGTCGGTGAGTACATCGGCATCATCCTGATCTCGGCGCTGCTGGTAACCCTGTTCTTCGGTGGCTGGCACGGACCGTTCGGCATCCTGCCGCAACTGTCGTTCGTCTGGTTCGCCCTGAAGACCGCGTTCTTCATCATGCTGTTCATCCTGCTGCGCGCCTCTATTCCGCGCCCGCGCTATGACCAGGTGATGGACTTCAGCTGGAAGTTCTGCCTGCCGCTGACCCTGATCAATTTGCTGGTGACCGCTGCGCTCGTGTTGCTCAACACGCCAGCTGTTGCGGCCCAGTGAGGATTTGACCCATGTTCAAATATATTGGCGACATCGTTAAGGGCACTGGCACCCAGCTGCGCAGCCTGGTGATGGTGTTCTCTCACGGTTTTCGCAAACGTGACACCCTGCAGTACCCCGAAGAGCCGGTCTACCTGCCGCCACGCTACCGTGGCCGCATCGTCCTGACCCGCGACCCGGATGGCGAAGAGCGCTGTGTAGCGTGCAACCTGTGTGCCGTGGCTTGCCCGGTCGGTTGCATCTCGCTGCAGAAAGCCGAAACAGAAGACGGTCGTTGGTACCCGGAGTTCTTCCGCATCAACTTCTCCCGTTGCATTTTCTGCGGCCTCTGCGAGGAAGCCTGCCCGACCACCGCGATCCAGCTCACCCCGGATTTCGAGATGGCCGAGTTCAAACGTCAGGACCTGGTGTACGAGAAAGAAGATCTGCTGATCTCCGGCCCCGGCAAGAACCCTGACTACAACTTCTACCGTGTTGCAGGTATGGCTGTTGCCGGCAAGCCGAAAGGCGCCGCGCAGAACGAAGCCGAGCCGATCAACGTGAAGAGCTTGCTCCCTTAAGGAAGAAAGATGGAATTCGCTTTCTATTTCGCATCCGGTGTCGCTGTGGTGTCCACCCTTCGGGTGATCACCAACACCAACCCCGTGCACGCCCTGCTCTACCTGATCATTTCGCTGATCTCCGTGGCGATGACCTTCTTCGCCCTCGGCGCTCCGTTCGCCGGTGTCCTGGAAGTGATCGCCTACGCTGGCGCCATCATGGTGCTGTTCGTCTTCGTGGTGATGATGCTCAACCTCGGGCCGGCTTCGGTCGCCCAGGAACGCGGCTGGCTCAAGCCGGGCATCTGGCTCGGCCCGGTGGTGCTTGGCGCACTGCTGCTGGTCGAACTGCTGTACGTGCTGTTCGCCAGCGAAAGCGGCGCCGGCATCGGCCACACCACGGTTGACGCCAAGGCCGTCGGCATCAGCCTGTTCGGCCCTTACCTGCTGGTGGTGGAACTGGCCTCGATGCTGCTGCTCGCCGCAGCGGTGACGGCTTTCCACCTCGGCCGCAACGAGGCGAAGGAGTAATCACATGCCAGCAATTCCTCTCGAACATGGCCTGGCCGTCGCCGGCATCCTGTTCTGCCTCGGCCTTGTCGGCCTGATGGTGCGCCGCAATATTCTTTTCGTGTTGATGAGCCTGGAAATCATGATGAACGCCTCGGCACTGGCTTTCATCGTCGCCGGCAGCCGCTGGGCGCAACCGGATGGACAGATCATGTTCATCCTGGTGATCAGCCTGGCAGCGGCCGAGGCCAGTATCGGCCTGGCGATCCTGTTGCAGCTGTATCGCCGCTTCCACACTCTCGATATCGATGCTGCCAGTGAGATGCGCGGATGAACCTTCTCTTTCTGACGTTCGTATTCCCCCTGATCGGCTTCCTGCTGCTGTCGTTCTCGCGCGGCCGCTGGTCCGAGAACCTGTCGGCGCTGGTTGGCGTCGGTTCGGTGGGCCTCTCGGCCATCGTCGCCGCCTACGTGATCTGGCAGTTCAATGTCGCCCCGCCTGCAGGCGGCGCGTACAGCCAGCTGCTCTGGCAGTGGATGTCGGTGGACGGCTTTGCGCCGAACTTCACCCTGTACCTGGACGGCCTGTCGGTGACCATGCTTGGCGTGGTGGTCGGCGTCGGCTTCCTGATCCACCTGTTCGCCTCCTGGTACATGCGCGGTGAAGCCGGTTACTCGCGCTTCTTCGCCTACACCAACCTGTTCATTGCCAGCATGCTGTTCCTGATCCTGGGCGACAACCTGCTGTTCATCTACTTCGGTTGGGAAGGCGTGGGCCTGTGTTCGTACCTGTTGATCGGTTTCTACTACAGCAACCGCAACAACGGTAACGCCGCACTCAAAGCCTTCATCGTCACCCGAATCGGCGACGTGTTCATGGCCATCGGCCTGTTCATCCTGTTCCAGCAACTGGGCACCCTGAACGTTCAGGAACTGCTGGTGCTGGCCCCGCAGAAATTCCAGGCGGGTGATTTCTGGATGGTCCTGGCAACCCTGATGCTGCTCGGTGGCGCGGTCGGTAAATCGGCCCAACTGCCGCTGCAGACCTGGCTTGCCGACGCGATGGCCGGCCCTACCCCGGTTTCGGCACTGATCCACGCGGCAACCATGGTGACCGCGGGCGTTTACCTGATTGCCCGTACCCACGGCCTGTTCGCCCTGGCCCCTGACGTGCTGCACCTGGTCGGTGTGGTCGGCGGCGTGACCCTGGTGCTGGCCGGCTTTGCCGCCCTGGTGCAGACCGACATCAAGCGCATCCTCGCCTACTCGACCATGAGCCAGATCGGCTACATGTTCCTGGCCCTGGGCGTTGGTGCCTGGGAAGGCGCGATCTTCCACCTGATGACCCACGCCTTCTTCAAGGCCCTGCTGTTCCTTGCTTCCGGTGCGGTGATCGTTGCCTGCCACCACGAGCAGAACATCTTCAAGATGGGCGGCCTGTGGAAGAAACTGCCACTGGCCTACGCCAGCTTCATCGTCGGTGGTGCCGCCCTGGCTGCCCTGCCGCTGCTGACCGCCGGCTTCTACTCGAAAGACGAGATCCTCTGGGAAGCCTTCGCCAGCGGCAACAACGGTCTGCTGTACGCCGGCCTGGTCGGTGCCTTCATGACCTCGCTGTACACCTTCCGCCTGATCTTCATCGCCTTCCACGGCGAAGCCAAGACCGAAGCTCACGCCGGCCACGGGATTTCCCACTGGCTGCCGCTGGGCGTGCTGATCGTGCTGTCGACCTTCGTCGGTGCCTGGATTCATCCACCGCTGGCGGGCGTGCTGCCGCAGAGCGTCGGCCATGCCGGCGGCGAAGCCAAGCACAGCCTGGAAATCGCCTCGGGCGCCATCGCCATCGCCGGTATCCTGCTGGCGGCGATGCTGTTCCTGGGCAAGCGTCGCCTGGTTACCGCGATTGCCAACAGCGGCATCGGTCGTGTGCTGTCGGCCTGGTGGTTCGCCGCCTGGGGCTTCGACTGGATCTACGACAAGCTGTTCGTCAAACCTTACCTGCTGATCAGCCACATCCTGCGCAAGGATCCGGTTGACCGCAGCATTGGCCTGATTCCGCGTATGGCGAAGGGCGGTCATGCCGCCATGAGCAAAACCGAAACCGGTCAGCTGCGCTGGTACACCGCTTCGATCGCCGTAGGTGCCGTGCTTGTGCTCGGTGCCGTTGTTATGGCTGCGGTCTGATATGAACCTTGCGACTTTGCGAAAGGAATTGAGCCCGTCATGATTTTGCCTTGGCTGATCCTGATCCCCTTCATCGGCGGCCTGCTGTGCTGGCTGGGTGAGCGCTTCGGCGCCACCCTGCCGCGCTGGATTGCGCTGCTGACCATGTCCCTGCTGCTTGGTATCGGCCTCTGGCTGTGGGCCAACGGGGACTACACCCTGGCCCCTGCACCGGGCGCCGCGCCCGAGTGGGCGTTCGAATTCAAAGTGCTGTGGATCGAACGCTTCGGCATCAGCCTGCACCTGGCCCTCGATGGCCTGTCGCTGCTGATGATCCTGCTCACCGGCCTGCTCGGTGTGCTCTCGGTACTGTGCTCGTGGAAAGAGATCACTCGCCACGTCGGCTTCTTCCACCTCAACCTGATGTGGATCCTGGGCGGCGTGGTCGGTGTGTTCCTGGCCCTGGACCTGTTCCTGTTCTTCTTCTTCTGGGAAATGATGCTGGTGCCGATGTATTTCCTCATCGCGCTCTGGGGTCACAGCTCCTCGGATGGCAAGAAGACCCGGATCTACGCCGCCACCAAGTTCTTCATCTTCACCCAGGCCAGCGGCCTGATCATGCTGGTGGCGATCCTTGGTCTGGTACTGGTCAACTACAGCAACACCGGTGTGATCACCTTCGATTACACCCAGTTGCTCAAGGCCGACCTGCCGGCGGGCACCGAGTACCTGCTGATGCTCGGCTTCTTCATCGCCTTCGCGGTCAAGCTGCCGGTTGTGCCGTTCCACTCCTGGCTGCCTGACGCTCACGCCCAGGCACCGACCGCAGGTTCCGTCGACCTCGCCGGTATCTTGCTGAAGACTGCGGCCTACGGCCTGCTGCGTTTCGCCCTGCCGCTGTTCCCGAACGCTTCGGCCGAGTTTGCGCCGATTGCCATGACCCTGGGTCTGATCGGGATTTTCTATGGTGCCTTCCTGGCTTTCGCCCAGACCGACATCAAGCGCCTGATCGCCTTCTCCAGCGTTTCGCACATGGGCTTCGTGCTGATCGGTATCTACTCCGGCAGCCAGCAGGCCCTGCAAGGCGCGGTGATCCAGATGCTGGCTCACGGCCTGTCGGCAGCGGCACTGTTTATTCTCAGTGGCCAGCTGTACGAGCGCCTGCATACCCGTGACATGCGTCAGATGGGCGGTCTGTGGCACCGCATTGCCTACCTGCCGGCCATCAGCCTGTTCTTCGCCGCCGCCTCCCTGGGCCTGCCAGGCACCGGTAACTTCGTTGGCGAATTCCTGATCCTGATCGGCAGCTTCGTCGCTTCGCCGTGGGTCACCGTGATCGCTACTTCCGGCCTGGTGTTCGGTTCGGTGTACTCGCTGATCATGATTCACCGCGCCTACTTCGGCCCGGCCAAATCCGATGAAGTCCTGGCTGGCATGGACACCCGCGAACTGATCATGGTGCTGGGCCTGGCTGGCCTGCTGATCCTGCTGGGCGTCTACCCACAGCCGTTCCTGGACACTTCTGCCGCCACCATGAGTGGTGTACAGCAGTGGCTGGGTTCCGCTTTCACTCAACTCGCTTCGGCCCGGTAAGAGCGCTATGGACCTGACGATTCAACACTTTATCGCGCTTGCGCCGCTGCTGATCACCACCATCACCACGGTCGTGGTGATGCTGGCGATCGCCTGGCGGCGCAACCACTCGCAAACCTTCCTGCTGTCGACCGTGGGCCTGAACCTGGCCCTGCTGTCGATCATCCCGGCGCTGAAGGTTGCGCCCCTGGCGGTCACCCCGCTGCTGACCATCGACAACTTCGCCTGCCTGTACATGGCGCTGATCCTGGTTGCCACCCTGGCTTGCGTCACCCTCGCCCACGCCTACCTGGGTGATGGCGGCAAAGGCTACCCGGGCAACCGCGAAGAGCTGTACCTGCTGATCCTGATGTCCGCCCTGGGCGGTCTGGTACTGGTCAGCGCGCAGCACCTGGCTGGCCTGTTCATCGGCCTTGAGCTGCTCTCGGTACCGGTCTATGGCCTGGTCGCCTATGCCTTCTTCAACAAGCGTTCGCTGGAAGCCGGCATCAAGTACATGGTGCTCTCGGCCGCAGGTTCCGCCTTCTTGCTGTTCGGCATGGCGCTGTTGTATGCCGACGCTGGCAGCCTGAGCTTCGACGGCATTGGCAAGGCCCTGGCGGCCACCAGCATGCCAAGCATGATCGCCCAGCTGGGCCTGGGCATGATGCTGGTCGGCCTGGCGTTCAAACTGTCGCTGGTGCCGTTCCACCTGTGGACCCCGGACGTCTACGAAGGTGCTCCGGCACCGGTCGCCGCCTTCCTGGCCACCGCCAGCAAGGTCGCGGTGTTCGCCGTCGTCGTACGCCTGTTCATGATCTCCCCTGCGGCCAGCAGCGGCGTATTGACCACCGTGCTGTCGGTGATCGCCGTGGCCTCGATCCTGATCGGTAACCTGCTGGCGCTGACCCAGAGCAACCTCAAGCGCCTGCTCGGTTACTCCTCGATCGCCCACTTCGGTTACCTGCTGATCGCCCTGGTGGCGAGCAAGGGCCTGGCGGTCGAAGCCATCGGCGTGTACCTGGTCACCTACGTGATCACCAGCCTCGGTGCCTTCGGCGTCATCACCCTGATGTCCTCGCCATACAACGGTCGTGACGCCGACGCCCTGTACGAGTACCGCGGCCTGTTCTGGCGCCGTCCGTACCTGACCGCGGTGCTGACCGTGATGATGCTGTCGCTGGCCGGTATCCCGCTGACCGCAGGCTTCATCGGCAAGTTCTACATCATCGCTACCGGCGTCGAGTCGCAGCTGTGGTGGCTGGTCGGAGCCCTGGTGATCGGTAGTGCCATCGGCGTGTTCTACTACCTGCGCGTGATGGTCACCCTGTACCTGATCGAGCCAAACCTGCGTCGCCACGACGCCCCGCTGAATTGGGAACAGCGCACCGGCGGCGTGATGCTGCTGGCCATCGCCATCCTCGCCTTCGTCCTGGGCGTGTACCCGCAGCCGTTGCTGGACATGGTCCAGCATGCAGGCCTGCAACTGATCGGTTGATCGATCAGGCACTGATAAACACCCCGCTTCGGCGGGGTGTTTTGTTTTGGGCTGCTCTGCAACCATCGCTGGCAAGCCAGCTCCCACAGGATTTGGTGATGATCCTGTGGGAGCTGGCTTGCCAGCGATGGGGCCGGTACAGATCGGCGACTGTGCTTCGTCTGATAGTTGCGACGTCAGATACCCGCTCTCAGTCCTGGAACCCCATCGATGCGTCCCACCCTACCCCGCTCCTCCCTCGCCTTGCTGATCTCCTGTGCCGCGTCGGTGCAGGCCAGCGATAGCATCGAACTCGGCCAGGTGCTGATCCAGGAACAGGAGCAGAGCGAACTGCAAGATGCTCGCGAACGCCTGCAGCAGGTGCCCGGCGCCAGCAACCTGATCGACATGCAACGGGTGGAGCAAGGCCGGGTCGCCAGCAACCAGGATGTGCTCGCCTACCAGCCCGGGGTGTTCGCCCAGTCGGCAGGCAACGACGGCATCAAGCTGTCGATCCGGGGTTCGGGTATCAACCGCGCCCCCGGCGCTCACGGCTCGGGTGTGTACACGATGTTCGACGGCCTGCCGCTGACCGGCCCGGGCGGCACGCCCTATGAACTGTTCGAACCACTGTGGCTGAGCCGCGCCGAAGTGCTGCGCGGTGCCAACGGCTTCGACCGCGGCGCGTTGGCGCTGGGCGGCGCTATCGACTACATCACCCACACCGGCCGCGACGCCGCACCGCTGCAACTGCGCTACGAGCTCGGCAGTCGCGGCTATGCCAAACGCCAGATCAGCTCCGGCCAGGTCCTGGGCGACCTGGACTACTACGTGGCGCTGACCGACTCGGAATACGACGGCTACCAGCGGCACAGCAGCGGCAGCAGCAAGGGCATCGCCGCCAATGTCGGCTACCGCTTCAATCCGAACCTGGAGACCCGCTTCTACCTGCGTTATCGAGAGACCGAGAATGACCTGGCCGGGCGCTTGACCCAGGAGCAGATCAAGCATGATCCGCGCGGGGCCAACCCGGCCTACCTGAGCCGCGACGACAGCCGTCCGCAGCCGGGCAGCACCTGGCTGGGCAACAAGACCACCTTCTATCTCGATGATGACTCGCAGCTCGAAGCAGGCCTGGTCTATCACGATTATCCGATGGACCTGCGCGAAGGTCCGATGCGCCTGAAGGTCGCCTACACCGACGTCAGCGGCACCCTGAATTATCAGCGCCGCCACACGCTGTTCGGCCACGAAAGTAAAACCACCGTCGGCTGGCGCACCACCAAGCACTTGCCCAACAGCGGCGCTTCGCAATACGCGCGGGCCAATGGCGTATTCGGGGCGAAAACCCGGGACTTCACCTACCAGGGCTCGGACACTGTCCTGCATGTCGGCAACGAACTGGAACTGATCCCCGACCTGTGGCTGACCAGTGGCCTGGCGGCGATCTACACCCGCCGCGAGAGCGCGGTGACCTACCCCGACAATGGCGGCAAGGTCAGCCAGAGCGATTGGGACTACGCCCCGCGCCTGGGCCTGCGCTACGACATCAGCCCGCAGTTGCAGGTCTATGGCAACCTCAGCCGTTCGGTGGAGCCGCCGCACCCGTGGTCGCTGATCTGGAGCTCGACCAGCAACACGCAACCGATTGAAATGCACAACCAGACCGCCACTACCCTGGAGCTGGGGGCCCGCGGCGAGTCGGCCATCGGCCGCTGGGACCTGGCCTGGTATTACTCGGACGTACGCCATGAGCTGCTGGCGGTGGAGATCGTGCCAGGCCAGCCCGCCAAGGAGTTCAACGCCAGCCCGACCGTGCACCAGGGCATCGAGGCCGGCCTTGACAGCCTGCTGTGGCAGCGCGCCGGGGTCGGCAAGCTGAGCCTGCGCCAGGCCTACACCTTCAGCGACTTCCACTACCGCGACGACGATACCTTCGGCGACAACCGCCTGCCGGGCATCCCCATGCACTACTACCAGGCCGAATTGCGCTTCGACCTGCCCAGCGGCCTGTTTGCAGGGATCAACACGCAGATGGCCTCCAAGGTCCAGGTCGACTACGCCAACAGCTACCCGACCGACGCCTATGCCATTCTCGGCGCCACCCTGGGCTACAACTCGCCGAAACAGGACTGGCAAGCCTGGCTCGACCTGCGCAACCTGACCAACAAACGCTATGCCGCCACCGTCACCCCCGGCTACAACGACAACGGTACCGACATTGCCCGCTCGACCCCGGGCGAAGGCTTCGGGGTCTATACCGGGGTGTCCTACAGCTTCCGTTAACTGGGCAATTGCACCTGCGGTTTGGTCGAGACGAAGATCGCCCAGCTGGACATGAACAGCGCGGCGATCAGCGGGCCGATGACAAAACCGTTGAGGCCGAACACTGCCAGGCCACCAAGGGTCGAGACCAGGATCAGGTAATCGGGCATCTTGGTGTCCTTGCCCACCAGGATCGGGCGCAGCACGTTGTCCACCAGGCCGATAACGAACACGCCGAAGGCGGCCAGCACCGCGCCTTGCCAGAAGGCGCCGGTGGCGACGAAGTACACCGCCACCGGCGCCCAGACGATCCCTGCGCCCACTGCCGGCAACAGTGACAGAAAAGCCATCAGCACGCCCCAGACCAAGGCGCTGGGGATGTCGAGAATCCAGAAGATGATCCCGCCCAGGGCGCCCTGGGTCACCGCCACCAGCAGGTTGCCCTTGACCGTGGCGCGTACCACGCGGTTGAACTTCAGTTGCAGACGGCGCTTTTGCTGTTCGGCCAGCGGCACCGCGGTGCGGATCTTGCGCACCAGCTCGGCGCCGTCACGCAGGAAGAAATACAGCAGGTAAAGCATGATGCCGAAGCTCACCAGAAAATCGAAAGTCCCCTGGCCGAAGCTGAAAGCCTGAGTGGCGAAGAACTGGCTGCCTTGCATGGCGCCCTTGGTGATTTTATCGCGCAAGCCGGCCAGGTCGCCCATGCCCATGCGCTCGAGGAAATTCTGCACAAAGGCCGGGAGGATGTTCTTGAAGCGCTCGAGGTAGCCGGCCAGGTCCAGCTCGCCGCTTTCAATGTTCTTGTACAGCGCCGCGCCCTCCTGCACCAGCAGGGTACTGATGATGATCACCGGCAAAATTGCGATGACCAGGCAGATGAACAGGGTCAACCCGGCCGCCAGGTTGCGCCGCCAGCCCAGGCGCGCCAGCAGGCGGCGCTGCAGCGGGGCGAAGACGATACCGAGGATCACCGCCCAGAACACCGCGCCATAGAACGGCAGGAGAATCCAGATGAAAGCGATGGTCACCAGCACCAGCAGTGCCAGTAACGCCTTGTGTTGCATGACGGTTTCGTTCATGTGCGCTCCTTGTGCGTTCTATTCATTAGTGCGCCGGGCATTGCCAAAAGTGCCGTTGATGCAGATCAATAAACACTAGCTGCAGCCGGCGTAGCATCCGCGCCTTTTGCCGCGACCCGATCATGACCCTTCTCGCCAAACCCGAACTGCTCGCCCCCGCCGGCTCACTGAAGAACATGCGCTATGCCTTCGCCTACGGCGCCGATGCCGTGTATGCCGGGCAGCCGCGCTACAGCCTGCGTGTGCGCAACAACGAATTCGACCACGCCAACCTTGCCTTGGGCATCAAGGAAGCCCAGGCCCAGGGCAAGCGCTTCTACGTGGTGGTCAACATTGCCCCGCACAACGCCAAGCTCAAGACCTTCCTCAAGGACCTGGCGCCAGTGATCGAAATGGCCCCGGATGCACTGATCATGTCCGACCCGGGGCTGATCATGCTGGTGCGCCAGCACTTCCCGCAGATGCCGATTCACCTCTCGGTGCAGGCCAACACGGTGAACTGGGCCAGCGTCGAGTTCTGGCGCAGCCAGGGTCTGACCCGGGTAATCCTGTCGCGCGAGCTGTCGCTGGAAGAGATCGAGGAGATTCGCCAGCAGGTGCCGCAGATGGAACTGGAAGTGTTCGTCCACGGCGCGCTGTGCATGGCCTACTCCGGTCGCTGCCTGCTGTCGGGTTATCTGAACCGCCGCGATGCCAACCAGGGCAGTTGCACCAACGCCTGCCGCTGGCAATACACAGCCACCGCGGCCAGCGAGAATGTCACCGGTGAAATCGTTCGCGAAGTGCAGCCGACCCTGGGCCTCGGCGCGCCGACCGAGCAGGTGTTCGTGCTGCAGGAAAGCAACCGCCCGGGCGAAGACATGCCGGCGTTCGAAGACGAGCACGGCACCTACATCATGAACGCCAAGGACCTGCGCGCGGTGCAGCATGTCGAACGGCTGACGCGCATGGGCGTGCATTCGCTGAAGATCGAGGGCCGGACCAAGTCGCACTTCTACTGCGCGCGCACTGCCCAGGTGTATCGCCAGGCCATCGATGACGCGGCAGCCGGGCGTGAGTTCGATCGCAACCTGATGCTCAACCTCGAGTCACTGGCCCAGCGCGGCTATACCGAGGGCTTCCTGCGCCGGCACGTGCATGACGAATATCAGAACTACCAGCGCGGCAACTCGGTGTCCGAACGCCAGCAGTTTGTCGGCGAACTGAGCGGCGAGCGGGTCAATGGCCTGGCTGAAGTGCGGGTGAAGAACCGTTTTGCTGTGGGTGATCACCTGGAACTGATGACACCCAAGGGCAATTACCACTTCGACTTGCATCAGTTGCGCAATCGCCAGGGTGACGAAATCGAGGTAGCACCGGGGGATGGGCACACGGTGTATTTACCGATCCCCGAGCAGGTAGACCTGGCCTTCGGTTTGCTGCTCAGGGATCTGGTTGACTGAATCAAGGCGCGGACGTGGCCACCGTCGCGCCTTCAACCTCGCGAATCACTTGCAAGCGGTACTGCGGATCGGCCTTGATCTGCGCCTCGGTGAACGGAATCACCTGCCACTGTTTGGCCGAGAACGCGCGGGTCTGGTCGCTGGCATGGGCCGAACCCGCTTCGCTGGACTCGGAGAACGCCAGCATCCCCAGCGCATGCGGGCCCTGGTCATCGAAGGTCACCAGCTGCAGGTAGCTGGTACCGCTGACTACCAGGCGCTTGTCGGCGGCGACCGGTACGCTCTGGATTGCGTTGTACACGCCAAGGCTTGCCGGCCCACCGTGGATCGGCGTGCCATCGGCAGCCTGCTGGATCTGCCCCCAGCGCGCGTCCTCGGCGAAACCGGCCTTGCTTACCTGCGCAACTGAAGCCAGGGCTGCCTCACGCAAGGCGCTGGCCACCTCGGCGCGATCAACGGCCAGCCCGCGCGGCGTGTGTTGCGGATCGGCGGCGTCGAAACCAACACGCCAGATGTCCTTGCGCCCCTGCAAGGCCTGCAAGATGTTCTGGAAATGCACCAGGCCAAGGCCACTGTCGAGGTTGGCGCGCAGGTCCCAGGCCTTGAGGCTGGTACACAGCGCGCCGAGCTTGGCATCTGCCGCTTGCGCGGCGCACCAGTTGAGCAGGTCGGGCATGACCAGCTCGGCGACATACACCTGGTTGTCCATGACCATCTGCTGCAGGTCCGCCGGGCTGATCTTGCCCTTCTCGCTCAGGCTCGCCAGGCGCTGCAGGGCAAAGCGGCTGCGCGGGCCCAAGGGTTGGTCTTCGCGGCTGACCAGCGGCGAATAGCCCTGCAACGGTGTGGCCGGGTTGACCATCCAGGCCGAGTCGTTGGAATGCTGGACGAAGTCCTTGCGGCTCAGGCTCGGTAGCAGTTGCGCGGGGAAGATGCCTGCCTGGGCGGCCCGCGGGTCGACCTTCCAGTTGCAGGCACTGCGCGAACCGTCGAGCACGATCATCTCCTGCCCGGCGGCCGGGTCGCTGCAGCTGGCCAGCAAGGCGGCATCGACGTACGGCACCACCGACTGATTCAAGTACAGCGCCTGACCCTTGGCGTCCACCGCCAGGGTATTGACCCAGGGAATGCCCTGCAGGCGCTGCACCGAAGCTTGCAGGCTTTTCAGGCTGTCGGCGCGGTTCATCGCATCCCACTGCGCCAGCACCCGGGTGTTTTCGAGGTTGGCATCACGCAGGCTGAAGGCGTACTGCTTGTTCCAGTCCAGGCGCCCCGGCCATTGCACGATCGGGCCGAATACCGAGCTGTAGACCTCACGGGTCAGCGGCTTGAGCTGGCCGTCCGCGCCCTTGACCGTCACGTTCAGGCGCTGCTGGGTCAAGGCCTGCGACTTGCCGTCGAGCAGGTAGCGGGTCGGGTCCTTGGGGTCGAGCTCCAGCCGGTACAGGGTGAAGTGCTTGGAGGTGTCGACCGTGTGGGTCCAGGCCAGGTGCTGGTTGAAGCCGATGTTGATCAGCGGCAAGCCCGGCAGGGCCGCGCCCATGGCATCCAGTTTGCCCGGCAGGGTCAGCTGCATCTGATAAAAGCGCATGCCGCCGGCCCAGGGAAAGTGCGGGTTGGCCAGGAGCATGCCGCGACCGTTGAATGAGCGCTCGGCACCGATGGCCACGGCATTGCTGCCGCGCTCGACAGCAAACTGCTCCTGGCGCAACTGGGCGATACGCAGGTCGGGGCGCAACTGGGCGACGACATTCGGCGGTGTGGCCCCGGCCAGTGCTTCGGCGAACTGGCCGACACCGCCTTCGACCAGCAAGCGGCGAGTCAGCTTGACCAGGTCGAGGGTGGTGATCGGCCGTAGCCATTCGGCCTGCAGGCACTGCACGCCCTGCCCCTGGGCCTTGAACTCGGCCAGCGCGCGGTTGTAGCCCTTGGCATAGCCTTCGAGCCGTGCACGCATGGCCGGCGGTTGTGCCTGCCAGAAGCCGAACACCGCCGTTGGCGTATTCAGCCAATTGAAAAACAGGTCGCTGGGCAGGTTTTCGCGCTGCTCGAAGGTGCGCTGTTCTGGCCCGAAGTAACGCGAACGCTCGCCATTGACGGTGACCACCTCGTTAGCCAGCAGGCACAGGTTGTCTTGTGCATAGGCATAGCCGATACCGTACCCCAAGCCCTGCTCGTCCCTGGCCAGGATGTGCGGCACGCCGTAACTGCTGCGGCGGATTTCAGCGCTGGCATCACCCGGCGCCACGCGCGCCTGGACGGACAGGCTCAGGCCGGCAAGCAGCCCGGCCATACAAAGGGTCGCTAAGGGAAAGGGCTTGATCACGCGCACTCCAGCTCAATCAGGGGAAAGGTCGTCCTGACTGAACGAAATACGCCAAATAAATTTACCGGTTTGCGCCGCTCAATACGTCTTTAGAGGGTGAGGCTGAAGATTTTTTTCATCAGGTACTGCAGTTTTGCCGCGCTCATTCGTCTTATAGGTGTAGGCAAACACTTTTGCTTACCTGGACAGGCCAAGAAATGGAGCATTCACATGTACAACCAGCCACAGCCAGCGCTAACCGCTGGCCCTGGACGCACAAAGAGCCAACCGGTGACTGCAAGAACCGAAGCCGGCGAGCACGAGCGCCCTGGCAATGAACACATCCGCGAGCTGCTCAAGGCCTTTGGCCTGCGTACCAGCCTGATCCGCCTGAAGGTCATCGATGCCCTGCACATGGCCGATCGCGATGGCCGCAGTATCGGCGTGCGCGGGGTCCACAGCCAGCTCGAACAGCTGGATATTCCGCTGTCGTTCCTCAGCGTTCGCGAAGTGCTCAAGCGTTTGTGCGCCGAAGGCGTGATCAGTCTGGGCAACGACAAGTGCTACAGCCTCAACCCCCAGGCCCGCGCAGTACTGGAGCAAGCCACCTGCCGTTGAGCGACCGGCCGGCGCGCAGCCGGCCGCGCTTACCGCCTCAGGGCTTGACCTTGCGGCGCATGATGCCGTTGACCACCACCACAACCACCGCCACGGCAATGGCGATGTACTGGAACACTTGCTCGCTGATGGTGCCCTGCTTTTGCAGGTAGGACAGTCCGAGCATGATCCCCAGCACCAGCAGGGAGATCAGGATGGAGTATTTCAGGCGTTGACCTTGAGTCATGGGTAGTTCCTTGCGACATCGGCGAAAAGCCCCGAAGCGGGCCGAGCGCATGATACAACGTCACCCGCAGGCAGCGGACTATTTCCCGCTTCTGCCCGCCCCGCAGCATTGCCAACATGGCTTCCCGGACGACTGCCCAGACCAACGCAAGGATCACCATGTCGATGCGAACCCTGCTGCTCAGCCTGGCGCTGCTCGGCCCCCTCAATGCCCATGCCCTGCCCACCGAATCCCAACCTCAGGCTTTGCTGCTGGAACTGGCTGCACAATTGGCGCACAGCGCCGGCAGTAGCCAGTGGCAACAACTCTGGCAACGCAGCCGACAGGCCGGGCATCTGCACAGCAACCCGCACACCGAGCATTTCGATGTGCCCCAGGCACAAATTCCGGCACTGGTAGCCAGCACCCTGGCCAGCGCCGATCAGGCACGACCGTTGAAGCAGACGCAGGTGCGCTATCGCCGCGACTTTCACCCCAGGGTCATCGGCAAGGCTGGCACGCAGGCGTTGACCGCCCTGTGCGTGTGGGTCGACTGGCGCAGTTTCCCCGAACAGGGCGTCAGCCATCCAACCCCCTACCTGGGCCAGGTCAGCCTGTTGCTGGCACGCCCTTGCGAGTAAGCATGGGTGGCTCAACCTAGGAAGGTCACCATCGCCATGGCACCCGGTAATCAAGGCGTTGCGCTTACGTCGCAATTCATTTCCCACCCATCGGCATGGTTCGTCCTACAGAAAGCGTACATAAAGCCCTCCCTTGCCGCCCCACTTGCTGCCTAGCCCGCCTTCCGTCCAGTAGCCGAGAATCCAGCTCAAGCCACGACAGACAGATGCGATTTGTCGCATTGACGCTGCCTGCAATGGCCCTAGCTGCCTGGCACGGATCATCAAGGTGCCGAACTATCGCCTACAAGGAAGTCACCATGGAACTGAGCGACCTGAACCGTATCGATATCGAACAACTGCCCCACTCGCTGCAGATGCTGATCGAATGCCTGGGCATCGAGAATGCCTACAACCTGACCTGCGCCTTTGGCGGGCGCCCCAAGTACATCCCCAAGCACCGCGAACGCACCGCACTGGCGGAAATTCTCCCGGCGCCGGCGCTGGATGCGCTGATCAAGCGCTTCGCCGGCATGGCCCTGGAGATCCCCAAGGTTGACCATTTTCTGCGCCAGCTGCGCAACCAGCAAATCCAGCAGGAAAGCGCCGACGGTCTGTCACGCAGCATGCTCGCCAACAAGTACGGCTTGAGCCTGCGCCAGATCGGCAATATCCGTCGCCAGGAACCCTGCCCGCGCTAAGCGTCATCGACTTGAGCCGATAACTCCGGCATTCAAGGCAACCCCGCACAATGATGTGCAATCAAGACAAGGAAATCTCTGATGGCAACAATCGACAATGGCCTGATCGGCTCGGTAATGAACGCCTTGCCACTGGACCGGATGATCTCGGGACCTCTGCAGGCGATGATCCAGGCACAGATTTCGGCAAGCAAGTCCTACGCCGACTTTCTTATGGGCGTGTGCATCCAGAATGGCAAAGCCGTCGCCATTCAATTCGACTACGACGAAACCATCACCGATGAACAAGGGGTGTACAAGGGAACTGTCTCGAAGAAGATGCAGATCCCGCTGCTGGCAGCGGTCACTCACCCCAACATCGTCATCGAAGAAGGCAACATCGAATTCGAACTGACCATCAGCCAGCAAGCCGAGAGCACCGAAGAGAGCGGCAAAGAGGCAAGTTTCGGCGCGTCGCTGGGCTGGGGCAAATTCAGGCTCAATGTCAAAGGCCAGGTCAGCCACAAATCCACTCAAACGCGCAAAACCGATACCCGTGCACGTTACGCCTTCAACACCAAGGTACGCCGCCAGGACCCACCCGAGGCGCTGATGCGGGTCATCGACTTTCTCACCGACGCTGCGACCAAGCCTGTGGTCATGGCCGATGCCACCGCGCAAAACCTCGATGCGATGCCGGTTTCGGCACTGCCGATGCCTGACGAACAGGAAAGCCGCAAAGAAACAGCCATCTGATCGTGCAGCATAAATAAAAACCCAGGCCTCTCATGCTCGAGAGGCCTGCTGACGAGCACAAGGAGTGGGAACGATTGGACCAAACCTCGGCAGTGAACGCCCCCATTACCGCCAGCGACCTCTGTGATATTACCCGCGGCCTGCAGGAAGCCGCTGCGGCCACCAACCACCTGATTGCCCAGCAGTACATCAAGCTGTTCGACCAGTTTTTCGACTACGACGCCGAGACGCTTGGCGCGCCGATGAAAGCCAAGATGGTCGAAGTGGCAATGGATGACCAGCACACCATGCAGATCCCGCTGATCGCGCTGGTGTCGCCGCGCGGGCTGGCACTGGAGCGCATGCAGGTCGACCTGTCGGTACGGATTCAAAACACCGAGACCACCGATGCCAGTGAAAACCTGCAGCGCGAACGCTTCTATGTGACGGTCGGCAGCCAGGGCAAACGCAACGGCGATGCCGCACGCGACCCCGATGAAGTACAGATCCGCATGCAGTTCCAGGCCTGTGAGCCACCGGAAGCGTTGAACCGGCTGATCGAGGAGTACACCAGCCTGATCACTCCGCAGCGGGTGTCCACGCCGGCCCAACCCACGATCGACAGCAACGAGTTCATCGCAGCGGCGACCGTGCGCTGATCATTGGCGCCTCTAGAAATCACGTTTGTAAAAGATATCCAGGGAACTGGCCAGGCCACTGGCCGCCTCCAGGTAAACCTTCTTGCTGAGCTTGTAGCGCAAGGCGATGGTGTTGGCCGGCTCGAACACACCCACCCCGTAACGCAGGCTCAAGCGCTCGGTCAGGTTGCCGCTGGCGACCACCGCCGTGTTGTTGCCGCTGCCCTGGGTGTCGAGCTGGAAGTCATCGATGCCCAGGCTCGAGGCCAGGCTGCCGGTGATCCCGGCACTGCCCGCCAGGCCCAGGCCGAGCGCCGCTTCGGCTAGCATGTTGTTATCTTCGCCAGTGGTGCCCAGCGGCCGGCCGAGCACCAGGTAGGACAAGGCCTGCTCCTGGCTCATGGCCGGCTCCGAGAACACCTGGGTGGTGGGCTGCTCGGCGCTGCCGGTCAAGCGGATGCCGGCAATCACGTCATCGGTCTTGCGAATTGCCTCGATGTCCAGGTACGGCTGATCGATAGGGCCGGCAAACAGCAAGCGCGCACGGCGGATGGTCAGGCGCTGGCCATAGGCACGGTAGCGACCATCGGCCAGGCTCAGTTCGCCGCGGGTATCGAGGTTGTCGCCGATATGCACGTGCCCGAGCAGGTTGGCGGTAAGGCCAAAGCCGCTGAACGAGAGCTTGTCCTGGCCCACCTGCACGTCGATATCCATGGCCATGGCCATCGGCGCTTTGCCCTCCTCGGTCTGGTGACCGAGGATCACCGTGTCATCGGAGACCTTGACCGTCGACGGCGGCAGTTCACGCACGGTGATCTTGCCCTTGGGCACCAGCACCTTGCCAGTCACCGCAAGCTTGTCGTCAATCAGGCTGATTTTCAGGTCCGGGGCCACTTCGAGGGCCGCATAGGGTTCGACGTTGACCGGCAGGCGCTGGCCCTGCAGCGCCAGGTTTACAGCCAGGGCCTGGCCCCAGCCGATCTGCCCGTTCAGGCTGCCCTGGCCGCTTTCGCCGCTTTTCCAGCTGCCGTTGAGCTGGACCTGTTCGCCGGCGATCAACGCTTGCAGTTGCAGGTCCTGAAGGCTGATCGGCAGCTCGGCACCGCTGATTTCGCCATGTACAAGGTTCAGGCTGCCATTGACCTGAGGCGCCAGCAAAGTGCCAGACAGGCGCCCGCTGCCATTGAGCTGGCCATTCAAACGCTCGACCATCGGCGCAAACGGACGGCCGATGGCCAGGTCCAGGCCGCTGAGGCGGAAGTCACCGCTCAACGGTTTGTTCTTTGCCAACGGGTCAAGCCGGGTATTGACCGCCAGCTCGCCGAGCTTGTCACCGTGAAAGTCCAGGCGGGTATCGATGCGCCGCGGGCCCAGGGTGCTTTGCAGGCGCAGGGTCTGGTAGGGGAAGTCCAGCCATTGGTCCTTTTCACGCACGCGCAAGGTGCCGCCGCTGGCATCGATGAGGATGGTGCCCTTGGGCCCGCTGGCCGGCACATCGAGGTTGATGTCGGCATTGAGCAGGCCCTGCCAGGCAAAATCCTTGGGCAGCCACTGCGCCAGGCTCTGCAGCGGGAACTGCTTGAGGTGATAGCGCAGGCGTGGCTCGGGCGCCAGGCGCTGGTCTTCGCCGCACAGGCTGGCCTGGCCGGAACGCCAGCAATGGGCGCCGAACTCCACCTGGCCGCTGGCCAGGCGCTGCAGTTTTGCCGGCGCCTGCAGGCGCCAGTCCTGGCCACCGGCCTGGATTTCGCCGCTTGCCAGGCGCCCGCGCCAGTTGCCCTTGTCCAGTTGCCCATCCAGGCCCAGGTCAAGCTTGAGCTGCGGCCCGTCCAGGGCCAGTTGCAGCTTTTGCTGACGAACATCACCGCTGCCCTTGGCCGTGAGCATCCCCAGGCTGGTATCGCCCAGGCGAATACTGCCGGCCTCAAGGTCGATGAGTGCACGTTGGGCGTTGTCCAGACGTGCATCCAGGCTCAGTCGCTGCACGCGATTGTCAGCCTGGGCCAGTTGCTGGCCCTGCAGAACGAAGCTGCCTTGGGGGGCCTGCAAGGTACCGGCAACCTCCAGGCGGCCCTTGACCTGGCCTTGCAGCTGCGGCCAGAGCTGGCCCAGGCGTGGCAGGTTGATATCGATCTGACCGGCCAGACGCTGTTGCAGGCTGCCACTGCCATTGATGTGGTTGTCGCCCAGGCGGATGTCCAGGGTGCCCAGGGTCCATTGCTGCCCTGCCCCTTGCGCCAGCGCTTTGAGCACAGCGGGCTGGCCACGCAGTCGACCCTTGAGGTCAAGCTCGGCATCCAGACGCAACTCGCCGTTTTTCATCTCGCCCTTGCTGCGCAAGGGGCCAGCCAGGGTGCCGGGCAACTCGGCCAGCCAGTACGCAGGGTTCAACGCCGACAGCTCCAGCGCGGCATCCCAGGCCACGCCATCGGCAAACTGCACGCCGACACTGCCGGTGGCCTTGCCTTGGCCCGCGCTCAGCTGAAGCTGCGCCAGGCTGACTTGCTTGAGGTCGCCCTTGAACGGGCTACTGAGGCTGAAGGTGCCTGCCGGGCCGTCCAGGTCGCCGTTGAATTCGCCCTGGTAGTTGCCATCGCGGTATTGCACCTGGCCGGTGAAGCGGCGCAGGGAAACTTCCGGTGCCGGGTCCATGGGATAGAGGCGCAGCCAGGGAAAATCCAGCCAGTCGATGCTGGCGTCTGCGCTCAGGCCTTGCTGCCAGTCGGCCTTGGCCTTGAGCTTGAGCGCCTGCTCGGCGCTGGCACTGAGGTCCAGGGCGCTGACTTCTGCACCCTTGGCATCAACCCGGCCTTGCAGCTTGAGCGCCACCGGGCCCTGTTCGGCAGGCAGGCTGGCTGAACCGAGCAGTTGATAGCCGTTTTGCAGGTTGCCCTTGGCGCTCAGTTGCAACTGGTTCAGTTGCAAGGTGTCGGGCAGCGCGGCCGAAGGTTTGAACGCCTCGCTGCTGATCTGCAGTTGCGCTGGCAGATTCTGCGCCAGTGCCTGCAGCTCGCCGCTCAGGCGCGCTTGCAGATAACCGCTGCTGTCAGCCGTGAGCTTGAGGGTTTTCTGCAGGTCGCCGTCGACCTGCAACGCCAGTTGCCAGGGTTGCCCGTCGACACTGGGCAACTGCAGCTGCCCCTGGGCCTGCAGCGGCCAATCGGCTTCGGGCTTGAGCAGGCCCTGCAGGTTCAACTTGAGATCATCGCGTTGCAGTTGCAGGCTGTCGATCTGCAGCCCGCCAGTGGTCCAGTGCGCGGCCAGTTGCAACTGGCTGAGCTGTTCGTTGCCATCCAGGCGTAGCTGGCCGATGCGCACACTGCCAAGCTCAATGGCCAGCGGCAGCTTGAGTTGCGGCAGTTGCAACGGCCCGCTGTCGGGCTTCGGCTCGCCAGGGGCGAAGGCCAGGTTGACCTGATCGGCTTGCAGCTGCTCGATGCACAGGGTCATACGCAGCAGGCAGGCCGGCGACCAGGCCAATGCCGGCGCGACCAGCTCGACGCGATCGCCGCCTTGTTCCCACAGCAAGCGCTCGGCCTGCCACTGCCCGGCCAGGCGGCCCTGAAAGTTATCCAGTTGCAACCCCGGCACCAGCCCCAGTGCCCAGCGGCTGCCGGCCTGAGTACCGAGCACCAGGCCGACACCCAGCACCAGCAACAGCAGCAAGGCCAGCAGGCCAAGAACGATGAATTTGATAACCCGACTCACAGTTCCGGCCCCATGGAGAAGTGCAAACGCAAACCGCCGTCGTCGTCCAGCGCGCGGGCCAGATCCAGACGCAGCGGCCCGACCGGAGACACCCAGCGCACACCGATACCGACACCGGTCTTGAGGCTGGGAAGCTCCAGATTGTTGAATGAGTTGCCCTGGTCAACGAAGGTCGCCACCCGCCATTTCTCGGCAACCGAATACTGGTACTCGGCGCTGGCGGCCACCAGGTAACGGCCGCCGATGCGATCGCCATCGGAGTTCTTTGGCGACAGGGTCTGATAATCGTAGCCCCGCACGCTCTGGTCACCACCTGCGAAGAAGCGCAGCGACGGCGGAACGGAATTCTTGTAGCTGTTGGTGGCGCTACCGCCGAACTGCACACGGCCGAGGAAGCGATGGTTCTGGCCGAGGGTGGTCAGGCCCTTGAGCAACACATTGGCGTGCAGCAGGTTGGTGTCGGACACCAGCCCCTCCTTGGCTGCCTGTACATCGAACTGCAAGCGGTACCCGTTGTGCGGGTCGATACGGTTGTCACTGCGCAGGTAGGAATAGCTGATGCCGGGCATCAGCAGGTTGCTCAGGCCCGAGTCGTCACCGAGCTTGTACTCTTCGCGCTGGTACTTGAGCGAAATGACCCGCTGCCAGCCGCTGGGCAGTTTGCTGTGCCATTCCGGGCCGACCGTGAGCAGCTTGCTCACGGTGTCGGTGCCGGCGATTTCTTCATTCTGGTAGCCGCCGGCAAAACGCAGTTTGTCGGTCAGCGGCGGGTCGAGCGGAATGTCGTACCACAGGCCGACGTTCTGCCGCGGCGCCGACAGCTCGGTCTCCCAGCCATAACTATGGCCTTGCGGGTTGACCCAGTGGCGGGTCCAGTTGGCCTTGCCGCGCGGCCCGACGTCGGTCGAAAAACCCAGGCCCAGGCCCATGGTCCGTGGCTTGCGGGTGTCGAGTTGGACAGCCACCGGGATGCTCTGCTCGACCGCGGCAGTGGGCGCGGCATCGACCCGTACGCCTTCGAAGTAGCCGCTCGATTGCAGGGCGTTGTTGAGCTCGGCGATCAGCTCGGAATCGTAGGGGGTGTCGGCCTTGAACGGCACCATGCGTTGCAGCAGGTCTTCATCGAGCGGTGTATCGCCGGCGAAGCTGACCTTGCCCAGGCGGTAGCGCGGGCCGCTGGCGTAGATCAGCTCGATGTCGGCGACACCGGCCTGGGGATCGACCGCCAGGCGCTGGCGAACGAAATGGCCGCTGAAAAAGCCATAGCGCGAGGCCTGGTTCTGGATCAGGCGCTTGGCGTCTTCGTAATGGCCATGGTTGAGCACCGCGCCTGAGCGCAGCGCCTTGCTGTCGGGAATGCGAAAGGCCTTGAGCTCGCTGGCCGGGCCGTCGATTCGGATGGTCACATCACGCAGGTGCACCGGCTCGCCGGGATCGATGCTCAATACCAGTTGCGGGCCCTTGTCGGCCTTGGCCGCTGGCTTGACCTCGCTATCAATCTGCGCCTGGTAATAGCCCAGGGCCTGGGAGGCCTTGCGCGCCTGCTCGACTGCGCCGCGGCTGAAGCGCAGCAGCGCCTCTTCATCGCGTTTACCAAGGCTGCCGATATAGCCTTCGACATTGGCCTTGAGTTCGTTATTGGCAGGTTTGACCCGGACCACCAGCTCGCTTTGCGCATACGCGCCGATGCTGGCAACCCATAGAATCAAACCGCAGGTGAATCGTCCTGAATACGTCATAGGCGCGGATGCTACCAGAGCTTGGCGGCAGCATGGAGCCCGAGGTATTCCTCGTTGTTATGCAATTGAGGCCGAAGCCTGTTGCGACGACTGCGGATTGGGGTGAAAGAACACGTGTTCGTGAACCGGTCCTACAGCGATCTCGCCAATTTCCTGATAGCCCTGTCGATGATAGAACGCCAGGTAGTGCTCGTTGCCGGTGTCCAGCACCACCCCCTCGGAATGCTCATCCACGGCACACCAATCGTGCACAGCCTGTAACAATTGTTCGCCGTAGTGCTTGCCCTGAAACTGCGGATGGATCCCCAGCAGTGGCAACACATGCACCGCATCACTGGGCAGACAGGCCATCAGTGCGGCCTGGTAGTCCAAATAGCGGCGGGTGCAGCGAAAGCCGGTGCTGAGCACCATGCGCATGCGCCAGGCCCAGCTTTCGGTGATGCCCAGGCGTCGCTGCGGCGGGGCGATCAAGGCGATGCCGACCAGCCGGTCTTCAACCAACAGGCCGATGGCGGGCAGGTCCTGGAGAAAATGCTGGTTGACCAGCTCGCGCACCGTGGCGCGTATGCGCTGGTCGAACCCCGGACGCCGGGCCTCGAACAGAAAGGCAAAGGTCGGTTCGTGGCGATAGGCGTGATACAGCAGGGAGCGCGCCTCGCGGCTGTAGCCGCCATCGAGCAGACGGACTTCAGCCGGTGCGGCAGTCGATTCGGGCATGCTGGCAAACCTCCGGAAATGGGCATTCATTGCCTTTGAGGTGTTCGCGGTGCCAACGTTCACCTCGTGGCACAGGTTAGCAACCTATCGAGTGGCTCGCCACGCTGGCCGGCGCCGCCGATGTCGGCTAGCATCCTGGGTTTTACCAGGATTGTGCTGCCCATGAAGATCGTCTCGTTCAACATCAATGGCCTGCGCGCCCGGCCCCACCAGTTGGCGGCGTTGATCGAAAAGCACCAGCCCGACGTCATCGGCCTGCAGGAAACCAAGGTCAGCGACGAGCAGTTCCCGCTCGCCGACGTCCAGGCCCTGGGTTATCACGTGCACTTTCATGGCCAGAAGGGCCACTACGGCGTCGCCCTGCTCTCGCGCCAGGCGCCACTGAGCCTGCACAAGGGCTTCAGCAGCGATGAAGAAGACGCCCAACGGCGCTTCATCTGGGGCACCTTCGCCGATGCCGATGGCACGCCGATCACCATCATGAACGGCTACTTCCCACAGGGCGAAAGCCGCGACCACCCGACCAAGTTCCCGGCCAAGCAGCGTTTCTACAGCGATCTGCAGGCACTGCTGGAAACCCAGTTCCAGAACGACCAGCCGTTGCTGGTAATGGGTGATGTAAACATTTCGCCAGAAGACTGCGACATCGGCATCGGCGCCGACAACGCCAAGCGCTGGCTGAAGACCGGTAAATGCAGCTTCCTGCCGGAAGAGCGCGAGTGGATGGCGCGCCTGAAAAACTGGGGCCTGGTCGACAGCTTCCGCCACCTGCACCCGGAAGTCGCCGACCGTTTCAGCTGGTTCGACTACCGCAGCCGCGGCTTTGAAGACGAGCCCAAGCGCGGCCTGCGCATCGACTTGATCATGGCCTCTCAGGCGCTGCTGCCGCGGATCAAGGACGCCGGCGTCGACTATGACCTGCGCGGCATGGAAAAGCCTTCGGACCATGCGCCGATCTGGCTTGAATTGAACTGATAAACGCTCCCACAGGCTTTGTAGGAGCGGGCTTGCCCCGCGATGCGATCTGGCAGACAGCATGCTATCGCGGGGCAAGCCCGCTCCTGCCACAGCCTGTCATCCCCCGGTCACATGGCTGTCTTAATCTCCCGGCACACCCTTTGCCCATGAGTGCCAGACGGCATGTTGCGCCACCTCTCCCTGCTTGTGCTTTGCCTGCTCCCGCTGATTGGCGCCGCTGACCCGCAGGCGCAATTGCGTATTCAGGGTTCCAACACTATCGGCGCCGCGCTGGCACCGGCGCTGGTCTCAGGTTTGCTCGCGCAACAAGGCGCCAGCGCCATCAGCATCGTCAGCAGCGACGCCGCCAACGAGCTTCAGGTCCGTGCCCTGGACAGCAACGGCCAGGCCTTGCGCATCGACGTCGCCGCCCACGGTTCCAGTACTGGCTTCACTGCACTCAAATCCGGCCAAGCGGAGCTGGCGGCTTCCTCACGTCCGATCAAGCCAGCCGAACTGAACGAGCTGCAAGCGCTGGGCGACCTTAATAGTGCCGCCGCCGAGCAGATCATTGCCCTGGACGGCGTCGCGGTGATCGTCCACCCCGACAACCCGCTGCCGCAATTGACCACCACCCAGCTGGCGCAGATCTTCTGCGGGCAGATCGACCGCTGGGAGCAACTGGGCATCGGCAGCGGCCCGATCAACCTGTACGCCCGCGATGACCGCTCCGGCACCTTCGAGACCTTCAAAGCGCTAGTCCTCGACCCGGCACGGCAAGCCCTGGCCGACCACACCAAACGTTTCGAATCGGCGGAGCAACTGGCCAGCCAGGTGCTCGGCGATCGCCAGGCCATCGGCTTCAGCAGCCTGGCCACGGTGCACGGCGCCAAGGTCGTGGCGATTGCCGACGGTGATTCCCGGGCCATGCTGCCGACAGCGGCGCTGGTGGCCAGCGAAGACTATCCGCTGTCACGCCGGTTGTTCTTTTACTTGCCCCCCGGCCAGGCCAACCCCCTGGCCCGCGCCCTGGTCGAGTTCGCCCAAAGCCCCCAGGGCCAGGCCATCGTCACCGGCAGCGGCTTCGTCGGCCAGCAGGTGCAGAGCATCAAGGTTCAGCCCCGTACCGACATGCCGCGCCGCTACCTGGGCCTTGCCAATGATGCCCGGCGCCTGTCGGTCAACTTCCGCTTCCAGGAGGGTAACGCCAGCCTCGACAACAAGGCCCTGCGCGATGTGCAGCGGGTAGTCCAGTACCTGCAGGCGCAGCACAAGCTGAGTAACAGGGTGGTGCTGGTGGGCTTTGGTGATGCCAAGGATGACCCGCAGCGCGCCGCCCTGCTCTCGCGGCTGCGGGCCATGGCAGTGCGCCGGGAACTGGCTCGTAGTGGTGTCGAGTTGCGCGAAATAATCGGCCTGGGTGACGAACTGCCAGTGGCGGCGAACACCGCCGAACAAGGGCGGATCCGCAATCGGCGGGTCGAGGTGTGGGTCTACTGAGCCACTGCCTGCCAGGCGGGGCAATCAATTGTTACAGCCTCGATTGGGCGCCCTGGTTCTCCGGGTCTAGGCTTGTCCCTAGTGACGCCGGGCCCCTCTGACGGCTGCCAAGCCGCCATGTCGGAGTCACTGTTGCTCAGCAACGTCGACATTAAGGAGGGGCTCATGGCAGCTCTACAGGTATTTCTCGACAACGACTTCCTTGGCACCAGCCTGTGGTTCTGGCTGGCCTTTCTCGGCATCGTCCTGACCCTGCTGGTACTGGACCTGGGCGTGCTGCACCGCAAGCTGCACGAAATCGAAATGCGCGAGAGCCTGCTGCTGTATGGCGGCTATTTCAGCGTCGGGGTGCTGTTCGGCGTGTGGGTGTGGTTCGAGCTGGGCGCGCAGAAGGCCCTGGAGTTCTACACCGGCTTTCTCATCGAGCAGTCGTTGTCGATGGACAACGTGTTCGTCATGGCGATGATCTTCAGCTTCTTCGCCATCCCTCGTCGCTATCAGCACCGGGTGCTGTTCTGGGGGATTCTCGGCGTGGTGGTGCTGCGGGCGATCATGATCGGCCTGGGCAGTGCGCTGGTGCAGGAGTTCGAGTGGATCCTCTACGTGTTCGGCGCCTTCCTGCTGTTCACCGGGGTAAAGATGCTGTTCTCCAGCGAAGATTCCCACCCGGACCTGGCCAACAACCCGGTGCTGAAGTTCGTCCGGCGTCATATGCGGGTAACCGACGAGATCCACGGCCCGCGCTTTTTCGTGCACATCACCCCGCCCGGGCAGAGCAAGGCACTGCGCTATGCCACGCCGTTGTTCCTGGCCCTGGTGCTGATCGAGCTGGCCGACCTGGTGTTCGCCGTCGACAGCGTGCCGGCGATCTTTGCCATCACCCAGGACCCGTTCATTGTCTACACCTCGAACATCTTCGCGATTCTCGGGTTAAGGGCGCTGTACTTTGCCCTGGCGGCGCTGATGCACCGCTTCATCTACCTCAAGTACGCGCTGGCGCTGGTGCTGGTGTTCATTGGCGGCAAGATCTTTTACCACGGCCTGATTGGCGCCGTGCCGCCGATGCTGTCACTGGCGGTGACCATTGCCCTGCTCAGCGGTGGCGTGCTGGTTTCGCTGTTCTCAACCCGTGCACAGGGCAAGCCCGCCGCCGACAAGGAGGCGGACTTGCACGGCAAGCATCAATGACTGCTACGGAGCATTTCCTTGGGCACGTACTTGCCGATCTCGTACTTGCCGATCGCCGCGCGGTGCACTTCGTCCGGGCCGTCGGCCAGGCGCAGGGTGCGCTGCATGGCGTACATGTAGGCCAGCGGGAAGTCGCCCGAGACACCGGCGCCGCCGTGGATCTGGATCGCCCGGTCGATAACCTTCAGCGCCACGTTCGGCGCCACCACCTTGATCTGGGCGATTTCGCTGCGAGCGACCTTGTTACCGACGGTGTCCATCATGTAGGCAGCCTTGAGGGTCAGCAGCCGGGCCATGTCGATTTCCATCCGCGAATCGGCAATCTTGTCGACGTTGCCCCCCAGGCGCGCCAGAGGCCGGCCGAAGGCGGTACGTTCCACCGAGCGCTTGCACATCAGCTCAAGGGCCCGCTCGGCCATGCCGATCGAACGCATGCAGTGGTGGATGCGCCCCGGGCCCAGGCGCCCCTGGGCGATCTCGAAACCGCGGCCCTCGCCGAGCAGCACGTTCTCGTAAGGTACGCGCACGTTCTCGAACAGCACTTCGGCGTGGCCATGGGGCGCGTCGTCGTAGCCGAACACCGGCAGCGGCCGGACGATCTTTACCCCGGGGGTATCGGTAGGCACGAGGATCATCGAGTGCTGCTGGTGCCGCGGGCCTTGCGGGTTGCTCAGGCCCATGAAGATCATGATCTTGCAGCGCGGGTCGCAGGCGCCGGAGGTCCACCACTTGCGGCCGTTGATCACCCACTCGTCACCGTCACGCACGGCGCGGGCGGCCATGTTGGTGGCGTCGGACGAGGCCACGTCCGGCTCGGTCATGGCGAATGCCGAGCGGATGTCACCGCGCAGCAACGGTTCGAGCCACTGGCGCTTCTGCTCTTCGTTGGCGTAGCGCACCAGCACTTCCATATTGCCGGTGTCCGGCGCCGAGCAGTTGAACGGCTCGGGGCCGAGCAACGAGCGGCCCATGATCTCGGCCAGGGGGGCATATTCGAGGTTGGTCAGGCCCGCGCCCAGCTCCGACTCCGGCAAAAACAGGTTCCACAAACCCTCGGCCTTGGCCTTGGCCTTGAGCTCTTCCATGATCGCGGTCGGCTGCCAGCGATCGCCTTCGGCAACCTGGCGCTCGAACACCGCTTCGGCGGGATAGACATAGGCATCCATGAACGCCGTGACACGTTCACGCAGCGCCTGGACCTTGGGTGAATAGGCGAAATCCATGGGCAGTACCTTCAGTGGAAAAGGGATCTGTTATCGATCCTAGATCAGCCGGTAAAATCCACCTAGTCTATTCTCGGCGTGTATAAACATTCATAACCGATATATGATCCACGGATAACACCAACAAGAGCAGCGCCCATGAACCTGAGCAAGGTCGACCTGAATCTGTTCATCGTCTTCGATGCCATCTACACCGAAGCCAACCTGACCCGGGCCGGGCAGATCGTCGGCATTACCCAGCCGGCGGTGTCCAACGCCCTGGCGCGCCTGCGCGAAACCTTCAACGACCCGCTGTTCGTGCGCACCGCCCAGGGCATGGTGCCCACGCCCATGGCGCAGAACATCATCGGCCCGGTGCGCAATGCCCTGTCGCTGCTGCGCGTGTCGGTGCAAGAGAGCCGCATCTTCAACCCGCTGCAGGCCAGCAAGACCTTTCGTATCAGCATGACCGACCTCACCGAGGCGGTGATCCTGCCGCTGCTGTTCCAGCGCCTGCGACGCCTGGCGCCGGCGGTGGTGATCGAAAGCTTCTTGTGCAAGCGCCGGGAAACCACCAAGGAACTGGCCGCCGGGCGCCTGGACTTTGCCGTCGATGCGCCGCTCAACACCGACCCGCAAGTGCGCCACGTCAAGCTGATGCAAGACCGCTATGTGTGCGCCATGCGCCAGGGCCACCCGCTGTTCAAGGACAAGCTCAGCCTCGACGACTACCTGGGCATGACCCACATCCATATCTCCAGCCGCCGCAATGGCCTGGGCTATGTCGACCTGGCCCTGGGCAAGATGGGCGTGCAGCGCAAGATCGCCCTGCGCTCCCAGCATTACCTGATGGCCTCGCAAGTACTGCAGCAGACCGACATGGTCATGACCGTGCCGGAGCGCTTCGCCCGCCGCCACCAGCTCAACCATGTCAACCTGCCGGTGGACGTGCCGCCGCTGGAAACCCACCTGTACTGGCACGAAAGCACCGACCAGGACCCGGCCAACCGCTGGATGCGCGAACAGATCATCGAGCTGTGTCAGGGTGTGGTGGCGCAGGATGAGCGGGCGGCCATGGCTGAGGTGTAGGGAGCTATGGCGGGGCAAGCCCCACCAATCCTTGCTTGACGTATACGTCAACCTGCAATTAGCTTAGCTCCATGCCCTTTTCCCGAGCCAAGCAATGAGCAGCCAGACCTACAGCATCTCCGACCTGTCCCGCGAGCTGGACATCACCACCCGGGCCATTCGCTTCTATGAAGAACAGGGCCTGCTCAGCCCGGAGCGTCGCGGCCTGGAGCGGGTCTATTCGGCTCGCGACAAGGTCAGCCTGAAGCTGATCCTGCGCGGCAAGCGCATTGGTTTTTCCCTGGCCGAGTGCCGTGAACTGATCGAGCTGTATGACCCGTCCAGCGGCAACCTCAAGCAACTGCACAGCATGCTGGCGAAGATCGCCGAACGCCGCGCCCAGCTTGAACAGCAACTGCTCGACATCCAGCAGATGCAACTGGAGCTGGACACTGCCGAAGAGCGCTGCGAGCAAGCCCTGGCCGCGACCTTGAACAACCAGAAAAACAGCCATTGAGCCCTGAGGAATCCTGCCCATGTCATTGCCTGAAAAAGTCCGCCTGGTCGAAGTCGGCCCGCGCGACGGCCTGCAAAACGAAGCCCAGCCCATCAGCGTGGCCGACAAGGTTCGCCTGGTCGATGACCTGAGTGCAGCAGGCCTTTCTTATATAGAAGTGGGCAGCTTCGTTTCCCCCAAGTGGGTACCACAGATGGCCGGCTCCGCCGAAGTGTTTGCCAATATCCAGCAGCGCAACGGGGTGACCTACGCCGCGCTGGCGCCGAACCTGCGCGGTTTCGAAGATGCCCTGGCGGCCGGGGTCAAGGAAGTGGCCGTCTTTGCCGCCGCCTCCGAGGCGTTCTCCCAGCGCAACATCAACTGCTCGATCAGCGACAGCCTGCAGCGCTTCGTGCCGATCATCGAAGCGGCGCGTCAGCACGGGGTGCGGGTGCGCGGTTATGTCTCGTGCGTGCTGGGTTGCCCCTATGAAGGCACGGTCAGCGCCGAGCAGGTGGCCCCGGTGGCCCGCGAGCTGTTCGACATGGGCTGCTATGAAGTGTCGCTGGGCGACACCATCGGCACCGGCACCCCCGGGGCAACCCGGCGCCTGTTCGAAGTGGTCGGCGCCCAGGTGCCACGCGCCCAGCTGGCCGGACACTTTCATGACACCTACGGCCAGGCCCTGGCCAACGTCTATGCCAGCCTGCTTGAAGGCATCAGTGTGTTCGACAGCTCTGTTGCGGGCCTCGGCGGCTGCCCCTATGCCAAAGGCGCCAGCGGTAACGTTGCCAGCGAAGACGTGCTGTACATGCTCCAGGGCCTCGGTATCGACACCGGTATCGACCTGCAGCGCTTGATTGCCGCGGGCTTGCGTATCAGTGAAGTGCTGGGCCGCGCCAGCGGCTCGCGGGTGGCTCGCGCCCGTCAGGCACAATAATCACAAGCGGTAACAGGCGGATCTGCGTGCGGGTGTTACCGCCCCCGCACTTTTCAGGGAAATTCCGGGTAACTCGGAAACAAATCGACAGAATTTCCCGAGGATATTTTTCCGCAAAATCTTCAAGCCATTGATTTTATTGGGTTTTAAAAAGTTGGCACGGCACCTGCTATATCTCAGGTACAAGAACAATAAAAAGTGCGACACACCCAATAAAAATAAGACGAAACGACTCTGACATAACAAGAACAACACGACAGAGGCGCAGCTAACAGATTTTTTTGGAGAGGATGTGCTTTCCAGGGGCTTGCCCCGCAACCGGACACAGAACAATAAAACTACCCCAAGGTAGCGCAGGTCACGGTTGGATCAGCAATGATGAAGGTAGATCAGCGCTCAAAAAAATACGTTTGCTCTTGATCCCGGATGGGGATCGCCAAAGATACAGAGGCAACGGTCGCCAAAAACAACAACAGGCCGCCCTCCAATAACAAAAAAAGAGCACGCAACAATCTTTGAGGGGAGCCTAGGCTCCCCTCAGTGCTTCCTGCCCTCCTCGTTTTCGTCCTCGTCGTCCTTCTCGAAGCGATTGACCACCAGCGGCATCACCCCCAATACCAGCAACGCCAGCACCGTGCTGACCACCGCCGTGGCCTCCCGGCCCATGCCCGCCGCCACACCGATCGCCGCAGTCATCCACAAGCCCGCAGCCGTGGTCAGGCCCTTGACGTGCCCGGCATCCTGGTCGTGGCCCTTGAGAATGGTGCCGGCACCCAAAAAGCCGATACCGGCGACGATGCCCTGCACCACCCGGCTCAGCGCTGCATCGTCGGCCCCGGCCATGCGCGGCACCAGCACGAACAGCGCCGCGCCGAGGGCCACCAGCATATGGGTGCGCACCCCGGCGGCCTTGCCCTTGAGTTCGCGCTCAAAACCGAGAATGGCGCCCAGCAGCGCCGCCATGACCAGGCGCACGGTCACCTGGGTAAGCTGCTTGGCATCGGTGATGTCGGCAAATTCCGCCACCAGGGTGATCCAGACTTGATGCCACCAGGCGTCCATGGGCTGTGTCCATGCAGTAGGGATTAATCGATGGACAACGCCACTGGCGGCAAGTGCGCCGCCGACCGCTGATCGGTTGCTGCCAGCATCCCCTGCACCCGTGCGGTCCCAAATATAGGACCCGAGTAAAGAGGACAAAGCCATGCCTATTGAAATCGACACCACTAACCAGCGCTGCACCCTGATCAGCGATGACATGCACATCCAGGGCGAGGCCACGCAGGTGCGAATCGTCACCGACGAGGCCTTGCGCATGTCGGTTGCCGAGCTCGAAGGCAAGCGCGTGCCAATCACCGAGCAGGAAGCCGATGCCCTCACTGTAGCGGGTGCGGTGGATGGTCGCAGGCACCTCAAGGAGACCGAGCAAGGCTCGATAATCTGAGGCCTGCGGAGTTTCCAAGGGAAATCTGATACGGTTTTTATCCAGATACCTGAGACTGTTATGCAAACAGATGGGGCGCCATAGTGCTCTGGCCTGATCGAGGCCTGATGAGCGACGAACCATGAGCGATAGAATCCCCGTCCAGATCGTTGAAATTGCTGAGCCTTCCACCTTCAAGAAGAAGCCTGCCAGCAGTGACCGACAGATCCACACCCGTAGTTTCACCGGCTTGTTTCGTAACCTGCGCCTGGCTGGCGCGGGTTTTCTGTTTTTGCTGTTCTTTGGCACCGTCTGGCTGAACTGGGGCGGTCGCCAGGCCGTGCTTTGGGACCTGGCCGACAGCAAGTTCCATATCTTCGGCGCCACCTTCTGGCCGCAGGACTTCATCCTGCTCTCGGCGTTGTTGATCATCTGCGCCTTCGGCCTGTTTGCCATCACCGTGCTCGCCGGCCGGGTCTGGTGCGGTTACACCTGCCCGCAAAGTTCCTGGACCTGGATTTTCATGTGGTGCGAGAAGGTCACCGAAGGTGAGCGCAACCAGCGCATCAAGCTCGATGCCGCGCCCTGGAGCCTGAACAAACTGGCCCGGCGTTCGGCCAAGCACACCCTGTGGCTGGCCATCAGCCTGCTGACCGGGCTGACCTTCGTCGGCTACTTCACGCCGATCCGGCCGCTGGCCGAAGAACTGTTCACCCTGCAACTGGGCGGTGTCAGTCTGTTCTGGATTCTGTTCTTCACCGGCGCCACCTACATCAACGCCGGCTGGCTGCGTGAAGCGGTGTGCATGCACATGTGCCCGTACGCCCGGTTCCAGAGCGTAATGTTCGACAAGGACACCCTGACCGTCGCCTACGACCCGGCCCGTGGTGAATCCCGCGGCCCGCGCAAGAAGGAAGTCGACCACAAGGCCAAGGGCCTGGGCGACTGCATCGACTGCCATATGTGCGTGCAGGTGTGCCCGACCGGCATCGACATCCGCGACGGCCTGCAGATGGAGTGCATCGGCTGCGCCGCCTGTATCGACGCCTGTGACTCAATCATGGACAAAATGGGCTACGCCCGCGGCCTGGTCGGCTACAAGTCCGAACACACCCTGCAAGGCGGCACCACCAACTGGCTGCGCCCGCGCCTGCTCGGCTACGTCACCGCCCTGGTGGTGATGATCGGCGCCCTGGTGATCGCTCTGCAGCAGCGGCCGATGGTGTCGATGGACGTGATCAAGGACCGTGGCCTGTTCCGTGAGAACAACGCCGGGCAGATCGAGAACATCTACACCCTCAAGGTCATCAACAAGACCCAGCAATCCCAGCACTACCGCCTGCGCCTGCTCGATGCCGAAGGCTTCGAACTGCACGGCAGGACCGAATTCAGCCTGGCGGCCGGGGAAATGAGCGACTTGCCGGTGTCGGTAGCGATGTTGGCCGATCGCCCGCAAAGCAGCTCCCAGGACATCAGCTTCGAACTGATCGATACGGACGAACCCGGTGTGCGCAGCGTCGCCCACAGCCGTTTTGTTGCGCCTTTGAACCGCTGATCCCATACACTGCCCGAGCATCCGAAACCTTTCGAGCCATGATGAAACGCTACGAGAAATTCGCCGACGACATTGCCGAACTGATCCGCTCCGGGGTCCTCGGCCCCGGCCAGCGCGTGCCGTCGGTGCGTTATGCCAGCCAGACCCACGGCGTCAGCCCGTCCACGGTATTCCAGGCCTACTACCTGCTGGAGCGCCGCGGGCTGATCCGCGCCCGGCCGCGCTCGGGGTACTTCGTCAACGCCCACGCGCCGCGCCAGTTCAGCGAGCCGCAGATCATCGAGCAAGCCAGCGAGTCCACCGAGGTGGATGTCAGCGAGCTGGTGTTCTCGATCCTCGACTCGATCAAGGACCCGCAAACCGTGGCCTTCGGCTCGGCTTTTCCCAGCCCTCATCTGTTCCCGCTGCCGCGCCTGGCCCGCTCCATGGCCAGCGCCAGCCGTGAGATGGACCCGCGCATGGTGGTCACCGACCTGTCGCCGGGCAACCCGCAGCTACGCCGGCAAATTGCCCTGCGCTACATGGTCGGCGGCCTGATGCTGCCCATGGAGGAGCTGCTGATCACCAACGGCGCGCTGGAGGCCCTGAACCTGTGCCTGCAGGCGGTGACCGAGCCCGGCGACTTGGTGGCGATCGAGGCGCCGGCGTTCTATGCCTGCCTGCAGATCCTCGAGCGGCTCAAGCTCAAGGCGGTGGAAATCCCCGTGCACCCGCGCGAAGGCATCGACCTCGGGGTGCTGGCGCAAACCCTGGCCAAGCACCCGGTCAAGGCCGTGTGGTGCATGACCAACTTCCAGAACCCGGTGGGCGCGAGCATGCCGGAAGAGAAGAAGCAGCAGCTTGTGGAGCTCTTGCGCGAACATCAAGTGCCGCTGATCGAGGACGACGTCTATGCCGAGCTGTATTACGCCCAGCAAGCGCCGAAACCGGCCAAGGCCTTCGACACCGACGGCCTGGTGATGCACTGCGGCTCGTTCGCCAAGAGCCTGGCCCCCGGCTACCGCATCGGCTGGGTGGCAGCCGGGCGTTACGCGCAGAAGATCGAACGGCTGAAACTGATGACCTCGCTGTGCGCCTCGATGCCGGCCCAGGCGGCGATTGCCGACTACCTGCAGCACGGCGGCTACGACCGGCACCTGCGCCGGCTGCGCTATGCCCTGGAAGAGCAACAGGCGGCGATGCTCGCGGCCATTGCCCGGTATTTTCCGGCGCAGACCCGGGTCAGCCATCCGGCCGGTGGCTACTTTCTGTGGCTGGAGCTGCCTGAACAGATGGACTCGCTCAAGCTGTTCCAGATGGCGTTGGCGCAAGGCATCAGCATCGCCCCCGGACCGATCTTTTCGCCGACCCGGCGCTTTCGCAACTGCATCCGCCTCAACTACGGCAGCCCCTGGACCGAGCAGTCGGAAAAGGCCATGGAAACCCTGGGCAAGATCGTCCGCTCGTTCTGATCGGCGGTTGTACTTCGAGCGCGCTTGCGGCACCCTGCGCGCTCGAATTTCCCAGGGATGGATGGCATGCACAAGCGACAGCATTTTCTTACGCCGCAGCGTTACGAGCGCTTCCTCGAACACGACGAAGAAAGCCGTGCATTCCTGCGCGACAATCGCCTGCAAGCCGACTCCGACGAGCAAGAGGCAGTGTTCAGCGGCAAGAGCCTCAAGGGCCTGGCGCTGGACAAACTGCTGATCAGCTATACCGCCGGCGTTGACATCGACGCCCTGCCCGCCTTGCTCGAAGCGCTGGTCGCCGAGTACGAGCAACTGCAACGCAAGATGGCCGTGTACACCGAGCAAGCCAACGTCGCTCCGCTGAATCTGGGCGATAGTGAAGAACACCACGAATGCATGCTGGTCATCAGCCTGTGCATTCTGCTCGATCGCCAGGACCTGCTCGAGCGCTTCGTCACGCTGATGGACAACGGCGGCTATGCCGAAGAAGACACCCTCTATGAAGACCTGCTGAGTCGGGTCCTGCCCGACCGTTACGACGTCGATGCGTGGTACCAGGACTACGCCACGCCGTTGGTGCAAACCATCTATGCCACCAGCCCCGAGCAAGCGGCCAGCCGCCTGCAGGGCTACTGCGAGCAGTGGTACGAGCACTTTGAGCACGCCAGCTGGTACGACACCCATGGCGACGATATCAGCGGTTACGTCGGCTACTGGTCATTCGAGGCCGCGGCAGTGGCCCTGCTCTACGGCATCGATACCCGCGAACTGCTGCACGTGATCTTCCCCCATGAGCTGCTCGCTCACGCGCGCAGCCTGCCCGCCTACCAGGGCATTCGCTGGGAGTGCCTGGGCGACGCTGAAGACGATCAGGAGGAGGACGAAGAAGAGCTGATCGACGAAGACGACGAAGACGACAGCGACGAAGACTTTGCCTACGACATCAAGGCCGCCGGCGTCACCTTGTCCGACGCCATCGATGCCGGCAGCATCCCGCACCTGGCCCAGGCCCTGAGTGCCTACGACACCGTCGAAGCGATCCTGGCCCTGAACCTGGCGGCCGACCAGCAGGAGGAAGACGAGGCTTTCTTCGACCTCGCCCTGGCCCTGCTTGGCTGGGTCCCAGGCCCTGGCCACGGGCTCAAACGGGTATTGCGCCTGGTCAATCGCGACCCGCAAAAGCATGCCGAGCAGCTTTATGACCTGCTGCGCCACGTACTGCTCAACTGCAAACTGAAGACCAGCCCGGATGCCCTGCTCGAAGAGAGCCTGGACGCCGAGCTGCTACGCAGCGAGCTTGCGCAAATCATCGCTGCGGTCAGCGCCAGTGCGACCTTCCTGGCCCTCGACGCGCAGCGCCAGGCCCTGGTGCTGAGCGACCTGGAACAGGCTGGTGAACACCTTGACGACCTGATCGAACGCATCGACGAACGCCTGATGCCCTGGCTTGCCGTGCAGCGCAACAGCTCGGCGCAAGCCTCGGGCAGCAGCACCCGCGTGCCGGCGCAAACCAGCAAACCGCAGTCGCGGCGTGTCGATAACCTGCGCGAGCACGGAACGCTCAATACCCACCCAGCGGCCAGTGATGGCGGCAAACTCAGCCGCGAGCAAATCAACCCGGCAGCCACCAGCAACTGGCTGGAGCTGAGCCTGGACGACGGCAAGCTCGGCGGTGTACCCGGCGCGGCCTACAAGGTGATCTTCGCCGACGGCAGCATTGCCGAAGGCTTTTTGAACAACCTCGGCCATACTCGCCTGGAGGGCGTACCTTTCGGCCCGGCCAAGGTGTATTACGGTGAAGACCCGCGCCCCTACCCGCGCCAGCCGATCAAGGCCCTGGCCAGCAGCGCGGCACTGATCGACCGCGACCTGCGCAACCTGGGCTTCATCCCGGCGAAACTTGACCGCGACGACCTGTACGCCGAAACCAGCGGGCGAATAGCCCCCTACTGCGAGCTCAACGCTCTCTGGTGGGAATGGGCCAGCGCGCGCTACCACGGTGATTGAGCCGCACAGTTGTTGAGTGCTGCGCGGGACGCTACATTTGCCACTATCCCCAGGCCGGAACACGCGCATGCCGTCGAGCGAACTGCAGTCCCTGCGCCAGCAACTTGAGCAGTTGCAGCAGCAGAACAATCTGCTCACAGCCCAGCTCGCCGAGCGCAGCCGCGCTGGGCCTGCACCTGACCAGCAGGCCCTGGCCGATACCCAGCAGCGTTATCGCTTTCTGTTCGAGGCCATGGACGAAGGCTTTTGCATCATCGAGTTCTTCGACGGCCCCCATGGCCCACTCAGTGACTACGTGCATATCGAAGCCAACGCCGCCTACGCCAAGCATGCCGGGATCGACAATGTGGTCGGGCAGAAGCTGCGAGAGATGGTGCCCGATGAGGCCGATGGATGGATTGCCCGCTATGGACCGGTGCTGCACAGCGGCAATCCGATCCGCTTCGAGCAGGAGCTGGTAGCCACCGGCCGCCACCTGGACATCTGCGCCTTTCGCCTGGAGCCGGCCAGCCGCAAGCAGGTCGCCGTGCTGTTCCAGGATGTCACCGCGCGCAAACGTGCCGAATCCGAACTCAAGCGCCTCAACCAGGAGCTTGAACTGCGGGTGGCCCAGGCGCTGGCAGAGCGCAAGATCCTCACCGATGTGGTCGAGGCGACCCTGGCGCAAATCCAGGTGGTCGATCTGGACATACGCTGGCTGGCTATCAACCGCGCCGCGCGTGACGAATTCCAGCGAATTTTCGAGCAGATACCCAGCGTCGGCGACAGCCTGCCGACACTCATGGCCAGCCGAGCCGAAGACTGCGCCCGGGGCCTGCAACTATGGCATCGGGCACTCAAAGGTGAGGCATTCGTCGAGGTTGCCGAATTTGGCGAGGGCGAGCAGCATCGCCACTACGAACTGCGGTTCAGCCCGCTGCATGACAGCAATGGGCAACTGATCGGCGCTTACCTGTTCGCCTACGACATCAGCGAGCGGGTCCGCGAGCAAAAACGCCTGCGCAAGACTGAAGAAGCCCTGCGCCAGGCGCAGAAAATGGAAGCGGTCGGCCAGCTCACCGGCGGCATCGCCCATGACTTCAACAACCTGCTGACCGGCATCAGCGGCTCGCTCGAACTGTCGCGCAACCTGCTCGGGCGCGAGCGCCATGAACAGATCGCCCCCTACCTGCGCACCGCCCAGGATGTGTGCAACCGCGCCGCATCCCTGGTTCACCGGCTGCTGGCCTTTTCCCGGCGCCAGACCCTGGAACCGCGCACCATCGACGTCAATCGCCTGGTCGGCGGCATGCTTGAGCTGATCCGCCGCAGCGTCGGCCCGCACATCGACATCGAGGTGTTTACCTCCAGCGCATCCTGCCGAGCCAACATCGACGCCTCGCAACTGGAAAACGCCCTGCTCAACCTGTGCATCAACGCCCGCGACGCCATGCCGGGCGGGGGCAGGATCAGCATCGAAACCCGTCATCTGCCAGCCGATGAGCAAGTCGCCGCGCACCTGGACCTCAAGCCCGGTGACTACCTGGCCTTAAGCGTCAGCGATAACGGCAGCGGCATGTCACCGCAGGTGCTGGCGCGCGCCTTCGATCCGTTCTTCACCACCAAGCCGGTGGGCCAGGGGACGGGCCTGGGGCTGTCGATGGTCTATGGTTTCGTCCGTCAGTCCGGTGGCCAGGTGCGGGTGTATTCGGAACCTGGCCAGGGCACCAGCGTGCACCTGTACCTGCCGCGCCTGGACAGCGCCAGCCTGCCGCTTAGCGAAGCGAAACCAACGGCCCGCCCGCAACGTGAACTGCGCGACATGACGGTGATGCTGGTCGATGACGAAGCAACCATTCGCATGCTGGTCGGCGAAGTGCTCGAGGAACTGGGCTGCGCCAGAATAGAATTCGCCAACGGCCACAGCGCCCTGGCGGCCCTGAAAAAGGGTGCGTGCGTCGACCTGTTGATCAGCGATGTCGGCCTGCCCGGCGGCATGAACGGCCAGCAACTGGTGGCCGCCGCCCGCCAATTGCGGCCCGGACTGAAGGTGCTGTTCATCACCGGCTACGCCGAGCAGGCGGTGCTCGGCAGCGGCGTGTTCGAGCCCACTACCCGGGTGCTGACCAAGCCGTTCAGCCTCGACACCCTGGCCCAGCGTATCGAGGAAATGATCGGCTGATCAGCGCCCGCCACCAAGGTCCAGAAAGCTACCGGTGGAATACGAGGCCTGGTCTGACAGCAGCCAGAGGATCGCCTCGGCGACTTCCTCGGCCTGCCCGCCGCGGCCCATGGGGATGCCCGGCGCAAGCTTGCTGACCCGCTGCGGGTCGCCGCTGAGGGCGTGGAAGTCGGTGAAGATGTAGCCCGGGCGTACGGCATTGACCCGCACCCCTTCGCCGGCCACTTCCTTGGCCAGGCCGACGGTGAAGGTATCCAGCGCGCCCTTGGAGGCGGCATAGTCGACGTATTCGTTAGGCGAGCCCAGCCGCGCGGCCACCGACGAGACGTTGACGATGCTGCCGCCCTGCCCGCCATGGCGGGTCGACATGCGCTGCAGCGCGTGCTTGGCGCACAGCATCGGCCCGACCACGTTGGTCTTCATCAGCTTGAGCAGGCGAAACTCCGACACCTCTTCGACCCGACTCTGGTGGCCGATGGTGCCGGCGTTGTTGACCAGCGCAGTGACCGGGCCCAGCTCGGCATCGACGCGCTGGAACAGCTGGACGATCTCGTCCTCGACACTGACGTCGGCCTTCACCGCAATGGCCTCGGCACCCAGTTCACGGACCTCGGCCAGCACCCGCTGGGCGGCTTCGTCGTCACGCAGGTAATTGATGCAGATACGGTAACCGGCGCGCGCGGCCAGGCGTGCGGTGGCAGCGCCAATGCCGCGGCTGGCGCCGGTGATCACGATAACCTTGTCCATGGATACTCCTTGCCCCCAATGGCGTTGACCCCTCAAGGCTAACGCAGTCAGGGGCCGGGCACAAAGCCGCTTCAGGCAGCCGGTGGCGGTACCGGTGCCTTGGCTTCGGCCTTGCGCAGCGGGTACAGGTGCTGGCGCACGATACCTTCAGGCAGGTCCTTGCCGAACACGCCGTATCGCGCCGGCCATTCCTTGGGCGGCAGCTTGAAGGTGCCGAACAGCATGTCCACCAGCGGCGTATGGATCGCGTAGTTCTTGTAGATGTAATCCTTGTGCCGGGCGTGGTGCCAGTGGTGATAGCGCGGCAGCACCAGCAGGTAGTTGAGCCAGCCGCCGTCGATACGCACGTTGGCATGGGCGAGCACCGCCTGCACACCGACCAGGATCACGTAAGCGTTCATCGCCTGGGGCGAAAAGCCCAGCAGGATCAGCGGCGCCAACACCCCGGTGCGGGTCAGAAGGATCTCGCAGAAATGAATGCGCGAACCGGCCAGCCAGTCCATGTGCGTGCTCGAATGATGCACGGCATGAAAGCGCCACATCCACGGCACCACGTGATACAAGCGGTGCAGCCAGTACTGGCCGAGGTCGGCGACGAACACCGCGAGCAAGAACTGCACCACGATCGGCAGGCTTTGCACCTTGGCCTGCAAGGTATCGGACAGCACCCAGCCGGCCAGCCAGCTGGACGAGGCGGTGACAAAGATGAGGATGAACTGCACCAGCATATGGCTGACGAAGAAGTAGCTGAGGTCGGTGCGCCAGTGCGGGCGCAGGATGTTTTGCTGCGGGTCCTTGGCGTAGAGTTTTTCCAGCGGGATGAAGATCACCGCCGATACCAGCAGAGCGAGTACAAACCAGTCCAGGCCCAGCGAGTACGGGGTCTGGCCGATGGTTTCGGTCTGGATGTTGGTGCCGCCGAGAAACATCGCCAGGCCTGCCGCACTGATGCCGGTAAAGCCCAGGCGCTTGCGCTTGTTGAGGAGGATGTTCAGGGTGCCCAGGGCGAAGGCCAGGATCAGCCCGATCAGCAGCGCGGTACGGGCAAAGTGCACGCTATAGACCTTGCGAAACTCGGCAAAGGTCAGCCACTGCGGAAACAGGAAGCACAACACCGCCAGCAGGCTGAGCAGCCCCAGGGCCGCCGAGAGGTAACCGCTGATACGCCCCTGGCCGAGCTTGAACGGGTCGTGGCCGTGGCGTTTGAAATAGGCCTTGATTGCCTGCATGAATCGCTGATCCTTCATAGTGGTGGGCTCCGTGCGGCGCGGAGTATACCGACCTGCGGCCACAAGTGAACGCGTACCTGCCTGGCCAGCTGACAAATCTGTAATGCGCTGCTCAGTTTGCTGACAGTCAGCACTGGCTAAGGTCGTGCCATCCCCGCCCCTGGAATGGCAGCCATGCTTCGACACCCGACCCGCCGCACCTTCGTCAAGGGCTTCGCCGCCGGCAGCGCCCTGGCCGGCCTCGGCCTCTGGCGCTTGCCGGCATTTGCTGCGCCCCCTGTGTTTGCCAATGAGCTGAGCGGCGAGCACTTCGAGCTGTTCATCGGTCAGACCCCGGTCAACGTTACCGGCCGCCCGCGTACGGCGCTGACCATCAACAACAGCCTGCCCGGCCCGACCCTGCGCTGGCGGGAGGGCGACAGCGTGACCCTGCGGGTGCGCAACCGCCTGAACGAGCCGACCTCGCTGCACTGGCACGGGATCATCCTCCCGGCCAACATGGATGGTGTGCCGGGCCTGAGCTTTGCCGGCATCGAGCCCGGTGGCGAATACCTTTACCGCTTCACCCTGCAGCAGAGCGGCACCTACTGGTACCACAGCCATTGCGGCCTGCAGGAACAGGCCGGGGTCTACGGCGCGATCGTCATCGAACCCAGGCAGCCCGAAGCCCATCGCTACCAGCGCGACTACGTGCTGCTGCTCAGCGACTGGAGCGACCAGGCCCCCGAGGCGCTGATGGCGACCCTGAAAAAGCAGTCCGACGCCTTCAACTACCACAAGCGCACCGTTGGCGACTTCATCGATGATGTCGCCAGAGATGGCTGGCAGCAAACCGTCGCCGAACGCAAGGCCTGGGCGGCCATGCGCATGAGCCCCACCGACCTTGCCGACATCAGCGCCGCTACCTACACCTACCTGCTCAACGGCCAGCCGCCGAATGGCAACTTCACCTGCCTGTTCCAGCCCGGCGACACTGTGCGCCTGCGCCTGATCAACGGCTCGGCGATGAGCTATTTCGACTTTCGCATTCCGGGCCTTAAGCTGACGGTGATCGCCGCCGATGGCCAGCCGGTGGAGCCAGTCGAGGTCGATGAACTGCGCATCGCCGTGGCCGAAACCTATGACGTGCTGGTGCGGGTCGGCGACCTGCCCGCCTATACCCTGTACGCGCAGAGCATGGACCGCAGCGGCTACGCCCGCGGTACCCTGGCGCGCAGCAACGGGCTGAGCGCCGAGGTGCCAGAGCCGGACCCACGCCCCATCCTGACCATGGCCGACATGGGCCACGGCGCCATGGCCGGGATGGGCGCCATGGACCACAGCCAGATGGCCGGCATGGACCATTCGAAAATGACCGGCATGCAGCAACACCCAGCCAGCGAAAGCGGCAACCCGCTGGTGGACATGCAGACCATGAACCCCAGGCCCAACCTCGCCGACCCAGGGATTGGCCTGCGCAACAACGGCCGCCGGGTGCTGACCTACGCCGACCTGAAAAGCACCTTCGCCGACCCCGATGGCCGCGAGCCGTCCCGGGAAATCGAACTGCACCTGACCGGACACATGGAGCGCTTCGCCTGGTCGTTCAACGGCATCAAGTTCTCCGACGCCGAGCCGCTGCGCCTGACCTACGGCGAGCGCCTGCGCATCACCCTGGTCAACGACACGATGATGGCCCACCCGATCCACCTGCATGGCCTGTGGAGTGACCTGGAAGACGAACACGGGCGCTTCCAGGTGCGTAAGCACACCCTCGACATCCCGCCGGGCAGCCGCCGTAGCTACCGGGTCAGCGCCGACGCCCTGGGCCGCTGGGCCTATCATTGCCACCTGCTCTACCACATGGAGATGGGCATGTTCCGCGAGGTACGCGTCGATGAATAAGCCCATTGTTCGGCCGCTGTTCGGCGGCCTCGCCCTGCTCGCCCTGCTGGCCAGTGAAGAGACCCGTGCCGAGGCCATGGATCACGCCGCCATGGGCCACGGTGCCATGCCCCAGCAAGGCATGAACCACAGCATGGCGTCCGATTCGCCGCGCACACCGTTACGGCCGATCACCGACGCCGACCGCCAGGCGGCCTTCCCGCCCCTGCCTGGTCATCAGGTCCACGACCAGCAGACCAACTGGGCCGTGACGGTCGAGCAACTGGAGTACCAGAACTTCGACAACAGCAGCGCCCTGAAGTGGGACGCCAACGCCTGGATCGGCGGCGATGTCGACCGCCTGTGGCTGCGCAGCGAAGGCGAACGCGAACAGGGCGTGACCCACAAGGCCGAACTGCAGGCGCTCTGGGGCCATGCCATCAGCCCCTGGTGGGAGCTGGTCGGTGGCCTGCGCCAGGACTTCAAGCCGGCCACTGGCCAGACCTGGGCCGCCTTCGGCATCCAGGGCACGCCGCTGTACGGGCTGGAGCTGCAAGCCACCCTGTATGCCGGCGAACGTCAGCAAACCGCGCTGCGCCTGGAGAGCAGTTACGCTATCCTGCTGAGCAATCGCTGGATCCTCGAACCGTCGCTGGAGGCCAATTTCTATGGCCGCAACGACGCCACCCGGGACCAGGGCAGTGGCCTTGCCGACAGCGAGATTGGCCTGCGCCTGCGCTACGAAATCACCCGTGGCGTTGCCCCGTACCTGGGCATCAGCGTCAACCGGGCCTACGGCAACAACGCCGAGCAAATCCGTGATGAGCACGGCGACATCGGCCAGACCCGCCTGGTCGCTGGAGTTCGCCTGCGTTTCTAGAAGTGGAGAAGTACATGCTGAGCAAGAAAATCGTCGCCTTCGGCCTGCTGGCCCTGAGCACCCTGGCCCAGGCCGGGCCGACCATCGATGTCTACCGTGACCCCAACTGCGGTTGCTGCAAGGACTGGATCAAGCACCTGCACGACAACGGCTACACGGTCAACGACCATGTCGAGCCGAACATGAGCGCGCTCAAGCAGCGCCTGGGCGTCGAGCCGCGCCTGGCCTCGTGCCATACCGGGGTGATCGACGGCAAGTTCGTCGAAGGCCATGTGCCGGCCGAGCAGATCAAGCTGCTGAGCAAGCGTCCCGACCTCAAGGGCCTGGCCGTACCGGGCATGCCCATGGGCTCGCCGGGCATGGAAATGGGCGACCACAAGGACGCCTACCAGGTCATCGGTCTGACCCTTGAGGGCAAGGACGAAGTGGTCGCCAACTACTGATCCGGCCTTGATGCTCAGCTATTGGGCGCTGTTTCTCAGCGCCTTCGGCGCAGCCACCTTGCTGCCGCTGCAATCGGAAGCGGTGCTGGTCGGCCTGCTGCTGCGCGAACCTGAGGCGCTGGTCAGCCTGTTGCTGATCGCCACCGCCGGCAACGTGCTCGGTTCGATCGTCAACTGGCTGCTGGGCCGCGGCATCGAGCACCTGCGCGACAAGCGCTGGTTCCCGTTCAAGTCCGAGCAACTGGCAAAGGCCCAGCAACGCTACCAGCGCTATGGCCAGTGGTCGCTGCTGCTGAGCTGGATGCCGGTGATCGGCGACCCGTTGACGCTGATTGCCGGGATCATGCGCGAGCCGTTCTGGCGCTTTTTAGTGCTGGTCACCCTCGCCAAAGCCGGCCGCTACCTGGTGCTGGCGCTGCTGACGCTGGGCTGGATGCAGCACTAACGCCCCCAGATCTGCGCTTCGGTCCAGCCCAGTTCGGCAAAGTCCTGGGCGCGCAGGTGCGCTTCATCCTCACAAAAGAATTCATCCAGTTGCGGTGGGCGCACCGCGGTGTCGCTGAGCATCGCGTGCACCTGGCCACGGTGGTGGATCTGGTGCTCGAACAGGTGCGAGAGCAGGCGCAGGCGTTGTTCGCGCTGCACCCAGTCGGGGCGCACGATGTTCACATAGCGCTGCAACTGGTCGTCACGTAACTGGCTGCAGTAAGCGATCAGGCGGTGATCGGCCTGCAACTGTTCGGCGTGCAGTTCCAGGCAGGTTGAGTATGGCTCCTCGGGCTCGAAGAAGCGCTCGCTGTCCGGGTCGGGCGCTTCGCCGCGCTGCTCGCACTCCAGGGCCTGCAAATAGAACCAATCGACCGTAAGAATATGGTTGAGGGTGGCCTTGATCGACGGGAAGAAGCTCGCCCGCGGGGCGACGAACTCATCCTGGCTCAGTTGCCTGCAGGCCTTGTAGACCCGGTGGTTGGCCCAGCCGTTCTGGTAGGCCATGGTCAGCAGGTGGCGCGAAAGAGGCTCGGCCATGATCGATTCCTCAGCAGAAGCGTTGCAGTTGCATCTCCCGCAAGCGGCTGAGCGTACGCCGGAACGGGAACTCCAGATACCCTTCAGTGTAGAGCGCTTCCAGGGCGACCTCGGCTTCCAGGTACAGGGCGATCCGCCGGTCGTAGCATTCATCGACCAGGGCGATGAAGCGCCGCACGCTGTCGTCATGTACCGACAGTTGCGGCAACTCACGGTCCCCGGCGACCACCCGCCGGGCGCCGTCCTCGGTGCCGCGGGCAATCTTCGCCGGGCGCTGGCGGGCGCCGAGCGCCGGTACCTCGCCGAGCAGAATGGCCTGGAAGCTGTCGCACAGGGCCATGAAATCCATGGCGGCGAAGGGTTGCTCACACAGGTCGGCGTAGCGGCACCAGAGCACCGTCTCACAGCGTTGCACCACGCTGAGCTGGCGTGAGCCGATCAGCAAGGGTTGTTCAGTCGCCGCTTGCTCACCGCGCAGTTGCTCGAAGACCTGCGCCAGGGCTGCGGGCTGGCCTTTCTCGGTAATCCAGTAACGCTGTATCAGCGCGCCCGGATGCAGGCGATGGTCTTGCTCACCCGCCACCGCCACCACCTGCATATGCTGCTCGATGGCGGCAATCGCCGGCAGGAAGCGCTCGCGGTTGAAACCGTCGCTGTAGAGCTGCCCGGGCGGCTGGTTGGAGGTGGCCACGATCACCACCCCGGCCTCGAACAGCACCTGGAACAACCCGCCGAGAATGATCGCATCGCCGATGTCGTTGACGAACAACTCGTCGAAACACAGCACGCGGATTTCTTCAGCCAGGGACAAGGCCAGGGCCTGCAAGGGCTCGGCGGTACCATTGAGCTGGAACAGGCGCTGATGCACCCAGCGCATGAAGTGATGAAAATGCTGGCGCCGGGCCGGAACCTGCAGGCAGGCGTGGAACTGGTCCATGAGCCAGGTCTTGCCGCGCCCAACCGGCCCCCAGAGGTACACGCCCTGCGGGGTTTCGCCGCGTTGCAGGGCCTCGAAGCAGGTTTGCAGGGCGGTGGCGGCCTGCAACTGGGCCGGATCGCTGACAAACCCCTGGCTGGCAATGGCCTGCTGGTAGCGGGTCAGCGGGGACTGTTCGGTGAAGCAGGACATGCGCGGCGTCCGTCGCAAAAGGGGGCATTCTGCGGCTGCAGCGCAGTATGGGGCAAGCCCGCATCCTGTGGGAGCTGGCTTGCCAGCGATGGGGCCAGTACAGCCTGGATTACGACCGCTGCGCGCTCGATCGCAGGCAAGCCAGCTCCCACAGGGCTCGGTGCAACTCTACAGATCCAGCCCGACTTTGAGCAGCGCCCCATCCGTCTCATCGGTAAGCAGGTACAGATACCCGTCCGGCCCTACCCGCACGTCGCGAATCCGCGCCTTGAGCTCGCCGAGCAGGCGCTCTTCATGCACCACCTTGTCGCCCTTGAGCTCCAGGCGAATCAGTTCCTGCGCCGCCAGGGCGCCGATGAACAGGCTGTGATCCCAGGGTTTGAAGCGCGGGTTGTCGTAGAACGCCATGCCGCTGATGGCCGGGGACTTCTCCCAGACATGGTGCGGGTCGAGCATGCCCTCGACGTGCTCGCCCTTGGCCTCCGGGATCGGCATCAGCGAATAGTTGATGCCGTGGGTAGCGATCGGCCAGCCATAGTTCTTGCCGGGTTTGGGGATATTGATCTCATCGCCACCACGGGGCCCATGCTCGTTGGTCCACAACTCGCCGGTCCAGGGGTTGAGCGCCGCGCCCTGTTGGTTGCGGTGGCCAAACGACCAGATTTCCGGGCGCACGTTGGCCTGGCCGACGAACGGGTTGTCCTTGGGCACCGTGCCATCCGGGAGGATGCGCACCACCTTGCCCTGCAACTTGTCGAGGTCCTGGGCGGTCGGGCGCTGGTTGTTCTCGCCCAGGGCGATGAACAGGTAGCCGTCGCGGTCGAACACCAGGCGCGAGCCAAAATGGTTGCCGCTGGAGAGCTTGGGCTGCTGGCGGAAGATCACATTGAAGTCTTCAAGCTTGGCGCTGTCGGCCGACAAGCGCCCGCGGCCCACCGCGGTACCGGCCGTGCCGCCCTCCCCACCACCTTCGGCATACGACAGGTAGACCATCCGGTCCTGCTTGAAGGTCGGTGACAACACCACGTCGAGCAAACCGCCCTGGCCCTTGGCCCAGACTTCGGGGACGCCGCCCAGCGGCGGCCCGACCTTGCCTTCGGGGCTGACAATGCGCAGGTTGCCGGCGCGCTCGGTCACCAGGATGCCCTGGCCGTCCGGCAAGAACGCCAGGGCCCAGGGATTGCGCAGGCCTTCGGCGAGGGTGCTGACCTTGACGCTGCCCTCCTCGCTCTTGAAGTCGCGCTCGGGCGCGGCATGGGCCAGCAGCGGCAGCAGCGCCGCGGTCATCAGGGTGGGTAGCCAGGTGCGTGGGGACATCAGCGATTCCTTCCAGGGAGGGCCTGTTATTCAGGGTGCGGGCGCGCGCGGCGGCCGGCTGGGTTCCAGGCGCGGGGTGGTCTGTTCGCGGCGGATGTTTTCGCCATTGCCGATACCACGGTTCTCGAGGGTCGGCGGGCGCGGGTTGGGCTGGGTCGACGGGCCGCGCACCGGCGGCGTGGCCGGCACGCTGCCCTGGCGGCTGTTGGGGTTGGCGCGCATGATCGGGCTGTTGTAGGGGTTGTTGTTGCTGGCCGCCAGCTGCAACGGCGCGGCAACAGGCGCCGCCTGCAGCGGCGAGCTCAGGAGCAGGGCCATGGCCAGGCCCGTCAGCGATCGGTTCACGGTATTCACCTCCGGCAACACACGGCGCCGAAAACCAGCGCGCCCAAGCGTTGGATAGCCTAAGGCGCGACAGGTTCGCCGGGAAACCTCGATTTGCCCCGCAGGTGATTCATTTTGTTACCGGATCAGCCATCGACCTTATGCTTCGCGGCGTACAGGCAAAGCATTTCCATGGCCAGGGTGGCCCCGGCCAGGGCGGTGATATCGGCATGGTCATAGGCCGGAGCGACTTCCACCAGGTCCATGCCCACCAGGTTGATGCCGCGCAGCCCACCGAGGATTTCCAGCGCCTGCACCGTGGTCAGGCCGCCACACACCGGGGTGCCGGTGCCGGGCGCGTAGGCCGGGTCCAGGCAGTCGATGTCGAAAGTCAGGTACACCGGTTGCTCGCCAACCCGCTGGCGAATCGCTTCGATGATTGCCTGGGTACCACGTTGATGCACCTGGCGGGCATCGAGCACGGCAAAGCCCTGGGTATCGTCATTGGTGGTGCGCAGGCCGATCTGCACCGAGCGCGCCGGGTCTACCAGGCCTTCGCGGGCGGCGTGCCAGAACATGGTGCCGTGATCGACACGCTGGCCCTCCTCGTCCGGCCAGGTGTCGCTGTGGGCATCAAAATGAATCAGCGCCAGCGGACCGTGTTTGCGTGCATGGGCCTTGAGCAGCGGGTAGCTGATGAAGTGGTCGCCGCCCAGGGTGAGCATGGCGCAGCCGGCTTCGAGAATCTGCTCGGCATGGGCCTGGATGCTCTCGGGCACGGTGTGCGGGCTGCCGTAGTCGAAGTTGCAGTCGCCGTAGTCGATTACCGCCAGGTGCTCGAAGGGGTCGAACTCCCACGGCCAGTGCCGGGCCCAGGCCTGCTGCACCGAGGCGGCACGAATCGCCCGCGGGCCGAAGCGCGCACCCGGGCGGTTACTGGTGGCGGTGTCGAACGGCACGCCGCTGACCACCACATCGACGCCGCGCAAATCGCGGCTGTAGCGCCGGCGCGAGAAGCTGGTGATACCGGCAAAGGTGTTTTCGGCGATGGTGCCGTAGAGGCTGTCGCGGGTAATGGCCTGGTCGTTGTCGGGGGCGAGGTCCATGGTCGGGCTCCTGGTTTGTTGTTATTGGCGGCTACGGAAGGTGGTCCACAGGCGGGTGCGCTGGCGCATGTCGGCGAGGCTCATGCTGCGGTCGGCAAACAGCCGCGCGCGTATTTCGGCCGAGGGGTAGATGTCCGGGTCGCCGCGCACCGCTTCATCCACCAGAGGCGTGGCGGCCTGGTTGGCATTGGCGAAGAACAGCGTGTTGGTCAGTGGCGCCACCGAATCGGGGCGCAACATGAAGGCGATGAAGGCGCGGGCCGCTTCTGGGTGCGGCGCGTCCTTGGGCACGACCAGGTTGTCCTGCCAGATCAGCGTGCCTTCGCGGGGGATGCGGTAGATCACCTGGTACGGCTTGCCGGCCTTGTGCGCCTGGTCGGCGGCCATGGCTGCATCACCGTTGTAGGTCAGCGCCAGGCACACGCTGCCGTTGGCCAGGTCGTTGATCTGCCGGCCGTTGGCGACGTAGCTGATTGACGGCTGCAGTTGCTTGAGCAGCGCCTGGGCGGCCGCCAGGTCGTCCTTGTCACGGCTGTAGGGATCCTTGCCAAGGTAATGCAGGGCGACGCCGATCACCTCCTGAGGCGAGTCGGACATGGCAATCCCGCAATCCTTGAGCTTGCTGGCGTACTCGGGCTTGAACAACAGGTCGAGGCTGTCCAGCGGCACATCACCCAGGCGTTGGCGCACCGCCTCAAGGTTCATGCCCAGGCCGAGGGTGCCCCAAGTGTAGGGCACGGCGTACTGGTTGCCAGGGTCGACCTCGGCCAGCTTGGCCAGCAGGTCCGGATCGAGGTTGGCGTAGCCGGGCATGGCCTGGGCGTGCAGCGGCTGCAAGGCACCTGCGGTCAGGGCGCGGGCCAACAGGCTGGCGGACGGCACCACCACGTCATAACCACTGCCACCGGTGAGCAACTTGGTTTCCAGCACTTCGGTGGTGTCGAAGGTGTCGTAGCGCACCTTGTAGCCGGTTTCTTGCTCGAAGCGCTGCAAGGTCTCGGGCGCGACGTAGTCGGCCCAGCTGTACAGGTTGAGGACTTTTTCCTCGGCCTGTACCGGCAAGGCCAGGGCCAGGGACAACAACCACAGGGATGTACGCATGTCGGGCACCTTTGTCAGTGGATGCCGCCAGCATGCCTGCCGGGTTACATTACTAAAATGGCAAGTCAGTTAACCTGACATTCATATGGAGCAATGTTTGATGCTGGGACAACTGCACGACCTCGACCTGCACCTGCTGCGGCTGTTCGTCACTGTAGTCGAGGCCGGCGGCTTCAGCGCCGCCCAGGGCGTGCTGGGTTTGAGCCAGCCGAGCATCAGCCAGCAGATGGCGCGCCTGGAAACCCGCCTGGGCTATCGCCTGTGCCGCCGCGGCAAGGGCGGCTTTGGCCTGACCGCAAAGGGTGAAGTGCTGCTCAAGGCCACCCGCGAACTGCTGGTGCAGATCGAGGCGTTTCGGCATCAGGCCAACGGCGTCGCCGGACGCTTGCTCGGCGAGGTGCGCATCGGCATTTCCGAGGCCCAGGAAAGTACCGTGACCTTGCGCCTGGCGCGGGCCATCGAGCGTTTTCGCCAGCGTGACGAGGCGGTGCGCCTGGAGTTGGTCAGCGCCATGCCAGCCGACCTTGAGCGCCAGCTGTTGCAGCAGCGTCTGGACCTGGCCATTGGTTACTTTTCCGGCAAGCAGGCAGCGTTCGATTACACGCCGTTGTTCGAAGAAAACCAGCGCCTGTACTGCGCCAGCCATCATCCGCTGGCCGGGCAAACCGAGGTCAGTCTGGCGGCCTTGCAACAGGCCGACCAGGTCGAACACCCCTACCGCTTCCAGAGCCGCCAGGAACCCTTTGACGGCACCAGCGGCGCGGCCCGTTCCGAGCAGGTCGAAGGCGCGCTGGCCTTCATCCTCTCCGGCCGGCACATCGGTTATCTGCCCTGCCACTACGCCGAGCCCTGGGTCGCGCGCGGCCTGTTGCAGGCTCTGGACCCGGCGCTGGATTTCGCCGTGCCGTTCGTGCTGGTGCGCCACCGCGCCCAGGTGGCCAGTGATGCCGAGCAGGCCTTCGCAGCCGACCTGCTGGCCGCCTTCGCCTGACTCAGTAGGCCAGCGACCAGGTCAGGGTGTAGGTGCGGCCACGGCCCTGGTAGTCATAGAGGTAGGCCGGGCCATAGGTCGGCGAATAGAACAGCGTCGCGCGCTGGCCCCAGACGGTGCTGTACTGCTTGTCGAGCAGGTTCTGGATACCAGCGCTGAAGGTACCGAAACCGGTGTCCTGGCTGCCCAGCAGGTCGAAGGTGGTGTAGCCGCTGATCGTGTGATCGGCATCGTCCTTGAGGGTGAAGGCGTGGTTGGCCTGCAAACGGGCGCTGCGGCCATCGCCCTTCCAGCCGACGAAGGCGGTGGACTTGGACAGCGACGCATAGCGAGCATCGCGCTTGATCCAGTCGCCGTCTTTGTCTTGCTCTTGCGAGCGCACCAGGTGCAGGGTGCTGCCGGCCTCCCAGCCGCTTTCGAAGTGACGGGTCAGCGCGCCTTCAAAGCCGAAGTCGCGGCTTTTCTGCTCTTCGACATTGATGGTCAAAGTGGCCATGTCGGTGGTGATGATCTTGTCCGACCAGATGTAGTACACCGCCGCCTGGGCGTCCCAGTCGAGGTCGGCATAGCGCCAGCCCAGCTCCACCTGGCGGCTCTTGATCCCGGCCAGCGGGTTGTCCTCGACGCTCAGGCCCGGCTTGCCGTAGTACTTGGCCGGGTCCGGCAGGTCGAAGCCTTCGCCGTAGTTGCTCCAGACCTGATGACCGTTCTTGAAGTCGTAGATGGCGCCGAAGTTGAACAGGTTGACCTGGTAGTCGTTGTTGCCGCCGGGCACGTTCTTGAAGTCGCCGACATCGACGTCCATCTGCTGGCGCCGGGCGCCACCGGAAAAGGTCAGGTTATCGGTGGCCTTCCAGTCCAGCTGGGCGTAGGCCGAGATGCCGTCGACCCGGTAGCTGGGGTAGCGTGCTGCCTTGCTGGCTTCATCCAGGTCCAGGCCACCGCTTTCGGACGACGTCAGGGCATTGAAGGTGGTCTGGTCGGCGTTGAAACGCTCGCGGTCCAGGTCCACGCCGTAGGTCAGCTTGAGGCTGTCCCACTGCTTGGCGAACAGCGCCTTGAGGCTGCTGACTTCGAAGTTCTGCTGCGAGGCGGCAAAGTACACGCCTTTGGAGCCCGCCGGTTTGCCGGTGTTGTAGTACGGGAACGGGTAGAAGTTGTCGTCTTCCTTGCGGTACGAGGCCTGCAGGTAGAAGTCCTGGCCGAGCACATCGCTGTGGTGGTAGTTGGCGTTGAGCAGCAGGCGCTTGGTGCGCGGCTCAAGATCGGTGGAGTAGCCGCCGCGCAGTTCGGCGTCTTCCAGATCCGACGGGCCGTTGTAGTTCAGGTTGGGAAAGTAGATACCGGTGCTGCCGTGGTTGCCCGAGTCGTAGTACTGGGCCAGCAGGTCGAGGCTCTGCTCGTCGTTGAACTTCAGGCCCAGGCTGCCAAGCACGTCGATGGTGCGGTTGTACTGCAGGTCGGTCTGGGTGTTGTCGATGAAGATCTGCTCGCCAGCGCCGTCGTAGAAGGCTTCGTTCTGCTCGGCAGACACACCCAGGCGCGCATTGATGCGCTCGTTGCCGCCGCTGATCGACTGGGCGATGCGGGTCGACAGGTCGTCGCTGTTGTTGAAGCCGCTGCTGGCACCCAGCTGGGTCTCAAAGCGCGCCGGGCCTGCTTCGCCCTTCTTGGTGACGATATTGATGATGCCGCCGGTGGCGCCGCCGCCGTAGATGGCACTGGCGCCGGAGAGCACTTCGACGCGCTCGACGTTGAACGGCGAGATGCTGTCAAACTGGCGCGACAAACCCCGCGAGCTGTTCTGGCTGACGCCGTCGATCATCACCAGGACGTTGCGCCCGCGCATGTTCTGCCCGTAGTTGGTACGCCCTTCCGGTGCCAGGTCCAGACCCGGGACCAGCTTGCCGATAGCTTCCTTGAGGCTGACGCCGCTGTCGATCTGCTCACGCAGTTGCTGCTGGTCGACCACCCAGACAGTACCGGGGATTTCGCTGATCGAAGTGCTGGTACGCGAGGCGACGCTGACTTCGATGGGCTTGAGGCTGACGCTTTGCGCCGCCGCGCTCTTGCGCAGGATCACCGTATTCTGCGCGCTGAACTGCCAGCTCATGCCGCTGCCGGCCAGCAGGCTCTGCAAGGCCTGGGCAATGCTGTAACGGCCCTGGAGCGCCGGGCTTTGCCGGCCCGCCACATCCTGGCTGGTGAACAGCAGGTGCAGGCCGGCCTGGTCGGCGAAGGCGGTCAGTGCCTGGTCGAGGTTCTGCGCAGGCAAGTCCAGGGATACTTCACGCTCCTGCTGGGTGCTGGCGCCTTTTACCGGGTCGGCGGCGTGCACCTGCAGAGTGCCGAGCAACGCGGCGACGGCGGTCGAGGCCAGCAGGACGTGTTTGAAATAACCGGTGGAACGGGCGATTGGCTTGAGCGGACCCTTCACTGTTTTCTTCCAGGCAAATGGTTGTAAATGAGAATGGATTGCTGATCAGTCTCACTACGACGATTGGGCGAAGAAGAACTTGCAGTGGCAATTCGAAAATATTTTTTGCGCAGTTACGACCCTATCGCTGGCAAGCCAGCTCCCACAGGTACGGTGCATGCAATACCTGTGGGAGCTGGCTTGCCAGCGATGAGGCCCGTCAGTTCACCACCGCCAGCCAGGGCAGGTAGGTAACTTTCAGCGCATAGCGCTGTTCAAGGGTGCGCAACAAGCCTTCAGGGTCGTTCAGGTCAAACACCCCGCTGACCTGCAGCGCCGCCAGTTGCTGATCCGACAGCACGATGCGCCCGTGCTGATAGCGCTCAAGCTCGGCCAGCACTTCGCGCAGCGGCTTGCCGTTGAAGATCAGCTTGCCGCGCTGCCAGGCGGTTTGCGCGCGGGCGTCGGGCGAGGTTTCCAGCACCTGCCCGCCTACCTGCGCCTGGCCCTGGGCTACCACCACGCGATTGCGCCCGCCATCACGGCGCACGCTGAACACCGCAGCGCTGCCCTGCACCGGCTCGGCGCCGGCATCGACCACGAACGGCCGCGGGTCGGCAGCAGGCTCGAACAAGGCCTCGCCGGCCTTGAGCAGCACCCGGCGCTCACCGCTGTTGAACTCCACCGACAGCGCACTGCCACTGTTGAGGGTGACCTGCGAGCCATCGGCAAGGGTGATGCGCTGCTGCTGGCCCACCCCGGTGTGGTAGTCGGCAAGCAGGGCCGGCGCCTGCTGCACGCCGCCGTAGCCGACCAGTGCCAACACCAGCGAGGCGGCCACGGCCGAGCCCCAGCGCCGCCAACGTGGCGCCGGCGCGGCTACTTCTGCCGCCGCCCGGGTCTGCCCCAGGTCAGCCCACAGTGCCTCGGCTTCACCCGCAGCCTCGGCATGCGCCGGGCTCAGCGCGCACCAGCGCTGGTAGCGTTGGCGGTCAGCGGCGCTGGCGTTGCCCGAATGCAGCAGCACCTGCCAGTCGAGGGCATCATCGGACAAATCGCTGATCGGTTGCGGCGCAGGCATGGCGTAGGCGTCAGTCATGGTTGTGTTTGAGCCAGTCGCGACAATGGCGCAGGGCCTGGCCGATGTATTTTGCCACCATGCTCTCGGAAACGCCCAGCCGTTGTGCAATCTGCGCCTGGGTCAGGCCTTCGACGCGGTTGAGCAGCAAGGCCTGACGGGCGTTGGCCGACAGTTGCAGCAAGGCTTCATCGAGCAGCTCCAGGCGCTCACTGGCGAGCAACGCCGCTTCCGGTGCCGGCGCCGGGCATGGCACCTGACGCGCCGCTTCGCTGTCGTCGAGGCTGCTGCTCATGCGTTGTTCGCGGCGCAAGGTATCGATGGCCAGGTTGCCGGCCACGCGAAAGATGAAGCTGCGTGCATGCAGCACCGGCAGGTCCTGCTGCTCGATCTTCACCAGTTTCAGGTAGGTTTCCTGGGCGACGTCGGCGGCCCGCTGGCGGTCGCTCATGCGCCGGGTCAGGAACTGCAGCAGGTCATCGTAATGTTCCTGGAAGCTTGCAAGCAGCCCGGACACGGGAGACGTCAACATGAAGGATTCGATGGCCAGTGGGAAGAATTAGCGGACGTTAATGAGAACAAGTATCTTTCATAACGTACAGGACTTTCAACGCCGCTGTGCATTTGCCACACTCGGGGCTGTTTTCCTGCGCTGGAGCTATGCCGTGACCCGATACTTACGCCTGTGCCTGGCCCTGCTGTTGATCGGCGGTTTGAACGCCTGCGCCCTGTTGCAGCCCCGCGACCCGTTGAACATCAGCGTGATCGGCATCGAGCCCCTGCCCGGCCAGGATCTGGAACTGCGCATGGCGGTGAAGATCCGTGTGCAGAACCCCAACGAAACCGCAATCGACTACAACGGCATCGCCCTCAACCTTGAGGTCAATGGCCAGCCGCTGGCGGCCGGTGTCAGCGATCGCAGTGGCAGCATCGGGCGTTTCAGCGAGCAGGTACTGGTAGTGCCGGTGAGCATCACCGCGTTCTCGGTGCTGCGCCAGGCCGTGGGCCTGAGCCAGGTGCGCAGCCTCGATGGCCTGCCGTACACGGTGCGCGGCAAACTGGCCGGTGGCGCCTTCGGGACCCGGCGCTTCAGTGACAGCGGCCGGCTCAACCTGCCACAGCCAGCCAAAGCCACCTGGTGATGGCGTGATGGGCCCGGGGGCTTACTTGGCCGCGGCCATCAGCTTGTTGACTTCACTGCGGACCATGTTGGCGTACTCGGGCGGTGACATGCCGTCCAGCTCTGCCCGCACCCATTCGGCCCACTTGCCCTTGCGCCGCGGCTTTTCGGCGATGATTCGCGCCGCATCGGCCTTGGCCTTGCCCAGGTTGGTCTGCCAGAGCTCGAACAGGCGTGCTTTCTCGTCCTCGATCTGCGCCCGTTCGGCGAAGCTCTTGTTGGCCAGATTGAAACTCATGAGGGGTGTCCTGCCGCTAGAAAATAGGCGCTATCTTACACTGTAGCCGCCGATGCCCGGCAAACCGCTGCAACTTTCAGCGCCCGCCGGCATCCACTGTTCAATGCCCATCAACTGACGAGGAAGCACCCATGGCCAGGAAAACCACCGTGCAAAGCGATGCCGAGCAAATCAAGGACCAGGCGTTCAGTGAGCTGCAGGCGTTGATCGAGGAGTCGGAAAAACTGCTCAGCGAAAGCGCCGCGCTGGTTGGCGAAGAAGCCGAAACCCTGCGCGCCCAGGTCGGACTGAAACTGAAACAGGCCCGCGACGCGGTCACTGGCGTGCGCAGCAAGGCGCAGCCGGTGGTCGAGGCCACCCAGGACTACATCGGCGGCCATCCGTGGCAGACGGTAGCGATTTCGGCAGGCTTTGGCCTGGTGGTCGGTTTGCTGCTGGGGCGCAGGCCATAAACGCATCGCAGGTCCTGCTCGCTCCTGCAAGAGCAGGCAGGACCTGCGATGAACTCAACGCAAACTCAACGGCTGCACCAGCCCACAGGCAATCGCCATGCCCACCAGCGCCGGCAAATGCTCGGCCTGCATGCGCTTCATGACCCGCGAGCGATAGAGGTCGACGGTCTTCACGCTGACCTGCAACTGCTCGGCAATTTCCCGATTGGTATAGCCCTGCACCAACGGCAGGAACACATCGCGCTCACGGGGCGTCAGGCTATCGACACGTGCCTGCACCGCTTCCAGCGGCCCGGCATGACGCGCCTGGCCAAGGGCGGCCTGAACGCTGTCGAGCAGTAGCTGGTCGTTGTAGGGTTTCTCGATGAAATCGCAGGCCCCGGCCTTGAAGGCGCGCACCACGATCGGCACATCGGCATGGCCGCTGACGAAGATTACCGGCAAATCGATGCCGCGGGCGCGCAGCGCTTCCTGCACGCTCAAACCGCCCATGCCCGGCATGCGCACATCCAGTAGCACGCACGCCGGCCGATGGCTGTCGCAAGCGTCAAGAAAGGCCTGGCCACTGGTGAACGGCAGCGCCTGCAAGCCCACCGACTCGAGCAACCACAGGGTCGAATCGAGCATGCCCTGGTCATCGTCGACCACATACACCCGCGGTTCCTGCATATCACTCCCCACTGTTGGCCACCGGCGCCAGCCGGCAGCACAAGATCAATCCGCCCGCCTCACCAGGCTGGGCCTGCAAGGTGCCACCAAAACCTTCGATGATACTGCGGCTCATGCTCAAGCCCAGCCCCAGGCCGTCCGCCTTGCTGGTGTTGAACGGCGTGAAGATACCGTCCAGGCGCTCGGCCGCCACCCCCGGGCCCTGGTCGCTGACGCGGATCGCCAGCCAACCGGCCTCAAGCTTGGCGCTGAGCAGGATACCCGAGGCCCGGCCGTTGTGCTGTTCGCGATTGGCATCGATGGCGTTGCGCAACAGGTTGAGCAGCACCTGCTCGAGCAGCACCCGGTCGGCGTACACCGCGGGCAGCCCGGCGACCACGCGCTGCTCGATGCTCACCTGGTCGCGGCTGGCTTCCCAGTCGCACAGGCGCACCGCTTCGGCCACGACATCGGCAATCGCCAGGGCCTGCAAGCGCCGCGGTTCCTTGCGCAGGAAGGCGCGCAAGCGCTTGATCACCTCGGCGGCATGGGTCGCCTGTTCGTTGATGCGCTGCAAGCCCTGGGCGACCCGTTGCGCCGCCTGTGGGTCGCGCTCAACAGCTTGCAGGTAGCGCAGGCTGGCGCTGGCGTAATTGACCACCGCCGCCAGCGGCTGGTTGATTTCATGGGCGATCCCCGAGGCCAGTTCACCGAGGGTGATCAACCGGGCGCTGTGGGCCAGTTCGTCCTGATGGCGGCGCTGCTGGTTTTCGCGCAGTTCCCGCTCGGTCATGTCGCGGGCCACCAGCGAGTAGTAGCGCTCGCCACCGGCAGCGCGATGGGCCAGCAGCACCAGCGATACCGGGAACGCCGCGCCGCCCTGATGCGGCACCAGCCGCGCCTCGGCCTGCCACACGCCCTGCTGCTCGGCGCGCTGCCAGCCTTCGCTGTGCAGGCGTTGCTGCAGCGCTGGGTCGAGCAAGGCCTGCAAGCCGGGCAGCGGCTGGACCTCCTGCAGCCCCAGGGCCCGGCGCGCCGAACGGTTGAGGTAGCTGAGGCGGCCGTCGCGGTCGCTGAACAGCACCAGGTCAGTGTTGGCTTCGACCACCTCGGCCAGGCGCCGGCGGTTTTCCTGGGCCTCGATGCGCACGCTGATGTCGCGCGAGACGCTGACAATTTCTACCACCGCGCCAGTGTAGGTTTCGCGGATGGCGCGGCTGGCGATCTCGAACCACAGGTAACGGCCATCACGGTGGCGCACCCGCCAGGTCATGGTCTGGTAGCCGTCCTGCTCCAGCGCCTGGGACGCCTGCAACAGCGCTTGCCGGCGATCCTGCGGGTGAAACAGCGACTGCACCGGCACCCCGCGCAGCTCCTCTGGCCAGTAGCCCAACAGGCGGAAGGCGGCAGGCGAAGCATCGATAAAGCGGCCATCGGGCGTGTGCCGGGAAATCAGGTCGGTGGTGTTCTCGGTGATCAACCGGTACAGGCGCCGGGCCTGGCTGGCGTCGCGCTCGCCCTGGCGCTCCGGGGTGGCGTCGCGGCAGCGCGCCAGCACTTGCTGGCCGGCGTCATCGGGGATGAAGGTCCAGAGTAGAATCTGCCCGGCCATCTGCGCCTCGACCTCGCTGATCGCCCGCCCCTGCTCCAGGCAGGCGCGCACCAGGGCCCGGTAGTTGCTCGGTAGCCACTGCTCGACGTCACGCTCGGGGCCCATCAAGGCCTGCAAGGCTGGATTGCTGGTCAGCAGACGAGCCTCGGCATCCAGCAACAGGCTCGGTTGCGGGTCCTTGACCAGCAGCAGGGAAAACGAAGTATCCAAAAACGGTGCCTCTGGGCTTTTATAGTATTTATACCATATTGCTATAGTCTATCTTCCAGCTACCATAGCCATTCGCGTAAAACTTGCGACAGCGGAAGGGCCTGCCCTTCACGACACCTGAACAGAGCTAACAATCAGCCATCGGGGGTTTCAGTTCGCCAATGGGCGGCTGCCTCCTGCACAGGACGACCTCATGTCGATTTTCTCCCAGGGCCTGGCGCCCGCCCCTGTCAATCATGTTGCCTTGAGCCCCTTGAGTTTCATCGAGCGTACCGCCGCCGTCTATGGCCAGTACCCGGCAGTGATTCATGGCGCGATCCGCCGTAACTGGCAGCAGACCTATGAACGCTCGCGCCGCCTGGCCAGCGCCCTGGCCGGGCGCGGTATCGGCCAGGGCGATACGGTGGCGGTGATGCTGCCGAACATTCCGGCCATGCTTGAAGCGCACTTTGGCGTGCCGATGATCGGCGCCGTGCTCAACGCCCTCAACGTGCGCCTGGATGCCGAAGCGATTGCCTTCATGCTCGAGCACGGCGAAGCCAAGGTGCTGATCACTGACCGCGAATTTCACAAGGTCATCGAAGCGGCCCTGGCGCTGATGAAATACCCGCCGCTGGTGATCGATGTCGATGACCCGGAATACGGCGAAGGCCAGGCGGTCAGCGACCTCGACTACGAGGCGTTTCTGGCTGAAGGCGACCCCGAGTTCGCCTGGCACTGGCCCGAGGACGAATGGCAGGCGATCTCGCTGAACTACACCTCCGGTACCACCGGCAATCCCAAGGGCGTGGTCTACCACCACCGCGGCGCTTACCTCAATGCCCTGGGCAACCAGATGACCTGGGCCATGGGCAACCATCCGGTGTACCTGTGGACGTTGCCGATGTTCCACTGCAACGGCTGGTGCTACCCCTGGACCGTCACCGCCCTGGCCGGCACTCATGTGTTCCTGCGCCGGGTCGACCCGCAGAAGATTCTTACCCTGATCCGCGAGCACCAGGTCAGTCACCTGTGCGGCGCGCCGATCGTGCTCAATGCGCTGATCAACATGCCCGAGTCGGCCAAGGCAGCGATCGATCACCCGGTCAATGCCATGGTTGCCGGTGCGGCGCCACCGGCCAAGGTCATTGGTGCGGTGGAAGAAATGGGCATCAAGGTCACCCACGTCTATGGCCTGACCGAAGTCTATGGCCCGGTGACCGTCTGCGCCTGGCACGCCGAGTGGGATGAGCAACCGCTGGCTGAACGGGCGCGGATCAAATCACGCCAGGGCGTGCGCTACCCGACCCTCGAAGGCCTGATGGTCGCCGACCCGCAAACCCTGGAGCCGGTGCAACGCGACGGCAACACCCTGGGCGAGATCTTCATGCGCGGCAACACGGTAATGAAGGGCTACCTGAAAAACCCCGAAGCCACCAGCGAGGCCTTCCGGGGTGGCTGGTTCCACACCGGCGACCTGGCCGTTTGGCATGCCGACGGTTACGTCGAGATCAAGGACCGGCTCAAGGACATCATCATTTCCGGTGGCGAGAACATCTCTACCATTGAAGTCGAAGACACCCTGTACAAACACCCGGCAGTCCTCGAAGCCGCCGTGGTCGCCCGCCCGGATGAAAAGTGGGGTGAAACCCCTTGCGCCTACATCACCCTCAAGGCCGGCTGCGAGGCCACCCGCGAAGCCGAGATCATCGCCTTTTGCCGCGAGCACCTGGCCGGCTTCAAGCTACCGAAGACCGTGGTATTCAGCGAGTTGCCGAAGACCTCCACCGGCAAGATCCAGAAGTACCTGTTGCGCGACTGGGCCAAGGCGCTCTGACCCCCTTTGACAGCGAGAACTGCCATGCCTGAATTCAATGCTCCCCTGCGCGACATGCGCTTTGTCCTTCATGAAGTGTTCCATGGCCCGGCGCTGTGGGCGCGCCTGCCGACCCTGGCCGAGCGGGTCGATGCCGACACCGCCGATGCCATCCTCGAAGAGGCGGCAAAAATCACCAGCCAGCTGATTGCCCCGCTCAACCGCAGCGGCGATGAACAGGGCGTGGCCTTCGAGGCCGGTGGCGTGCGCACCCCGGACGGCTTTCGCCAGGCCTGGCAAACCTACCGCGACGGTGGCTGGGTGGGCCTGGCCGGTAATCCTGAGTTTGGCGGCCTGGGCATGCCGAAGATGCTCGCGGTGCAGTTCGAAGAAATGCTCTATGCCGCCAACTGCAGCTTCAGCCTGTACTCGGCCCTGAGCGCCGGCTGCTGCCTGGCGATCGACGCCCACGCCAGTGAAGCACTCAAGGCCAGTTACCTGCCGGCGCTGTACAGCGGCCAATGGGCCGGCACCATGTGCCTGACCGAGCCCCATGCCGGCACTGACCTGGGGATCATTCGCAGCAAGGCCGAGCCCCAGGCCGATGGCAGCTACAAGGTCAGCGGCACCAAAATTTTCATCACCGGCGGCGACCAGGACCTGACCGAGAACATCATCCACCTGGTGCTGGCCAAGCTGCCGGATGCGCCGGCCGGGCCCAAGGGCATCTCGCTGTTCCTGGTGCCCAAGCGCCTGGTCAATGCCGACGGCAGCCTGGGCGCCAGCAACGCGGTGAGCTGCGGTTCGCTCGAGCACAAAATGGGCATCAAGGCCTCGGCCACCTGCGTGATGAACTTCGACGGCGCCAGCGGCTACCTGATCGGTGAACCCAATCGCGGCCTGGCGGCGATGTTCACGATGATGAATTACGAGCGCCTGTCGATTGGCATCCAGGGCATTGGCTGCGCCGAGGCCTCGTACCAGAACGCCGCCCGCTATGCCTGTGAGCGCCTGCAAAGCCGCGCGGCCAGCGGCGCCCAGAACAAGCAGCAGATTGCCGACCCGATCATCGTCCACCCGGATGTGCGGCGCATGTTGCTGACCATGCGCGCCCTCACCGAAGGCGGGCGCGCCTTCGCCACCTATGTCGGCCAGCAACTGGATATCGCCAAGTACGCCGAAGACGCCGATGAACGCAACGCGGCGCAACGCCAGGTGGCCTTGCTGACGCCGGTGGCCAAGGCCTTTTTCACCGACAACGGCCTGGAAAGCTGCGTGCTCGGCCAGCAGGTGTTCGGCGGCCACGGCTACATTCGCGAATGGGGCCAGGAGCAGCTGGTGCGGGATGTGCGCATCGCGCAGATCTACGAAGGCACCAACGGTATCCAGGCCCTGGACCTGCTCGGGCGCAAGGTGGTGGCCGATGGCGGCCAGGCGCTGGCGGCCTTTGCCGCGCAGATTCGCCAGTTCAGCGAAACTGAGCCGCCGTTCCGCCAGCCGCTGCTCAAGGCCCTGGGCGAGCTCGAAGACCTCAGCCAGTGGCTGTGCGAGCAAGCGCGCCATGACCCGAATGCCATCGGCGCGGCCTCTGTGGAGTACCTGCAGCTGTTCGGCTACGTTGCCTACGCCTACATGTGGTCACGCATGGCAGCGGTCGCCCGCGATTCGCTGGTTCAGGACCCGGCGTTCTACGGTGCCAAGTTGGCCAGCGCCGGGTTCTTTTTCGAACGCCTGCTGCCACGCACCCTGTCGCTGCACGCGAGCATTCGCGCCGGCAGTGCTTCATTGTTCGAGCTGGATGCCGCGCAGTTCTGAAAACAACCTGCGCCGCTGCTCGGTGGCGCAGGCCTACCTTTCGTCTGTGATTTTGTAGGTAATCATTGTCAGATCCGCGGTTTTACGGGGTTTTGACGGTAAAAAATCTTACAACTGATAGTCATTCGCCATTATCTCGGTTCTCGCCCGCCTACCCTGCAAGGTAGAATGGACAAAACCGGGAGTTTCAATGAACCACACCAGTCTCAGCGACGCCGAACACGATGCCATCACCGATGCCGCCGCACAGTGGTGCCTGCGCCTGCAAGCTGAAGACTGTACCGCCGCCGAGCGACGCGCGTTCGAGCAATGGCTGAAAGCCCACCCGCTGCACCTGCAGGAATATCAGGCGATGGTCGAGATCTGGCAAACCGCCGATCACTTGCCACGCAGTTTCCCGGACAACGTCGTAGCGCTGCCTCGACCACAGCGCAGCCAATGGCAACGGTTGGCCAGCGCCGCAGCCATCGCCCTGGTCGCCCTGCCAGCCGGCGCCTGGATCGGTTGGGAACAAGGCTGGCTGCCCAATAGCTACCAGTCCCTGGAGACCGGCGAGCGGGTCAATCGCGTAGTGCTCAGTGATGGCAGTGAAGTCGAACTCAACCTCAATACCGAACTGCGCTTCACCAACTACAAGGATGAGCGCCGGGTAACCCTGGTCAGGGGCGAGGCGTTCTTCAAGGTCCGTCACGACAGCCAGCACCCGTTCGTGGTGCACGCGGCCAATGGCTGGACGCGGGTCACCGGCACCCAGTTCAACGTGTGGAAGTATGATGACCAGGTCAAAGTCACCCTGGTCGAAGGCTCGGTGCTGGTCAGCAGTGACGGCAACGCCAGCGACAGCAGCTATCGCCTTGGCCCGGGCATGCAGGCCAGCTACAAGGCCGGCGACTATGAGCCACGTCTGGACCAGACCGCCAACCAGGACAACAGCCTGGCCTGGCGTACGGGCAAGCTGATCCTCGACAACCAGAGCCTGGCCCAGGCCCTGCCGATGATCAACCGCTACCTGGAAAAACCGCTGCTGCTGGCCGATACCGGTACCGGCAGCATCCGCATCAGCGGCATCTACAACACCAGCGAGATCAAGCGCCTGGTCAGCACCCTGCCCAAGGTGCTGCCGGTGTACCTGACCCAGAACAAGAACGGCAACATGGTGCTCAACCGCATCTCGCCGCCGCCCGCCAAAGGCTGAGCCTTGCGCTCAGCCCTCGCCCTGCCCTAGAGCATCATCGCCGCCAGCCAACCGAACGCCAGCAACGGCAGGTTGTAGTGGATGAAAGTCGGTACAACCGTGTCCCAGATATGATGATGCTGGCCGTCGACGTTCAGGCCCGAGGTCGGCCCCAGGGTCGAGTCCGAGGCAGGTGATCCGGCATCGCCCAGGGCACCGGCGGTACCGACGATGCACACGGTGGCCACGGGATCAAAGCCCAGCTGCACGCACAGCGGCACGAAGATCGCTGCCAGGATCGGCACGGTGGAGAACGACGAGCCGATGCCCATGGTCACCAGCAGGCCCACCAGCAGCATCAGCAGTGCGCCGACGCCCTTGCTGTGGTTGATCCAGGACGCCGAAGTCTCGACCAGGGTCTTGACCTCGCCGGTGGCTTTCATCACCTCGGCAAAGCCCGAAGCGGCGATCATGATGAAGCCGATCATGGCCATCATCTTCATGCCTTCGGTAAACAGGTCGTCGGTGTCTTTCCAGCGCACGATACCCGACACCGAGAAGATCAGAAAACCGGCCATGGCGCCGATGATCATCGAGTCCAGCCACAGCTGGATGATGAACGCTGCAGCAATGGCAACGCCCGCTACCAGCAGGGTCAGCGGGTTGTAGCTGACCGCCACCTGCTCGACCTGTTCGATTTTCTCCAGGTTGTACACACGCTTTTTGCGGTAGCTGATGAACACCGCCACCAGCAAGCCGAAGAGCATGCCCGCAGCCGGGATGGCCATGGCATGGGTAACGTTGACGCCGCTGACATCCACACCGCTGCGGCTGACGTTGGCCAGAAGGATTTCATTGAGGAAGATATTGCCGAAACCCACTGGCAGGAACATGTACGGGGTGATCAGGCCGAAGGTCATCACACAGGCCACCAGGCGCCGGTCGATCTGCAGCTTGGTCAGCACGTACAGCAGCGGCGGCACCAGCAACGGAATGAAGGCAATGTGGATGGGCAGGATGTTCTGCGAGGAAATCGCCACCACCAGCAGCAGGCCGATCAGTAACCACTTGACCTTGCCGCCTTCGTCATGGCCTTGGCGATCGACCATGGCCAGGGCGCGGTCGGCCAGGGCGTGGGCCATGCCCGACTTGGCGATGGCCACGGCGAAGGCGCCGAGCAAGGCGTACGACAACGCCACCGTAGCACCGCCACCCAGCCCGCCATTGAACGCCTTGAGCGTGCCTTCGATGCCCAGGCCACCCACCAGGCCACCGGCCAGGGCGCCGATGATCAGGGCAATCACCACATGCACACGGGACAGGCTCAATATCAGCATGATGCCGACCGCGGCAATTACTGCATTCATTCTGTAACCTCTAGAAACCAGACAAAAAGCGACCGATCCGGCGACAGACTGCCCGCGAGCAGTGGCCGAACGACAGGTATTTTTATGGGAGGGCGCACACTTTGAAGCAGCCCCCCGCACTTGTCAAAAAAAGGCCTTGGCGACCTGCGACAACGTGTCGCTTGAATAGACGAAAACGACGCATTTCAATTGAACGTTTGAATAAAGAAAACGGCATCGCGGCCGACATAGTCGGCAGCCTCAATCTTTCAGGATCAAAGGACTTCGCCATGTCGTTCAGACAACTTTCCATTCAGTGGAAGATCACCCTGCTGGCCGGCCTGTGCCTGGCCGGCATCGTCACCCTGCTGGTGGGACTCTCGCTGTATCGCATGGAGCACAGCACGCAACTGGTCAAGGCCAGCAGCATGCAGATGCTCACCGAAGCGGCCCAGGGGCGCATTGAATCCCAGGGTGAAGTCCAGGGACTGAACATCCGTCGCCAGTTCATGGACGCCTACCAGTACGGCGCCGGCTTCTCGCGCCAGGTGCTGTTTTTGCGCGAGCAGGCCGAAAAACGCTTCCTCGATGCCTTCGACCTGCGCGAAGACATGACCCGCCAGGTGCGCGCAGCCCTGCAGGCCAACCCCGAGCTGCTCGGCCTGTCGCTGGTGTTCGAGCCCAACGCGCTGGACAACAAGGACGCGTTGTTCGTCGACCAGAAAGACCTGGGCAGCAACGAGAAAGGCCGCTTCGCCCTGTACTGGTCGCAACCGACCCCGGGCCAGCTGACCTCGATGGCGCTGCCCGAACGCGACATGAATGACACCAGCATCGGCCCCAGCGGCGAGCCGGCCAACACCTGGTCGGTGTGCCCGCGCACCACCGGCAAGGTCTGTGTGATCGAGCCCTACTTCTATGAGATCAACGGCCAGCAGGTGCTGATGACCAGCATCGTGTTCCCGCTGAAGGCGGCCGACAAAGTCATCGCCACCCTGTCCATCGACATCAATCTCAACAGCCTGCAGGCCATGAGCCAACAGGCCAGCCGCAACCTGTACCAGGGCCAGACCCAGGTCGGCATCCTCAGCCCCGTGGGGCTGCTGGCCGGCTACAGCCCGGACGCCAGCAAGCTGGCCCAGCGCTTTGACCAGGTCGACAGCGAAAAAGGCGCCGAACTGATCCGCCTGCTCGGCGACAGCACGCCGCTGCACAGCATCCACCATAACCAGCGCCTGAAAGTGCTGGCCTCGTTTGCGCCAATACCTGGCGGCAAGCCCTGGGGCGTGCTGCTCGACGTGCCGGAAAGCGCCCTGACCGGCCCGGCCGAAGCCCTCAAGCAAGAGCTCGACCAGCGCAACACCAGCGGCACCCTGATGGAATTGGGCCTGGGCCTGCTGGCCGCCATCGTCGGCTTGTTGCTGATCTGGTTGATGGCGCGCACCGTGACCCGGCCGATCCTTGGCGTGGCGGCGATGCTCAAGGACATCGCCAGCGGCGAAGGCGACCTGACCCGGCGCCTGACTTACGACAAGCGCGACGAACTGGGCGAACTGGCCGGCTGGTTCAACCGTTTTCTCGACAAGCTGCAACCGACCATTGCCGAGGTCAAGCGCTCGGTCCAGGCCGCCCGCGATACCGCCGACCAGTCTTCGGCCATCGCCACCCAGACCAGCGCCGGCATGGAGCAGCAGTATCGCCAGGTCGACCAGGTGGCCACCGCTTCCCATGAGATGAGCGCCACCGCCCAGGACGTCGCCCGCAGCGCTGCGCAAGCCGCCCAGGCCGCCCGCGACGCCGACCAGGCGACCCGCCAGGGCCTGGCGGTGATCGACCGTACCACCAGCAGCATCGACACCCTGGCTGCCGACATGAACACCGCCATGAGCCAGGTCGAGGGCCTGGCCGAGAACAGCGAGAAGATCGGTTCGGTGCTGGAAGTGATCCGCTCGATTGCCGAGCAGACCAACCTGCTGGCCCTCAACGCCGCCATCGAGGCCGCGCGTGCCGGTGAAGCCGGCCGTGGTTTTGCCGTGGTTGCCGACGAGGTGCGCAACCTGGCGCGCCGGACCCAGGAGTCGGTAGAAGAAACCCGCCAGGTCATCGAACAGCTGCAAGCCGGTACCCGCGACGTGGTCGGCGCCATGGACAGCAGCCATCGCCAGGCCCAGGGCAGCGTCGAACAGGTCGGCCAGGCAGTCACCGCCCTGCAGCAGATCGGCAATGCAGTCACGGTGATCAGCGACATGAACCTGCAGATCGCCAGCGCCGCCGAAGAACAGAGCGCGGTGGCCGAAGAAATCAACAGCAACGTGGCGACCATTCGTGATGTCACCGAATCGCTGTCGGAACAGGCCAACGAATCGGCGCGGGTCAGCCAGTCGCTCAACAGCCTGGCCAACCAGCAGCAGGGGCTGATGGATCAGTTCCGGGTGTAACCTTGTGGGAGCTGGCTTGCCAGCGATCGAGCGCAACAGCATGCCGGCCCCATCGCTGGCAAGCCAGCTCCCACAAAAAGCTCACCTGCACGCTTCTACTACACTTGCCGGACTCCCTACCCTGCGAGCGAGGCACAATGAAGCCGATCACCACCTTGCTGGCCAGCGCCTTCCTGGCGCTGGGCCTGATCACCTCAAGCGACGCCGCCGATAAATCCACGCCCATTCGCTTTGGCGACATCACCTGGGAAAGCGGCAGCCTCACCACCGAAATCCTGCGGCTGATTGTCGAAAAAGGCTACGGCTACCCCACCGATACCCTGCCCGGCAGCACCGTGAGCATGGAAGTGGCGCTGGCGCGCAACGACATCCAGGTCATCGGTGAGGAATGGGCCGGCCGCAGCCCGGCCTGGATCAAGGCCGAGCAGGCCGGCCAGGTGTTCAGCATCGGCGATACGGTGAAGAACGCCGATGAGGGCTGGTATGTGCCGGCCTACGTGATCAAGAACCGGGCACCAAAGCTGCGCTCGGTGACTGACCTCAAGCAGTACAAGGCAGTGTTCAAGGACCCTGAGTCCGCGGACAAGGGCCGCTTCCTCAACAGCCCCAGCGGCTGGACCTCCGAGACCGTCAACAGCCAGAAGCTCAAGGCCTACGGGCTGGACCAGGACTACGTGAACTTTCGCAGTGGCTCGGGCGCGGCGCTCGATGCTGAAATCACCTCGGCGATCCGCCGCGGCAAGCCTGTGTTGTTCTACTACTGGAGCCCTACCCCGCTGATGGGCCGCTACGAACTGGTGCGCCTGGAAGAACCCGCTTTCGATGCCCAGGCCTGGAAGACCCTGACCGATGCCAGCAACCCCAACCCGCAAGGCACGCGCTCACTGCCGGCAAAATTGTCGATTGGTGTTTCGGCGCCATTCAAAAAGGACTATCCCGAACTGGTCGAGTTCTTCGCCAAGGTCGACCTGCCCATCGATACCCTGAACAAGACCCTGGCGCAGATGAGCAAAAAGCGCGAGTCACCCAAGAATGCCGCGCTCAGGTTCATGCGCAACAACCCGCAGATCTGGAAAGCCTGGCTACCCGCCGAAGTGGCGAGCAAGGTCGAGGCCAGCCTGTGAGTGGAGGTTTTCCCGAAGCGCTGCACTATTCCTTTGCCGATGCCGTTAACCGTTTTGTCGATTGGTTGGTGCTGGCTTACGGCGACCAGCTGCGCAACGTTTCCGATGGCTTGCTGCAGGTGCTGGTCGGCTTCGAGAACCTGCTGCGCCTGGCGCCCTGGTGGCTGTTGCTGGTGATTGTCGCGCTGATGACCTGGCACGCCAGCCGCAGCATCACCCGCGCCCTGGTGCTCAGCGGCCTGTTGTTTCTGATCGGCGTGGTCGGCCTGTGGGACAAGCTCCTGCAGACCTGCGCACTGGTGCTGGTGAGCACCGGCCTGTGCGTATTGATCGGCGTCCCGCTCGGCATCCTCCTGGCCAGCCGACCGTTGGCGCGCAAGCTGCTGATGCCGGTGCTCGATGTCATGCAAACGCTGCCCAGCTTCGTCTACCTGATCCCGGTGCTGATGCTGTTCGGCCTGGGCAAGGTACCAGCGATCTTCGCCACCTTGATCTACGCCCTGCCGCCGTTGATCCGCCTGACCGAACTGGGCCTGAGCCAGATCGACCCGAGCCTGACCCAGGCAGCCCACGGCCTGGGCGCCAGTCGTTGGCAGCGGCTGCGGCGGGTGCAACTGCCGCTGGCGCTGCCGAGCATCATGGCCGGGCTCAACCAGTCGGTGATGATGGCGCTGTCGATGGTGGTGGTCGCTTCGATGATTGGTGCGCGCGGCTTGGGCGAGGATGTGCTGGCAGGAATTCAGACGCTCAATGTCGGCAAGGGTGTGGAGGCCGGGTTGGCGATTGTGGCGCTGGCGATGGTGATCGACCGGATCAGTCAGGCGTATGGGCAACCGCGGCGGGGCTAGCGATGCTATCTGACCCTGCGCGGCAGCTCGATGCTGACCCGCAAGCCACCCAGCGGGCTCTCAAGCAGACGCATCTGCCCGCCCCAGGCTTCGACGATATCGCGCACGATGCCCAGGCCCAGGCCGTGGCCATCGACCTGCTCGTCAAGCCGGGTACCGCGCTCAAGCACTTGTTCACGAGCCGCCTGCGGAATGCCGGGGCCGTCATCATCGATCCACAGGCAATAGCGTTGCGGCTGTTCTTCGATGCTCAACTGCACCTCGCTGTCGGCCCATTTGCAGGCATTGTCCAGCAGGTTACCCAGCAGTTCGAGCAGGTCTTCGCGGTCCCAGGGCAGGAGCAAACCGGGCGGCACCTGCTTGCTCAACTCCAGGCCTTCGCCATGGATCATGCCCAGGGTCGACAGCAGCCCGGGCAGCTCGGCATCGCAATCAAACTGCGCGCCCGGCAACGCATCGCCAGCCAGCCGCGCGCGATTGAGCTCACGGCTCAGGCGCTGCTGGATCTGCTCGAGCTGGTCGCGCAACTGGGCACGGACTTGAGGCAAGTCTTTGAGGCGTTCGCTGGAGGCCAGGCTAAGCAGCACCGCCAACGGCGTCTTCAGCGCATGCCCGAGGTTGCCCAGGGCATTGCGTGAACGACGCAGGCTGTCTTCGGTGTGGGCCAGCAAGTGGTTGATCTGTGCGACCAGGGGCTCAAGCTCGGTAGGCACCTGGGTATCGAGCTGCGAACGCTGGCCTTGCTGCAGCTGGGCGATCTGTTCGCGGGCGCGCTCCAGCGGCCGCAACGAGCGGGTCACGGTGATGCGTTGCAGTACCAGGATCAATAACAGCGCGACCAGGCCCAGCCCCAGGCCGATCTGCTGCATGCGCCTGAAGCCATCGCGCACCGGGGTATAGTCCTGGGCCACGCTGATGGAAATCGCCTGGCCCAGGCGCCGGTAATCGGCCCGCAGCACCAGCAGTTGCTGGCCTTCCGGCCCCAGCTCCAGGCCGGCGTGCAGCCCCGGGGTTTGCGGCGCCGGCATGTCCATGTCCCACAACGAACGCGAGCGCCAGTTGCCGCCGTCAAAATCGATGCGAAAGTAATAACCGGAAAACGGCCGCTTATAGGCCGAGGAAATTCGCCGCTCATCCAGTTCAAGGCCGGTCTGGCCGCGTACCAGGGCCACCAGCAGGTTTTCGCTCTCCTTGCGCAGACCGGTCTCCAGGTAGCGCTGCAGGCCAGCCTCGAACAGCCACAGGCTGATCTGCGCCAAGGCCAGCCCGACCAGCACCAATACCGCAATCAGGCCAAGGCTCAGGCGTGCCTGAATCGACTTCACTCGCAGCTCCCGGCATAGCGATAACCCTGGCCACGGCGGGTTTCGATCACGCTACGGCCGAGCTTGCGGCGCAGGTGATTGACGTGCACTTCGAGAACGTTGGAATCGCGCTCGGTCTCACCGTCGTAGAGGTGTTCGGCGAGGTGGCTTTTCGACAGGATCTGTTGCGGGTGCAACATGAAGTAGCGCAACAGGCGAAACTCGGCAGCGGTGAGCTGGATGTCGACGCCGGCGCGGGTGACGCACTGGCGGCCTTCGTCCAGCTGCAGGCCGGCGGCTTCAAGGGTCGGCTGGTTGGCCAGGCCGCGGGCACGGCGTAGCAGCGACTGGATGCGCAGCTGCAGCTCTTCTGGATGAAACGGCTTGCTCAGGTAATCATCGGCACCGGCCTTGAGCCCCTCGATACGCTCGGCCCACGAGCCGCGCGCGGTGAGGATCAGCACCGGTGTCACCAGCCCCGATGCCCGCCACTGGGCCAGCACCTCAAGCCCCGGCAAGCCAGGCAAGCCGAGGTCGAGAATAATCAGGTCATAGGGTTCGCTGCTGCCCTGGTAGACCGCATCTCTGCCGTCGGCCAGCCAGTCGAGCGCATAGCCCTGGCGTTGCAGGCTCTGGGTCAGTTCATCCGCCAGCGGCACGTTGTCCTCGACCAGTAACAGGCGCATCAGTCATCTTCCTCGTCTTTGAGCAGCGCTCCATTGGTAGCGTCGAGCTTGATCTCGCGTACCACGCCTTCAGGGGTCAGCAATTCGACCTCGTACTCATACCTGTCGTGTTTCTCTTCCAGCTCCGCCTCCAGCAGTTTCGCCCCGGGGTAACGCCCCAGGGCGGACTGCAGCAGTTGCTCAAGCGGCAGGATCACGCCCTGCTGACGCAATTGCAGGGCTTCATCCTGATCGAGGTCGCGGGCCGAAGCCAGCGAGCAGAGGGCCAACAGCGCGATGAGAAGTGTCTGTGCTGTTCGCGATCGAACGGTCATTAGTTATCCCGGGCATCCTTGAGGATTTCACCGGTCTTGGCATCCATGTCGACATCCCACTCGACATTCTGAGCGTCACGCAGTTCGACCTTGTAGATGTAGCGGCCGTACTCGTCTTCCAGCTCAGAATCGGTGACGGTTGCGCCTGGGTGCTTGGCTACTGCGGCGGCCTTGAGTTCGTCCAGAGACTTGATGGTCTTGGCGTTGACCAGTTTTACGACCTCGTCAGGCTGTACATCTTTAGCCAGTGCAACGTTGGCGCTCAGGGCAAGGGCAGCAGTGGCGAACAGGGCAGTCAAAGTTTTCATGGTGTCTCTCCGTTGAGATCAAAAATGTTTCTACGGGGCCTAGAGTACCCAACCGAACTTAATTGAAGCTGAAAACAACTGGCGACATGATAGCGCAGCCCTGCCCCACTTCCGGAGCGCTGTTCTTTATAATTACCGGCTCAAGACAGCGAGGCCCGTATGAGTGCAATCCATATCAAGTACCCGGCGCTGACGCTCAAGGCCGGCAATCGCGCCTTGCAGCGCATCCGCGAGCGTGGATTACAGGCTGCCGATGTGGGTGTGCTGCCGGGTGCAGCTGGGGGGCCCAAGGCCCTCGGCATACAAGGCCTGGACCTGGCGTTGTTCGGCCATTGGTTGCCCAGCGCACCTCGTGAGCGGGCGTTGATCGGCGCATCCATCGGCTCCTGGCGCTTTGCCAGCGCCTGCTTGCCCAACCCCGCCCAGGCCCTGCAGCGCCTGGGCCAGCTGTACACCGAACAGGACTTTGCCAAGGGCGTGACCCAGGCCGAAGTGAGCCGCAGCTGCGAGCGCATGCTCGATGAACTGCTCGAAAACCGCGACGCACAGATACTCGCAAGCCCGGGCTACCGCCTGAACATCATGGTGGTCAAAAGCCATGGCCTGCTTGCTGACGATCACCGCGGGCGCCTGGGCATGGGCTTGTCATCGGTCATCGCTGACAACCTGATTGGCCGTGCACGCCTGTCGCGGCACTTCGAGCGAATCATCTTGCACGACGCCCGCAGCGCTCCGCCATTGCAGCCACTGACGGACTTCCCCTCGCGCTGCCTGCCACTGGATGTTGCCAATTTGCGCCATGGCCTGCTGGCCTCGGGGTCGATCCCGATGGTCATGCAAGGCGTACGTGATATTCCGGGTGTCGGTCAGGGGACCTATCGAGATGGTGGCTTGCTGGACTATCACCTCGACTTGCCCTACTCCGGCGACGACCTGGTGCTCTATCCGCACTTCACCGACAAGGTCATCCCCGGCTGGTTCGACAAGGCCCTGCCGTGGCGCCGTGGGGATACCCAGCGCTTGCGCAATGTGCTGCTGCTAGCGCCTTCGCCGCAGTACCTGGCCAGCCTGCCCTACGGCAAGCTGCCGGATCGTAGCGATTTCAAGCGCTTCATGGGCGATGCGGGCAGCCGTCAGCGTTATTGGCACAAGGCAATGGCTGAAAGCCAGCGACTGGGCGACGAGCTGCTCGAACTGATAGAAACCGGCAAGCTGCACGCGCATCTGCAACCACTGAAGTAACCATGCTGGTAAACTGGCAGCCAGCATTGGTTTACAGAGTCAAGATATCGTGGAAATTTTCAAAGAGTTTACGTTCGAATCGGCCCACCGCCTGCCCCACGTGCCTGAAGGACACAAGTGTGGTCGCCTGCATGGCCATTCGTTCAAGGTTGCCCTGCACCTGACCGGCCCGCTCGATCCACATACCGGCTGGATCCGCGACTTCTCCGAGATCAAGGCAATCTTCAAGCCGCTGTACGAACAACTGGACCATAACTACCTGAACGACATTCCTGGCCTGGAGAATCCGACCAGCGAAGTGATCGCCAAGTGGATCTGGGACCAGGTCAAGCCGCTGCTGCCAGAGCTGTCCAAGGTGCGCATTCACGAGACCTGCACCAGTGGTTGCGAGTACTACGGCGACTGAGTCGGCGAAGGAAGCGAACAAACCACCCTGCGGGGTGGTTTTTTTTGGCAGGCATTTTATCCAGCTGGGCGCTGAAAAGACAAAACCCCTACCTGCATATGCAGATAGGGGTTTCGGAATTTAATCTTGACGATGACCTACTCTCACATGGGGAAACCCCACACTACCATCGGCGATGCATCGTTTCACTGCTGA
>NZ_JBIUWO010000014.1:0-161931 GCF_044743505.1 Pseudomonas sp. NPDC087612
AGGAAGCTTTCTTCTTCCTCTTCGGCAGGTGGCTGGGCGGCATCACTGCCAGCGGGCGCCGCCGCGGCGACGATGACGCCAGCAGCGCGGGCGGCTGGTTTGCCATTGGTGTGGGTGTTTTTCGAGCCAGTGAGGATGTTGGCCTGCACAGAGGGCGGGAACAGAAAATTGCCGATACCCTCGCATAAACTGCTTAAACCCTTGTCGGCCCCGGTCTTGCTCATGGCCACGCCGACCACGATACCGACCACCGCGCCGAGCACGAAACAGCCGAGGCCGCCGGTGACCACGGTAAGCCCAAGCGCCGCAGTCACCGCCGCGGTGGCCAACATGCCGATGGCGACGTTGGCGGCCACTTCCAGCACACCGCCGACGATGTCGGCCATCATCGAGGTGTGCATCAGCGCATCGCCCTGGCGGGCGGCCCAAAGAGCGTCAGACATGCAAGGTGCTCATCAGGCCAGGGTGTCGAAGTTCAGTGATTGCTTGATCGCTGCCCAGTGCGCAGCCTCGGCATCACCCAGCGGTTGGGCTTTGACGTAACTCAGGGCGAACATCTTGCGCGTGCCGGGCAGTACCAGGGCCAGTTGGTACTGGAAGACCTTTTCGTTGCCCTTGCTGAACTGGCTGCGCAGCTCGATGCCTTCCACCGTCTGCTCGGCGCCCAGCCGCACGGCCTGGCCCGGCTGGAAGCGCAGGTCCTTGACCTGTTGTTGCAGGCGCTCGAGCTGGCCGTCGAAGTTGCTTTGCAGGGTTTCGCCGTCGGCCAGCAAGCTGCGGCTGATGATCAGCGAGGTGCCGAGCTTGGCAAAGCGCAGGATGTTGATGCTGGTGTCCTGCATTTCGGCATCGGGCAGGGCGAGCTGGAATTCGTTGAGGCGATAAGTCATGACGCGCAAATCTCTTTATTGGCTGGCTTTGGGCTTGGGGAAGATCGCTTCCACGGCGCCATCGATGGTGCCTTTGACGCCTTGCCCGTCCGCAGTGGCGCCGGGGGCGCCGCCGATGTTCAGGTCCAGGGTGCCGCCGGTGTTGAACTGGGCATTGCCTTCGGCGTTGAAGTTGAACTGCACGCCGGTGAGGTTGATCTGGCCGCTGGCGTTGAGTTCGAGCACGCTCTTGCCGCACACCAGGCGCAGGTTTTCGCCAACCTCGATCAGGTAGCTGCGGCTGATGCTGTCGGTCTTGGTCGAGCCCACCAGCAAAATGTCATCGCGCTTGACCGCGCGAATGCGGTCTTCGCCGATGGTCGCCACTTCGCTGAAGTCCACCACCTTGTTGCGGTTGTGGCCCACCCAGTGGCTCTCGTCGTTCTCGACTTCGATGTCCTGGTTGCGCTCGGCGTGGATGTACAGCTGCTCGGCGCCCTTCTTGTCCTCCATGCGGATTTCGTTGAAGTTCGCCGGCGTGCCGCCTTTGCTCGAACGGCTTTTCATCCCGCTCTGGGTCGCATTGGCCGGCAGGTCGTAGGGCACCGTCTGCTCGGCGTTGTAGACCCGGCCGGTGATGATCGGCCGGTCGGGGTCGCCTTCAAGAAAGCTGACGATCACTTCCTGACCGATCCGCGGGATCTGCATCGAACCCCAGTTCTTGCCGGCCCAGGCCTGGGACACGCGAATCCAGCACGAGCTGTTCTCGTTGGACTGGTCATGGCGGTCCCAGTAGAAGTGCACCTTGACCCGGCCATACTGGTCGGTCCAGATCTCTTCCCCGGCCGGGCCAACCACGATGGCGGTCTGCGGGCCCTTGACCTGCGGGCGCAGGGTGCTGGCCAGGGGGCGGAAGCTCTGCTGCGCATCGATGCAGCTGAGGTTGCTTTCGAACTGTGCATTGCCGCCGCCGGCGCCGGTTTCCAGGCGCTCCTGGACGATGTAATAGCGGGCACCGACGATCAGGTATTCGCGATTCTGGTCCTGGCGGCTGAAGCCGCTCATGCTGAACAGGTTGCCTGCCGCCAGGCCGCGGGCATTGCCGCGCAGTTCGATGCGTTCATGCAGGCTTTGCAGCGCTTCGATACGGGTACGGGCGTAATGCTCGCCGTCCTCACTCTGCACATAGGTGCCGGGGTAGTCGTACAGCGGGTAGTCGCCGGCGCTGTGCGGGCGCGGCATTTGCGAGCGCACGTCGATGCGCGCGCTGGGGCGCTGGAAGTCGTAGTCGTTAAGCTCCAGCGAGCCGGACTGCACCTCCTGGGCCAGGTGCCAGTCGTTGAGGTGGTCACGCTCGCGGTGCTGACCATCAGGTGGAAAGTACGGCACCGACTCGTAGCCCGGCACCACCTGGTGGGCGCCATAGGCATCGGCCAGCACCAGCACGTGGCGATCCTTCTCATGGCGGAAGTAGTAGTAGATACCTTCCTGTTCCATCAGGCGGCTGACGAAGTCGAAGCTGGTCTCGCGGTACTGCACGCAGTACTCCCACTCACGGTAGGGGCGGCTGAGGCTGTCTTCGAAGTCGGAAAAACCCAGGTCGCGAAACACCTGCTTGATGATCTGCGGGATGGTCTGGTTCTGGAAGATACGGCAATCGGAGGTCTTGCTCAGCAGCCACAGCCAAGGCCGCAGCGTCACCCGGTAACTGGCGAACTGGCCGCGGTCGATGCTCTGGCTGCAGCGCGAAACGATGCCGTGAAAATACCGCGAGCGGCCCAGCTCCAGTTGCAGGCTGAGGCTCATGGGCTTGCCGAGCAACTGGTTGAGGTCGATGGCCGAGTTGTCCGAGGTCAGCTGCAACTCGTAGTCGAACAGCCGCCCCAGCTCTTCGCCGCCGCCCATTTCCGCCAGGATCAGTGCATCCGGGCCCAGCGGGCTGTTGATCTGCGCCAGTCGGGTGAATTGCTTGAATAGCATCGCTTATCTCGTCAAACGCGCCATCACGGCGCGTCGCTGAAGTGGTAGTGCAGGTCGTTGTCGCGGCGGCTGATGCGCACCCCGGCCAGGGCTTTGCCCTCGAGCATGCGGGTGAGGAACTCGCGGCTCATGTCCGGCAATAGGCTGTTGGTCAGGATCGCGTCGATCATCCGCCCACCGCTCTCGGTCTCGCTGCAGCGCGAAACGATCAAGTCGACCACTTCGTCGTCGTAGTCGAAGGCCACTTTGTGGGTGCCTTGCACGCGCTTGCGGATGCGCTCGAGCTGCAGGCGGGTGATGGCCTTGAGCATCTCGTCGCTGAGCGGGTAGTAGGGGATGGTCACCAGGCGGCCGAGCAGCGCCGGCGGGAAGATTTCCAGCAGCGGTTGGCGCAGGGCGCTGGCGATGGCCTCGGGTTCAGGGGTGTTCTGCGGGTCTTTGCACACCCGGGAAATCAGCTCGGTACCGGCGTTGGTGGTGAGCAGGATCAAGGTGTTCTTGAAGTCGATCACCCGGCCTTCGCCGTCTTCCATCACGCCCTTGTCGAACACCTGGAAGAAAATTTCGTGCACGTCCGGGTGGGCTTTTTCCACCTCGTCGAGCAGCACCACGCTGTAGGGCTTGCGCCGCACCGCTTCGGTCAGCACGCCACCTTCGCCATAGCCGACATAGCCGGGCGGAGCGCCCTTGAGGGTCGAGACGGTATGGGCTTCCTGGAACTCGCTCATGTTGATGGTGATGACGTTCTGCTCACCGCCGTACATGGCTTCGGCCAGGGCCAGGGCGGTTTCGGTCTTGCCCACCCCGGAGGTGCCGGCGAGCATGAACACGCCGATCGGTTTGTTGGGGTTGTCGAGGCCGGCGCGGGAGGTCTGGATGCGCTTGGCGATCATCTGCAGGGCATGGTCCTGGCCAATGATGCGCTTGGCCAGGTGCTGGTCGAGCTTGAGCACGGTCTCGAGCTCGTTGCGGGCCATGCGTCCGACCGGGATGCCGGTCCAGTCGGCAACCACCGAGGCCACCGCCTGATAGTCGACGGTTGGCAGGATCAGCGGGGTTTCACCTTGCAGGGCGCTCAGGCGCTGCTGCAGGTCGATGAGTTTTTCGCGCAGCTCATGGCTCTGTTCGCTGCCGGTGTCGCGGTCGACCACCCCAACGTTTTCGCGCAGCTGCGCGCGGGTGGCCAGCAGCTCGTCGACCAGGGCCTTCTCTTCGGCCCAACGGCTTTCCAGTTCGGCCAGGCGCTCGCGCTCGGTGGCCAGCAAGGTTTCAGACTGTTGCTGGCGGTTGCCGATGGCGATACCGATGGCCTGCTCGCGGGCGATGATCTGCAGCTCGGTTTGCAGTGCCTCGATGCGTCGACGGCTGTCGTCGACCTCGGCCGGTACCGCATGCAGGCTGATGGCGACGCGGGCGCAGGCGGTGTCGAGCAGGCTGACGGACTTGTCTGGCAACTGGCGCGCCGGGATGTAGCGGTGGGAGAGCTTGACCGAGGCTTCCAGGGCTTCATCGAGGATCTGCACCTGATGGTGCTGCTCCATGGTCGAGGCCACGCCGCGCATCATCAGCAGTGCCTTGTCTTCGCTCGGCTCGGCGACTTGCACCACCTGAAAACGCCGGGTCAGGGCCGGGTCTTTCTCGATGTGCTTCTTGTACTCGGCCCAGGTGGTGGCGGCCACGGTGCGCAAGCTGCCACGGGCCAGCGCGGGCTTGAGCAGGTTGGCAGCATCGCCGGTGCCGGCGGCACCACCGGCACCGACCAGGGTGTGGGCTTCGTCGATGAACAGGATGATCGGTCTGGGCGAGGCCTGAACGTCCTCGATGACCTGGCGCAGGCGCTGTTCGAACTCGCCTTTCATGCTCGCCCCGGCCTGTAGCAGGCCGACATCCAGGCTGCGCAATTCGACGTCCTTGAGCGATGGCGGAACATCGCCGGCAACGATGCGCAGGGCAAAGCCTTCAACCACTGCGGTTTTGCCCACCCCGGCTTCACCGGTGAGGATCGGGTTGTTCTGCCGGCGACGCATGAGGATATCCACCAGTTGGCGAATCTCTTCGTCGCGACCAACGATCGGGTCGAGCTTGCCGCTGCGCGCCTGCTCGGTGAGGTCGACGGTAAAGCGCTTGAGCGCTTCCTGCTTGCCCAGGGCGCTGGGGGCCATGGCGCCGCTGGCTTCGCCCGGCACGGCGCCGGCATTGAAACCGTCGCTGGCGCCCAGGGCGTTTTCCGGTGAGTCGCCGACGTACTCGTCAAAGCGCTCGCTGAGGGCTTCGACCTTGATCTTGGCAAACTCCGACGACAGGCCGAGCAGGGCATTGCGCAGGCTCGGAGTCTTGAGGATGCCGAGCACCAGGTAACCGGTGCGCACCTGGCTTTCGCCGAACATCAGGCTGCCATACACCCAGCCACGCTCCACCGCCTCTTCGACCTGGGACGACAGGTCGGTGATCGAGGTCGAGCCGCGCGGCAGGCGGTCCAGGGCCTCGGTCAGTTCGCGGGCCAGGCGCGCTGGCTCCAGGTTGAACTGGCGAATGATGCGGTGCAGGTCCGAGTCCTGCAGTTGCAGCAACTGATGAAACCAGTGGGCCAGTTCCACATAGGGGTTGCCCCGCAATTTGCAGAACACCGTGGCGGCCTCGATGGCCTTGTAAGCGACGCTGTTGAGTTTGCCGAACAGCGCGGCGCGGCTGATTTCACCCATGTTCCGGACTCCTTGTGGATTGCGATGCGCTCGCTTGCTCGGCGTAGTACCGAGCCAGTGTCAGGTCGCTGGCATCGTGTTGCGGGCGGCCCAGCCAGGTATCGAAACCCAGGCGTCGGCCAGTGTTGAGTTGCAGGGCGGGTATTTCGTCCTGCTGCAGAATCAGTTGCAGGTCCCAGTCCAGCTCGTGCCCCTGGTGCTCGGCGACCCAGGCCACCAGCGCGGCGAAGGCACTGCCATCGGGCAATAGCGACAGGTATTGCTCCAGGCTCAGCGGCCCCAGGCAGATGCGGAACTTGTGCTGGCGGTCCCAGACATGGCTGCCCAGGCACACATCCATGCCCAGCTGATTGGCGCTCGCGCCCAGGCGGCTGCGTTCAGGCAGTTGCAGCCACTGGCCAACGTATTCCTCGATGCTTACCGGCACGCCGAAGTAGGCCCCGAGAATACCGCGCAGGCCATCCGGATAGCGGGTCTGGGCGGCGAGGTGGCCGCTGTAGTGCAACTTGGCGGTATCCGGCAACGGGCCCTGATCACGCAGCGCCGGGGTGCCGCGCCCGCTCAGGGCGGCCAGGCGGGCCGCCCAGTAGTCGTCATCGGGCCGGTCATGGCTGACCGTCGGCCGCGCTTCGGCCCAGGCCCGGTAGAACAGGCTCAACAGACGGTGATGAAAGACATCGAGAAAGCGCTTGCTGGTGCTGTCGGCATTGTTGCGCTGGCGCTCGCGCATGTACTCGGTCAGGTGCAGCGGCAAGGGGCCGTTGGGGCCGCCGAGGCCAAAGAAGAACTGCTCCAGGCGCGCCGGGCCCTGATCACTGGCAGGCGTCAGCGCCGCCAGGGTGGCCGGCGCAAACGCACAGTCGAGCTGCTGGCCAAGGCGCACCGGATCATCGGCCAGGCGCAGCGAATGGCCGAAGCGTGGCAGCTGCGGCGACTCGCATTGCAGCCGGCGCAGGGCCTGGAAGAAATCGTAGTTCCAGGGTTCGGCCTGCATTTCGCTGAGGATGTTCACAGGGTCGGACGGCGTCCGGGCTTGGCTTTCCATCGCATGATCTCGCCGCGTTCGGTGGTACGGAGCACCGTCTCGGTAAAGCTGTTGATCGACACGTAACGTGCCAGGAAGCGCTCGAAAACCGCACCGAGCAGGAACACGCCAGTGCCGCGAAAGGCGTTTTCGTCGAATTCCAGGGTGATCTCCAGGCCACGGCCAAAGACGATCGGCCCCGGCATCGGCAGGCGTCGCGTGCAGGCCTTGCTGCTGACCTCGCGCAGGCCGTCGATCTGCAGCTGCAGGGCGGCGTCGTGGCTGTCGCCGTACAGGCGCAGCAACTCGCGCAGGGCGGCGGCGCCCTGGCCTTGCTCGGTCAGCGACAGGTAGTTCAGCGACAACTGGCTGATCAGACGCCAGGCCTTGTTGTCATGGGCATGGCTGGCCCGTGGCCGGCTTGGCCCGGCCAGGCAGCGAATGGCGGCCACCGGCGCGCTGTCGGCCAGGGTGAAATCACTGCGGCCATCGCCGACGTTCATGAACAGCGCCAGGTCGCGGTTGGTGCACAGGGCACTGACCCCCAGTTGTCGCAGGTCGTGGCGGTAAGGCGCCTGTTGGCCATCGACCAGGCTGATGAAGGTTTCGCTGCCCATGTAGGTCGAGCGGGTACCGTTGCGGCGCTGCTCGCTGGAAAGCATGCGCGGCTCGCGGCGGACGATGTAATAGGCCTGGTCACGGCCGTAGCGCGACGGGTCGCGTACGGCATAGAAGGGCAGGAAAGCCTGGTCGGGGCCGGTGCCGTGGCCGGTAACGCTGCTCAACGAGTGGATCTCGAAATCCGTTGGCCGGGTGCGGTCGGCAATCACGTGATGTTCGTTGACCCGGTCATTGAGGTGGATACGGTCGACCCGGCGCGCAAACAGGTTGATCGCCGGGGTGCAGAAGGGCACGAACTGCTCGGCGCCGACGCTGCCTTCCAGGCTCTGGTCGTAGCGCTCGAACAGCACGATCAGCTCCAGCTCCTGACCATCGCAACGCTTTACTGCGCGACCCAGTTCGGCAAATTCTACGAACAGAAAACGCTGCGGCAGGGCGAAGTACTCCTGCAGCAGGCGGTAACCCTGGAATGCCTGCGGCACCACCGGTAGCGCCGCCTCGCGGTCATCGAAGCCGCAAGGGCGCAGGGCCGAGGTCGGGATGCGCTCGACCCAGTCGCTGCCAGGCTGGCGCGCGAACACCGCACAGGCGTTGCCCAGCAGCTGCTCGTACAGGCGAAACGGCAGTTCGTCGGCGCCGTTCAGGTACAGCGGCAGGCTGCTGAGGTCGAGGGCGTTGAACGGCAGGTCGGCGCCGGTATGCAAGGTAATGCGCAAGCCGGCGCGGGCTTTCGGTTCGCTGGCGGCCAGGCGCCCGAGGCGGGCTGCCGGGTTGCCGAAGTATTCCGCCTGGGCGACTTGCAGCGGCCACAGGGTAACGGCATGGGCACTACGAAACTCGCAAGGCGTTTGCGAATCGCGACCAAGGGTGGCGCGCAGCACGCTGCCACGCGGCAGGGTGAAGCCGGCACTGAGCGAACCTTCATCTGGATCGGCCTGCATCTGCACCACCGTCATCGACGGCGTCGGCGCCAGGTAGTGCGGGTAGGCGATCTCCAGCAGGTTGTGGGTGAAGGTCGGGTACTCGGCATCGAGCTTGAGTTGCACCCGTGCGGTCAGGTAGGCAAAACCTTCAAGCAGGCGCTCGACATAGGGGTCGGCGCAGTCGATACCGGACAGGGTCAGGCGCCCGGCGATCTTCGGGTATTCCCTGGAAAATTCTGCCGCGCTTTCGCGGATGTGTTGCAGTTCCTGGTTGTACAGCTCGAGCAGGCGCGGGTTCATGGACGTCTCCGGCGCTCGGCGGGGGCCACCCGGACATGCCCGGATTCCAGGTCAAGGTCGGTGCGCAGCAGCAACGGCAGTGCCGCCGGCTGGGCCCACAGGTCGCCTTCGATCTCGAAACTCAGGGCGTTGTTGTTCATCTCCCCCGGTGCGACCTGGGCGCGCACCCGCAGGCTGCTGCGCAGGATGCGTGGTTCGAAGGTGGCGATGGCCTGGTAAATGATGCTCTCCAGTGCGCTGATATCAATGTTCGAGGCGCTGTTACCTGCCAGTGCCGGCAGGCCGTAGTTGACCACCGAAGTGCCGGCCGGGGTGTTGAGGGTGGCGGCCGCATCGAGCAGTGAAGTGGTGTTGAGCAGCCAGGTGAGGTCGCGTAGTACCGAGGCCTTGAGCTGGCTCAGCGAAAGCACGCGTTTGTCGTTGGCTTCTTGCAGGTTGCCGGGCTCGTCGTCGGTCAGACGATCGAGCAGCGAAGGCTGCAGGCGGTCACGTGCAGCGATTTCGGCTACCAAGGGGCGGCTCCGTTGGTGATATGCGTGAGTGCGTTATCCCTATCGCGGGGCAAGCCCGCTCCTACAGGGTGGGAGCGGGTTTGCCCCGCGAACAGGGCAAAACGCATCAGATCTTGACGTTCTGGCGCACGTTCCAGCCGTACTTGACCGGGCCGCCGTCTTTGGTGCCGTCAGCTTTCTGCGGCTGGTAATCGACCGTGACTTTGCCGAAGTTCAGGGTGACGTTTTCGGTCAGGCGGTCATCGCCGCCCGAGCCACCGGTGCTCAGCGAGCTGATCAGCACTTCTTCGAGGTTGATGATCAGGTACTCGACCTGGCTCTCGCCACCGGCCTTGCGCACGGTCAGCTTGACCTTGTCGATGTGCTTGCCGCTGGAGCAGTGCATCATCAGGTTGGGGCTGGATTTGTCGACGTACTTGGTCAGCGACAGGTCCTGGATGTTGACCTTGCCGGCGCCGCCGCCACCACCCATGTGCATGTTGCCGGACTGGGCCATGCCCCAGCTCCAGTTCAGCACATCGATTTCGTCCTTGTGGGCCTTGTCCATGGACTCGCCCTTGATGTCGCCGATCTTGATGAAAATATCAACTGCCATGTTGTCTCCAGAGTGTGGCATCTACCACATTATTTTTCAGTGCACACCCCGCAGCACGGGGCGTTCTAGCGAGCCTGGGCTCAGGCGCCCTTGGCCGACGGCAACTTCGATACCAGGCGCAGCGACACGGTCAGCCCTTCGAGCTGGTAGTGCGGGCGCAGGTAGAAACGCGAGTTGTAGTAACCCGGGTTGCCTTCGACTTCTTCGACCACCACTTCGGCAGCTGCCAGTGGGTGCTGGGCCTTGGTGGTTTCGGTGGAGTGGGCCGGATCGCCATCGACGTAGTTGAGGATCCAGTCCTGCAGCCAGCGCTGCATCTCGTCCTTCTCTTTGAACGAGCCGATCTTGTCGCGCACGATGCACTTCAGGTAGTGAGCGAAGCGGCAGGTGGCGAACAGGTACGGCAGGCGCGCGGCCAGGTTGGCGTTGGCGGTGGCGTCCGGGTCGTCGTACTCGGCAGGTTTTTGCAGCGACTGGGCGCCAATGAAGGCGGCGAAGTCGGTGTTCTTCTTGTGCAACAGCGGCATGAAACCGTTCTTCGCCAGTTCCGCTTCACGGCGGTCGGAGATGGCGATTTCAGTCGGGCACTTCATGTCCACGCCACCGTCATCGGTAGGGAAGGTGTGCGCCGGCAGGTTCTGCACTTCGCCACCGGACTCGACGCCGCGAATCCGCGAGCACCAGCCGTAGTACTTGAACGAGCGGTTGATGTTCACCGCCATCGCGTAGGCGGCGTTGGCCCAGGTGTACTTGGCGCTGTCGGCGCCGTCGGTGTCTTCTTCGAAGGCGAAGGCTTCTACCGGGTCGGTCTTGGCGCCATACGGCAGGCGCGCCAGGAAGCGCGGCATGGTCAGGCCGATGTAGCGCGAGTCTTCCGATTCACGCAGCGAGCGCCAGCCGGCGTACTCGGGGGTGGTGAAGATTTTGGTCAGGTCGCGCGGGTTCGACAGCTCCTGCCACGAGCCCATGCCCATCACGGTCGGCGAGGCCGCAGCGATGAACGGCGAGTGCATGGCTGCACACACCTTGGACAGCTCGCCGAGCAGCTCGACGTCCGGTGGCGACTGGTCGAAGTAGTAGTCGCCGACCAGGCAACCATACGGCTCGCCGCCGAACTGGCCGTACTCTTCTTCGTACATCTTCTTGAACAGCGGGCTCTGGTCCCAGGCCGTGCCCTTGAATTTCTTCAGGGTCTTGTGCAGGTCGGGCTTGGAGATGTTGAGCACGCGGATTTTCAGCTGCTCGTCGCTTTCGGTGTTGTTGACCAGGTAGTGCAGGCCACGCCAGGCGCTTTCCAGCTTCTGGAACTCGGGGTGGTGGATCACCTGGTTGACCTGGGCGGTGAGCTTGGCGTCGATGGCGGCAATGATCGATTCGATCGACTTGATCGCGTCATTGGACACCAGGTCGGTTTGTGCCAGGGCCTGTTCGGCCAGGGTGCGCACCGCAGTTTCGACGGCCTCGCGGGCGCGCTCGGTCTTGGGTTTGAATTCTTGCAGCAGCAGCGAAGCGAACTCGCTGGCTTGCTCGGTGGCCGCTGGCTGGGCCTGGGTATCACGCATCGGATCGGTCATGAGGCTTTGTCCTGATTAAGCGTTCGGCTCGGCATCCTGGGGCTTTGGCGCGCTGGCCAAGGCCTGGAGCAGGGCCGGATCCTTGATGGCTTTCATGATGATTTCTTCGGCGCCGGTCTTGCCGTCCATGTAGGTCAGCAGGTTGGCCAGCTGGGTCCGCGCTTCGAGCAGCTGGTTCAGCGAATCGACCTTGCGCGCCACGGCGGCAGGGCTGAAGTCGTCCATGCTCTCGAAGGTGATATCCAGGCTCAGGTTGCCTTCGCCGGTCAGCTCGTTGGGTACGTGGAACGCCACCCGTGGCTGCATGGCCTTGAGGCGCGAGTCGAAGTTGTCGACGTCGATTTCCAGGAACTTGCGCTCGGCGACCGGGGCCAGCGGCTCGGCAGGCTTGCCCGCGAGGTCGGCCATGACGCCCATGACGAAAGGCAGTTGGACCTTCTTTTCGGCGCCGTAGAGCTCGACGTCATACTCGATCTGCACCCGCGGCGCGCGATTGCGCGCAATGAATTTCTGAGAACTGGGGTTCGCCACGTTGTTCCTCCTGGTCGCAGGTGCGACGGTATTGGCGTCATCGATCGTTGCCGGTAACGGTGTTGCGTATGTGCGTTGGGTCAGGCCCGCAGGCCTCAGTCAGCTTCGGGTCCGCGCAGGGTTTCGAACTGCGACAGCCCATCGGGGATCAAGTCGCGGACGATCGCGGCAAAATCGGCGTTGACCAGATTTTTCGCGCGGTTGAGCAGCACCGGCAGCGGGCTCGAGGGCTCGTGGCGGGCGTAGTACTTGAGAATCCGGTCAAGGCTGCGCAGCACTTCGTCGCGGCTGGCGATATCGGCCGAAGCGCGGGCGATGGCGGGCGCGGGGGCGGCCTCGGCAACCGGCGTCGAGCTGTCGGCAGCGCTGCTGGTTTCGCTGGCGTCGTTGGCGGCCTGCTCGCTGGCCGGCGCATGTTCGGCAAGAATCTGCGCGGCCTGGCGCAGTGGCTGCTTGAGCGCGCTCAGATCAACTCCGCTGGCCGATCCGACCTGCTCGTTGACGTATTGCTCGATTGCCTCGGCGGCCTCGCGGGCTTGCTGTAGCGCCTCGCGGGTGGCCTGCAGTTGCTCTCCATCGCTGTCGCGCAGGGCGCCGCCGAGTTCGTCGGCGTTGAGCGTCTCGCTGGCAAAGTGCTGCAAACCGCTGGCGTGCAGGGCTGCGCGCAGGCTGACCGGGCCGAAGGCGCGGGAGCGGGTCAGCAGGCTTTCGCGCAGCAGGGCGATGTTGGTCTCGCAGACCAGACCGGCGAGGGCATTGATACGCACTGTCGGGTCGTTGTCGTCATCGGCGTCGAGCTGCGGATGGACCTGCGGCCAGTACTGGCGCAACAGCTCGTTGATCAGTTGCAGAGTGCTGGCCAGGCCGGCAATGCCGTGTAGGGCGAGGGCACTTTGCAAGAGGAAATGAGTGACGCGAAGGTCTTTGCTGCGTTGCAGCAGGGCGGTGCAGGACTGTTCGATCTGCCGCCACTGCGGAGCTTCGGCAGGCTGGATGGCATCGCCCATGACACGCTCGGGCCGGCCTTGGGCATCACGCTCCAATTGCAGGAAGTCCGGGTCGTATTCAAGGTCGTCGCCGCAAGGAAAGTTTTCCGAAACGGCAGCGAGCAAATGCGCTGAGTTCACCAGATATCGATCTCCGTATCGTCCCGTGGTGGGGGTGGCTAATGTGTGCTAGTTGGTTTTGTGACATAGCGCACATAATTTGCTGAGTTGTCCTTAGTTGATATCAAAGTGATATCACGCCTGTTCAGCAAGTTGCGCATTTTTGGTTTATTTCCAATTGGCTGTCAAGGTAAGCTAGCGGCCCATCGTGACCTGCATACTGGGCCGTACAGGTTTATTGACTTGTTGGTCAGGGTAGCGGTGGATGTCATTTGAAACTGATAAACATCAGCGAAAAGTGAACGAAATTCGGACATTCAGTAGACTTTTTCAGGGATTGGAAGCGAATCGTGGCAAGTGTGGCAGGCCTCCAGCGGGCCCACAGGCGATTCGGGATGTTGCTAAGGAGGCGTGATGTCGCTGAGTCTTACTATTACCAGTTATCACAAGATTACCCCTGGCCAATGTCCTGAAAAGTTCATCGAGTCAGGTGCCATCAGTATTGGTCGCGGCCCCGATAATGATTGGGTGCTGCCCGATCCGGAGCGTCTGGTTTCTTCGCAACATTGTGTAATTCAATATAAAGACGGCCGTTATTACCTGACCGATAACAGCACTAATGGTGTCGAATTAATTCACGCCGGTATTCGCTTGCGTCGCGGTAACAGTGAGCCGTTGATGGATGGCGAAGTCATCCGTATCGGCGAGTACGAAATCCAGGCACGGATCGATTCAAGCTTCAAGATTGCCGATGGCAACCCGCACGGTGCTGACGCCGCCAACAGCTTCGAGGCGCTGATGGCCAACCAGGCCGGTGCCGCTGCGACCCCCCAAAATGCTGTTGCGCCAGCGTTGATCCAGGGCGCGTCGAGCAATGCCACCTTGCCGGACCTGTTCGATTTTCTTGCACCGGCGAGCATTGCGCTGGTGACCCGCGCCGATCACGTGCCTGCCCAGCAGCATGATTTTCGCCCGCCAACGCCCGTAGCGTCGACGCCTGAGCCGGTACCGGCAAGCCCTGGAGTGATTCCCGAAGACTGGGACCTGTTCGCCGAACCGGTGCCGGCGGCGCCCGCGCCTGTCGTTGTAGCTGTCGAACCAGCCATGCCCGCACCCATGCCCGCGCCTGTCGAGGCCTCGGCGCAGGCTGGCGACTCCAGTGTGCTGGCCCAGGCGTTCCTGCGCGGTGCGGGCCTTGAACATCTGCGTATCGACAGCGCCCAGGTCGAGGCGCAGATGGAAGCCCTTGGCCGCAGTTATCGCTTGATGGTCGAGGGCCTGATCGATGTGTTGCGTGCGCGCAGCAGCCTCAAGGGCGAGTTCCGCATGCAGCAGACGATGATCCGCCCGGCAGAAAACAACCCGCTCAAGTTCGCGCCCAATGCCGATGAAGCGCTGCTGTTGCTGCTGCGCCATGGCAACCACGCGTTCATGGCGCCGGACCAGGCGGTACGCGACAGTTTCGACGACTTGCGCGCGCATCAGCTGGCAGTGATGGCCGGTGTTGAAGCGGCGATCAAGCACCTGCTCGGGCGCTTCGAGCCGGCGCAGCTGGAATCGCGGCTCGGTGAACCGGCAGGGCTGTCGAAGCTGTTCGCAGGTTCGCGCCAGGCGCAGTACTGGCAGCAGTTCACCGAGCTGTACAGCAAGATTTCCCGGGAAGCCGAAGACGACTTCCAGGACCTGTTCGGGCGCGAATTCAGTCGCGCCTACGAGGAGCACGGCGCGCGTCTGCAGCGCTCCTGAAACAAACGGAAAGTGCCACGTCATTGAGGACGCAGGATGATTCGAACAATGCTGATGGCAGCGGTAACCACACTGCTGCTCAGTGGTTGTAGCAAGGATGAAGTCGCAGCACCGGTCCAGCCCGAGGTGGCGGGGCCTACCAGCGTCACCTTGTATTTCAGTGCCGCCGCCGGGCTCAACCCGGGCGCCAACGGCCAGGCCGCGCCTGTGCGCGTGCGCATTCTCGAACTGAAGAACAGCGCAGGTTTCAGCCGCGCCGATTATTTTGCCCTGGCCGAACGCGGCCCGGCGACCCTGGGCGCCGACCTGCTCGATCAGGACGAAGTGCTGGTGCAGCCCGGTGAGCAAGTGCGCATCGACCGGCCGTTGAACCCGCTGACGCGCCAGATCGGCCTGGTGGTCGGCTACCGCGAAATCGACCAGGCGCAATGGCGCAGCCTGCTGCCAGTGCCGCCGCTGGACTACCAGATCAGCCTCGATGTTCGCGCTGTGCGCAGCGCTGCCCATACCTCCCCAACCAGTACCGCCCAATAGGCGATCGGAGAAACCATGTCCTGGAACAATCGTGTGGTCTGGTCGGAAGGCATGTTCCTTGGAACCCAGCACTTTCAGCAGCATGACCGTTATCTCGAGAACCTTATCGATGCCCGCAGCCGGCCGCTGTCGGCGGGCGCCTGGGGCTTCTCCGAGCTGCTGGTCGACCAGGGCCTGCTGGCCCAGGGCAAGCTGGCCATCGTTTCTGCCCGCGGGCTGCTGCCCGATGGCACGCCGTTCAACATCCCCCACGATGACCTGGCGCCCAGCCCGCTGAACATCGACGACAACCTGCGTGATGGCCTGGTGTACCTGGCCTTGCCGCTCAAGCGCGCCGGTGCCCGCGATACCGTGGACGAAGGCGAAGCCGCGGGTGGCGCGCGCTATGTCAGCCGGGTGGCCGAAGTGCGTGACGACAACGCGCCGTTCGAGAACCGCGCCCCGGTCGCCCTTGGCTCCCGTGCGCTGCGCTTGATCACCGCCGAAGAAGGCCTGAGCGACTATGCCGCGCTAGGCCTGGTACGTATCAAGGAAAAACGCGCTGACCGCGCCCTGGTGCTGGATGACAGCTATATCGCGCCGGTGCTGGATGTATCGGCGAGCAAAAGCCTGTCGGCATTTCGCAGCGAACTGCTGGGCCTTTTGCATCAACGCGGTGAAGCACTGGCCGGGCGGGTGGTGGCCTCCGGTGCCGGTGGTGCTTCGGAGATCGCCGACTTCATGCTCCTGCAACTGGTCAATCGCGCTCAACCGCTGGTCGAGCACCTGAGCCAGTTGAGCCCGTTGCACCCGGAGCGGCTGTACAGCGAGCTGGTCAGCCTGGCCGGTGAGTTTGCCACCTTCTGTGCCAGCAACCGCCGCCCGGGTGAGTTCCCGGTGTACCAGCATGACGACCTGGCGGCGAGCTTCGCCCCGGTCATGCAGGCGCTGCGCGAAGCCCTGTCGATGCTGATCGACAGCAAGGCCACGCCGATCCCGATTGTCGAAAAGGCCTATGGCATTCATGTCGCCATGCTTGCCGACCGCAGCCTGCTCGACAATGCCAGCTTCATTCTCGTGGTGCGTGCCGACGTGCCGAGCGAAACCCTGCGCGGGCGCTTCGCCCAGCAAAGCAAGATCGGCGCGGTCGAGCACATCCGTGACCTGGTCAACCTGCAGCTGCCGGGCATCGGCCTGCTGCCATTGCCGGTGGCACCGCGGCAGATCCCGTTCCATGCAGGTTCCACCTACTACGAACTCGACCGCGGCAGCGAGCACTGGCAGCAACTGCAGAACGCCGGCGGCTTTGCCTTCTACGTCGCAGGCGAATTCCCGGGGCTGAACCTGGCCTTCTGGGCCATCCGAGGATAAGCCGCAATGCAGCCTAACGACCCGTCGGCGCCACCGGCCAACGACCGCACCCAGTTCATGCCGCGCCCCGGTGGCCGCAGCCCGCAGGCTGGTACGCCGGAGCCTGTGGCGGCGCCGTCGATGCCGGCGCAGCCGCTGCCCGCCGGCCAGGCGCTGGGCCTCAACCCGCTGGAAAGCGCCGCCGGGCCGTTGCTGGCCTTGCTGACCCGCTTGCGCAGCACCATCGCCCATCCGGCCCCGGCCAGCCTGCGTGCGCAGTTGCTGGCCTATCTGCGTCAGTTCGAAGAGCGCGCCGAAGCCGCCGGTGTGGCCCGTAACGAAGTCATGCTGGCCCGTTACGCGCTGTGCACTGCGCTCGATGAAGCGGTGCTCAGCACGCCGTGGGGCAGCAGCAGTGACTGGGGCAAGCAGAGCCTGCTGATCACTGTGCACAACGAAGCCTGGGGGGGCGAGAAGGTCTTCCAGCTGCTCGAGCACTGCCTGCAGAGCCCGCGCGAACGCCTGTACCTGCTGGAGTTGCTGTACCTGTGCATGTGCCTGGGCTTCGAGGGCCGTTACCGGGTTATCAACGGTGGCCGCGCCCAGCTCGAAGCCTTGCGCGAACGCACTGCTGCCGCTATCCGCAGCGCCCGGGGCGAGTTCGAGCGCGAACTGTCGCCGCACTGGCGTGGGGTCAGCGTCAGCCGGGATCGGCTGTCGCAGTTCATCCCGCCCTGGGTGGGCCTGGCCATCGCCCTGGCGTTGCTTGTGGCTCTGCTGTTTGCCCTGCGCATGATGCTCGCCGCCGACGCGGAGCCTGTGTTCAAGAACATTCATGCCCTGGGCGAAATCCCGGTGCAGGCCATCGACCGTCCGGTGACCCAGCCCAAGCCGGTGGAACGCCCACGCCTGGCGGGTTTTCTGGCCAGCGATATCAAGGCCGGGCGGGTCAGCGTCGAAGACGCCGTCGACCGTTCGGTGGTGACCATCCGTGGCGACGAATTGTTCGCCTCGGCCAGCACCAGCATCAACGACAGCCTGCAGCCACTGATGCTGCGCATTGCTGACGCCATCGGCCAGGTCAAGGGCCAGGTGCGCATCACCGGCCACAGCGACAACCGGCCGATCGCGACCTTGCGCTTTCCGTCCAACTGGGCGCTGTCCCAGGCCCGCGCCGAGCAGGTGCTGCAGATCCTGGCCGCCAAGACCGGCCAGCCCGCGCGCTTTACCGCGCAGGGCCTGAGCGACACCGAACCACTGGCAGCGAACAACACGGCCGAAGGCCGGGCAAAGAACCGCCGGGTTGAAATCACTGTATTGGCGGAGGGGGTCGAGTGAAGGCGTTTTTCGGATTTGTCATTCGCTGGGTCATTCCGCTGCTGGGCCTGATCGCCCTGAGCCTGATTATCTGGTTCGTCGGCCCGCTGTGGGACATGCTGATCCCGGCAGGGCGGCGCTGGGCGCTGATTGCCCTGCTGTTTGCAGTGTGGCTCGGCTATCGCCTGTGGCGCTTCATCGAGGCCCGCCGCCAGGCGGCAGAAGTCATGCGCAGCCTGGCTGCAGAAACAGCTCCTGACCCTGCCAGCGTGGCCACCGCCGAAGAACTGGCAACCCTGCGCCAGCGCATGGACGAGGCCCTGGCCCTGCTGAAAAAGGCGCGCCTGGGTGGCAATGAGCGGCGCAACCTGTACGAGCTGCCGTGGTACGTGATCATCGGCCCGCCGGGCTCGGGCAAGACCACGGCGCTGGTCAATTCCGGCCTGCACTTTCCGCTGGCGGCGCAGCTTGGCGCCGGGGCGATTCGCGGCGTCGGTGGCACGCGCAACTGCGACTGGTGGTTTACCGACCAGGCGGTGTTGCTCGACACCGCTGGCCGCTATACCACCCAGGACAGCCACGCCCAGGTCGACAAGGCGGCCTGGCTGGGCTTTCTCGATCTGCTGAAAAAGCAGCGCGCGCGCCGGCCGATCGATGGCGCTTTCATTGCCATCAGCCTGTCCGACCTGTTGCTGGGCAGCGACGCCGAACGTGCTGCCCATGCTGCGGCCATCCGCTCGCGTATCCAGGAGTTGTACAGCCAGCTGGGCGTGCGTTTTCCGATTTACCTGATGCTGACCAAGCTCGACCTGGTGCCGGGTTTCATGGAGTTCTTCGACACCCTGAGCAAGGAAGAGCGCGCTCAAGTGTGGGGTATGACCTTTGCCCTGGACGACGACAAGTCGGTCGAAGGGCCGCTGGCGCAGTTCCACAGCGAGTTCGCCGGCCTTGAGCAACGCCTCAACGAGCGCCTGGTCGAGCGCCTGCAGCAGGAGCGCGACCCGGCGCGGCGCGATCTGGTTTACGGCTTTGTCCAGCAGTTCGCTGCCTTGCGCTCCAACCTGCAGGGCTTTCTCGACGGCGTGTTCAAGCCCAATGCCTATGAAGAACGCGCCCTGTTGCGCGGCGTGTACTTCACCAGCGGCACCCAGGAAGGCAGCCCGATCGATCGCCTGATCGGCGCCATGGCCCAGAGCATGGGCCTGGACCGTCAGCATCTGGCACGCCAGAGCGGCACCGGGCGCAGCTACTTCATTGAAAAACTGTTCAGCGCCGTGGCGTTTGCCGAGCGCGGGCTGGTCGGGGTCAACCCGCAAGTCGAGCGCCGGCGCAAATGGCTGGCCCGTGCTGCACTCGCCGCCAGCGTTGCCCTGGTAGTGCTGGTCGGCAGCGTGTGGGCGCTGAGCTATCGCGCAAACCAGGCTTACATCGCCCAGGTCGAGCGTAAGCTCGCGCCGCTGGGGCCAGTCCTGCAAACCTTGAGCCCGGCCCAGCGCGACGTACTGGCGGTACTGCCGTTGCTCAATGCCGTGCGCCATCTGGCCGAGGATCCGCCCAGTTGGGCCGAGGGGTTGGGGCTGTACCAGGGCGACATGCTCGAAGCCGAGTCGGCCAGCGTCTACCGCAAGTTGCTGATTGCCGTGTTCGCCCCGCGCCTGGTCACCCGTATCGAAGAGCAACTGCACAGCGGCGGTGGTTCGGACTTTCTCTACGAAGGCCTCAAGGCCTACCTGATGCTGGCTGACGGCGAGCATTACGACCCGGACTTCATCAAGGCCTGGGTCAGCCTCGACTGGGAGCAGAGCCTGCCTCGCGACCTGGCCCCGGAGCAGCGTGCGGCATTGGGCGAGCATCTGCAGGCGCTGTTTGAAAAGCGTCCGCCGAATGCGCGCCTGGATGCCAACCTGATCGAAGACCTGCGTCGCCAATTGCAGCAGTTGCCGGTGGCCCAGCGCGTCTATGACCGGGTCAAACGCCAGCAGTTGCCCAACGGCGTCAGCGATTTTCGCCTGAGCGAAGCGGCCGGCCGCGATGCCGCGCTGGTGTTCAGCCGCAAGAGCGGCAAGCCTTTGGGTGAACCCTTGAGCGGGCTGTTTACCCTTGATGGCTATCGCAAGGCGTTTCTTGCCACCAGCCTGCAACACAGCAATACCCTGGCTGAAGAGCGTTGGGTGCTGGGCCGCGAGCAAGCCGATGAAGGTGATGTGACTAGCCTGGCCGCCGACGTGCGCCGTTTGTATTTCGCCGACTACATCCGCCACTGGGACGCGCTGCTGGCCGATATCGACTTTGTGCCGATCACCAGCGTGGCGCAGGCCGCCGATGTTCTGCGGGTGATTTCCGGGCCGACCTCGCCGCTGAAAAAGCTGCTGAGCGCCGTGGCCAAGGAAACCAACCTGCAACAGCAGGACCCGCTTGCCGCGGCCCAGGCCAAAGCCAGCGAGGCTGGTGTCGACCAGCTCAAGCAGCGCCTGGGTAACTTGCTGGGCCAGGATGCTCCGGCCGATAGCCGCCAGGCGCAGCAAGACCAGGACCCGGTCACCGCGCACTTTGCCGACCTCGCCAGCCTGGTCAGCAAGGGCGAGGGCGAGCCGGCGGCCATCGACGGCCTGCTCACCGACATGAACGCCTTGTACGTGCAGGTCAGTGCCATGGTCGGTGCCAGTGGCGACGCCCTGCTCGGCGAGGCCAAGAACCAGGCCACTGCCGCCGCCAACCGCGTCAGCCTCACCGCGCAGCGCCAGCCGCCGATGGTTCAGGGCTTGGTCAAGTCGGTGGTCAACTCGACCACCAACACCATGATGGGCGGCGTGCGCAATCAACTGAACGCCGCCTGGACCAGCGAAGTGGTCAACGTTTATCGCCAGTCGCTGAGCGGTCGTTATCCGCTGGCAGCGGGCAGCTCGCGGGATGCCACGCTGGACGATTTCGGCCAGTTCTTCGGCGTCGGCGGGGTGATGGACAGCTACTTTCGCAAGTACCTGCAGCCGTATGTCGATACCTCGGCCAACCCTTGGCGCTGGCAGCCGGGCGCGGCGCAGAAGCTCGGCATTGGCTCTGGCGTGTTGCACACCTTCCAGCGTTCGGCGGCGATTCGCGATGCGTTCTTCCGCTCGGGCGGCATGCAGCCGACCGTGCGCTTCGAGCTCAAGCCGGTGGCCATGGACGCCTCGGTCACCCAGTTCTTGCTCGACCTCGATGGCCAGCAGATCAGCTATGACCACGGCCCGAGCCGCCCGGTCGCGATGCAGTGGCCGAACCCCAACAGCATCGGCGTGGTGCGCCTGTCGATCATGCCGCCGTCGGCCAGCGGTCGCTCCGGCCTGACCCTGGAAGGGCCGTGGGCCTGGTTCCGCTTGCTCGATCAATCCGACCTGGTGGCCGGCAACGGCCCGGATCGCTTCAGCCTGCGCCTGCGCGTCGATGGCGCCAGCGTGTCGTACGAGCTGCGCGCCAACAGCGCCTTCAACCCGTTCAAGAGCCGCGTGCTCAGCGGCTTCAGCCTGCCGGAGCGGTTGTGATGGCGGGAGTCGGCTTCTACGGCAAGCTGGCCAGCCGCGGCGACTTTGTCAGTCGCGGATTGCCGCAGAGTTTTATCCAGCCCTGGGACCAGTGGCTGGCGGCCGGGCTTGTGGCCAGCCAGCAGCAACTGGCCGAGCGCTGGTTGCCGGCCTATCTGGTCAGCCCCTTGTGGCGCTTCGCCCTGGCCCCGGGAGTATGCGGGCCCGACGCTGTAGTGGGGGTGTTGATGCCCAGCATTGACCGGGTAGGGCGCTATTTCCCTCTTATCCTGGCCCAGGTTCTGGCGCCGGATGAGTCGCTGGCGGCAGTGGTGAGTGGCCCGGATAACTGGTTCGAGCAGTGTGAAGCCCAGTTACTGGCAACCCTCGAGCCGCAAGCCGCTTTTGAGGCGTTCGATGCAGCAGTGCAGGGCATAGATGCCCCTCGTAGTGCTGTTGTTTCAAGCGCGGTTGTGGGCGGCTTGCAACGCTTTGCAGCGGTGACCCCGCAGGCGCGCCAGGCAGCCTTGGCCGAAAGCGCCTGCGCCGGCATGAGCCTGTGGTGGGGGCGCGGCTCGGAGCATATCGAGGCGGGAATGCTGCGCTGTGCGGGCCTGCCGCACAGCGAGGATTTCGCCAGTTTTCTTTTGGGTAGTGAGGCGGCGCGCTAGATGACGGCTTTGCATTACACCGCAGCCAGCTACAGCCATGTCGGCCTGGTGCGCAGCATCAATGAAGACGCTTGCCTGGACCTTGCCAGCGAAGGCCTGTGGGCAGTTGCCGATGGCATGGGCGGGCATGCGGCGGGCGACTACGTCAGTTGCCTGATCGTCGATACTTTGCGCCAGTTGCCGACCACGGCGTTCCTCAATGACTTCGCCCAAGTGCTGCGCCAGCGGCTGTCGGCGGTCAACGCGGCAGTGCGCGAAGAAAGCGCCCGGCGTGGCGTGGCGATGATGGGCAGCACCCTGGTGCTGCTGGCGGTGCGCGCTGACCAGGGTATCTGCCTGTGGGCCGGGGACAGCCGCCTGTATCGCCTGCGCGACGGGCGCCTGGAAGGTATCTCGCGCGATCACAGCTACGTGCAGGAACTGCAGGACAGCGGCCTGCTCAGCGAGGCCGAAGCGCGGGTGCACCCGCGGGCCAACATCGTCACCCGGGCAATTGGCGTCGAGCCCGAGCTCGAACTTGAGGCGGTGCACCTGCAGGTCCTCCCAGGCGATACCTATCTGCTGTGCAGCGATGGTCTGAACAAGACCGCCGAAGACCATGAAATTCGCGAAGTGCTGGGCCACAGCGACCCCTACCAGGTGGTCCGCAGCCTGGTGCACCTCGGCCTGACCCGGGGCGCCCCCGATAACATTACTGCCGTCGTCATCAAGGCCGGTTGAAGACCAAGCACATGGACAAAGTGATCCCCGGATACGACATCGACGGCGAGATTGGCGAAGGCGCCATGGCCACCGTCTACCTCGCCACCCAGCGCTCGCTGGAGCGCAAGGTGGCCTTGAAGGTCATGGCCGCGGCGCTGGCTGCCGACCCGACCTTCTGCGAGCGCTTCCTGCGTGAAGGCCGCACCCTGGCGCGCTTGTCGCACCCGCACACGGTGACCATCCACGACATCGGCAATGTCGGCGAGCTGTACTACATGGCCATGGAGTACCTGCCCAACGGTACGCTCAAGGAGCGTATCGCCGCCGGGGTCACGCCGGAGCAGGGCCTGCTGTACATCCGCCAGATCGCTTCGGCGCTGGGTTATGCCCATGCCCAGGGCCTGGTGCACCGGGATGTGAAACCGGCCAACATTCTTTTTCGCGCTGACGGCACTGCAGTGCTGTCGGACTTCGGCATCGCCAAGTCGCTGGATGACCGCACCCAGTTCACCCAGGCCGGGTTTGCCGTCGGCACCCCCAGCTACATGAGTCCGGAGCAGGCGCGCGGCCAGGAAATCGACGGCCGCGCCGACCTCTATGCCCTGGGCGTGGTGTTTTACGAGATGCTGGTTGGCAAACTGCCCTACAGCGGCAACGACGCGCTGTCGACGGCCTTGGCGCATTTGACCGAGCCGTTGCCGGAGCTGCCGATCGAGCACGGCCGCTATCAGGACATTCTCCGTGGCCTGCTGGCCAAGGACCCGGCCGAGCGCTTTGCCGATGCCGAGACCTTGCTGGCGGCGCTCGACCGGCTACCCGTGCAAGACACCGAAAGCACCCTGATCCAGCCGCTGCCGATTGCAGCGCCGGTGCCACCCGTAACCGTAGAGCCTGCACCGCCAGCGCCGAAACCAGAACCGGTCACCAAGGCCTCGCCACCTGCAGCTGCGCGCAAGCGCCCGACACCGGCCTTGCTCGCCATCGCCGTTGCTGCCGCGCTGGGCCTGGGCGGGATTGGCTACTGGGCCATCAGTGGCGACGAACAGGTAGTGGAGGCGCAGCCGGTACAAGCCCGCGAGCCAGTAGCGCCGACCGTTGCGACTGCGAGCAACGACAGTGACCGACCACTGCTGATGGCCGGCAAGCGAACTCTGTTCCAGCGCGTGCTGAGCCGGCCGGGCGCGCAGGTCGTCAAGCAGCCGGGCGCCACGCCCAGTGATACCTTGCCGGCCTTTACCGTGCTCTATGTCTACCAGCGCCAGGACGTCAACGGCAGCCCTTGGCTTGAGGTCGGCACCGCCAGTGACGGTCGCCGCGACGGCTGGTTGCCGGCCTCCCAGGTCAGCGACTGGAAGCAGAGCCTGGTATTGAAGTTCACCGAACGCTCGGGGCGTGCGCCGGTGATGTTCCTGCGCCAGGCCGATGAGCTTGAGCGTTTACTTGGCGACACTTCGGCCGCCCGTGCCGAGCTGCTCAAGGCGCAGAACAACCCCGACGAAGTGCCGCAAGTGATGGCCCTGGAACCCAGCGCCAGCGCCGTGCCCCAAGAGCAGTTCTACCTGATGCCGATCTTCGAGGCGCGCGAGAGCTTCGACGAAAACGGCCAGCCGCTGCAGCTGCTCAATGTCGCCTCCATCGACCCGGGCAACAGCGCACCCGCCGGCGAAGCGAAAGCCGCCGGCATGGCCACCTCAGGCGACGCCTTCCGTACCGCCGTGGTGCTGGTGGTGGATACCTCGGTATCGATGCAGCCTTATATCGATCAGGTCCGCCAGGTGGTGCACGAGCTGCACGGGCAGATTTCGCGCCGTGGCGAGCTGGACAACGTCAGCTTCGGCCTGGTCGGCTTTCGCAACAACACCACGCGCACGCCTGCCCTGGAGTACCTGACCAAGACCCTGGTAACACTCGATGAAGGCCGCGATCCCGAGCGTTTTTTGAAGCTGGCCGAGCAGGTGAAAGCCACCAACGTCTCCAGCCATTCGTTCAACGAAGACGCTTTTGCCGGGATCATGCAGGCGGTCGACGGCATGGACTGGTCCGGCTACGGCGGGCGCCTGATCCTGCTGGTCAGTGACGCCGGCTCCCTGCGCAAGAACGACCGCTACAGCAGCACCCAGATGAACGAAGCCGAAGTGCGCCAGGCGGCCTTGAGCAAGCAGATCAAGATCTACGCCCTGCACCTGCGCACCGAGGCCGGCAAGAAGAACCACGCCTACGCCGAGCAGCAGTATCGGGTGCTTACGGCCGATGCCAACCCGAAGATCGGCGACCTGTATGTATCGGTACCCGGTGGCGATGTGCACAAGTTTGGCGAGCGGGTGCGCGAGATCGGTTCGACCTTCGCCGATCTGGTCCACCAGGTGCGCAGCAACACCGCGCAACCGGCGCCGCTGCTGGCGGCTTCGCCGAGCATCGCCGACAAATCCGCCGCCATCGGCTATGCCATGCACATGGATTTTCTTGGCCGCAAGAGTGCCAGTCAGGCGCCGCAACTGGTCAGCGCCTGGACCTCAGATCGCGACCTGACCAACCCGGCGCTGCCGACCCTGCAGGTCTGCGTGATGCTCACCAAGCTGCAACTCAACGACCTGCAGCAGTCGCTGAAGCTGATCGTCGATGCCGCGCGCAAGACCCGCACTTCGCCCAAGGATTTCTTCCAGGAAATCGCTAGCGCCAGTGCCTACATGAGCCGCGACCCGGCCGCCCTGCGCAAGGGCGCCAACCTCGCCGAAGGCGGTGTGCTGGGCGAATACCTGGAGGGCCTGCCGTACCGCAGCAAGTCCCTGAGCATGACCCAGGACCTGTGGTTGTCGCTCAGCGTTGGCGAACAGGAAGACTTCATCGACGAGCTCGATTCGAAGATCCGCCTGTACGAAACCTTCCACAACGACATGGCCAACTGGGTGCGCTTCGGCAATGCCGAGCCCGGTGACGCCTTGTACCGTGTGCCGTTGTCGACGCTGCCATGATGATCAACCTGCACGCGCTGCGCAAAACCCGCGGCCTCGGCAACCAGCGCTACAGCCTGGAGATCGAGCGCCTGGAGCTGCGTGCCGGTCAGCAGCTGGCGCTGGTCGGCCCCAGTGGCTGCGGCAAGAGCACCTTGCTCGACCTGCTGGCCTTGGTGCTGCAGCCCGATCAGGCCGAGCGCTTTGTGTTCAGCACCGACTCGCACACCTACGACGTTCAGCAGCTGTGGCGTGAACAACGCCAGGAGCACCTGGCGCACCTGCGCCGCCGGCATCTGGGCTATGTGCTGCAAGCGGGCGGCTTGCTCGGCTTTCTCGATGTGCGCAGCAACATTGCCCTGCCGCGCCAGGTGCTTGGCCTGGGCAATGACGGCAGCGTGCAGCGCCTGGCCGAGCAACTGGAGATTGACGATCAGCTCGACAAGCAGCCAGGCGCCTTGTCGGTCGGCCAGCGCCAGCGGGTCAGCTGCGCCCGTGCCCTGGCGCACAACCCTGATTTGCTCCTGGCCGATGAGCCGACCGCGGCCCTGGACCCGCTCAATGCCCAACGGGTAATGCAACTGCTGCTGCGCCAGGCGCAAGCACGGCAGGTGACCTGTCTGATCGCCACCCACGACGAGGCGCTGGCCCGTGATGCCGGCTTGCAGGTGTTGCGCATGGTCTGCCGCCGCGATGCCGACGGTGGTGTCACCGCCACGTTGGAGGGCCAGCCGTAATGCGCCCGATGCTGATCGCAAGCCTGGCTTGGCGGGACTATCGCAACGACGCGCGCCTGTCCGTTTGCAGCGTGCTGGCCCTGGTGGCGGTGATTGCGCCGTTGCTGGTGCTGTTCGGTCTGAAATTCGGCCTGGTCAGCAGCCTTACCGAGCGTTTGCAGCGCGACCCGGCCGTGCGGGAAGTCATCCCCTTGGGTGGCGGTCGTTTCAGTGCCGACTTCGTCGCTGAACTGGCGGCGCGTAACGACGTCGCCTTCGCCTTGCCGCGTACCCGGCAGATTGCCGCGACCGCCGACCTGGTGCTGGCTGCGCGCAAGGTCGTGGTCAATGTCGAGATGATCCCCACTGCGCTTAACGATCCGTTGCTGCAAGGGCTGGCCGTCCCCGGTGCGGTCGACCAGATCGTCCTCAGCCGTACGGCGGCAGAAAAGCTTGGCGCGAAGGCGGGTGATCAGCTTGATGCTTCGTTCAGCCGCCAGCTTGCCGGGCAGATCCAGGCCCAGCGCACCACCTTGAAGGTCGTCGCCGTGCTGCCGCTGGAAGCCTTCGAGCGCGATGCCTTGTTTGCGCCGCTGGCGCTGCTGGAAGCCGCCGAAGACTACCGTGATGGTCGCGCCGTGCCCGCTTTCGGCTGGGAAGGTGAGCGCCATACCGGTGAGGTGCAGCGGGTTTATCCGGCCTTCCGTCTGTATGCGCGCAACCTTACCGATGTCGAGCCGTTGCGGCGTTTTTTTGCCGATCGCCAGTTGCTGGTCTCGACCCAGGCCCCGGCGATTGCCCAGGTGCAGTCGCTGAGCCGCAACCTGACCCTGGTGTTCTGGATCATTGCCGCGCTGGCCGTGGCGGGCGCGTTTGCGGCGATCTGCGCCGGCGCCCTGGCGGCGGTCGAGCGCAAGCGCCGCGAGCTGTCGGTGTTGCGCCTGCTCGGTTTCAGCACCGCTGCCTTGCTTGCATTTGTCGTGCTGCAGGCGTTGTACAGCGGGGTGTTTGCCGCTGTCATCGGCGCGGCGCTGTACGCCCTGGCCGAAAGTGGCCTCAACCAGTTGTTCATGCAGATGCCCGGCGAGTACGCCAGCCATCTGCTCCCGTCGCATTACCTCGTTGCCTTGCTCGCTGTGCTGCTGGCCAGCGCGGCCGCTGCCGCCCTGGGGGGCTGGCGCGTGGCGCGAATAGACGCTTGTGAAGGAATTCGAGATGTTTGACCGCCGCTTACCCGCCCTGGCGCTGATCGTCGCCGCCCTGAGCCTGGTGTCCTGCGCCCAGGCCGAGGACGACAGCAAGCCTGCCAGCAATAAACTGGACAATCCCAAGCCACTGGCCGACGACATCAGCCTGCCGCTGCCGTGCGACGGCGAGATGGTCTTCCGCCACGTCTACGTGCTGGCCCAGGGCAGCCTGGACGACCGTGAGGTGAACCTTGGCTACCCCTTCAGCGAAGGCGAAGCGGGCTACAAGCAGTCGTTCATTTCCGGCTATCGCCGTGACTTTATCAACGGCCAGTTCAGCCTCCAGGACCTGTCTGCCGACTGGAAAAAACGCATTAGCCCGAGTCTGCCGAAGACCGACGCCGGCAGCCCGCTGAAGCCGATGATGTACTTCATCGGCAAGTACGAAGTCACCGCCCGCCAGTACGCTCAGGTGATGGCCCAGGCCCAGTCGCTGGCCAGCGGCGAACCGGCGCCGGCCTGTGAAGCACCGAGTGGCATGGCCGGGCGTTTGCCCAAGGTCAAACTGTCGCGCTTTGAGGCCGAGCGTTTTTCCGCGGTGTACAGCGCCTGGTTGATGAAGAACCATCGTGACCTGCTGCCGGTCAGTGGCCGTGGCAACAAGGCCGAAGACGGCGGTGTAGGCTTTGTGCGTCTGCCCACCGAAGTGGAGTGGGAGTTCGCTGCCCGTGGCGGCTCCGCCGTCAGCCGCCAGGAGCTGGAAGGGCGGCTGTTCCCGCGCCGCCTCGAGGGCAGCGAAAGCGACGGCCCGCTGGCCGACTGGGCGGTGTTCAACCAGGTCGCCGGCGGCACCGGCCAGGCCGCGCGCCTGACCCCGATCGGCACCAAGCTGCCCAACCCGCTGGGTATGTTCGACGTACTCGGCAACGCCGCAGAGATGGTCCAGGAATCGTTCCAGCTGGTGCACGCCGGGCGGCGCCAGGGCGCTTATGGCGGGTTTGTGGTCAAGGGCGGTAACTACCTTGAAGGCGAGGGCACGCTGTTTACCGGCATGCGCCGCGAGTACCCGCTGTTCGGCGCCGATGGTACCGAGCAAAGTAACGAAACCACAGGTTTTCGTGTCGCCATCGGCGCGCTGTCGGCGCCGCGTTCGCGTTATGAGGAACTGTTCGAACAATGGCAGAAAGAGGGCCGCCTGGCCGCGCTGACCGACGCCATCGACGACGCCCAGGACCCGACCAAGCGCCTGGACAGCATCATCGCCGCCAGCGTCGACCCGCGCCTGCAAGCCGAGCTTGGCCTGGTCAACGAAGAGCTCAAGCGCAACGTCTCGCTGATCGCCCAGCAGCGCGAAGAAGCCGCCGGCAACCTGATCCAGTCGGCGGCGCTGGTGGCCGAAACCATCAATAACTACAACATCCGCCTGACCAACCTGCAGAAAACCCAGCAGCAGGCCAAGGCTTCTGGTGACGAGACCAGCGCCAAGCTGTTTGCCGCTGCCATCAACAACGGCCGCAGCGCCCTCGACGGCGCCGTGGCGATCTACATCGACAACCTTGCCACTGGCACGCGCTACACCGACGCGGTGATCCAGGCGCAGTTCCAGCGGGTCAAGGAAGAGCTCAATCGCAAGCCGGTGCTGGGCAAGAGCCTGCTCAGCCGCGCGACCCTGTTCGTCCGTCATGTCGGGGACTATCGCCAGCAACGGCGCGCCGACCCGGCGACGATTTTGAAAGAACTGCTCGCATCAGCCGTCCCGCAACCTTGAGCGGCTGTCGAGCGAGCATCGTAGTGACCGGGGCGACATGAGGTTGTCCCGGGCGTGTTTAAACAAAGAGAGAACCTGACCATGCTTTCAACTCGCAAGCCCTTCTTCACTGCTTCCAACGGCCGGGCCGCGCTGCTGCTGGCGGCCGGTTTCAGCACCGTCCTGCTGACTGGCTGCGCCAGCTCGCCGGCGTCCAAGGTCGGTGCGACGACCAAGGTCGAGTACTACCCGAGCTGCTACGAGCCGGTGCAGCACCTGCGCGCCACCGATTCGGACATGACCAAGTCTGTCGCCACCGGTGCCCTGATCGGTGCCGTCGGCGGCGCGCTGACCGGCGCCCTGACCGGCAACTCCGACAACCGTGGCCGCAATGCTGCCATCGGTGCTGCCGGTGGTGCTCTGGTCGGCGGTGCAGCCGGTTACTACACCGAGCGCCAGAAGCAGATCAGCGACGACAACCAGCGCATAGGCTCCTACGCCACCGACATCAACAAAAGCGCGGCCGACATGGACCGCAGCACCGCTTACGCCAAAGCCTCCCAGGCGTGCTACCAGCGTGAGTTCGCCAACCTGATGGATGGCCGCAAGAGCAACAAGATCAGCGATGGCGAAGGCCGCAAGCGCCTGGCGGAAATCATCGCCGGCCTGCAGGAGTCGAACAACCTGATCACCGCGGTCAACGGCCGTCTGGGTGAGAACCTCAACAACTACACCCAGGCTTACGAGCAAGACCTCAAGCAGGTCGGCGTACCGCGTAACGACGTGGTGATCGTTGCCGAAGCCCAGGCGCCGGTGCTGGCCACCGGTAACGCCAAGAAGACCAATACGGGCAAGACCAAGACCCCGCCACCGGCGAAGAAAAAGCTGCCAGAGGTACCGAAGGAAGCCGTCGCCACCGAGAAGACCCTGCAGGACGCCAACGCCAAGAAGGCTGAAAGCCAGAAGGTTGCCAGCGCCGGCCAGAGCCAGGTCAACAACATGTGCAAGAACCCGGACATGGGTGACTGGGCACCGGTGCCTTGCCCTAACGTGTAAGGCTTGAGCCACAGCGTCGCCCGGCTCGGTGCCATAAGGCCGGGCGACCTGTGCGCCGTTTCAAGGAAGACCGTTCATGAGTGAGTTACTCAACCGACTGGATAACAATCCGTCGCAGTTTTTCGCAAGGCAGCGCATCGAAAGCAGCATCAACCTGCCGAAACTCTTTGCCGCCATCGATGCCGATCCGGGCATTGTCGGTGCCGGGGTGGTGTATATCGATGCGGATTACAACGTGGTGACCCTGCGTGAGTTTCAGCCGATATGCAGTGTGCTACCCAAGCGGGTGATTTTGCGTGAGGCGAAGAAGTATCTGGCGCCTGCGCAGTTCATCGAAGAGCTCAAGACCAGTCCGCGTGAGTCGCGAGTGGTTAAAGAAGCACTGAACGCAACGCTTTCCTGTACCGGGGCAGTTCTGGGATGGATCGTAGTGTTTAGCGGCACAGTTGCGGTGCCGTTCACTGCCGGCACCAGCCTGGTGCTCACTACAATGGGCGCCGCAGCTGCAGCGGCCAGTACCACCCAGTGTATTTTCGGCGGGTACAGAACTTTCAACGAAGTGGTGAACCCTGCGGATAACGATGAGCTGGACTCTTACGAGTGGTACCAGAACATGTCGTCAGCACTGGATGCTGTGTCGTTGATGGGGGTAGGGGCCTCTGGGCTTACGACCTTCAAATATCTGCAAGTGCGCAAAGCGGCTACCGGAAGCAGTTGGTCTGAGCTTTCCAGAAAACTGAGCCGTCAGCAGCGCAAAGCGCTGACCGATGAATTGCTTTCGCTCAAGCATCCTTCGCTGACAGCCAAGCAACTACGGCTCAAACAGAGTACTGGTCAACTTCCCAAGCGCCACACACCGACCGAGTTCAAGCATGCAACCCGAACCCTGATCAAAGACTCCCTGGGTGCGGGTGCCGGGTTTGTGGGCAGCAGCAGGGTGCAGACGATCGCAGTAGGGCTGTATGAGGAGTTCAAGCCATGAAGCAGCCACCGAGCTTGAAAGTGTTTCTGGCAAAGTACTTTCCAGCCTTCATCGTTGCCTTCTTCATGGTGTGCTTCTCGGCTTCCTGTACCGTGGCGCTTGCCTCCAATACCTATTTCAAAGGTATTGAAGATCGAGTGTTCAAAACCTCGATGGTTCTGCTGGCGCTTTCTGTGGTGGTCTTTGTGAGCCATTTTCTGATGGTACGGGGTCGTGCTTGGGCGGTCTGGGTCGTTGTCGGTTTGTTCGTGGCTTGCCTGGTGACCGTGCTGCCCAGTTATGGATACCGGCCACATATGTTTGTCTATAGCACCGGCCTGCTATTCCCGCTCATCGGCTTATTAATTCTGAACAGCAAACTGCACAGGGAAATGCGTGCCTATCTGGCGGAGATGCGAAAGGAGCGTGTCAAGCAACGGGAAGAAGCTCGGGCAATCAAGGAACGTCGTTGAAGGGGAAATCCCGAATGCTCCACCTCCATGTCCCTTTCTGGGCTCTATCTGCTTAACAGCCAACGCCAGCGAAAAATGCGCAGTCGTCTGGTGGCGATCCGCAAATCGCGTAACAAATTGCTCAAAGCCATGCATGCCGGCAATCGGCAAAACCATTGACCCTGGTTAATATTTGCACAATCACCACCCCCTAAACTGAGGACTCTGCACCCTCAAAGGGGGACATGGCATGACCATTATCGTCACCGGCGCCGCCGGTTTTATCGGTAGCAACCTGGTTCAGGCCCTCAACCAACGCGGCGAAACCGAGATCATCGCGGTCGATGACTTGAGCGATGGCGACAAGTTTCGCAACCTGGCTGACAGCGAAATCGCCGACTACCTGGACAAGGACGACTTTCTTCAGCGCTTTGGCCGCGGCCAGTTTGGCAAGGTGCGCGCCGTGCTGCACCAAGGCGCTTGCTCGAGCACCGTCGAAGGCGACGGGCGCTTGATGATGGACAACAACTACCGCTACAGTCGCGACCTGCTCGACGCCGCTCAAGGCCTGCAGGTGCCGCTGCTGTATGCCTCGTCGGCGGCGGTGTATGGCGCCGGGCGCGACTTTCGCGAACAGCGCGAGTGCGAGCGGCCATTGAACGTATATGGCTACTCGAAATCCCTCTTCGACCAGCGCGTGCGCCGACAACTGCCCCAGGCGCGCAGCCAGATCGTCGGCCTGCGTTACTTCAACGTCTACGGCCCCCACGAGCAGCACAAGGGCGCCATGGCCTCGGTGGCCCTGCACTGCTTCAACCAGTACCAGGCCAACGGCAAGGTCAGCCTGTTCGGCAGCTATGGCGACTACCCCAGCGGCGGCCACCTGCGCGATTTCGTGGCGGTCGAGGATGTGGTCAAGGTCAACCTGTTCTTCCTCGACCGGCCGCAGTTGAGCGGCCTCTTCAACGTCGGCAGCGGCCGCGCCCAGCCTTTCAATGACGTGGCCTTGGCAGTGATCAACCGCCTGCGCGAGCAGCAGGACCAGCCGCCGCTGTCGCTGGAGATGGCCCTGCTGGAGGGCATTCTGGAATACAGCGAATTTCCCGAGCACCTGCGCGGCAAGTACCAGTGCTACACCTGCGCCGACCTTGAGCGCTTGCGCAGCGTTGGCTATGAGCAGCCAACGCTGACGGTGGAGCAGGGTGTGGCGCGTTACTGCGACTGGTTGCAGCGCACGCCGTAGTCAGTGCTGGCGCAAGGTCTTCAGGTCGCCCTTGCCCGAGGTCTCGCGCAGGTACTCCTGCAGTGAGTCATCCAGCGCGTTGAGCCAGCGGGTATGGTGCGGCACCGCAGCGGTACCGGTAATCACCGAGCGGTAGGACTTGTCGCGGTAACCCATGATGTCTTGCTTTTTGTCCGACTTCCATTTGAGGAAAATCCGGTTCACTGCGTCGATATCGAAGCTCGGGTAATCGGTCTGCTCGATCAGGTGCTTGATATAGCGGCCCTGGAACTCGTACATCGAGGCGGTCGACTCCAGCGCCAGTTCCTCGGCCCGCCACTGTGCGCTGTCGGCAGCCATCGCCGCCGGCTGCGGCAGCTTGATGCGCCCGAGCATGTAGTCGCGGGCAAACCAGGCCTGAGCGTCGAACAGGTTGAAGCTGTACCAGAGGTCTTGCATGCCGAGGTAGATCAGCTGCGGGTTGTGTTCCCAGACAACCCCTTGGTACAGCCCGGCAGGCCACAGGCGGTTGCTGGTCTTGAGCGTCAGCTCGTCGGGCAGGAACGGGAAGTGATGCTGGTAGCCGGTGCAGAGGATGATCGCATCCACGCGCTTGCTCGAACCGTCGGCAAAGAACGCCATCTCGCCCTCGACCCGCAGCAACTGCGGGCGCTCTTCCCAGCCTTTGGGCCATTTGTAGCCCATGGGCTGGGTGCGGTAGGCACTGGTGATCGAGCGCGCGCCGTACTTGAAGCACTGCGAGCCGATGTCTTCGGCCGAATAGCTGCTGCCGACAATCAGCACATCCTTGCCCTTGAACTCCACCGCCTCACGAAAATCGTGAGCGTGAAGGATGCGCCCGGAGAAGCGCTCGAAGCCGTCGAATTGCGGCACATGCGGGGTAGAAAAATGCCCGCTGGCGACCACGACGAAATCGAACACCTGCTCGCTGCCCTGGCCGATGCCGTAGTCATAGACACTGACGGTAAAGGTGCGGCTGGCCTGATCAAAGCGTACCGCCTTGACGGCGGTATTGAAGCGAATGTAGTCGCGCACACCGGCCTTTTTCACCCGGCCCTGAATGTAATCCCAAAGCACCTCGCGCGGTGGATAAGACGAAATCGGCCGCCCGAAATGCTCATCGAAACTGTAGTCGGCGAACTCCAGGCATTCCTTCGGCCCGTTCGACCACAGGTAGCGGTACATACTGCCGTGCACCGGCTCGCCATGCTCGTCCAGGCCGGTGCGCCAGGTGTAGTTCCACATCCCGCCCCAGTCGGCCTGTTTCTCGAAGCACACCACCTCGGGCATCTCGGCACCCTGGGCATGAGCGGATTGAAAGGCACGCAACTGCGCCAGGCCGGACGGGCCTGCGCCGATAATGGCAACACGAATAGTCATAAGATTTCCTGACAGAAAACACTGAAAAAAATGCAAAGCGACTCCAGCCCTGAACGGCAGAACCGAGGGCGAGAGGAAGCGGAAACTTCAGGTGTCAGCTGGCAGGTGGAGGGACAGGGCGCTTGCGCTTGTGCGCGAGCAAGACGTCGCGAGGTGGAATCGACAAGGTGTGGAACAGCGTCGAGAGGGGGGAGCTGGTCAGCGAAGGGCTAGCGACAGCGTTGGGCCCGTAAGTCTTGCCGAACAGCGCGGCAAACGGGCCTGAAGGGCGAAAGATACGTGTGGTCTCGTACATGGCGGGCTGATTCTGCCTCTTTTTGGTTATGGATGCCTTTTTAGCTATAACGGATGGGGGAGAGGATTACAAGGTGGGGGCTTGGCAGAATCTCGCACTCGACCGCTGACGGACTTACGCTTCACCCTCGCGCAGTGGTTCTGCTTTGCATTGCAAGGCGCAGTGCACGTCGGATGTCTGCATTAATGTCATCGCTATCTTCCAGGCCAACAGAGATTCGCACCAAGCCATCCGGCACGCCTATTTTTTCCAGGTCGGTGCTGCCCTCCCTGCTAAAACTACCGTAGTGATAACATAAGGACTCAATATTGCCGAAGGTTGTACCTATTCGGATAAGCTGCAGATGACGAACAAAGGTTGTAGCCGTTTCTCGCGATGGAAAAACAATGGCGATAAGGCCTGTATGCAATGACGGAGAAATTCCGTTGGTTTGCGCACTTTTAGTCGACCAGACTGCACGCCACTCTAGCTTCGGGAACTCCTCACGCAGCATGGCGATCACCGCATGTGCATTATCGGTATGTTTTTTTAATCGCAGTGGCAGCGTCCTTAGTCCTCGTATAGTGAGCCAGGCCGAGAACGGATCTACTATGAGCCCTGCACTGTCCCTGTGATACTTCAATGCCTTGAACAGGTCCGGTTCATTGGTGCTGATCATGCCGCCCATGACATCGCCGTGACCGTTGATGTGTTTGGTGATGGAATATAATGTTACTGCAGCCCCCAGGGAAAGTGGCTTTTGACAGGCAGGTGTAAGAAAGGTGTTATCAACAACAAGAAGAATGCCGCGTTTGTTGCAAAGCTCTACCAGATCAGGAATGTTGATATCTAAAAAAGCCGGGTTGGTAGGGGCTTCGATAAAGATCATTTTCGTGTTGGGTTGGATCGCGCACTCAAATGCCGCCGCCTGGTATTTGTCGATAAGTGACATTTCAATCCCGCGATGGTTCACTTCATAGTTAAGTTGTTCAATGATTTCGTAAAATACACTGTGGGGTACAATGACATGATCGCCTGCGCTCAACAGGGCGCGAAAAGCAAGCAGGCAGGCGGTCATTCCGCTATTGACCGCGAGGCTATAGGAGCAGTGTTCAATGGCGCGAAATTTCGCTTCTAAAATTGAAACGGTAGGGTTTGCATAACGTTGGTAGGCAAAATTCTCCTGCTCGGCATTGCCCAGCATCTCTCTGCCTTCTTCAATTGAATTCAGGAGTGTTGCAGAGTTACAAATGAGCGCTGGAACTGGAAACTGACTCAGGCCATTCTCATGTTGCCCTAAATGGATCGCCTGGGTAGCGATACCTAAAGAAGGAGAAAGAAAATAGTCACGGCATGGTAGTTCGCGTGGGCACTTTTTTTCTGCTGGGCTCATAAAAGGCCTGGTTCCGAAAGGTAATGAGAGACGCTTTGCTGTTTACTCGTATTGATAGCAGGGGACAACTTTTCCGCCCAGTGAGACAATCGAAAATCTTTCCATTTTTGGCATGACCGCACAGGCCAGGCTAACCTGGTTGGGGCTGGAATGTAGTTGTTTTAGCCAAATGGGATGATTGGCTTTAAAACACTCATTTTTTAAATGGGACAAGTGTAGCGCCAGTGGCATTTTTTCCGGGTCTTGAGGCATCGGGTAAGGTACTGTTTTGGCACGCTGGGTGGCCCCAAACGCCATGCGCAAGCAGCGCAGCAACTTTGGGTTTTTGGCCAGGTTGTTTTTTGAATTGGTCCACTCTTGAGTGACGTGCTGCACGCCTTCAGCAACTTTGTATTGCTGCACCAGCTCCTTGATCGCCCGTGCTGCGGCATGGCTCGGGTAAAGTGAACAGCCGCCACCCACGACATGAATATCAGCGATCGTCTTCTCCGGGCAGTAGGCAATAAAAACGGGATAGTCTATTTGACTAGAGGCGTCAAATACCTCGATTGAAGCTCCTATGGCAGTTTCTGCATCACGCAAGGTGCTTAATAGATGTTCTGGCATAGAATTGTCAACAATCTTTCTTATAGGCTCTTTTGAATCATAGAAGAAATGTTGTGCAATAAAGCGCCCAATGCCATGACGCTCTATGACCTCGCTTGCGGCATGAATTGCTGCTTCCGTAAATCCTACACCTGCTGCCACACCGGTGCCGCAGGAGTATCGGCGCGCAGCGCTATAGTCGGTATCATCACCGGGAAGCGACTCGTTGGCATACTGATGGTTAATCAGAAATGATGGATAGAGTAACTCAGCGCCTGCGGATGCTTCATGCGCCTCGAAGGAAAGTACAGCCATCTGTGATGCATCGGCGTGGCGAAGCATTTGCATCGGCAGTATGTTTTGCAAGGACGGTTGAGAAACAACCGAATCAAAACAATGCAGTGCGCTATGCTTTCGTAGTTGAAAGGGGCCCATGTAATGCTCATAAGCCTCGAACTTCGCACCCACACGAGCCTCTGCTTCATAGCCTTTGCCACAACCGACACATTCTATGCCGCTACTGTCATAGGGGAGGTGAAGGGTGGCAACAGTGCTGGACAGCGGACTACCGTAACGGCGTAGGGTTAAATGAATTCCTTCGCTGGAAAAGTGCTGATCGATTGCGCTTTCTGCATCGTCCAGTGATAACGTACGCTCTGGGGCAATTGTTTTCATAGTCAGGAAGTTTCCATATAAGCCAAAAAATGAGGCGAAAAAATCGCCTCATTTATTTTCGTTACTCAGCCAGTATGGAGAGCTCTTCCGGGGTGAAATCTTCTTCTGGTTTGACAGACTCTACTTCGTCGTCAGTGGGTTGGTCGACTTTGAATTCGTTGATATACATGCAGCACCACATACCCATAGTAGTATCCTTTTTTATTTGATTTAAGTGTGCACCTTTTAACAGGTGCAATGAGAGATTAGTTCGTATGGCTTTGGCTGCACATAGGAAAAATCCCGATTCTATGAGTGATTATGTTTTTTTGAGGGTGCTATTTATTTCTGCACTGCTCAGAAATAAGACACTGGCTTGGGGCATCGGCGTTGACACCGGATCGGGCCAAGTTCTTAGGGGGCAGGCGCAGAGGCGAATGTGACGTACTGGGTTGATCAGCGGAGGTGATCAAGCGCACAGCGGTTGCGATTTAGACGCTGCCTTCAGCAGCTCATTGCGGGCAAGCCTGCTCCCAACCGGCGGGTGTGCCCACGCAAACAAAAAAGGCCCACCTTGCGGTGAGCCTTTTTTTACTGTGTATGGTGCCGGCACCAGGAATCGAACCCGGGACCTACTGATTACAAGTCAGTTGCTCTACCATCTGAGCTATACCGGCACAGGGGCGTCATTATAGCGATCAGTTTGCGTCTGTAAACCACTTCTGCAACATTCCTCGCGATACCCGGTTTCAGCGGGCATCGCGGGGTGTTTTGTTACCAGCCGCGGTGCATCGTGGTGGCGCTGGGTTCGGCTTTGGTGGGGTCGAATATCAGCGGTTTGTAGCGGCAATCGTGCTTTTTACAGTGCTCTCGGCAGCCGTGCTTTTTCTTGCAGCTGTAGGCCGGGCCGGTGTAGCCCTTGTCGCCGTATATCTGCATCTGCGGGATTTCCCAGCCAGACACCGGGGTGTAGTCGCCGCTGGTGCAGCCGCTCAAGTAGAACGCGCACGCCAGCAGGAGGAAGGATCTGATAATGGCCACAGGCAATTCCGTTTGGTCGAAGTGTCAGTGTTTGTGTGTGTCGAAGTAGTGCTGGATGGCGTGGCGGTCTCTGCTGAAGTCCGGCCCGGGGAAGCTCTGGTTGCCGTACATCTGCATGGGCGGCACTTGCCAGTCGGACCGGGGTGGCGGGACTTGCCAGTCGGACATGAAGGCGCAGCCGCTGAGGTAAAACGCGCACGCAAGCAGGGCGATGGATCTGATGATATCCACAGTCAATTCCGTTTATTCGAGGCGTCAGTCTTTGTTGAGGATGCGCTGGATGGTGCCGCCGCAAGATTGGTAGCAGCTGTCGTAGTCGCTGCCGCACGAGTAGCTGGAGCCGCTGTTGAACGGGTAGCTGGGGTAGTAGCAGCTTTTGCGCGCTTCTTTTTTGCTCTTGCCGGCCTGGCACAGCTGGTAGTTTCTGTAGTTGGCCTGGTACAGGGCGTGGTCGCTGTTTTCCTGCAGGCGCGCCATCTGTTTGCAGTGGTTGCGTTCCATCGAGCAGGAGTTGATGCAGTTCATGCCCGCCATGCTGGGCGGTGGGGAGTATCTATAGGTATAGCTGGGGCCGCAGCCGCCGAGCAGGCCGACGGCCAGCACTAGCGCAGCGCGCCATTTGAGTGAATTGCTCACGAGTTGCCAGTTCCTTGTTCATTCCTCGCTGAACTCCAGCAGGTCACCTGGCTGGCAGTTCAACGCGCGACAGAGCTTCTCGAGGGTTTCCATCTTGAAACCCTTGATCTTGCCGTTTTTCAGCAACGAAAGGTTCGCCTCCGTAATACCGATAATCTCGGCCAGATCCTTGGAGCGGATCTTGTTCTTGGCCATGACTACATCGAGTCGAATAATTATCGGCATAGGGGCAAGCTAGACATAACAGTTGTGTTCATCGCTGATGGTTTTGGCGTCACGCATGAGGAGTGAGAAGGCGCAGAGGAAAATGCCTTTCATGATCTCGTAAACCGCCTGGGATGATACACCGATCGATACGCTGAAGCTTCTCTCGCCTTTGGGCAGGTCGATGGAGAACGCCAGGCCCTGCAAGGTGCCGATCATCGGCCAGACCATCGGCAAGCCGATGCACAGCAAGCCCACCCACCAGAGCATCTTGATGTTTTGCGTCGTCCAGGTTTCACCCCGGGACAGGCGCAGGAAGAACAAGCCGGTCAGGTACAAGGCAAAGGCCGAGAGGCTGGCGGGGATCAGTTCCAGGCCGATCACCAGGCCCAGGGCCAGGTGCGAAGGCTGGTAATCCGGGGCCAGCAGCAGCGGCATGTTTTCACCGAAGCTTTGCAGGTAGGCACCTTGCACCTGGGCTTTTTCGAACACCCACAATAGTACGTTGCCGCCGAACTCGACGATCCCTGTACCCCAGGCGAGTACCGCGGCGAATGCACCGATCACTCGCAGACGCGATCTCGCGTAAGCCACTGTCTTACTGTTCATGGTTTCCCTCCGTGCTAGTTAAGCGGGGTGCATTATTTGTGAAAAATTATTGTATTACAATAATTAATTGTGATTTTGCCGGGGGTGCGGCGTTTTGACACGAGGGTGAGGTGGGATCTTACGGGGGATCGCGGGGCAAGCCCGCTCCTACAGGGTGGGAGCGGGCTTGCCCCGCGATGCCTTTATCAGGCCGGGTAATATAATTTACGAACCTTTCTGCAACCTTTAAGGGCTTTCACCTAAATACGGACTGAAAGACGCGAAAATTAATTAGTCATTTTCTATCGATTTGACTTTAACGATGCCTTGAGCTAATTTGTTGTTCATTATGTTGAACACTAAAGCGTTTCCGCTCCTCACCTCCCGCCTGGTTTCCCGTGAACGTCACTGGACCGGCGACCTCTAGCGCCTCCCCCGACAAACAGCCTTTTTCTTCTCTTTGTCTGTAGCCGTCAGCGCGATTTCGCTCGGTTTGTGTCGCCCGTGGGAGGGCATCATGCGTTCCTGGATCTATCTGTTTATCGCCATCACCGCCGAGGTGATCGGCACCGCGTCGATGAAATTCGCCGCCAGTCATTTCCCCATTCTTGGTCACGGGTTGATGTACCTGATGATCGGCCTGTCGTACTTTTTCCTGGCACTGGCGGTAAAACGCGTGCCGGTGGGCGTGGCCTACGCCCTGTGGGAAGGCATCGGCATCGTGTTGATCACCCTGATCAGCGTCACCTGGCTGGGTGAGAGCCTGGGCCTGCTCAAGGCCGCCGGCCTGGGCGTGATGATCGCCGGTATCCTGCTGATCAAGTCGGGTACCCGCGCCGCACCTGCCCCGCGCAATATGGAGGCCCTGCCATGCTGAGCATGAACTGGATTCCCTTCGCCTGGCTGGGCCTGGCGATCGTGCTGGAAGTGATCGCCAACCTGCTGCTCAAGTATTCCGACGGTTTTAAAAAGCGCGGCCTGGGCATTGCTTCGATTCTCTGTGTGCTGGCCGCCTTTACCGCACTGGCCCAGGCTGTGCGAGATATCGAACTGTCGCTGGCTTACGCCATCTGGGGTGGCTTCGGCATCCTCGCCACCGTGGCCATGGGTTGGGCACTGTTCGGTCAACGCCTGGTAGGCCGCGGCTGGTTGGGCCTGGCGCTGTTGCTGGTGGGCATGAGCCTGCTGAAACTGGCCTGATTCAACCTGCTTAGCGCTATTCGCGCGAAGGCTTATGCACAAGCCGCATGCCAAACAGGTGCGTATTGCATCGGACCAACGCCCGCCGTTGGTCTTTGCGCAAATGGCTGTTTTTGCTGGCGATTAATCAGTGAACAAAAAATGACCAGCCTGTGAAAGCGCTTGGATCCACGAATTTGCTGGGGTTCGGCGCAAGGTTGCGCACAGACTTATCCACAGGCTGAGCGCCGTTACCGGCGTTCGGCCAACAGCAGCAGGTTGCGCGGGGTGAGAGGCTGTTCACAAAACACCCCGAGCTGTACCTGATAGGACTGTTCCTCCAGGAACAGTGCACGATCCAGCACCAGCCATAATTCCAGCGGGCGGCGGAACAGATTGCGCAGCAATTCCAGGTTGCGCACCTGGGCCAGGCGCTGCCAGCCGGCCGCTTCCAATGCTGGCCAATCAGGCTCGGCACCTGGCTGCAATTGCTTGAGTTCGGTAAGGCCCCGGCAGTAGTCGGCGAACGGCTTGTGCAGCCAACTGACCGGCAGCGAAGGCGTCGGCAGGTACTCATCTACCCCACGCAACTGCCGTTGCCACAGATCGAAACCCAGGCGCCTGGCCATGGACTCGTCACGCTGGCGGCGTACCCGCGCACCTGCGGTAACGGTTTCGCTGAGCGGCAAGCCAAGATCATCAATCGACAACTGCAGGCCAGATGCCTTGGCGGCTGTGGATAACGGCTGGTACTGCGGCGCCTGGATGCGGTTGTAGCAGCACGGCGCGATGGCCAGTTGGCGGCAACCCTTGAGGCTTGCCAGTTGCATCAGGCGCACATGCAGGTCGCCACAGGCGTGCAGGGCCACGGCGGTGTGCTCGGCGCTCAGTTGCTGGGCGGCGCTATCGGCCAGTACATCCTGCAGGCGGTGCTCGGCGGGCAGTTGGTGATGCTGGCTGAGGGCGCTGCCGGCTTCGACCAGCGCCGGGTCGTATTCCAGGCAGGTCAGTTGCTGACTATGAGGCTGCAGCAAGCGCCGGCCCAGATGACCTTTGCCGGCGCACCAGTCCAGCCAGTGCCGTGGGCTGTGGATAAAACCCAGGTGGCTGGCGAAGGCTTCGATCTGCTGCCATTTGCGCCCCGGCACGTCGACATTCAGGCGAGGGCCAGCAGGGGGCAGGGCAACGGTGGATAACTCGCCGATGGCAGACAGCGCTGCCGCCCGGCGTGCCAGCTGGGGAAAAGGCGCCGGTGCAGCGAGTTGCTCGGGGTGATTGTGCGCCGCTTCCGCCTCGCTCAACGAGCGCTGGCGCAACCAGTCGGCCAGGGCGCGGTATTGGGTTTCCCACGGCAGTTGCAACTGGGTGAAAGGCCGTGGCCGCCACAGCGCCTGATGCTCGCGCAGAAAGTCGTCCAGCGCCTGGAAGCGGCTGAGCAGTTGGTCGGCGCAGAGGGGGAGGGCAGTGGTCATGAGCGGATACGAAAACGGGGCTGAGATCAGCCCCGTTATACAGGTTTATCGACCCTGGCAGGCGTCGACGCGCAGCCAGCGTTCCAACTGCTTGAAGGCTTGCACCAGCAAGAAGGAGATCAGCAGGTAGAACAGGCCCGCCGCGAAGAAGATCTCCACCGGCAGGTAGGTCCGGGCGATGATCGTCCGTGCCATGCCGGTCAGTTCCAGCAGGGTAACGGTACTCGCCAGGGCACTGGCCTTGAGCATCAGGATCACTTCGTTGCTGTAGGCCGGCAGGCCGATGCGGGCGGCACGCGGCAGCATGATGTAGAGCATTGCTTTGGCCCGGGACATGCCCAGGGCCCGCGCCGCTTCGATCTCGCCACGGGGGATGGCCTGCAGCGCGCCACGCAGGATTTCTGCGATGTAGGCGGCGGTGTGCAGGGTCATGGTCAGCACCGTGCACCAGAACGGATCGCGCAGGTACGGCCACAAGGCGCTGTTGCGCACGGCATCGAACTGGGCCAGCCCGTAATACACCAAAAACAGCTGCACCAGCAGCGGCGTACCGCGGAAGAAGAAAATGTAGCCGTAAGGCAGGGCCCGTACGTACCAGAGCCGCGAAGAGCGGGCGATACCCAGTGGAATGGCGAGGATCAGCCCGGCGATGACCGCGATGGCGACCAGCTCGAGCGTCAGCGTGGCGCCTTGGGCCAGGCGTGGCAGCCACTTGATGATGACTTCCCAGTTCATTGGTTGGCCCTCGCGAAGCCGCGACCGGCGCGTTTTTCCATGAAGTGCATGCCGGTCATGGCCAGCACGGTAAGGCCCAGGTAAATGATGGCGGCGACCATGTAGAAGGTGAAGGGTTGCTTGCTCACGGTCACGGCGATTTGCGAATGACGCATGATTTCTTCCAGGCCGATTACCGAGACCAGCGCGGTGTCTTTCATCAGGATCATGAACAGATTGCCCAGCCCCGGCAGGGCGATGCGCCACATTTGCGGCAGCACCAGCCTGGAGAAGATCCGCCCCTTGGACAGGCCCAGCGCCAGGCCGGCTTCACGGTGGCCCTTGGGGATCGCCAGCAGCGCACCACGGAACACTTCCGTGGCATAGGCGCCGAAGCACAGGCCCAGGGCAATTACGCCTGCGGCAAAGGCATTGAGCTCAAGGCCGGGAATATTCAGAAGCTCGCCCAGCCGGTTCATCAGGCTGACGGTGCCAAAGTAGATCAACAGCACCCAGAGCAGCTCGGGCACGCCGCGAACCAGTGTGGAGTAGAAACCACCCAGCCATTGCAGGGGTTTGTAGGGTGAGGTCTTGGCCAGGGCGCCAAGCAGTCCCAGTACCAGCCCCAGGAGCAGGGCCGACAATGCGAGTTTGACGGTCATCAGCGTCCCGGCCATCAGGGCCGGACCGAATCCGTAAAGATCAATATTCATGGGCAGGTTTGTTCAAGGGACCGGCATTGCCTGCAGGGCAATGCCGGTCGGGGCGAATCAATAGATGCTGAACGGGAAGTACTTGTTGTTGATCTTCTCGTAGGTGCCGTCGGCAACGATTTCTTTCAGGGCGGCGTTGAGCTTGTTGCGCAGTTCGTTGTCACCTTTGCGCACAGCGATACCAACCTTGTCGCTTTCGTTCACCGGATCGCCTTTGAACTCGTAGTTTTTACCGGCGTCGGACTTGAGCCAGTCGTAGTTGGCGTATTTGTCAGCCAGCAGGGCGTCGACGCGGCCCGAGGTCAGGTCCAGGTAGGCGTTTTCCTGGGTGTCGTACAGGCTGACCTTGAACTTGTTGTCCATGCCGCCGTTATCGTCCAGCCAGATAGCTGCCTGGGTGGCGCGCTGAGTGCCGAGGGTCTTGCCTTCGAGCGACTTGGGATCAGTCTTGAAGTCGACGTTTTTCGGGGCGATGAACTGCTGCTTGTTCGAGTAGTACGGGTCGGTGAAGTCCACCGCCTGCTTGCGCTCGTCGGTGATCGACAGCGAGGAGATGATGAAGTCGGACTTCTTCGCGTTCAGGGCGGGAATGATGCCGTCCCAGTCAGAAACCACCACTTCACACTCGACCTTCATCTTCGCGCACAGGGCGTCGCCGATGTCTTTGTCAAAACCGACGACCTGGCCACTGGCGTCCTTGTTGTTGAACGGCGGGTAGGCCGCCTCGATGCCCATCTTCAGTTTCTCGGCAGCCATGGCATTGGCCGAGAACACCAGCGTGGCGGCAGCGGCCAGGAGGAATTTCTTATAGGTCTGCATGCGTGTTGCTCCGTTAGCGGTTGCTGGACATGAATTGTTTACAACGCGCCGAGGTCGGGTTTTCGAAAACCTGCTGCGGCGTTCCTTGCTCTTCGACCAGCCCCTGGTGCAGGAAGACGACTTCGCTGGACACCTGGCGGGCAAAGCCCATTTCGTGGGTAACCAGTAGCATGGTACGGCCTTCTTCGGCGAGGGCACGGATAACGTTGAGCACTTCCTGGACCATTTCCGGGTCCAGGGCCGAGGTCGGCTCGTCGAACAGGATAACCTTGGGCTTCATTGCCAGGGTGCGGGCAATGGCCGCACGCTGTTGCTGGCCACCGGACAGCTCGGCCGGGTAGCTGTGACGCTTGTTGTGGATGCCAACCTTGTTCAGCAGCGCTTCGGCATGCTCGATGGCCTCGGCCTTGCTCTGGCCGAGCACCCGGCGCGGCGCCTCGATGATGTTGTCGAGGATGCTCATGTGCGGCCACAGGTTGAAATTCTGGAAGACAAAGCCGATCTCGCTGCGCAGGCGATTGATCTGTTTGTTGTCGGCGGCCACCAGTTCACCGTTTTTTGCCGCCTTGAGCCGCAGCTCTTCGCCAGCCACCAGGATCTGGCCCTGGTGCGGGTTTTCCAGCAGGTTGATGCAGCGCAGCAGAGTGGACTTGCCGGAGCCGGAGGATCCCAGGATCGAGATCACGTCGCCATCACGCGCGGTCAGCGAAATTCCCTTGAGGATTTCCTGGTCGCCGTAGCGTTTGTGCAGGTTGCGGATTTCCAGCGCGGGCGTGGCCTCAGCCATGTGCGGTCCTCATGTGTTCTGGTGCGCTCCTGCTGTTAGCGGCCTTCCTGGCGAGGCGCCAAGCTAGCATAGCGGTCCGAAGACAGCCAATAACGTCGGGAGAGGCAATCGGTTGGTGGGAGGGCGGGTGTCGCATCGCTGCAGTGGACTGTCGCGCAGATGTCCGCCTACCCTCGTTTCCAGGGCCGGAGCCTTGATGAAAAAAGGCGCGATGGTGCCAGTTTTGGCCGTTTCTGGGAAGTCGTTTCTGACCTTGTGCACAGGTTCGGGCCTTTATCTACGGCTTTGGTTGTACCTTTGGGTTGTACCTTTTTGGTCGTAGGAAGTGCAGGAGGTGTTACCGGTGACGAAGTGTGGTGCACCCGGGGCATTTGTAAGTGGGTATTTCAGTAATTGGTCTATTCCGCCGGTTTTTCAGGGTCTTTCGGTCAAGTCTTGGCCGAAAGACCTGTAAGCCTTGTTAAACGGGGCTGTGAGAATTTTCGAACGAACGGTCATCGGCCTGGCGCGGTAATTGCGTTATCGATCGGCAACAGGATGTAGCACTCTTTTTGAAGAGCGCGACTCGAGTAGCAGGATCAAAACGCCATTTCTCGCAAAGGTAGTTTTATGAGCGGTACGCACAATTCCAATGACCTCGCTCAGGGGCTCAAGCAGCGGCATGTGACCATGCTGTCGATTGCCGGTGTCATCGGTGCCGGGCTGTTCGTCGGCTCCGGCCACGCCATCGCCGAAGCCGGCCCTGCGGTCTTGCTGGCCTATGCCGCGGCCGGGACCCTGGTGGTGCTGGTGATGCGCATGCTGGCCGAAATGGCCGTTGCCTCGCCGGATACCGGTTCGTTTTCGACGTATGCCGACAAAGCCATCGGCCACTGGGCCGGCTTTACTATCGGCTGGCTGTACTGGTGGTTCTGGGTTCTGGTGATTCCGCTGGAGGCCAACGCCGCCGCAACCATTCTGCATGCCTGGTTCCCCGATATCGGCATCTGGGTGTTTACCCTGGTGATCACCTTACTGCTGACCGCGACCAACCTGTTCAGTGTGAAGAACTACGGTGAATTCGAGTTCTGGTTCGCGTTGCTCAAGGTAGTGGCGATCATTGGCTTCATCATCCTTGGTGTGGCTGCGATCTTCGGCCTGCTGCCCAACAGCCAGGTCAGCGGCGTCAGCCACCTGTTCGACACCCAGGGCTTCATGCCCAACGGCATGGGCGCGGTGCTGGCGGCGATGCTGACCACCATGTTCTCGTTCATGGGTACTGAAATCGTCACCATCGCTGCCGCCGAGTCGAAAGACCCGGGCAAGCAGATCACCAAGGCCACCAACTCGGTGATCTGGCGGATCTTCCTGTTCTACCTGGTGTCGATCTTCGTGGTCGTGGCCCTGGTGCCGTGGACCAACAGTGACCTGGCCGAAGTCGGTTCGTACCAGACCGTGCTCAACCTGATGGGCATCCCCAACGCCAAGCTGATCGTCGACATCGTCGTGCTGATCGCCGTGACCAGCTGCCTGAACTCGGCGCTGTACACCTCCTCGCGCATGCTCTTCTCCCTGAGCAAGCGTGGCGATGCGCCGGCCATGGCCCAGCGCACCACCTCCAGCGGTACCCCATACGTGGCAGTGGTGCTTTCGACTGCAGCGGCGTTCCTCACCGTGATCGCCAACTACCTGGCACCTGCTCAGGTGTTCGAGTTCCTGCTGGCCAGTTCCGGCGCCATTGCCTTGCTGGTGTACCTGGTGATCGCCGTGTCGCAACTGCGCATGCGTCGTCAGCGTATGCAGCGCGGCGAGAAGATCGCCTTCAAGATGTGGCTGTTCCCGGGCCTGACCTGGGCGACCATTGCCTTCATCGTCGGCATCCTGACGGTGATGCTGATCCGTCCGGACCATCGTATTGAAATCGTCGCGACCGGCTTGTTGTCGATTGCCGTGGTCGCCGCCGGCTTGCTGGTGGCGCGCAAGCGCAAGGCCGAGGCGGCCGGGCGGGCGGTGCTGAACAACTGATGTGATGCGGATGCAATGACAAAGGCCGCGATCTGTGAGGATCGCGGCCTTTTTGTTTTGGCCGTAGCGGGCTCATCGCGGCTCACGCGGTGGGCTTTACCAGTGCTCAGGTCGCTCACTGCGCTGATGCAGAAATCGCAATACCTGGACCCGTCCGTCGAGCAAGCGGTACGGGGCAATAAAGGGGATGTGGGCGAGCACCAGCTCACGCACATCCGGCACTGGCGAGGGGCGGCCTGCACCTGGGAAGCGCTCGAGAATTTCCAGGCTGCTCAATATGCCCTGAACCATTGCAAAGGCCGTTTTGCTGCCTGCCTTGAGCTGATAGTGCTCGAAAATCGAATCCAGGTCGCTTTCAGCCTTCGCCGTCAGTGCAATCATCTTCGCGTTTCACCCACTTTGCCTTGACCTCAGAGAGGTCGGTCAGGTTGCCAGTGTCGGCATCGCTGATGCCGGCAGCAATCGCCTGCACGTGCCATGACTCGGCTTCGACATAGCGCAGCAAAGCGCGCTTGAGGTGATATTGGCGATCTCGATCGGTGGCGGCTGCCAGTTGATCGAGCTTTTCGGCGAGGGATGCTTCGACGCGAAACGACAGAACCGGGGAAGCCATGTCTACGCTCCTGACTTTGTATACGTTGTAAACGGTCAACAAAGGTTAGGTGGCGTCGAGGTGATGGTCAATCGGCCAGGGACCTGTGGTCGATGTAGGATTTTTCTTTGAGGGGATCTGGCCCCCGAGGAATCAGGAGCCAGGCAAGCTGTCAGCCAAACTTCTTCTGCTGCTTGGCCACCGCCTCGGACGCGCTGATGTAGGCTTCCTGGAACTCGTCGCTCTCGAGCCAGGCCATGGTTGTGGCTTCGTCGGCGCCGTCCAGCCACTTGCGGTAGGCAGTGAAGACCATGACGATGTAGTCGGTGGCCTGTTCTTCCTTGTGGCCCTTGAGCACCAGGGTCAGCAGCGGGTCGACCAGGAACACCGAAATCAGCGCGACCAGGCCGGTTTCCTGGGCTTGCTTCATTTTTTCGAACAGGGCGGTATAGCTGCCCGATTCCATGGCCTTGTTGAAGACCTGCTCGACGCTGGCGCTGGAGCTTTCGCCCGAGCTCTTGACCGCTTGGCCGCTACGCACCATGCGGTTTTCGCGGGCCTTGTTGGCGGCGCGCTTGGCGCGTTTCTGTTGTTTGCTGCTGGAGGCCATCGGTGAACCCTTGTGCTGAGCCGGATAAATTCTGCGTATTGAATCGCAGTTGGCCGGGAAACCCAAGTGCCGCCGACGGCCTGGAGCAAGCTCAGGCTGGTTGCGCCAGCTCGCCGCGGTCTTCCTCTTCGAGCACGCGCGCGGCGCGGTCCACCAGCAGCGGGTCAGGCTGGTGGGCGACACTCAAATCCTTGCCGGGGTAGTCCAGCGAGTGCAGGAAGTGGCGGATGCAGTTGATCCGCGCGCGTTTTTTGTCGTCGGATTTGATTACCGTCCACGGTGCATCGGCGGTGTCGGTGTGGAAGAACATTGCCTCCTTGGCAGCGGTGTATTCGTCCCACTTGTCCAGCGACTTGATGTCGATCGGCGACAGCTTCCAGTGCTTGAGCGGGTCGTCGCGGCGGGAGATGAAGCGGCGCAGCTGCTCTTCGCGGTTCACCGAGAACCAGTACTTGAACAGCAGGATGCCGCTGTTGCACAGCATGCGTTCGAGCTCCGGCGCCTGGCGCATGAACTCCAGGTATTGCAGCGGCGAGCAAAAATCCATGACCCGCTCGACCCCGGCGCGGTTGTACCAGGAGCGGTCGAAGAAGACCATTTCACCGGACGTGGGCAGGTGCTGGACGTAGCGCTGGAAGTACCACTGGCCCTTCTCCTGCTCGGAGGGTTTCTCCAGGGCGACAATCCGCGCACCACGCGGGTTGAGGTGCTCCATGAAGCGCTTGATGGTGCCACCCTTGCCGGCGGCGTCGCGGCCTTCGAACAGCACGACGATGCGCTGACCGGTTTCCTTGACCCAGCTTTGCACCTTGAGCAGTTCGATCTGCAGTTCGTGCTTGGCCTTTTCGTACTCGGCGCGGCGCATGCGGTTGCTGTACGGGTAGCTGGCCGGCAGCTTGGCCGAGGCGCTGTCCTCGTTGGAGCCGCGCGGCGCCGAGGCGACTTTCAGGGCTGCCGGTTGCTGGCTGATGGCGCTGATTTCGGCTTCGGCTGCGGCGCTGACAGCAGGCTTGCGCGGCGTGCGCGGACGCCGTGGACGGGTGCTGGCAGCTTTGCGTGCCGGGCTTGGGCTGGGGCTCGCAGGTGTTTCGGCGGCAGGCGAGGGCAGGGGCAGGGCAGTGGATTCTTCGCTCATGGGGAGGCCTGTTGGTTCCTTCTAATATCCTCAGAGCATTTTATCGGTGCGGGCCGAGGGCATATTGACGGTGGTCAACAGCCCTCGGCATAGCGCTATTAGTACCAGTATTTCGGGTAGCTGTTGGCCTGGCGCGCATTGTTCAGGCACCAGGCCACGGCGACGATCACCAGCGAGCCGGCCAGCACTGGCGTCACCACGAAGCTCAACGGTGCGTGGCTGGCGATCACCACCAGCGGGTTGGCCCCGGCTGGTGCGTGCAGGGTGCGGGTCTGCTGCATGGCAGCCAGGGCCAGGCCGACGGCCAGGGCTGCGCTCCACCAACTGTCGCCGAGGGTATGCAGCACTGCCAGGCCCACCAGGGTCGCAATTACGTGGCCGCCGATGATGTTGCGCGGCTGCGCCAGCGGCGAGTCGGGCATGCCGAAGGCCAGCACGCAGCTGGCGCCAAACGGGGCCATCAGCCACAGCGCGCCGGACACCTGGCTGAGCCAGCCGGTGGCGCCGATCGCCAGGGCCGCGCCGATCAGTGACAGCAGGCTGAAATGCAGGGAAGGGGCGGCGGGCGCCTTGGATTTGAATGGCATGGGTACAGTTCTCCGGGTGGGCGATTTATGCCGAGGATACCGATCGGTTTACCTGCAGGTCAACCGATCGGTATACACTGTTGGCAACTGTCCTGATCGAAGGTGTGGCATGAGTACGTCCGAGAAAATCGCCGAGTCGGCGCTGCAGCTGTTCTACCGCCAGGGTTACCACGGCACCGGGGTCGAGCAGTTGAGCCAGGAGGCCGGGGTGACCAAGAAAACCCTGTACCGGCATTTCCCCAGCAAGGAGCTGTTGATCGAGGCGGCGCTGGAACGTCGCGATCACGATTTCATGGCGCGCCTGCAAAGCGCTCTGGCGGCCGTTGAGGCAAAAGCGCGGCCGCTGGCCTATATCGACTTCATCGAGGCCTGGGCGCGCTCTGAAGACTTCTACGGCTGCGCCTTCATCAACGCCTCGGCCGAGTATGCCGGGCCGGCCGAGCCACCCCATGTGCTGGCCAGGTTGCACAAGGACAAGGTCATGGCCGCACTTGAGCAGGCCTGCCAGCAGGCGGGGTGCAAGCAGGGCGCTGCGCAGCAGCTGTTTTTGCTGGGCGAGGGGTTGATCGTGGCGTCGCAGGTCGGCGGGGTGCAGGTGCCGCTGTTCGAGGCGGCGCGGTTGATAGTGGCTGCGCTGGCCTAGCGCAGCATCCCGCAGATCTGATTGCCTTCGTAACCATGGATGATCGGCGCGAGGACCATCATGGGGCCACAGGCGTACATGGGCGAGCTGATGGTCTGCCTGGCGTTGAACAGCACGACCTGGTCGCCATCGATGTCCGGGCCATAGGCCACTTCACTGTAGGTCCTGCACACCGGCAGTAGCAAAGGCACCGGCACGACCACAGCCCAGAGGGTGACGCCGCACCATTCGCGGGTGACGTCGGATTTCTCCGATTTGCTGACCTTGGGGGTGATGTTCTTCAGGCGCAGGATGCGATGGGCCGCGGTGGGGTAGGTGTCTTTGTGCGGCAGCACCACGGTGGCGCCGACACAGCCGGTCAGGCTCAGCAGCATGGCGACGGCAATCGATTTCATCCCTGGCTCCGACAAGCTCGCGGCATTTCCGTGCGCGAGAAGGCCTGCGTTCGCTGATAAATCGCAGGCATGAAAAAAGCCCCAAGGAATCACTTCGCTTGGGGCTTTTCGGTATTAGTGGTGCCCAGAGACGGAATCGAACCGCCGACACGGGGATTTTCAATCCCCTGCTCTACCGACTGAGCTATCTGGGCAACGGGGCGCATTAAAAGGGTTTTTCGGATTTACGTCAACGACTTTTTGAAAATTTTTTAAATTAATTCCGTCGCTTACGATTTTCCGGGGTTATTCGCTAGGTGGAACGTAGCCTTCGGCCTTCTCGTAATCCTGGCCGGAGAAGAACTTGTCCATCTCGCCCTGGAGAAATTTGCGGTCCTCGGCGTTCATCATGTTCAGGCGCTTCTCGTTGATCAGCATGGTCTGCTCTTTCTGCCAGTCGGCCCAGGCCTTCTGCGAAATGTGATCAAAGATGTCCTGGCCCTTGGCGCCCGGGTAGGGTGGACGCTCGAGGCCTGGCAGTTCTTCGTTGTACTTGCGGCACATTACGGTGCGGGTCATCGCGACTCTCCTGTAAGCAATACGTCGGCCGCGCGTTTAAGCAGTTTTTTCACCGGGGCGGCAAGGCCCAGGCGCGGCGGGGTGGCGAGGTTATACCAGAGCCAGTCGGCCTCGGCCACGTGGTCGCTGGTGGCATTGACGCGCACCAGCCAGGGCTCGATGGCCAGCTGGAAGTGGCTGAAGGTGTGGGTCAGGCCGTCCAGCGCCTGGCTGCCAGCCAGGCTCAGGCCGTGCTGGTCGGCCAGCTCGTCGATCTGTTCGACACTGTCCAGCTCCGGCAGGCTCCACAACCCGCCCCACAGGCCCGTGGAAGGCCGCCGGTAAAGCAGGATGGCGCCTTGGTGGTTGGCCAGCAGTGGCATCAGCGTGCGCTTTTGTGGCAGCTCCTTGCGCGGCTTGGGCAGCGGGTAGCGGATTTCCTGGCCGAGCATGTGCGCCTCGCAACCGACCTTGAGCGGGCACAGCAGGCAACTGGGCTTGCTGCGGGTACACAAGGTCGCGCCCAGGTCCATCATCGCCTGGGTGTAGTGGTTCGCCCGGCTGTGCGGGGTATAGCGCTCGGCATTGGCCCACAGCGCCTTGGCCACTTTCGGCTCGCCGGGGTAGCCCTCTTGCGCGGTGTAGCGGGCCAGCACGCGCTTGACGTTGCCGTCGAGGATCGGCGCACGCAGGCCCATGCTGATGCTGGCAATAGCGCCGGCAGTGGACAGGCCAATGCCGGGCAGGTCGGTGAGTTTCTCGACATCGCGGGGGAATTCGCCGCCATAGTGCTCGACAACGATCTTCGCGGTCTTTTGCAGGTTGCGCGCCCGGGTGTAGTAACCCAGGCCCGTCCACAGGTGCAGCACCTCATCCTCGGGCGCTTCGGCCAGGGCCTGGACCGTCGGCAGCGCCTGCATGAAGCGGTCGAAGTAGTTGAGCACGGTGCTCACCTGGGTCTGCTGCAACATGATCTCCGAGACCCACACCCGGTACGGGGTGATGCCCTGTTGCCAGGGCAGGTCGTGGCGGCCGTTACGGTCGTACCAATCCAGCACGGCGCTGGAAAACTGCTCGGGGCTCATCTCTTGAACAACCCCTTGAGCGCGTCCTTGAGTTCCGGGCTGACCTTGTCACCGAGCTTCTCGTCGATCTTCTCGCTGAGTTTTTCGCTGACCTTGTCGCCAGCCAGCTTGGCCGCGACCTTGCCCAGGCCGTCTTTATCCAGGCGGCAAGCCTTGGCGCCCAGCTCCAGCGGGCCACGGCAGCGCAGCGGCAGTTCAAGGCCGACATAGCGCTCGCCGACCTGGCAGGCCGGGTCGGGCATGTCGCGCTTGTCGCCTTCGACGATCACGCCAATGCGGTAGTCCATGCCCAGCACGCGCAGGTCGAGGTCGCCATGGCCGTTGACGGTCAGGCCGGGAATGCGTGCCTTGAGGTCAGGGTTGCTGGCCACGCCGTTACGCATTACCAGGCTGCCCTTGAGCTCCTGGAACGGCGTGTCCTTGCCGCGTGGCTCGCCACTCAGGGCCTTGCGGTTGAGGGTGGCGATGGCCTGGCACAGTTGCTGTTCGAGGTTGGCGTTGACCAGGATACCGTCGTTGATGACGAAGCTGGCGTTGCCGTTGAGGGTGTCGACCAGGGCTTTCTGGCTGTTGCCGGTGGCGGTCAGGTCGCTGTTGAGGGTCAACAGACCCTTGACCGGTGGCGTGCCGGTTTCGCTCTTGATGAAGTGCTCGACCGGCACCCGGTTGATGCGGGTGTTAAGACCAATCTGCGGCACGGCTGGGCGTACATCGAGGGTGCCCTTGCTTTCGAAGTCGCCGTTGTACAGGCCGCCGCGCAGGGTTTCCAGGGTGATCAGGCCGCCTTGGCCCTCGGCCTTGAGGTGGGCGTTTTCGATCGGCAGCTTGTCCAGAGTCAGCTGGCCAAATGTCAGGTCGGCCTGCAGGTCGACCTTGCGCAGGCGGTCAACCGGCAGCAGCTTGTCGTTGCTCCAGGCCACCTGGGTCGGCGCGTCGGGCAGCGGCGTGGTACCGGCACCGGCGAGGGCACCGGCCTCTTTGCTCTGCACTTCGGCCTGGCGTGCGGCCTTGGCGCCCTGGGCTGCCTCGCTCTTGGCCAGCAGGTAGCGGTCGGCGTCGAACTTGTCGGCCTTGAGCTGCACGCGCAGGGCCTGCTTGGCGAAGTCTTCAATGGCCAGGCGGCCGCTGAAGGTGCTGTCGTCGAGCTTGATCGCCAGGTCTTCCAGGGCCAGGCTGTTCGGCGTGCCTTGCAGGCGGGTGACCAGCTCGACCTTGCCCAGGGTGCTGTTATCGGCCGAGGCCGGCAGCGGGTGGCCGATGCTGTCGAGGAAGTTGCGCAGGTCGAATTGGGCAATCGACAGGCCGCCGCTCAGTTGCGGGGTTTTGTCGAGGTCGCGCAGGTTCAGCTCGCCGAGGGCGCGCAGCTGGTTGGCCGAGAGCTTGAGGCCGTTCCATTCGGCGACGTTGGCCGCCAGATCGACCAGCAACTGGCCCTGTGCGGCGAAGGTCATGGTCTTGCCTTGCAGCGGCTCGCCCGAGGCTTCGCCGCTGAGCTTCATGTCTTCGAACTGGTAGCGCTTGAGCCGGCGATCGAAGCGCAGCTCGCCGTTAAGCTCGGTGCGCGCTTTGACCACTGGCTGGCCGGAACTGAGGAAGGCGGTCATCTTCAGCGGGATGTTCACCCCTTCATGCACCGCGCCGGTGCTCAGCTGGATGCTTTCGGCGCCGAAGCTCTGGCCGCTGCGGGCATCGTTGTACTGCACGCGGGCGTTGTTGACGGTCAGGCTGTCGATATCGAGCTTGACCGGGCGCTCGCTGGCGCTGTCGCTGCTAGCCTGGGCCGGGGCAGTGCTGGCGCTTTCGGCCGGGGCCGGGGTGGCAGCGGGCAGTGGCTTGCCGATGTCTTCCCAGTTGCCGTGGCCATTTTCGTCACGGCTCAGGGTCAGGTTCAGGCCCTCGACGCGCACATCGCTCATTTGCACTTCACGGCGCAGCAACGGCAGCACGCGTACCGACAGGCCAAGCATCTGCAGGTCGGCAAACGGCACTTTCGGGTTGTTCAGGGTGGCGATGCTGGCTTCATGCAGCTCAAGGCCCAGCCACGGGAACAGGCTCCAGCCAATGTCGCCATTGAGCGTCAGCTCGACGTGGGCCTTGTCGCGTGCCAGCTGGCGAATCTCGTCTTTGTAGTCGTTGGGATCGAAGAGGTGGGTCAGGGCGAAGCCCAGAGCCACAATGATCAGCAACAACCCGAGAAGCACCAGCCCCAGGATTTTGCCGAACGCTTTCATGGGCGAGTCCTTGTAGTCCGATTTCTAAATTCAGCCGCAGAGTATAGCGCTGCGGTTATCACCGCTGGGTGATATGGGGCGAAGGTTTAGTCCTGCATAAGTGTCGGATTCGACAACGCATGGCATGACAGTTCCTTGCCGGGGGGATCAGTTGCAGAACAAACGACGGTATCAGTTAGCGCTAAGTGACCACGGCAAATGCTACTCTCTCGCCGCTCTCAGGTCCTGCTGCGGCTATTTGTCGCGCAAAAGGGCCGTTCGCCAATAAAAACGACCAGTTGCCAGCGAGCCAAGGCCGGGGGCGGTGAGCGCTTCATACCTACGAGGGGAACACAACAATGAGCAGCAGCATCACGGCCGGAACCGTCGCCAGCGCGCCCGGCTTCCTGTCCAAGGAGCGGATCATCGCCCGTCCGGGCTTCAACCGCTGGTCGGTACCGCCAGCGGCCCTGGCCATCCACCTGTGCATCGGCATGGCCTACGGTTTTTCGGTGTTCTGGTTGCCGCTGTCGCAGGCCATCGGCATCAGTGCGCCGGTTGTCTGCTCGGAACAGACCCACTTCCTGATGCGCATGTTCACCACCGAGTGCGACTGGCCGATCTCGATGCTCAGCTGGATCTACACGCTGTTCTTTGTCTTCCTGGGGTGCTCGGCGGCCATCTGGGGCGGCTGGCTGGAGCACGCCGGGCCGCGCAAGGCCGGGGTGGTCTCGACCCTGTGCTGGTGCGGCGGCCTGCTGATTTCCGCCTTCGGCGTCTATACCCACCAACTGTGGCTGATGTGGCTGGGCTCCGGGGTGATCGGCGGTATTGGCCTGGGGCTTGGCTATATTTCCCCGGTCTCGACCCTGATCAAGTGGTTCCCGGACAAACGCGGCATGGCCACCGGCATGGCGATCATGGGTTTTGGCGGCGGCGCCATGGTCGGCGCGCCGCTGGCGGCAGCGCTGATGAACCACTTCGCTACGCCCGGCGACGTTGGGGTCTGGCAGAGCTTCGTGGTCATGGCGGTGATCTACTTCGTGTTCATGCTCGGCGGCGCCCTGGCCTATCGCGTGCCGCCTACCGGCTGGAAGCCTGAAGGCTGGACTGCGCCGCTGAAAAAAGCCGGCAACGCGATGATCACCCATCGCCATGTGCATGTCAGTGTGGCGTGGAAAACCCCGCAGTTTGTGTTGATCTGGCTGGTTTTGTGCCTGAACGTTTCGGCAGGTATCGGCATTCTCGGCATGGCTTCGCCGCTGCTGCAGGAGGTTTTTGCCGGCAAGCTGCTGGGCAATGACCTGAGTTTCAGCCAGCTCAACGCCGCGCAATTGGGCCAGATCGCCGCGATTGCCGCCGGTTTTACCGGTTTGCTCAGCCTGTTCAACATTGGCGGGCGCTTCTTCTGGGCGTCGTTCTCCGACTATATCGGGCGCAAAAACACCTATTTCGCCTTCTTCGCCCTGGGCGTGGCGCTGTATGCGCTGGTGCCGAACATGGGCCACCTGGGCAATATCGCCCTGTTCGTGGCGGCGTTCTGCATCATCCTGTCGATGTACGGCGGCGGTTTTGCCACGGTGCCGGCGTACCTGGCCGACCTGTTCGGCACGCAGATGGTCGGTGCCATTCACGGTCGCCTGCTGACCGCCTGGGCCGCAGCCGGGGTGCTGGGCCCGGTGCTGATCACCTACCTGCGCGAGTACCAGCTGGCGCTGGGCGTGCCACGGGAGGCGGCCTATGACATCACTCTGTACATCCTCGCCGGGCTGCTGGTGCTGGGCTTTGTCTGCAATGCGCTGGTGCGGCCGGTGGCCGACAAGTACTTCATGACCGATGCCGAGCTTGCCGCCGAACGGGCCCTGAGCCACGACCAGGGCAGCGCCAGCGAGCGCGTACTGGAGTGGAAGGCCGACCCGGCCAGCAAGCCTTTGGTGCTGGCGGCCTGGCTGGTGGTCGGGGTGCCGCTGGCCTGGGGGATCTGGGTCACGTTGCAGAAGACTGCGGTGTTGTTCAACTAGGTCTGCCCTGTAGGAGCGGGCTTGCCCCGCGATGAACCCGCATTCGATCGCGGGGCAAGCCCGCTCCTACAGAAGTAGCTGAAAATTGCCGGATCGCAGGTAAATTCCCTGCCACGCGTCATCTGCGTTTCAAGCCGCGTGCTTCTGGGCCTATAATGGTCACCTTTTTCGCCCAATGATTTTGCGGAGCTGGTGATGGTCGAACGTAAGGCTTCCGTCGAGCGCAATACTCTGGAGACCCAGATCAAGGCCTCGATCAACCTGGATGGCAGCGGCAAGGCCCGATTCGATATCGGTGTGCCTTTCCTTGAACATATGCTCGACCAGATCGCCCGACATGGGCTGATCGACCTCGATATCGAGTGCAAGGGCGACCTGCATATCGACGATCACCATACTGTCGAAGACGTCGGTATCACCCTCGGCCAGGCCTTCAACCAGGCCATCGGCGACAAAAAGGGCATCCGCCGCTACGGCCATGCCTACGTGCCGCTGGACGAAGCGCTGTCGCGGGTGGTCATCGACTTCTCCGGCCGCCCGGGCCTGCAAATGCATGTGCCATACACCCGCGCTTCGGTGGGCGGCTTCGATGTCGACCTGTTCCAGGAGTTCTTCCAGGGCTTCGTCAACCACGCCAACGTCACCCTGCACATCGACAACCTGCGTGGGCACAACACCCACCACCAGATCGAGACCGTGTTCAAGGCCTTCGGCCGCGCGCTGCGCATGGCCATCGAGCTGGACGAGCGCATGGCCGGGCAGATGCCATCGACCAAGGGTTGCCTGTAATGCAGACGGTTGCCGTTATCGACTATGGCATGGGTAACCTGCACTCGGTGGCCAAGGCCCTCGAGCATGTGGGCGCCGGCAAGGTTCTGATCACCAGCGACGCCGAGGTGATTCGCGAAGCCGACCGCGTGGTGTTCCCCGGTGTTGGCGCGATCCGCGACTGCATGGCCGAAATCCGCCGCCTGGGCTTCGACAGCCTGGTGCGCGAAGTCAGCCAGGACCGGCCGTTCCTCGGCATCTGTGTGGGCATGCAAGCGCTGCTCGATCACAGTGAAGAGAACGACGGCGTCGATTGCATCGGCCTGTTCCCTGGCAATGTGCGCTTTTTCGGCAAAGACCTGCACGAAGACGGCGAGCACCTGAAAGTGCCGCACATGGGCTGGAACGAAGTCGCCCAGAGCATCGATCACCCGCTTTGGCACAACATCCCCGAGCGTGCGCGCTTCTACTTCGTGCACAGCTACTACATCACCGCCGGCAAGCCGGGCCAGGTGGTCGGTAGCGGCCATTACGGCGTCGACTTCGCCGCAGCGCTGGCCGAAGGCTCGCGCTTTGCCGTGCAGTTCCATCCGGAGAAGAGCCATACCCATGGCCTGCAGTTGCTGCAGAACTTCGCCGCCTGGGACGGGCGCTGGTAATGGGCAAGTCCAGGGCCAAGCCGCCGATCCTCACGCTGGCGCCGGAACAGGAGCGTGAAGCGCTCGATACCCTCAAGCGCTTTCTCGAAGACCGTTTCGAGCTGCAGTTGGGGTCGTTCGAGGTGGCCGAGGTGCTGGAACTGTTCACCAAAGAGATTGCCCCGCACTACTACAACAGGGCGATTTTCGATGTGCAGAACCACCTCAAGGAACGGTTCGAGAGTATCGAGAGCGACCTCTGGTCGCTAGAGAAAGGCAGCTGAAAGCGACAAGCTGCAAGAGAACAGACGCGCATGCTTGCAGCTTGTAGCTAGCAACTTGCAGCTCTTTTTTACGAAGGAAAAAAGCATGCTGATTATCCCCGCTATCGATCTCAAGGACGGTGCTTGCGTACGCCTGCGCCAGGGCCGCATGGAAGACTCCACGGTATTCTCCGACGACCCGGTGAGCATGGCCGCCAAATGGGTTGAAGGGGGCTGCCGCCGCCTGCATCTGGTTGACCTCAATGGCGCCTTCGAAGGCCAGCCGGTCAACGGTGAAGTAGTCACCGCGATTGCCAAGCGCTACCCGAACCTGCCGATCCAGATCGGTGGCGGTATCCGTTCGCTGGAAACCATCGAGCACTACGTCAAGGCCGGCGTCAGCTACGTGATCATCGGCACCAAGGCGGTGAAAGAGCCGGAGTTCGTCGCCGAAGCCTGCCGCGCCTTCCCGGGCAAAGTGATCGTCGGCCTGGATGCCAAGGACGGTTTCGTCGCCACCGACGGCTGGGCAGAAGTCAGCTCGGTGCAGGTCATTGACCTGGCCAAGCGTTTCGAAGCCGATGGCGTCTCGGCCATCGTCTACACCGACATTGCCAAAGACGGCATGATGCAGGGCTGCAACGTGCCCTTCACCGCTGCCCTGGCCGCTGCCACCAAGATCCCGGTGATCGCCTCCGGCGGTATCCACAACCTCGGTGACATCAAGGCCCTGCTCGACGCCAAGGCGCCAGGCATCATCGGTGCGATCACCGGCCGCGCCATCTACGAAGGCACCCTGGATGTCGCCGAGGCGCAAGCCTTCTGTGACGCCTATCCGGCTAGCTCCAAGTCGTAAGCTGCAAGCTGCAAGTCAAAAGCGCGACCGAGTCGCTCTTTCTTGCAGCTTGAAGCTTGAAGCTTGCAACTCGAGGTCTACCTATGGCTTTAGCCAAACGCATAATTCCCTGCCTCGACGTCGACAACGGCCGGGTGGTCAAGGGCGTCAAGTTCGAGAACATCCGCGATGCCGGCGACCCGGTGGAAATCGCCCGGCGCTACGATGAACAGGGCGCTGACGAGATCACCTTCCTCGACATCACCGCCAGCGTCGATGGCCGTGACACCACCCTGCATACCGTCGAGCGTATGGCCAGCCAGGTGTTCATCCCGCTGACCGTGGGCGGCGGCGTGCGCACCGTGCAGGACATCCGCAACCTGCTCAACGCCGGTGCCGACAAGGTGTCGATCAACACCGCCGCGGTGTTCAACCCGGAGTTCGTCGGCGAAGCTGCCGCGCACTTCGGCTCGCAGTGCATTGTGGTGGCCATCGATGCCAAGAAGGTCTCGGGCCCGGGCGAAACCCCGCGCTGGGAGATCTTCACCCACGGCGGGCGCAAGCCGACCGGCCTGGACGCGGTGGAGTGGGCGAAGAAGATGGAAGGCCTGGGGGCCGGCGAGATCCTCCTGACCAGCATGGACCAGGACGGCATGAAGAACGGCTTTGACCTGGGCGTGACCCGCGCCATCAGCGATGCCCTGGGCATTCCGGTGATCGCTTCCGGTGGTGTCGGCAACCTGCAGCACCTGGCCGACGGGATCATCGAAGGTCATGCCAGTGCGGTGCTGGCGGCGAGCATCTTCCACTTCGGTGAGTACACCGTGCCCGAGGCCAAGGCGTTCATGGCCAAGCAGGGTATCGTCGTTCGCTGAACTTGAAAGCTGATCGCGGGGCAAGCCCGCTCCTACCGTAGGAGCGGGCTTGCCCCGCGATGCTTTTACCCCAGGTTCTTGCCCAGCAGCGCGTGGTACAGCTCGCTGTCGCCAAGAATCCCCACCACTTTATTACCTTCCTGAAGCACCAGTTTGTTGCCGGTCTGGTAACGGATCTGCAGGGCTTCGCGCATGCCGATGTTGGCATTCACCAGGGTCGGTTTGCGCCCCAGGCCCTCCACCGCTTCACCCGGTGCCCAGTTTTGCAGGTCCATGCCGTTGGCGCCCTGGCGCGCACCCTTGATGGTGTTGCCTTCGGCCAGGTCCAGCCAGGAGTCGCCACCCGGGTCGAGGCACACCGAGCCGTTGATGCGTTTGCACTTGTCCAGGGTGCGCATCAGGCTGCGGCCGCACAGCACGTTGAGCGGGTTGGTGTGGGCGACGAAGGTGCGCACGTAGTCGTCGGCGGGGTTGAGGACGATTTCTTCCGGCTTGCTGTACTGGATGATCCGCCCGTCTTTCATGATCGCAATACGGCTGCCCAGCTTCAGGGCTTCGTCCAGGTCGTGGCTGACGAAGACGATGGTCTTGTTCAGCTTGCGTTGCAGCTCCAGCAGCTCGTCCTGCAGTCCCTGGCGGATCAGCGGGTCGAGGGCCGAGAAGGGTTCGTCCATCAGCAGGATGTCGGCGTCCATTGCCAGTGCCCGGGCCAGGCCGACGCGCTGCTGCATGCCGCCCGAGAGTTCATCGGGCTTCTTGTTGCGCCATTGGGTCAGGCCCACCAGTTCGAGTTTTTCATCGACCAGCTTGCGCCGTTCCTTCTCCGGGCGGCCCTGCATTTCCAGGCCGAAGCTGATGTTCTCGCGCACCGTCAGCCAGGGCATCAGGGCGAACTTCTGGAACACCATGGCGATGCGCTTGGTGCGCATCATCTTCAGTTCCGCCGGGGTGCAGTGGGCGATGTCGATATGCGAGCCTTCGTGCTCGACAAACAACTTGCCGCGGCTGACGGTGTTGAGGCCGTTGATACAGCGCAGCAGGCTCGACTTGCCCGAGCCGGACAAGCCCATCAACACGCAGATCTCGCCCTTGTTGATGTCCAGGTTGGCTTTCTCGACACCGACCACCAGGCCGGTCTTCTTCAGGATCTGTTCGCGGGTCATGCCCTGGTCGAGCAGGCTCAGGGCCTCGCGCGGTCGGCTGGAGAAGATAACGTCTACGTCTTCGAAGCGAATAATGCTCATGCTTCACTCCTTACCGGCGCGTCGGGTTGTTTGCAGATACGGTCGAGCATGATCGCCAGCAACACGATCGCCAGGCCCGCTTCAAAACCCAGGGCGATATCGGCGGTGTTCAATGCGTTGACCACAGGTTTACCCAGGCCGTCGGCACCCACCAGCGCGGCAATCACCACCATCGACAGCGACAGCATGATGCATTGGGTAACGCCGGCGGCGATGCTCGGCATGGCGTGGGGCAGCTCGATGCGCGACAGCAGCTGGCGGCGTGAGCAGCCGAAGGCCTTGCCGGCGTCGAGCAGTTCCTGGGGCACGTCACAGATACCCAGGTAGGTCAGGCGGATCGGTGCGGCGATGGCGAACACCACCGTCGAGATCAACCCGGGGACCACCCCCAGGCCGAACAGGGTCAGGGTCGGGATCAGATAAACGAAGGTAGGTACCGTCTGCATCAGGTCGAGGACCGGGCGCATGGCGGTGTAGAACATCGGCTTGTGTGCGGCGAGGATGCCCAGCGGCACGCCGATGGCGACGCAGACCAGCGTGGCGAACAGCACCTGGGCCAGGGTCTCCATGGTCTCCTGCCAGTAACCGAGGTTGAGGATCAGCAAAAATGACAGTATGCAGAATGCGGTCAGCGCCCATTTGCGCTGGATCAGGTGCGCGATTACTGCAATCAGGCCGATCAGGACGAAAGGATTGAACCAGGTCAGTGCCCCGGTCACGCCATGAATCATGTATTCCAGTGCTGCCGCGAAGGCATCGAAGTAGTTGGCGCCGTGTTGCGTCAACCATTCAACGAAGCCTGCGATGTACTGGCCCAAAGGGAGTTTTTCATCGATCAGCATGATAGCGAGCGTCCACCTGCAAAAGTTTGAAGACAGCCTGCGGCGGGGCCAGCCCGCCGCAGGCAGTGCTTACTGCGTGAGTTTGGCTTTGGCTGCCTCCAGGCCAGGCTTGCCGTCAACGGTGGTGACCCCGGCCAGCCAGGTGTCGAGCACCTGCGGGTTGTTTTTCAGCCAGGCCTTGGCTGCGGCGTCGGGTTTCATCTTGTCGTCCAGGACGTTGCCCATCAGCTTGCTTTCCATGTCGAGGGTAAAGGACAGGTTCTTCAGCAACTGGCCGACGTTGCTGCATTCCTGCACATAGCCCTTGCGGGTGTTGGTGAGGACGGTGGCCTTGCCGTAGTCGGGGCCGAAGAAGTCATCGCCGCCGTCCAGGTATTTCATCTTGAAGCGGGTGTTCATCGGGTGCGGTTCCCAGCCCAGGAACACCACGGCAGTGTCACGGCGCTGGGCACGTTCGACTTGCGAGAGCATGCCGGCCTCGCTGGACTCGACCACCTTGAAACCGGCGTCCTTGAGGCCGAAGGCGTTCTTGTCGATCATGCTCTGGATGGTGCGGTTACCGTCGTTGCCCGGCTCGATGCCGTAGATCTTGCCGTCCAGTTCCTTCTTGAACTTGGCAATGTCGGCGAAGTTTTTCAGGCCCTTGTCGTACAGCGCCTGGGGTACGGCCAGGGTGTACTTGGCGTTTTCGAGGTTGGCCCGTACGGTTTCCACGGTGCCGGCATCGCGGTACTGCTTGATGTCGTTTTCCATGGTCGGCATCCAGTTGCCGAGGAACACGTCCATGTTCTTGCCATCGGCCAGCGACTTGTAGGTCACCGGTACCGAGATCATCGTGGTCTTGGTCTTGTAGCCCAGCGACTGGAGCACGACGCTGGTGACCGCGGTGGTCACGGTGATGTCGGTCCAGCCGACATCGGAGAAGTTGACGGTCTGGCACTGCGCGGGCTCTGCGGCCTGGGCCAGCACCGGCAGACTCAGCACTGCGGCCAGCAATAGCGAGGGTGAACCTTTCATTCGATGGACTCCTGGGTTTTTTTCTCGGATGTCCCACGGGACCGCCGTGCTTTATGGTTTGCATTCGGTCGGGCCTGACTATCGGGCGATAGCGGGACGGCTGCCGTGCAATCGAGTCGATACCGATCATCTAACAGCGAAAATCAAACGCCTACAGGGTGCGTCGTATCCAGTACAGACAGGGTCGCATCCAGTGTCGATGAGGTCGTTTACAGATTTATCCGGCCCTGTAAACGCAGTTTCGGCACTTGTGCACCGCAAAAAAACGGCGCACAAGCGCGGCTGACAGCTGGCGGCGTTGCTGGGCAAGAACGCGTCGGTTGCAGACGTCAGAGGTCCTGGCAAAAGCCTGATGATGCGCGGAATCGGCGGATTGCCGCCTATTCAGCGTAGCAGTTGCGGCGCCCGTGGCTTGGGCTGCGGGGCTGTACATTCAGGAGGTAAATGGCATGGCCATCAGTGTGTTCGACCTGTTCAAGATCGGCGTTGGCCCATCCAGCTCCCATACCGTCGGGCCCATGCGCGCCGCAGCATTGTTCGTCCAGGGCCTGCGCGAGCGCGGCGAGCTTGAGCAGGTGCGGCGCGTCGAAGTGCGCCTGTACGGCTCGCTGTCGGCCACCGGTATCGGCCACGGCAGCGACAACGCAGTGATCATGGGCCTGATGGGCGAATGGCCGGACGCCATCGACCCCGCGCAAATCGGTCCGCGCATCAATGCCCTGCGCGAAACAGACACCTTGCTGCTCGATGGCCGGCTGCACGTCGGCTTCGTCTGGGCCCGCGACATGCTGCTGCTCGACGAGAACCTGCCGTACCACCCCAACGCCATGACCCTCATCGCTGAAGGCGCCGCAGGCGAGCTGCACCGCGACACCTATTACTCGGTGGGCGGCGGCTTTGTCGTTGATGCGGCACAGGCTGCCAGCGGCGTGCTGGACGCCGACAACACGGTGCTGCCCTACGATTTCGACAGTGCCGTGGAGTTGCTCGAACTGTGCAAGCAAAACGACCTGCGCGTGTCGCAATTGATGATGGAAAACGAAAAGGTCTGGCGCAGTGAAGCAGAAATTCGTGCCGGGCTGCTGAAGTTGTGGCATGCCATGCAGGCCTGTGTCGAAAACGGCCTCAAATACGAAGGCATCCTGCCTGGCGGGCTCAATGTCAAACGTCGCGCAGCCAAGCTGCACCGCAGCCTGCAGGAACTGAACAAGCCCAATGTCATCGGCTCGACCCTGAGCGCCATGGAATGGGTCAACCTTTATGCCCTGGCGGTCAACGAAGAGAATGCCGCCGGCGGGCGCATGGTCACCGCACCGACCAATGGCGCGGCGGGGATCATCCCTGCGGTGCTGCACTACTACATGCGCTTTAGCGACGAAGTCAGCGAAGCCAACGTCGTCGACTTCTTCCTCGGCGCCGCCGCAGTGGGCATTTTGTGCAAGAAGAATGCTTCGATCTCCGGTGCTGAAGTCGGTTGCCAGGGTGAAGTCGGTTCGGCCTGCGCCATGGCCGCCGCCGGCCTTGCCGAGGTGCTCGGGGCTACCCCCGGGCAACTGGAAAACGCCGCCGAGATCGGTCTTGAGCACAACCTGGGGCTGACCTGCGACCCGGTTGGCGGGTTGGTCCAGGTGCCGTGTATCGAGCGCAACGCGATTGCCGCGGTCAAGGCCATCAATGCCGCGCAGATGGCCCTGCGCGGCGACGGCGAGCACTTCATCTCCCTCGACCGGGTGATCCGCACCATGCGTGACACCGGCGCCGACATGCACGACAAGTACAAGGAAACCTCGCGCGGTGGCCTGGCGGTCAGCGCCATCGAATGTTGAAACGCTGACGCGCCCTGCGCCGTTTTCGCCCACCTTCGAGCTGCGCGCCGCCTTTTGGCGCGCAGGCCTTTCCCGCCTCGAACAATCCGCTGTCACCCCCGTGCCTGGCGCCTTGGGTGACAGTTGCCGATGTCGTTTCTGGGCATCCTTCACACAAGTGCTACCGAATTGCTCACGCGTCCTACAGACCGGCGCTAGGCCGCTGGTTTGCGTTTATAACCGCGCCCGGCAACAAGGGCCATATAGACGCTGCGCGACGTCGTTTTTGGGTTTTGTTGAATGGCCATTCAATTTCAGGCATGGCATTTGCGTTGTGATTGGCAAAGCCCCTGCATCCGAATCGGGGCCGTGACAAAAAAGCCCGTGCCTGCCTGAGGCACAACCTGCATTGTGTGAGGAGATACCGCGATGACGTCGTACAACTCCGGGACCCCAACCCAGAACCGCACGCCCCAATCCATCGGCTTCCTGCTGCTGGACAATTTCACGCTGATTTCGCTGGCTTCCGCTGTTGAGCCGCTGCGCATGGCCAACCAGCTGTCCGGTCGCGAGCTGTATCGCTGGAGCACCCTGAGCGTGGATGGCGGCCAGGTGTGGGCCAGCGACGGCTTGCAGATCACTCCCGATGCGGCAATGCACAAGGCACCGGCCATGGACACCGTGATTGTCTGTGGCGGTATTGGTATCCAGCGCACCGTTACCCGCGAGCACGTCACCTGGCTGCAGAGCCAGGCGCGCCAGTCGCGACGGCTGGGTGCGGTGTGCACCGGCAGCTGGGCCCTGGCCTGTGCCGGCCTGCTCGATGGTTTTGACTGCAGCGTGCACTGGGAATGCCTGGCGGCGATGCAGGAAGCCTTCCCGCGGGTGAGCATGAGCACCCGTTTATTCACCCTCGACCGCAACCGCTTCACCAGCTCCGGCGGCACTGCGCCGCTGGACATGATGCTGCACCTGATCAGCCGTGATCATGGTCGCGAGCTGTCGGCGGCGATCTCGGAGATGTTTGTCTACGAGCGCATCCGCAACGAACAGGATCACCAGCGCGTGCCGCTCAAGCACATGCTTGGCACCAACCAGCCGAAACTGCAGGAAATCGTCGCGTTGATGGAAGCCAACCTCGAAGAGCCGATCGACCTGGATGAACTGGCTGTTTATGTGTCGGTGTCGCGGCGCCAGCTTGAGCGCCTGTTCCAGAAGTACCTGCACTGCTCGCCGTCACGCTACTACCTGAAGCTGCGCCTGATCCGCGCCCGGCAACTGCTCAAGCAGACGCCGATGTCGATCATCGAAGTGGCTTCGGTGTGCGGCTTTGTCTCGACGCCGCATTTCTCCAAGTGCTACCGCGAGTACTTCGGCATTCCGCCGCGTGACGAGCGCGTGGGCTCCAATACTGCCCAGCAGGTGGCGATGATGCCGATTCCGCAGGCGCTGGTGCTGTCGCCGCTGGCCGGGCCGATGTCGGCGTTGAGCCAGGCGCGCAATGAGTCGACTTTTGCCAGTGTGAGGCTCTGATTCCGAGCTGAATTCATCGCGGGTCGAGCCCGCTCCCACAGGAGTTAGGTGATCTCTGTGGGAGCGGGCTTGACCCGCGATGCTTTTAGCGATTCTGGAATTGTGCCAATGCCGGCAACAGCTGTTTGTCGATGGCTTTACGAACGTCCGGCAGAATAGTCGCACTACTGGTGTACATCTGCTCGACCATGACCTTCAAGGCTTTGGCCCGCGGCTCACTCAAACCGCGTACCGCACACTCGCAGGCCTGTTCGGCACTGGCCCCGGCCGGCGTCTCGAAACCCAGCGCGCGCAGCTGGCCCAGCAGGTCGTCCTGATCAATCAAATCCGCATGCATCATGGTTGTTGTCCTTGTTTGCAGGTGTGATCGTCAGTCGATTCTGTGGGCCCGGGCGCACTGCGGCAAGGGCAGATTGTCGCAATGGCCGCTTTACCTAAGCACAGGTCGTTTTCGGGTAAATCGGCGGGGGAGGGAGGCTGCACACTGGGCCATGCACAGAAAAGGAAGGTTTGGTCACCCTCCGCTTGAAGCATGTTCATGCTCGCTCTTGGCCCCGGTTGCTTCACGGCTTGCCGGGGTTATTTTTTGCCTTTGGATCGGTGCTGGATTCATCGCTGGCAAGCCAGCTCCCACAGGGATCACCGCCGCTTCTGTGGGAGCTGGCTTGCCAGCGATAGGGCGGTTACTTTGGCAACCCGATCACCCGGCCAACAAACTCGGCCGCCGGCAGATCAACCTCCTCATTCACGACCCCCTGCAAGCGCTCAAGCACCGCCGGTGCAAACGGTGCTGACCTCGGTCCGGCAAGGTCGACATGCAACAGCATCTGTTCACTGGCCGCCAGCGCTTCATCAAACCCCTCGCGATGCAGGCTGTGGTACAGGTGCAGGCGCTTGTGGTCAAAACCGATAACCTGGCTCTGCACCCACACCCGGGTGCCGAGCTTTACCTCATGCAAGTAGTTCAGGTGGCACTCCAGGGTGAACAGCGAGTGGCCGCTGGCGCTGCGGTTGTCGCTGTCCAGGCCGATGCAGTCCATAAACGCATCGGTGGCATAGCTGAAGATCAGCAGGTAGAAGGCATCGCGCAGATGCCCGTTGTAGTCGACCCAGTCTGCCGGGACCTGGGTCTGGTAGGTGATCAATGCGGGCATCGCTGCACTCCGGTCAGTCGCTGAAGGCCATGCCGTGCTTGGCCTTGGTGGTTTTTACTGCAGCCAGCACGGCCAGCAGGCAATCATCACGATAGCGCTCCAGCGCGCTGATGCTGCGCTCGCCCAGTTGTTCGCCGGTGCCTTCGACCACGGCGTCGATCAGGCCGTCGGTCAGTTCAGGCGCGGGCAGGTAGGTCCAGGGCAGTTGCAACGCCGGGCCGAACTGGGCCATGAAGTGGCGCATGCCGGCGTCGCCTCCGGCCAGGGTATAGGTGAGGAAGGTGCCCATGAACGACCAGCGCAAACCGGCGCCGAAGCGGATTGCGTCGTCGATCTCACCGGTGGTCGCCACGCCATCGTTGACCAGGTGCAGAGCCTCGCGCCACAGCGCTTCGAGCAGGCGGTCGGCGATAAAGCCGGGCACTTCCTTGCGCACATGCAGCGGGCGCATGCCGAGGCCGGTGTAGACGGTTTTTGCCGCTTCGATGGCCTCGGGCACGGTTTTGTTGCTGCCGACGATTTCTACCAGCGGCAGCAGGTACACCGGGTTGAACGGATGGCCGACCACGCAGCGCTCGGGGTGGGTCGAAGACTCGTAGAACTCGCTGGGCAATAGCCCTGAAGTACTGGAGCCGATCAGCGCATTGGGCTTGGCTGCGGCGCTGATCTTGCTGTGCAGGTCGAGCTTGAGGTCGAGGCGCTCGGGGGCGCTTTCCTGGATGAAATCGGCATCGCGCACGCATTCCTCGATGGTCGCCACAAAGCGCAGGCGCTGCTGCGAGGCGCCGGGCGTCAGGCCCTGTTGCTCCAGGGCCGGCCAGGCATTGGCGATACGCTTGCGCAAGGCCGCCTCTGCTCCCGGCGCCGGGTCCCAGGCGACTACATCCAGGCCGTGGGCCAGGGCGCGGGCCACCCAGCCGCTGCCGATTACGCCGCTGCCCAGGGCTGCAAAAGTCTTGATCTCGGTGATAAAGCTCATCGGTTTCTCCAGCAGTCAGCGACGGGTCAGGTTCATTTTGGCGCGGCCTTCGGCAGGGCTGAGTACCCGTGCGCCAAGGCGGCTGAGAATCTCGCTGGCGCGTTCCACCAGTTGGCCGTTGCTGGCCAGCACGCCCTTGTCCAGGTACAGGTTGTCTTCCAGGCCGACCCGCACGTTGCCGCCAAGCAGCACTGCTTGCGCGGCCATCGGCATCTGCATGCGGCCAATGCCGAAGCCGGCCCAGGTCACGCCTGGCGGCAGGTTGTCGACCATGGCTTTCATGGTGGCGGTGTCGGCCGGCGCGCCCCAGGGGATGCCCAGGCACAGCTGGAACAGCGGGTCGTCGAGCAGGCCTTCCTTGATCATCTGCTTGGCGAACCACAGGTGGCCGGTGTCGAAGATTTCCAGCTCCGCTTTGACGCCCAGTTCAGTGATGCGCCTGGCCCCAGCGCGCAGTTGCGCCGGGGTCGAGACGTAGATGCTGTTGCCGTCGCCAAAGTTGAGGGTGCCGCAGTCCAGGGTGCAGATTTCCGGCAGCAGCGCCTCGACGTGGGCCAGGCGCTCCAGCGGGCCGATCAGGTCGGTGCCGGCGCCGAACTCCAGCGGAGTTTCGCCCGGGCCGATCTCCAGGTCGCCGCCCATGCCGGCGGTGAGGTTGACGATGATGTCGACGTCGGATTCGCGGATGCGCTCCATCACCTCTCGGTACAAGTTGACGTCACGGCTGAAGCGGCCGGTTTGCGGGTCGCGAACGTGGCAGTGGACCACCGTGGCACCGGCTTTGGCGGCTTCTACCGCGGCTGCGGCGATCTGTTTCGGGGTGACCGGGACCAGGTGGCTTTTGCTGGCGGTGTCGCCGGCGCCGGTCAGGGCGCAGGTGATGATGACGTCGTGGTTCATGTGCGGTTTCCTTCGGGCGAGTTGCGGCCATCGCGGGTCAAGCCCGCTCCCACAGGGTCTGTCAGTTAGCGGTCAGTTGCAGGTTTTCGGCGGCCGGTTTGCCGTCAAACGTGGTCACCCCTTCAAGCCAGCGCTTCTGGTCTTGCGGGTGATCCTTGAGCCACTGGCGGGCGGACTCCAGTGCATCCTTGTGCTCGAGTAGCGGCTGCATCATGCGGCTCTCGTCTTCGGCGGTGAATTTCAGGTTGCTCAGCAGGCGATGGGCATTCGGGCAGCGCTGGGCGTAGTCGGGGGCGGTAACGGTCCACACCGTGGCGCGGCCTTCGTCCGGGCCGAGGGCGTCTTCGCTGCCGCTGAGGTAGGCCATGTCGATGTTGACGTTCATCGGGTGCGGTGCCCAGCCGAAGAACACCACCGCCTCTTTGCGCCGTACCGCGCGGTCGACGGCGGCGAGCATGCCGGCCTCGCTGGACTCGACCAGCTGGAACTTGCCGAGGCCGAACTGGTTCTTGCTGATCATCGCCTTGATCTGGGTGTTGGCGCCGGAGCCCGGCTCGATGCCGTAGATCTTGCCGCCCAGTTCCTTCTCGAACCTGGCAATGTCGGCGAAGGTTTTCAGGCCCTTGTCGGCCAGGTACCTAGGCACCGCGAGGGTGGCGCGGGCGTCGTCGAGGCTCGGCTGGTCGAGGACCTTGACCTGCTTGGCGTCGATGAACGGGGTGATGGTCTGGGTCATGATCGGGTTCCAGTAGCCAAGGAACATGTCCAGGCGCTGGTCGCGAATGCCGGCGAAAATGATCTGTTGCGAGGCGCTGGTCTGCTTGGTCTTGTAGCCCAGGCCATCGAGCAGCACCTGGGTCATGGCGCTGGTGGCCATCACGTCGGTCCAGTTCACCACGCCAAGGCGCACGTTCTGGCAGGCGGCCGGTTCGGCGGCCATCACGTTGGTGCTGAGGATTGCGGTACCGACGAGCATCAGCAGGCTACGGCTGATCATTCTGTTCATGGTGGCTCCTCCAACGGCAGTTCTAATTGTTATAGGGTGCGGCCTCTGCGTGCCGTGTGATCAAACTACGCGGCTGCTGTGGGTAAAAATCGCACTGTGGCGACCGGCACTTGCACAGTGGCGACCAGCGCGCTATTAACCCTGCATCCGTGGCCGTCGAGTCTTCGCTATGCCCCAGGATTTCCATTTCTTGCTGTTGCCGGGTTTCTCCGCTATCGGCTTTATTTCCGCGATAGAGCCGCTGCGGGTGGCCAACCGCTTTCGCGGCGAGCTGTACCGCTGGCAGGTGCTGAGCATAGATGGCGGCGCGGTGCAGGCCAGCAACGGTATGTCGGTGAATGCCGACGCCGCGCTGCAGCCGCTGGGCAGGGGCGCAACCCTGCTGGTGGTGGCCGGTTTCGAGCCGCTGCGCAGCTTCGGCCCGGCCCTGCAGCACTGGTTGCGCAAGCTCGATCACGAGGGCGTGGTGTTGGGCGGCATCGATACCGGCAGCGTGGTGCTGGCCGAGGCCGGTTTGCTCGAGGGTTACCGGGTGACCCTGCATTGGGAAGCGCTGGAAGCTTTCACGGAAAGTTACCCGCAGTTGCAGGCAACCCAGGAGCTGTTTGAAGTCGATCGTCGGCGGATCACTTCGGCGGGTGGCACCGCCTCGATCGACCTGATGCTCGACCTGATCGCCCAGGCCCATGGCCCGGAGCTGGCGATCCAGGTGTCGGAGCAGTTCGTGCTCGGCCGGATTCGCCCGCGCCAGGACCACCAGCGCATGCAGATCGCCTCACGCTACGGCATCAGCAACAAGAAGCTGGTGCAGGTGATCGGCGAGATGGAGCGCAACACCGAGCAACCGCTCAACACCCTGGTGCTGGCCGAGTCGGTGCAGGTCACCCGGCGCCAGCTGGAGCGCCTGTTCAAGCTTTACCTGCACGACACCCCCAGCGGCTTTTACCTGCGCCTGCGCCTGGACAAGGCCCGGCAGTTGCTGCGCCAGACTGACCTCAGCGTGCTGGAGGTGGGCATCGCTTGCGGGTTCGAGTCAGCGTCGTATTTCACCCGTTGTTACCGTGGGCGCTTCCAGCGTTGCCCGCGCGAAGACCGCAAGGCCGCGGCGGTCAGCCTCAGCGGCGCTTGAGCAGCAGCGCGCAGGCGCTCTTGTAGGCTTCGTGCTGGTACTTGTTCAGCGACGCCGGCAATTCAAGGTCGTGTTTCTTCGCTTGGGCGCTGATGGTCTGTGGTGACACCAGCTCCACCTCGCAATTGTCCAGCAACTGCAGCACGCCCTCGATCTTGAAGGTGGTCGGGCCACCGGCGAAATCGCCTTTCTTGCTGCGCTTTTTGATCGCCAGGTGGCTGATGCCCTGCTCGGCGATAAAGGCCCGGGCCTGGCGGGCAAAGGCTTTTACGCTATCTGCCAGTTCGTCGTCTTCCAGGGCGATTTTTTTTGTCGCCAGGGCAAGATGCACAGGGCTGGCGCCGTCAAGCGTGGCGACGGCAAGCAGCGCTTCGCTGCCTTTGATTTCAATTCCGCAGATTTTCATGCTGTTCTCAATCGGAGTTTTGCAGCCCCAGGGACTGCAAGTATTCGGAGCGATCATCGCTACGTTGGGCAATGCAGGTGTTCAGGGCCGCGTCGAAAGCCTTGCCGGGTTGCTGGTCATAGGTCTCGACTTTGCAATCGGCGTCGCGCAGTTGCTTCCAGATGGCTTGGGCGTCACGCAGGCGCTTGCTCAGCTCGTCGACCTTGGCTTGCTGGCCGCCGTACTGCTCGCCAATGCGCTGCAGCAGGTCGTCGAAAGCGGCATTGAGCTCGCGTTGGGCGGTGGTGCGGCTGTATTGGGCGCACGCATAGCTTTGCTGGTCGGTGTCGACGTTGTCGCACGGGGTGCTTTCGTCGTCCTCGGCATGGGCGCCGAATGCCAGCAATACCAGGGCCAGGCCTACCATCGTTCTCATCTGCGACATCCTCCGAAAGCTTGGGCGAACATGGGCGCCGATTCTCGCTCAGCGCCGCAGCAAAGAACAGGGTAGCTGTTGCGCCTGTCCACTCACCAGGCCCAGGCTAAAACCACCTGAGGCGCGAAGTGTCGAGTCCTCTACCCAGGGCAGTTCAGATCATCAGGCCGACGATGAATGTTTCGGCCATCTGGCCAAGACGCTCCTGGATCATTCGCTGTATGGCGTGATTTCCCAGGGGATGAAACTGCACCTGGTGAATTTCCAGTTTTACCATGGTTCTGGATTCAAGCCGCTGACGGTCAAGGAGGCTTGTCACTGGCACAGCAGACGAAAGCTCCAGCCTGTGCAACTGGACATCCAATAGACCGTTGGCCCGCTCGTTGACAGGGATGAACTGAAAGCTGTTGAACGCATGGTTGTCATTGCCGATTCTGAACACTTCCCGGGCAGCTGTGGATTGCAGGAGCGCCCTGAACGTTCTGTCGACCTGTTGAACTTGCGTGAGGTCCAGTACGGGCGAGTTCTGTGCAACGGTAGAGAACGCCAGTTCGAGCAATGTCCAATACAGGTGATGCAGCTCGACCTGTTTTTTCCAGACGCCGGTGAAGCGCCAGCCCAGGGTTGCCAGGATCGCACAGTAGCTGGCAAACCAGTCCTGACCCGGGGGCGTTTGTTGTTGAGCCAACAGTTGCGCAAAAAGTGTGCTGTTCAACACGCTCTTGCACCGCGTATCTGTCAGTCGGTCACTGAAACTGAGGACACTATCCGCTGCCACCGCAGCATTCACTGCACCCGGTAGAGTGTTATTGTGGTAGTTGACCAGGCTGCGAGTTGCCGGCGTTAGTGCCGGTGGAATAACTATCGGGGTTGAATCCATAGAGGTGTTCATTGCGAGGGGCTCGGATACTGCCGCATTGCCAGGATTGACCAGTGCGACAGTATCAGTGGAATAGCCAGCGATTCACGGGTGGGGAAGTTCGAAGGTGAGTTGCTGAATGTGGCTACCCAGTTTGCTGGTCACGGTGCTCCTCAGGCTGCTGTAGCTTGCTTTGAGACTGGCATCACTGTGGCGGATCTGGATTGGGCGCAGAATGTTCTGACAGGAAAACGAATGCTTTAGCCAGTCATCGGTGACGTTAAAGGGTTTAGTCTCCAGGGCCAGACTGATCTTCTTGATCGCCGTTGACGAACGCGCAATCAGCACTTCAATAGTGATCAACAGCCGGTCCTGGCCAGCCAGCGGTTTAAAAGCAGATTGGCGCAGAACAGTGCTTTTGGGGTCGGGCTGACCCGGCTCGTTCAATGCAGTCCACACCTGCGCTGGAATCGCATAGGGATTGGCAACCTGCTGAAGCAGTTCCATTAGCGTGATTGTGCTTCCCAGGCTTGAGGTGTATTCGGTCAACTGCTCGGTGGTGAAAACCCAGCCTAACTTACCGAGCGCCTTACTGTAGTGCGAGTGCCACGCCTGGATAGATTGATACGGCTGTTTGTCGGCAGACATTTGCGCGAGCAGGCTCGATCTCAATAGGTCTTCCTTGGTGCTCACAGGTAGGTGCGTGGATAAACAGGCAATCTGCGCAGCGTTGATATAACTTTCGAAAGCAATGGGCATGTTGGCACTCCTTGCGATGGGCAGTGCCGATGCCGGGCATCGGCACGCGAAGTATCAAATCTCGAATTGCTCAAGAAAGTTTTCTGCACCACCGGCCAGTTTGTCTTCTACCGCAGAACGGATGCGGGCATACAGATTGGTGTTCAACTGAACCTGGCTAGCAGCCCGATAGATGGTCACATTGGTTTTCTTGAATTTGAAAAACAGCACGCGCTTGGTCCTGACCTGTTTCTTGAACTCCAGGCAATTGAGCACCATCGCTACCTGACCCTTGCTGGACTCGAGGCACGGAAGAATCTGGAAGGTGCCGAAGGATTCCGAGGCGCTGTTGTTTTCCAGCAGGTTCAGTGCGCCCTGGTCTTTTTGCAGGCCATTCAGGGTTTTTTCCGCAATGCTCCTGAATGCACCGCCACCGGACACCGCGCCAATGATTTCCAGGGCAATCTGGTCCATGGAAAACTCACTGGCGCGTGGGGTGTAAAGCTGAGAGGCGTTGTTGGTAGTGTTCCATCCCAATGTCGCCAGGCCTTTGGTGTAGAACTCATACCACTGCTTGCGCTGGGTTTCCTTGTCGAACTTCTTGTCTGCCCCTTGTTGCATGAGGGAGATGCAGTTCATTACATCAATACTGTTTTGTTCCGACAGCGAGTCAGTGAGGCCGATGGCACTTTCACCGACGACGACGCCATTGTCGGTGTTTTCGTCGAAGGCGACTCCCGGGAGGGTGGGTGCTGCCGCAAACGCCGCGCGAGTGGCGATGACGGGTTTGCGGGCAGGCAGCTCAAGGGAACTGATGAAGTCAAGTTGATCCGATTGCAGCATGTCGTTACTCCTGTAAAGGGCGCCAGCCTCCTGGCTGGTCGAGCAATGATAGAGCGACCACTGCTGCAACCCAGAGGGACGCGCTTCTATTCCCAGGGTTCGCCGCGGCACAAACTGCCCCCCCTTCAGCAGACGTTGACGCTTTCGGCAATTCCCCTGTCGTTTTTGCATCTGGGCGACATTGCCCCTAGGCATATGCTGGCTCCAAAGCGCCGGCAGAAGATTCGGCGCAGGTTTTACCAATAAAGGGGACAGCCTGATGAGCCCAGCCGAATTACACGCCGACAGCATCGTTATCGACGGGCTGATCATTGCCAAATGGAACCGCGAGCTGTTCGAGGACATGCGCAAGGGCGGCCTGACCGCGGCCAACTGCACAGTGTCGGTCTGGGAAGGCTTCCAGGCCACGGTCAACAACATCGCCGCCAGCCAGAAGCTGATCCGCGACAACAGCGACCTGGTGATGCCGGTGCGCACCACCGCCGACATCCGCAAGGCCAAGGAACTGGGCAAGACCGGCATCCTCTTCGGCTTCCAGAACGCCCATGCCTTCGAAGACCAGATCGGCTACGTCGAGGTGTTCAAGCAGCTGGGCGTGGGCATTGTGCAGATGTGCTACAACACCCAGAACCTGGTCGGTACCGGTTGCTATGAGCGTGACGGCGGGCTATCGGGTTTTGGCCGCGAGATTGTCGCCGAGATGAACCGCGTCGGGGTCATGTGCGACCTGTCCCATGTCGGTTCCAAGACCTCCGAAGAAGTCATCCTCGAATCGAAAAAGCCGGTGTGCTACTCCCACTGCCTGCCTTCCGGGCTTAAGGAGCACCCGCGCAACAAGTCCGATGAAGAGCTCAAGTTCATTGCCGATCACGGCGGTTTCGTCGGCGTTACCATGTTCGCGCCGTTCTTGGCCAAGGGTATCGATTCGACCATCGACGACTACGCCGAAGCCATCGAATACACCATGAATATTGTCGGTGAAGACTCCATCGGCATCGGTACCGACTTCACCCAAGGCCACGGCCAGGATTTTTTCGAGTACCTGACCCACGACAAGGGCTACGCCCGGCGCCTGACCAACTTCGGCAAGATCATCAACCCGCTGGGCATCCGCACCGTGGGCGAGTTCCCCAACCTCACCGAGACCCTGCTCAAACGCGGCCACTCCGAGCGCGTGGTGCGCAAGATCATGGGCGAGAACTGGGTCAACGTTCTAAAGGACGTCTGGGGCGAGTGAATACCTCTGGAGCCTACTCCGCTCGCCGATAGCTGCGTCAGGTCCTCGCGAAAAGCTCGCCGTACCTCGGTACTGTCTCGCCTTTCGCTCCGGTCCTTTCTTACTCTCGACGTGCTCGCTACGGCTCCAAAGGCATTCACAGCGGCTGTTTATTGAAGAGCAAAGCCAAAGCGGCTTTGCATCGTGAATACCACATTTCTGGAGTTCAGTTTCCATGGCCAAGATCGCCCCGCAATTGCCTATCGAAGTCGACAGCGAAACCGGTGTCTGGACCAGCGACGCCCTGCCGATGCTGTACGTGCCGCGGCATTTCTTCGTCAACAACCACATGGGCATCGAGGAAGTACTGGGCGCCGAGGCCTATGCCGAGATCCTCTACAAGGCCGGCTACAAGTCTGCCTGGCACTGGTGCGAGAAAGAGGCCGAATGCCACGGCCTGCAAGGCGTGGCGGTGTTCGAGCACTACATGAAGCGCCTGTCCCAGCGCGGCTGGGGCCTGTTCAAGATCCAGGACATCGACCTCGACAAGGGCACCGCCAGCGTCAAGCTCGAGCATTCGGCGTTCGTCTATGTGTACGGCAAGGTCGGGCGCAAGGTCGACTACATGTTCACCGGCTGGTTCGCCGGGGCCATGGACCAGATCCTGGCCGCCCGCGGCAGCAACATTCGCACGGTCGCCGAGCAGGTCTACGGCGGTTCGCAAGAAGGCCACGACGACGGCCTGTTCATCGTCAAGCCGTTGTAAGTCGAGGATCCTGCCATGGCTTTCGAAGCAATGTTCCAGCCGATCCAGATCGGCAAACTGACCATCCGCAACCGGGTACTGAGCACTGCGCACGCCGAGGTCTACGCCACCGACGGCGGCATGACCACCGAGCGCTACGTGAAGTACTACGAAGAGAAAGCCAAGGGCGGCATCGGCCTGGCGATTTGCGGCGGCTCCTCGGTGGTGGCCATCGACAGCCCACAGGAATGGTGGGCGTCGGTGAACCTCTCGACCGACCGCATCATCCCGCACTTCCAGAACCTGGCCGACGCCATGCACAAGCATGGCGCCAAGATCATGATCCAGATTACCCACATGGGCCGTCGCTCGCGCTGGGACGGCTTCAACTGGCCGACCCTGATGTCGCCATCGGGGGTGCGCGAGCCGGTGCACCGGGCCACCTGCAAGACCATCGAGCCAGAAGAAATCTGGCGGGTGATCGGCAACTACGCGCAGGCCGCGCGCCGGGCCAAGGAAGGTGGCCTGGACGGCATCGAGCTGTCGGCGGTGCACCAGCACATGATCGACCAGTTCTGGAGCCCGCGGGTCAACAAGCGCACCGACGAATGGGGCGGCACCTTTGAAGGGCGGATGAAGTTCGGCCTGGAAGTGCTCAAGGCCGTGCGTGCCGAAGTGGGCCCGGACTTTTGCGTGGGCATGCGCATCTGCGGTGACGAGTTCCACCCCGATGGCCTCAGTCATGAGGACATGAAGGAAATCGCCCAGTACTACGACGCCACCGGCATGCTGGATTTTTTCGGCGTGATCGGTTCGGGCTGCGACACCCACAACACCCTGGCCAACGTCATTCCCAACATGAGCTTCCCGCCCGAGCCGTTCCTGCACCTGGCAGCCGGCATCAAGGAAGTGGTCAAGGTGCCGGTGCTGCACGCGCAGAACATCAAGGACCCGAACCAGGCTACGCGCATTCTCGAAGGCGGTTATGTCGACATGGTCGGCATGACCCGTGCGCACATCGCCGACCCGCACCTGATCGCCAAGATCAAGATGGGCCAGATCGACCAGATCAAGCAGTGCGTGGGTGCCAACTACTGCATCGACCGCCAGTACCAGGGCCTGGACGTGCTGTGCATCCAGAACGCCGCGACCTCCCGTGAATACATGGGCGTGCCGCACATCATCGAGAAAAGCACCGGACCCAAGCGCAAGGTGGTGGTGGTTGGCGCCGGGCCTGCGGGCATGGAAGCCGCGCGCGTGGCAGCAGAGCGCGGCCATGACGTCACCCTGTTCGAGAAGAAGGACGCCATCGGCGGGCAGATCAGCATTGCCGCCAAGGCGCCGCAGCGCGACCAGATCGCCGGTATCACCCGCTGGTACCAGCTGGAGCTGGCGCGCCTGAAGGTCGACTTGCGCCTGGGTACTGCCGCCGATATCGACACCATTCAAGACCTGCGCCCGGACATCATCGTGCTGGCGGTGGGCGGCCATCCATTCATCGAACAGAACGAACACTGGGGCGCCGCCGAAGGGCTGGTGGTCAGCAGTTGGGACGTGCTCGACGGCAAGGTGGCGCCGGGCAAGAACGTGCTGGTGTACGACACTATCTGCGAATTCACCGGCATGTCGGTGGCCGACTACATCGCTGACAAGGGCAGCCAGGTCGAGATCGTCACCGACGACATCAAGCCGGGCGTGGCCATTGGTGGCACGTCGTTCCCGACCTACTACCGCAGCATGTACCCCAAAGAAGTGATCATGACTGGCGACCTGATGCTGGAAAAGGTCTACCGCGAGGGTGACAAACTGGTGGCGGTGCTGGAGAACGAATACACCGGTGCCAAAGAGGAGCGGGTGGTCGACCAGGTGGTGATCGAGAACGGTGTACGGCCGGACGAGGCGCTGTACTACGGCCTCAAGGAAGGCTCGCGCAACAAGGGCCAGATCGACATCGAAGCGCTGTTCGCGATCAAGCCGCAGCCGATTCTCAGCCAGCCGGGCGAAGGCTACTTGCTGTATCGCATCGGCGACTGCGTGGCGCAGCGCAATACCCATGCCGCTATCTACGATGCGCTCCGGCTTTGTAAGGATTTCTAAGGCAGCTGCGAGCGGCAAGCTTCAAGCGGTAAGCAAAAGCAGCGCGGTGTTGCCTTTGCTTGCAGCTTGAAGCTTGAGGCTTGCACCTGAAAGGTGCCTCTAAATGTTGAACACCCTTATCCCCATCCTCCTGTTCGCCGCCCTGGGCCTTGCTGTCCTGGGCGCGCTGCGGCGCGTGCGGATGTGGCGCCAGGGTCGGCCTTCGAAGGTCGATCTGCTCGGCGGCCTGCTGGCCATGCCGCGGCGCTATATGGTTGACCTGCACCACGTGGTCGCCCGCGACAAGTACATGGCCAACACCCACGTGGCCACCGCTGGCGGCTTTGTCCTGGCGGCGGTGCTGGCGATCCTGGTGCATGGCTTCGGCCTGCATAACAAGATTCTCGGCTACGCCTTGCTGTTCGCTACTGCGCTGATGTTTGCCGGTGCGCTGTTCGTTTACAAACGCCGGCTCAATCCGCCGTCGCGGCTGTCCAAAGGCCCATGGATGCGCTTGCCGAAAAGCCTGCTGGTGTTCGCCGCAAGCTTCTTCATCGCCACCTTGCCGGTCGCCGGGATCCTCCCCGAAGGCTTCGGCGGCTGGCTGCTGGTGGCGCTGCTGGGGCTTGGCGTGTTGTGGGGCGTGTCCGAGCTGTTCTTCGGCATGACCTGGGGCGGGCCGATGAAGCATGCCTTCGCCGGTGCCCTGCACCTGGCCTGGCACCGGCGTGCCGAGCGCTTTGGCGGTGGCCGTTCGACCGGGCTCAAGCCCATCGACCTGGAAGACCCGCAAGCGTTGCTGGGGGTAGAAAAGCCCAAGGATTTCACCTGGAACCAATTGCTCGGTTTTGACGCCTGCGTGCAGTGCGGCAAGTGCGAGGCCGTGTGCCCGGCGTTTGCCGCCGGCCAGCCGCTGAACCCGAAAAAACTCATCCAGGACATGGTCGTTGGCCTGGCCGGTGGTACCGATGCCAAGTTTGCCGGCAGCCCCTATCCTGGCAAAGCCATTGGCGAGCATGGCGGCAACCCGCACCAGCCGATCGTCAACGGCCTGGTCGATGCCCAGACCCTGTGGTCGTGCACCACCTGCCGCGCCTGCGTCGAGGAATGCCCGATGATGATCGAGCACGTCGATGCCATCGTCGACATGCGCCGCCACCTGACCCTGGAAAAAGGCGCGACACCGAACAAGGGCGCCGAGGTGCTGGACAACCTGATCGCCACCGACAACCCCGGCGGCTTCGCCCCGGGCGGGCGGATGAACTGGGCGGCGGACCTCAACCTCAACCTGCTCGGCGACATCAAGACCGCCGAGGTGCTGTTCTGGGTCGGCGACGGTGCCTTCGACATGCGCAACCAGCGCACCCTGCGCGCTTTCGTCAAAGTGCTCAAAGCCGCGCAAGTGGACTTCGCCGTGCTCGGCCTGGAAGAGCGCGACAGCGGTGACGTGGCCCGGCGCCTGGGCGATGAAGCGACCTTCCAGCAACTGGCCCGGCGCAATATCCAGACCCTGGCCAAGTACAGCTTCAAGCGCATCGTCACCTGCGATCCGCACAGCTTCCACGTGCTCAAGAACGAATACGGGGCCTTCGGCGGCAACTACCTGGTGCAGCACCACAGCACTTACATCGCCGAGCTGATTGGCGCAGGCGCGCTCAACCTGGGCCAGCACAAGGGCGGCAGCGTGACCTACCACGACCCGTGCTACCTGGGCCGCTACAACGGTGAGTACGAGGCGCCGCGCGAGGTATTGCGCGCGCTCAGCATCGAGGTCAGGGAGATGCAGCGGTCGGGCTTGCGTTCGCGCTGCTGCGGCGGTGGCGGCGGAGCGCCGATTACCGATATTCCGGGCAAACAACGGATCCCCGACATGCGCATGGACGACATTCGTGAAACCGCCGCCGAGCTGGTGGCCGTGGGTTGTCCACAGTGCACGGCGATGCTTGAGGGCGTAGTCGAGCCCCGTCCGCTGATCAAGGACCTGGCGGAACTGGTTGCCGACGCCATTCTCGAAGAACCGGCGGCGCCGAGCAAACCCGCTCCGGCACAGCGTGAACCTGCGGAGGTGCACTGATGAGCGACATTATTCGCCGTGATCCGCGCGCCGAGTGGATCGCCCGCAACCGCCTGCACCCGCTGCACGCGGCCATGCAGCAGGGCCAGCAACACAGCTGGATGGGGCCCAACGGCATCATTCGCAAGAACCCGCACGGGGTCGGCTTCATCGGTCCCAATGGCCTCAAGCGCATCGACCGCAGCGGCGCCCAGCAGGGTGGCAGCAGCAAGCGCACGGCTGCGGCCGTGGTGCAATTGCCGCTGCACCAGGTGGCACAGCCGGCGTTCTACATCGCCGTGGTTCCAGACATGGTCGGCGGTCGCCTGGGCAGCCACGACCGCGACCTGCTGGGCCTGGCCCACAGCCTGGCCGGTAGCGACGGCGCGGTGCTGGCAGTGGTGTTTGGCGAACACAAGGAAAGCAACTTTTCCACAGCCGGCGTCGATCGCCTGCTGGTCATCGAAGGTGACGAGTTCGCAGGTTACGCACCGGAGCAGTTGGTGCAGGGCCTGCGCGCTGTGGATAACCAGTACAGCCCACGCCATTGGCTGCTGCCAGACAGCCGCACGGGTGGCGGCGAGCTGGGCCGGCGCTTTGCGGCGGCCATTGGCGAACGCCCGGCGACTCGGGTCTGGCAGGTCAAGGACGGGCAGTGCAGCGGCCGCGCCGGCGCTGGTCAGCAAGACCTGGTGCGCGGCTTGCCGCGCTTGATCCTGGCGGCTGTCGAATGCGCGGAACCGGTCAGTGAAACCCGCCACGAAGCCTTGCCGGTGCAGTTATCCACAAGTGCTGTGCGCAGCTTGTCGCGCATTGAAGACCTCGGCCCGGTGGCCGTCGATCCGGCGGCCATCGCCATGGCCGAGGCCGAATTCATTGTCTCGGGCGGTAACGGCGTCAAGGATTGGGAACTGTTCCACCGCGCCACCGTGGCCCTCGGCGCGACCGAAGGCGCCTCGCGGGTGGCTGTGGATGATGGCTTTATGCCACGCAATCGCCAGGTCGGTGCCACTGGTACCTGGGTGACCGCGCGGGTTTACCTGGCTGTGGGTATCTCCGGGGCGATCCAGCACCTGCAGGGCATCGGCGCCTGCGACAAGGTGGTGGCGATCAACATGGACCCCGGCTGCGACATGATCAAGCGTGCCGACCTGTCGGTGATCGGCGACAGCGCGGCGATTCTCCAGGCGCTGATCGAGGCTGTGGAAAACTACCGCAACGACGTCAAGCGCGATGCGGCCTGAGGGCAGGGGATAACTATGCACACCAAGGTCATCAGTCTGGTTTCAATCGGTGCCCACCCAAGCTCTGGCCGCACTCGACGTGCCGAGCAGGATGCCCGGGCGGTAGAGCTGGGCCTGCAGCTGGCTGGGGATAACTTGCAGGTGCTGCACGCCGGCGACCCGCAGGAGCCGGCCTTGCGCGCTTACCTGGGTATGGGCCTGGAGCACATCGACGTGCTCGAACAGCCACATGGCGCCGATGCCCTGGGCGTACTCGGCGATTACCTGCGCGACGCTGGCGCTCAATTGGTGCTGACCGGCAGCCAGGCGGAAACCGGCGAAGGTTCGGGGATGCTGCCGTTCCTGCTGGCCGAGCGTCTGGGCTGGCCGCTGGTGGTGGGCCTGGCCGAAGTTGAATCTATCCACAATGGTGTCGCCCAAGTGCTGCAGGCCCTGCCACGGGGCCAGCGGCGGCGTCTGAAGGTACGCCTGCCGCTGCTGGCGACTGTGGATAACGCCGCGCCCAAGCCGCGCCAGAGCGCCTTTGGCCCGGCCCGGCGCGGGGTGTTGGCAGCGCGCCAGGTGGATGTTGTCGAAGACGAGTTATTCACAAGCGCCGAGCTGCAGCCGGCCAAGCCACGGCCCAAGCGCCTGAAAGTGATCAAGGCCAAGAGCGGCGCCGACCGCATGAAAGCTGCTACCGCCAAGGCCAGTGGCGGTGGTGGGCAAGTACTCAAGGACCTCTGCCCCGCAGACGGCGCGCAAGCCATCCTCAAGCTGCTGGTGGAAGAGGGCGTATTACGCTGACAGTTGCTCACAAAGTCTGTTGGCCGATCTGTGGATAAAGTGTTCGTGTATGGCTGCAGGGCACGCATTGCGTGCCCTTCGGCGTTATGGTCAAAAAATGATCAAGCTAAGTTGTGGATTTCTCGAGGTTTTCTCCCTCTGGCTAGGCTGAGTTTGCCCACAATCGCTGTTGGCGGGTCTGTGGATAATATGTTCGCCCATGGCTGAGAGGCCCGTGTGGCAAGGGCTGCGCACGGTTGATCAAAAACTAGCCAATTGCCGTGTTTATGCCTGCCCACGCCCGTTTTTTCAGTTGTTCAGGGCGTTATCCACAACGCTTTTTCACCGCTGCGACTTTTGCACACAAAGTCTGTTGGCGTCTCTGTGGATAAGGTGTTCGCCTTCCGCTGTGAGCCTTGTATTTAAAGGCGTGCAGAGATTTGATCAAATATTGATCAATAAAATTTAGTGGGAAAAACAACGACTTGCCCACATTAGCTGTGGGCTGTCCTGTGGATAAAGTGTTTGCTGTGTGGACGGGCCCAGTGGGGCCGGGGGATTGCGGTAGGTGATCAAAATTTGTACAGGCTGGTACGGTCCCATCGCTGGCAAGGCCAGCTCCCACAGGGTTTGCAGGTATACACACCACCTGTGGGAGCCGGCCTTGCCGGCGATGGGCCGCAAAGCGGCCCCGCTTTACTGCGCAGCCACACCCTTCAGATAAGGCGCCGGCGCCGCCCCCAGGTTGCTCAGCATCCGCTCGCTGTACCAATCGACGAAATTAACCACGCCAAACTCATAGGTCTTCGAATAAGGCCCGGGCTGATACGCCGTGGAGTTGATCCCACGCTGGTTCTCTTCAGCCAGGCGCCGGTCCTGGTCGTTGGTGGCGTCCCACACCTGGCGCATGCGCGCCGGGTCGTAGTCCACACCTTCAACCGCATCCTTGTGCACCAGCCACTTGGTGGTGACCATGGTCTCCTGGGCGCTGATCGGCCACACAGTGAAGACGATGATGTGATCGCCCATGCAGTGGTTCCACGAGTGCGGCAGGTGCAGGATGCGCATCGAGCCGAGATCCGGGTTCTTGATCCGGCCCATGAGCTTCTGGCAGCCCTGCTTGCCATCCAGGGTCATCGACACCGTGCCCTTGAGCAGCGGCATGCGCACGATACGGTTACGCAGGCCGAAGCTTGCGTGGGCGTAGGGGATCTTCTCGGCATCCCAGGCGGCAGCCGAGGCGGCGACGTGGTCCTTGAACGCCTGGTCGGCGCGTGGGTCGGTGACGTCGTCCCATTCCAGCAGGGTTTTCAGCAGTTCAGGGTGCGAGCCGCTGCAGTGGTAGCACTCGCGGTTGTTTTCCAGCACCAGCTTCCAGTTGGCCTTCTCCATCAAGGTGGTTTGCACCGCCACCTTGGTGTTCTCCATGTCGTAGGGTTCCATGTAGTGGGTCAGGGTGGCGAGGAAGTCGTCAATCGCCGGCGGGTTCTCGGCCAGGCTGATGAAGATGTAGCCACCGGCGGTCTTGACGTTCACAGGCTTGAGGCCGTACTGCTTCATGTCGAAATCGGCGCCCATTTCGGTGCCGGCAAACAGCAGGCGGCCGTCCAGCTCGTAGGTCCACTGGTGGTAATGGCAGACCAGCTTGGCGACCTTGCCCTTGTCGCTGGTGCACAGGCGTGAACCGCGATGGCGGCAGACGTTGTGGAAGGCGTGCACCTGGCCTTCGGCACCGCGCACCACCAGGATCGGGTTCTTGCCGATCTGCAGGGTGATGAAGTTGCCCTTGGTCGGGATTTCACAGGTCATCCCGGCGATCAGCCATTCCTTCTGGAAGATTTCTTCCATGTCGATCTGGAACAGGCGCTCGTCGCAGTAGAACGGCTGTGGCAGCGAGAAGGTCCGCTCGCGGCTCTGCAGCATCTCGGCGGTGGCCTTGCGTGCAGGTTCCAGTGGATCGCCCAGACTCAAAGTTGCGGTGACGTCCATCGTGTAGGTCCTCATGGCCAGTGCTTGTGGCCGGTGAAAGTGGCTAATCGTTGTTATGGCGACGCAAGGCTCAAGTACAGCAGGATCATGTGCGATGGAGTGTGCGTTCGAAGGGCGCAGGAACCATATCCATGGACGACATGATCAGATCCGTTTCCGACGCGTAAGCCCCCGTGGCTGGGGGCTGGTCGCGATAAGCACGCCAATGTCGCGGATAGGTAAGTGTCGCCTGCGCGGCTTAAGCAGAATCGCAGCCATCAGGCCGCAGTCGGCCGTGGAGACGAGCATGTCCAACAGCTTCCTCAATCCGGTCAGCACCCAGACCTGGGCCAACGGCCGCCACATCGTCCGTTGCGTCAAGGTGATCCAGGAAACCTGGGACGTGCGCACCTTCTGTTTCATGGCCGATCAGCCGATCATGTTCTTCTTCAAGCCCGGGCAGTTCGTCACCCTGGAGCTTGAGATCGATGGCGAGCCGATCATGCGCTCGTACACCATCTCAAGCTCGCCGTCGGTGCCCTACAGTTTCTCGGTGACCATCAAGCGCGTGCCCGGCGGCAAGGTCTCCAACTGGCTGCACGACACATTGCACGAAGGCCAGGAGCTGGCGGTACACGGCCCGGTCGGGCTGTTCAACGCCATGGATTTCCCCAGCCCCAAGGTGCTGTACCTCAGCGGCGGCGTCGGTATCACCCCGGTGATGTCCATGGCCCGCTGGTTCTATGACACCAACGGCAATGTCGACATGGTTTTCGTTCATAGCGCGCGCTCACCGAAAGACATCATCTATCACCGCGAGCTGGAACATATGGCGTCGCGAATCGACAACTTCAGCCTTCATATCATTTGCGAGAAGCACGGCTTGGGCGAGCCCTGGGCGGGCTATCGCGGCTACCTGAACCAGAAGCTGATGGAGTTGATCGCCCCGGACTACCTGGAACGGGAGATTTTCTGCTGCGGCCCGACGCCCTACATGAACGCGGTCAAGCGCCTGCTGGAAAGTAGCGGCTACGACATGAGCCGCTACCATGAAGAGTCGTTCGGCGCGACCCCGGCCGAGGTCAAGGCCGATGCCGTGGAACACGCCGAACAAGCCGCCGAAGCTGCCGAGGTGGACGCCGGCGACCTGCACCAAGTCGAATTCACCGCCACCGGCAAGAGCATCCGCGTCGCCCCGGGCGAGACCGTGCACGCGGCGGCGGCCAAGCTCGGGCTGATGATCCCCAAGGCCTGCGGCATGGGCATCTGCGGCACCTGCAAGGTGCTCAAGCTGGGCGGCGAAGTGGAGATGGAACACAACGGTGGCATCACTGATGACGATGTGGCGGAGGGTTATATTTTGTCCTGCTGCAGTGTGCCGAAGGGTGACGTACGGATTGAGTACTAGTGTTGCAGACACCGCCGTAAAGCTGCGGCTGGCGATCTTCATGGACATGGTTGTGGTCGCTGATCCACTTGTAGTCGGCGTCGCTCAGGTCCAGGTCGGCCAGCAGCAGTTGCGCTTCGGGCAGGCTGCTGGCGCCAGCCAGGGGAAAGCCGTCGGCATCGACAATGGTTGAACCGCCCACCCAGTCGACCCCGCGTTCGCTGCCATGGCGATCACAAACCGCGATGAACATGCGATTCACTGCTGCCCCCGCCTGAACCCGGACGATTTCTGCCGGGCGCTCCTCGGGAGGGCGGGGGAATTCTGGCCAGTTGGCGGGCGCACACAACAACTGTGCACCACTCAGCGCAGCCAGGCGTACCCACTCCGGGAGCTCCAGGTCATAACAGATCATCAGTGCTATTCGCCCTTTGGCCGTTCGCACAACGGGTGGCGGTTGTTCGCCCGGTGTGAAGATGAGTTTTTCCCGGTCCCACAGGTGCACCTTGCGATAGCAGGTGATCCAGCCCTGAGGCTCGATCAGCACTACGCTGTTGGCGACTTCGGTTGCCGACAGGCGTTCGCACAGGCCGGCCACCACCATGATCTCGTGTTGCCGGGCGAGGGCGAACCAACCCTTGACCGTGGCGTCGTATAAACCCTCGGCAACGCTCAAGGCTTCGTCGCGGTCTTCAAACACGTAGCCGCTCTGCATAAGCTCCGGCAGCACGACCAGTTCCGCGCCTTCCCGGGCGGCCTCGATGATCGCTGCATTGGAAACTTCGCGGTTATGGATTACATCGGCAACTTTCGGTGCAACTTGGGCGCAAGCAATGCGCAGCGGCAGTGATGATGTGTTCATGTGTGCTCTCCTGAAAATAATGATCAGGCGATATAAAATAGTTAGCGTCAACTGGCATTTTTGCTAGTTCAAGTGCCGTGTTTTTGATTGCCAATCAATATAACTATTGAAGACCCCCGGCTCTATGCTGTGAGTTCATCACTGCCTTCAGGCGGAGCCTGATATGTCCTCGATCCCTTCACGAATTCTTTCCGCCAAGCGTGTGCTGGATAATCAGGTTCGGGCGCTGATTCCAGACTTTCCTTTTGACTATGGGCAGTACCTGGCGGACAAGGGGCCGGCACCGCTTGGCCGAATCCAGCCACAGCATCATGGCCAGCAAGTGCTGGTGGTGGGGGCCGGCGTGGCCGGGCTGGTTGCCGCCTATGAAGCAATGCGCATGGGCCTGCATCCGGTTTTGGTGGAGGCCAGCGGACGCATAGGCGGGCGCCTGTATTCGACCGCGGTCAACGATAGCGTGCCGTTTGAGCGCGGTGCCATGCGCTTTCCGTTGTCGGGCCAGGCGCTGATGCATTACTTCAGCAAAGTGCGCATGCGGGATAACACTGAAGACTTTCCCAATCCCGGAAGTGCCGCCGCCGTTAGTACCGTCGTTGATTATGCCGACGAAAAATATTACTACGAAGTCGGCAATGACAACTTTCCCCGGCCGCCGGCGTTCGAGAACATTGAAATCAAGTTCTTCGATGAGTTTCTCGAGCAGGCGCCTATCCATTTCAAGGAAATGGAACACGCCATGTCTGCCGGGACAATAGACCCGGCGAAAATCAAACTGTTGTGGAATGCAATTTTGCGCGAAGGCTGGGACAACCTCAGCTTTCATGCCGCGATGGTCGAGCAGGCGCGTTGGCCTGCCGACGAGATTAACCTGTTCGGCCAGATCGGCTTTGGTACGGGTGGCTGGAACACCGACTTTCCCAATTGCTTTCTGGAAGTACTGCGGGTGCTGTATACCGGGCTGGATATCAACCACCTGTTGATGCGCGACGGTGCCGACCAGTTGCCCCTACGGCTTTGGCAGCAACCTGCAGCGGCCTTTGGTGATGACAGCGTGTTCTGGCCGCAGAACATGACCCTGGAAGAACTGGCGAGCGCGTTTCCGGGCGACCCGCTGCGCCAGGAAGTTCGGCAGATCAAGCGCCTGACAGCGGGCGAAGGTGGCGGTTTCGAAGTGCTCTGCCATGACCTGCAGAGCGGACGCGACCAACGCCTGCGCTACGCCAGTGTGGTCTACACCCCGCATGTGCGGATACTCGACAAGTTCCGCTACATGAACGGCGCCGAAGGCCTTGAGGCCAGCCGTTCGCTGCTGACGCAGCAGCAATGGGAAGCAGTGATGTATACCCACTACATGCAGTCGGCCAAGGTATTTGCCGCTACCCGCGAGCCGTTCTGGACCCAGCGCGGGCCGGACGGCAAGCAACTGATGAGTATTACCCTGTCTGACCGCCTGACCCGTGGCACCTACCTGGTGGACTACAGCCGAAACCCGGGAGCCTACAAAGGTAGTGGGGTTTTCTTGTCATATACCTGGAACGACGACAGCCTGAAGTTTCTCGGTGACCGTCAGGGCAGCCTGCCGCAACATGGCGAGTTGTGCACAGCCTTGCTCGATCAGGTTTATCCCGGCCTTGACCTGGCTTCGCATTTCCCTGCGGCAGACCCCTTTGTCGAGATCAACTGGGAGAACGAGCCTTTCTACCTTGGGGCTTTCAAGATGAACCTGCCGGGCCAGTACGAGTACCAGCGGCTGTTGTTCAGCCAGTTCAAGGAGGGCAGTGACGGTAGCGCGGTGGATGGCTTCATCCTGGCCGGCGACGATGTGTCCTGGACCGGCGGTTGGGCTGAAGGAGCGGTGACCACGGCACTTAATGCCGTGGACAAACTGGCCACGCGCTACAACAACGGCTTCAGCCCCGAGGGCGGTCCCATTGCGCAGTGGGACCCCCTCAAGCCGGCTGCGCTGGCCGATCTGCAGGTCAAACGCTAAAGCGCGACACCAGCCCGCTCAGGTCCACCGCCAGGCGCGACAGCTCGGCACTGGCGGCGCTGGTCTGGTGGGCGCCGGTGGCCGACTGCACCGAAAGATCGTTGATGTTGACCAGGTTGCGGTCGACTTCGCGGGCAACCTGGGCCTGCTCTTCGGCGGCGCTGGCGATCACCAGGTTGCGTTCGTTGATCTCGGCCACCGCGCCGGTGATGGTTTCCAGCGCAAGGCCAGCGCCACGGGCGATGTTCAGGGTCGACTCGGCGCGTTCGGTGCTGTTGCGCATGGAGTTGACCGCCTGCTCGGTGCCGCCCTGGATACTGCCGATCATCCGTTCGATTTCGCTGGTCGACTGCTGGGTGCGGTGGGCCAGGGCGCGCACTTCATCAGCCACTACGGCAAAGCCGCGGCCGGCTTCCCCGGCACGCGCCGCTTCGATGGCGGCGTTGAGTGCCAGCAGGTTGGTCTGGTCGGCCAGGCCGCGAATCACGTCGAGCACCTTGCCGATATCGCGCGACTCTTCCGCCAGGTTACCGATCAGTTCGGCAGTGCCTTGCACGTCGGTGCTCATGCGCTCGATGGCGCTGACGGTTTCCATGACCAGGTCACGGCCGTCACCGGCCGAGCGGGTGGCTTCCTTGGAGGCTTCCGAGGTGCTCACGGCATTGCGCGCGACTTCTTCCACGGCGCTGGTCATCTCGGTGACGGCCGTGGCGGCCTGTTCGATTTCGTTGTTCTGTTGCTGCAGGCCACGGGCGCTTTCGTCGGTGACGCTGTTGAGCTCTTCGGCCGCCGATGCCAGCTGGGTGGCCGAGCCGGAAATCTGCTGCAGGGTGTCGCGCAGCTTGTTCTGCATCTTGGCCATGGCCTTGAGCAGACGCGCTGCTTCGTCCTGGCCTTCGGCGTGGATGCTGCGGGTCAGGTCGCCTTCGGCAATACGCTCGGCGGCCTGCAGGGCTTCGTCGATCGGCTTGACGATGCTGCGGGTCAGCAGCAGGGCGCAGATCAGGGTCAGGGCGGTGGCGGCCAGCAGCAGGCCGATCACCAGAGTCACGGCATTGGAATATTGTTCGGCGGCGGTGCGGTTGATCTCGCTGGTTTGTTCGGTGTTGATGCTGACCAGTTGATCCATGACGCTGTTGATCTGCTCGGAGCTGTCGAGCATGTCGCGGTTGATCAGGTTGCGCAGGGTGTCCAGGTCATTGTTCTGCGAGGCCAGGCGCATGCGGTTTTCCAGTTGGCGGTACTGGCCCAGCAACTGTACGTACTGGTTGTAGGCCGAGCGTTCCTGGTTGCCGAAGATCAACGGCTCGTAGTTGCGGCGCGCGTCGTCGATCTGCTGGTTGCGCTGGTCGATCAGCTTGAGGGTGGCCTGCAGGGTGTCGGCTTCGCGGTTGAGCAGCAGGCGGTACGACAGGGTGCGCAGGCGCAGGGTCAGCTGGGTCAGTTGGTCGAGGTTGGTCAGGCTTGGCACCGTCGAGGTCTCGATGGTTTCGCCGGCCTGGCGAATCTTGCTCATCTGGTTCAGGGCGAACAGACCCAGGGCCAGCATCAGCGCACCGATCAGAGCAAAGCCCAGAAGCGCGCGCGGGGCGATATTCATGTTGCGTAGGGACATGGTGGTATCCAGGAGGGAAAAGGGCACGCGAACCGTGCGCAGGAGTCAGGACTGCCATGCCTATCGGTCGGCGGGGTAAAGACTTGAGCGGGCGAAGATGAAATTGTGAGGCAGCTATCTTTTTTCCTGACCGGTGGTAGGCAAAACGGGGAACCGGACCCGGATCGGCGGGTCAATCTGCACCAGGCCGAAGCGTCTAAACCCGATATCCCTGGCTAGCACGCGGACTTTTCTTTATCGTGTGCGCCCCCTGAAACACCCCGAGAAGGCAATCATGTTGGAAACTTCCCTTAGTCAACTGGAGCAACTGGTCAGCGACCTGGTGCAGAAGAATCAGGAACTGACCGAGCGCAACGCGCAAATCAGTGCCGAACTGGCCCAGGCCAAAGATGAAAACGACAGCCTGCAACTGAGCCTGCTGGAGCAGGAAGAAAAGCAGGGCGCTACCGCCGCACGCATCCAGGCCCTGGTTGAGCGTGCCAGCGTTGGTGCCGTGAACGCATGAAAACCTCAGCGCAGCCGATCAATGTCGTGTCGATCCTCGGCAGCGATTATTCGATCAAGGCCCCCGAAGGCCAGGAGCAGGCGCTGGCGCAAGCGGTGCAGATGCTCAATGCCTCATTGGCCGATACCAAGCGTAAATACCCGACCCTGATCGGTGACAAGCTGCTGGTACTGGCAGCCCTCAACCTGTGCTCGCAGCAGATCGAACTGCAACAGCAGCACCAGCAGGCCCTCGACCGTTACCAAGAGCAAGTCAACGCCACGGTCGATGTGATTGCGCGGACCATCAGCAACAGCTGATCGCCTCCAAAGCCCCAAGCTAAACCTTTTTGCCAGCTCACCGCCTTCGGGAGGGTGGGCCGGCATTGCTGTGGATCACTGTCATTATTGTATTTCCTGTTGTATACAATTGGCCTGTCTCTTGCACTACAGGGCTTATTTACCCAGGGGAAATACATGCAGTTCTGGCGGCGCAGTATCCAGTGGCAATTGATCGCAAGCATGGGCGCAGCGCTGTTGCTGAGCATTCTGGTGGTGGTCGGCATCTACAGCGTGGCGGTCAATCGGCTGACCGAGCGTTACCTGGTCGACACTGCCTTGCCGGCGAGCATTGAGGCGATTCGTAACGACATCGAGCGCATGCTTGGCCGGCCGCTGACGGCGGCGGCCGACATCGCCAACAACACCCTGCTGCGCGACTGGCTGGCGGCGGGCGAAGACAGTGCCCAGGCGCCGCAATTCATCGAGTACCTCGAAGCCCTGCGCAAGCACAACCAGGCCTTTACCGCGCTGTTTGCCGCGACCGCGAGCAACCACTACTACAACGAGAAAGGCCTGGACCGCACCCTGAGCCGCAGCAACCCGGCGGACAAATGGTTCTTCGGCTTCATCGACAGCGGCAACCCGCGGCTGCTGAACATCGACACCGATGGCAGCACCGGCGAACTGGCGCTGTTCATCGATTATCGGGTGGAAAAAGCCGGGCAACTGGTGGGCATCGCCGGGCTTGGCCTGCGCATGACCGAACTGTCCGAGCTGATTCACAACTTCAGTTTTGGCGAGCACGGGCGAGTCATGCTGGTGCGCGGCGACGGTTTGATCCAGGTGCATCCGCAGGCGCAGTTCAGCGGCAAGCGGCAGTTGGCCGAACAGATTGGTGGCGAGGCTGCCAAAGTTGTCTTGAGCCGTGAGCAGGGCCTGCACAGCAGCCGCTTCGAGCGCGATGGCGAGGGCTACCTGGCCCTCAGCCTGCCGCTGCGTGACCTCAACTGGACGCTGGTCGCCGAAGTGCCAGAAGCGCAGATCTACGCCCAGGTACGCGAGACCGTCTGGCTGACCAGCCTGATTGGCGGCGCAGTGGCGTTGGTGTCGCTGTTGCTGGTGGTGCTGCTGGCGCGCGGTATCGTCCGGCCGATCCGTCGCGTGACCGGAGCCTTGATGGCCATCGGCAATGGCGGTGGTGACCTGACCCAGCGCCTGGACGAAAACCGTGCAGACGAACTCGGCGACCTGGCCCGTGGCTTCAACCGCTTTCTCGACAGCCAGCGTGACCTGATCGGCGAGGTGCTGAGCACCAGCGAGCGCTTGCGGGCCTCGGTGGCGCAAGTCACGCTAGTGGTGGACAACACCGCCGAACGTTCCGGCCGCCAGCAGGAAATGACCGAGATGGTCGCCACCGCCGTCCATGAGATGGGCCTGACCGTGCAGGACATTGCCCAGAATGCCGGCAATGCCGCGCACGCCTCGCAAACCGCGCGCAGCGAAGCGCTACAGGCCCGCGACGTAGTGCGCCGCTCGATTGCCCATATCGAGGGCATGTCCGAGGAGATTGGCCAGGCGGCCAGTGCAGTGGAGGAGCTGGCTACGGAGGTGGCGTCGATCGACGAAGTGCTGGCGGTGATCCGCAGCATCTCCGAGCAAACCAACCTGCTGGCGCTCAACGCTGCCATCGAAGCGGCGCGGGCCGGTGAGATGGGCCGCGGCTTTGCCGTGGTCGCCGATGAAGTACGAACCCTAGCGCGGCGCACTCAGGTGTCCACCGATGAAGTGCAGCAAATGATTCTGCGCCTCAAGCAGGGTGCCGGCAGTGCGGTGGCGTCGATGCAGGCCGGGCAGGCGGCAACCGGCACGGGCGTGGAGTCGAGCCAGCAGACCGGTGCTTCGCTGGGGACCATCACCGAGCAGGTCGAGCACATCAGTGACATGAACCATCAGGTGGCGACAGCGACTGAAGAGCAGTCGGCGGTGACCGAGGAGATCAACCGCACGGTGCAGGGGATTTCCGACCTGGCGCGGGAAACGGCGGTGGATGTGCAGGGTTGCCGGGAGGAGTGCCAGGCGCTGCGCGGGCTGGCCGATGACCTGGCGCGGCAGATGGGTGGGTTTCGCCTTTGAAATTATCGCGGGGCAAGCCCGCTCCCACCGGATTTCATTGATCTTCGGTGGGAGCGGGCTTGCCCCGCGATAAGGCCCTCAAGCCCCCATCACCGCCCGGATATCCGCCGCCAGCTCACGTACCCGCGCCTCTTCGGTATCCCACGAGCACATGAACCGCGCGCCACCGCTACCGATAAAGGTGTAGAAGCGCCAGCCCTTGTTGCGCAAGGCTTCCAGCGCCGGCTCCGACATTTGCAGGAACACCCCGTTGGCTTCCACCGGGAACATCAGCTCAACCCCCGGCACATCGCGAACCAGTTCGCTGAGCAACTGCGCGCAGTGGTTGGCATGCACAGCGTGGCGCTGCCAGGCGCCGTCTTCCAGCAAACCGACCCACGGCGCGGACAAAAAGCGCATCTTCGACGCCAGTTGCCCGGCCTGCTTGCAGCGGTAGTCGAAGTCTTCGGCCAGCTCGCGGTTGAAGAACAGGATCGCTTCACCCACCGCCATGCCGTTCTTGGTGCCGCCAAAGCACAGCACATCGACTCCGGCCTTCCAGGTCAGCTCCGCCGGGCTGCAGCCGAGGAACGCGCAGGCGTTGCTGAAGCGGGCGCCGTCCATGTGCAGGTTCAGGCCCAGCTCCTTGCAGGTAGCGCTGATGGCCTTGAGTTCGTCCGGGCGGTAAACGCTGCCGACCTCGGTGGCCTGGGTGATGGTCACCACCCGCGGCTTGGGGTAGTGGATGTCCTGGCGCTTGAGCGCCACTTCGCGGATCGACTCGGGGGTCAGTTTGCCGGCTTCGCTGCGTGCGGTGAGCAGCTTGGAGCCGTTGGAGAAGAACTCCGGGGCGCCGCATTCGTCGGTCTCGACGTGGGCGGTCTCCGAGCAGATCACGCTGTGATAGCTCTGGCACAGCGACGACAGCGCCAGCGAGTTGGCGGCGGTGCCGTTGAAGGCGAAGAACACTTCGCAGTCGGTTTCGAACAATTTGCGGAAGTATTCCGAGGCACGTGCCGTCCATTGGTCGTCGCCGTAGGCGCGCTCGTGGCCCTGGTTGGCCTTTTCCATGGCGGCCCAGGCTTCCGGGCAGATACCTGAGTAGTTGTCGCTGGCGAATTGCTGGCTTTTATCTGGCATGACACTGTCCTGTGAATGACGCAGGTGAGCACTCTAAACCAAGTTCCGGGTGGCCGCCTATCGCTGGCAAGCCAGCTCCCACAGTGACCGTGTGGGAGCTGGCTTGCCAGCGATGCATGCGACATCGGCCCCCATGTCGTAAACGCACCTTTGCGTGGCGTCCGTAGGCATCTGGGCTGTCTGCGTCGGTCATACCATCGCTGCAAAAGGGCAATTGCCCGACAAGAACCGATGCCGCTGCCGGGAGAGACTGCGATGTTCAGCAAGCAAGACCAGATCCAGGGTTATGACGATGCACTGCTGGCGGCGATCAATGCCGAAGAGCAACGCCAGGAAGATCACATAGAGCTGATCGCCTCGGAAAACTACACCAGCAAGCGTGTCATGCAGGCCCAGGGCAGCGGCCTGACCAACAAATACGCCGAAGGCTACCCGGGCAAGCGCTATTACGGCGGTTGCGAGCATGTGGATAAAGTCGAGCAACTGGCCATTGACCGCGCCAAGCAGCTGTTCGGCGCCGATTACGCCAACGTTCAGCCGCACTCCGGCTCCTCGGCCAACAGCGCCGTATACCTGGCCCTGCTGCAGGCCGGCGATACCATCCTGGGCATGAGCCTGGCCCACGGCGGTCACCTGACCCACGGCGCCAAGGTGTCGTCCTCGGGCAAGCTGTACAACGCCGTGCAGTACGGCATCGACACCAACACCGGGCTGATCGACTACGACGAAGTCGAGCGCCTGGCGCTGGAGAACAAGCCGAAAATGATCGTCGCCGGGTTCTCGGCCTACTCAAAAACCCTCGATTTCCCACGCTTTCGTCAGATCGCCGACAAGGTCGGTGCTTATCTGTTTGTCGACATGGCCCACGTTGCCGGCCTGGTTGCCGCTGGCCTGTACCCGAACCCGCTGCCTTACGCTGACGTGGTCACCACCACCACCCACAAGACCCTGCGCGGCCCGCGTGGCGGCCTGATTTTGGCGCGCAGCAACGAAGAGATCGAGAAGAAGCTCAACGCCGCGGTGTTCCCCGGGGCCCAGGGCGGCCCGCTGATGCACGTGATCGCCGCCAAGGCGGTGTGCTTCAAGGAGGCGCTGGAGCCTGGCTTCAAGACCTATCAACAGCAGGTGATCGACAACGCCCAGGCCATGGCCGAAGTGTTCATCAAACGCGGTTATGACGTGGTTTCCGGCGGCACCGACAACCACCTGTTCCTGGTCAGCCTGATCCGCCAGGGCCTGACCGGCAAAGAGGCCGACGCCGCCCTGGGCCGTGCGCACATCACCGTCAACAAGAACGCCGTGCCCAACGACCCGCAGTCGCCGTTCGTCACCTCCGGCCTGCGCATCGGCACTCCGGCGGTCACCAGCCGCGGCTTCAAGGTCAGCCAGTGCGTGGAGCTGGCCGGCTGGATCTGCGACATCCTCGATAACCTCGGCGATGCCGACGTCGAGGCCGATGTTGCGAAGAACGTGTCGGCACTCTGTGCAGATTTTCCGGTTTATCGCTGAGTGGTCCAGGAGTAAAGACTATGCAACGTTACTCAGGCTTCGGCCTCTTCAAGCACTCGCTCAGCCACCACGAAAACTGGCAGCGCATGTGGCGCACGCCCACCCCGAAAAAAGTCTACGACGTGGTCATCGTCGGTGGTGGCGGGCATGGCCTGGCCACCGCCTACTACCTGGCCAAGGAACACGGCATCACCAACGTGGCAGTGGTCGAGAAAGGCTGGCTGGGTGGCGGCAACACCGCGCGCAACACCACTATCGTCCGCTCCAACTACCTGTGGGACGAGTCGGCGCACCTGTATGAACACGCGATGAAGCTCTGGGAAGGGCTGTCACAAGACATCAACTACAACGTGATGTTCTCCCAGCGCGGCGTCTACAACCTTTGCCACACCCTGCAGGACATGCGCGACTCCGAGCGTCGGGTCAGTGCCAACCGCCTCAATGGCGTCGACGGCGAGCTGCTCAATGCTCAACAAGTAGCTGAAGAAATCCCTTACCTGGACTGCTCGAAGAACACCCGCTACCCGATCATCGGCGCCACCGTGCAGCGCCGCGGTGGTGTTGCCCGTCACGACGCCGTGGCCTGGGGCTTTGCCCGCGCCGCCGACGCCCTGGGTGTCGACCTGATCCAGCAAACCGAAGTGATCGGTTTTCGCAAGGAAAACGGCGTGGTCATCGGCGTCGAGACCAACAAAGGCTTTATCGGCGCCAAGCGCGTCGGCGTGGTCACCGCCGGTAACTCCGGGCACATGGCCAAGCTCGCAGGTTTCCGCCTGCCGATCGAATCGCATCCGCTGCAAGCACTGGTGTCCGAGCCGCTCAAGCCGATCATCGACAGCGTGATCATGTCCAACGCCGTGCACGGCTACATCAGCCAGTCGGACAAGGGCGACCTGGTCATCGGCGCCGGCATCGACGGCTGGGTCGGTTACGGCCAGCGCGGTTCGTACCCGGTGATCGAGCACACCCTGCAGGCCATCGTCGAAATGTTCCCGATCCTCTCGCGGGTGCGCATGAACCGCCAGTGGGGCGGCATCGTCGATACCACCCCGGACGCCTGCCCGATCATCTCCAAGACCCCGGTGAAGAACATGTTCTTCAACTGCGGCTGGGGCACCGGCGGCTTCAAGGCCACCCCGGGCTCGGGCAACGTCTTTGCCGCAAGCCTGGCCAAGGGCGAAATGCACCCGCTGGCCAAACCCTTTTCCATCGACCGTTTCCACAACGGTGCACTGATCGACGAACACGGCGCCGCCGCTGTCGCCCACTAACAGGAGAAATCCCCATGTTGCATATCTTCTGTCCCCACTGCGGCGAGCTGCGCTCCGAAGAGGAGTTCCACGCCGCAGGTCAGGCGCACATTCCCCGGCCGCTGGACCCCAACGCCTGCTCCGACGAGGAGTGGGGCGACTACATGTTCTTTCGCGATAACCCCCGTGGCCTGCACCACGAGCTGTGGATTCACGCCGCTGGTTGCCGCCAGTACTTCAACGCCACGCGTGACACGCTGACCTACGAAATTCTCGAAACCTATCCGATCGGCGCCAAGCCGCAGGTCACCGGCAAGAACACCAGCCCGCAGTTGGCAGTCAGTGGTCAGGGAGAAAAGGTATGAGCCAGGTCTATCGTCTGTCCAACGGCGGTCGTATCGATCGCAGCAAAGTCTTGAACTTCACCTTCAACGGCCAGACCTACCAGGGCTTTGCCGGTGACACCCTGGCCGCTGCACTGCTGGCCAATGGCGTGGACATCGTCGGGCGCAGCTTCAAGTACTCGCGCCCCCGCGGGATCATCGCCGCAGGCAGCGAAGAGCCCAACGCCATCCTGCAGATTGGCGCCACCGAAGCCACCCAGGTGCCTAACGTGCGCGCCACCCAGCAGGCGCTGTACGCCGGCCTTGTGGCCACCAGCACCAACGGCTGGCCGAATGTGAACAACGACGTCATGGGCATCCTCGGCAAGGTCGGCGGCAAGCTGATGCCGCCGGGTTTCTACTACAAGACGTTCATGTACCCGCAGTCGTTCTGGATGACCTACGAGAAGTACATCCGCAAAGCCGCAGGCCTTGGCCGTGCGCCGCTGCAGAACGACCCGGACAGCTACGACTACATGAACCACCACTGCGACGTGCTGGTGGTCGGCGCCGGCCCCGCCGGCCTGGCCGCAGCCCTGGCGGCTGGCCGCAGCGGCGCGCGGGTGATCCTCGCCGATGAACAGGAAGAGTTTGGCGGCAGCCTGCTCGACAGCCGTGAAACCCTCGATGGTAAACCGGCCGCCGACTGGGTTGCGGCAGTGGTGGCCGAGCTCAAGGCACTGCCGGAAGTCACCCTGTTGCCACGGGCCACGGTCAACGGCTACCACGATCACAACTTCCTCACCATTCACGAGCGCCTGACCGACCATCTGGGCGATCGCGCGCCGATCGGCCAGGTGCGCCAGCGCATGCACCGGGTACGCGCCAAGCGTGTGGTGCTGGCGACTGGCGCCCACGAGCGGCCTTTGGTGTACGGCAACAACGATGTGCCGGGCAACATGCTCGCCGGTGCGGTCTCGACCTACGTGCGCCGCTATGGCGTGGCGCCGGGGCGCAAGTTGGTGCTGTCGACCAACAACGACCATGCCTATCGCGTGGCCCTGGACTGGCACGACGCCGGCCTGAACGTGGTCGCCGTCGCCGATGCCCGCCACAACCCGCGCGGTTCGTTGGTGGAAGAGGCGCGGGCCAAGGGCATTCGCATCCTCACCTCCAGTGCGGTGATCGAGACGCGCGGCAGCAAGCACGTGACTGCAGCCCGGGTTGCCGCCATCGACGTCAAGGCGCATAAGGTCAGCAGCCCCGGCGAGTGGCTGGATTGCGACCTGGTAGCCACCTCCGGCGGCTACAGCCCGGTGGTGCACCTGGCTTCGCACCTGGGCGGCAAACCGGTCTGGCGTGAAGACATTCTCGGTTTCGTACCCGGTGAAGCACCGCAAAAACGCGTGTGCGTGGGTGGCATCAACGGTGTGTTCGCCCTTGCCGACACCCTCGCCGATGGTTTTGAAGGCGGCGTGCGCGCCGCCACCGAAGCCGGTTTCAAGGCGGTGCTGGGGGTGATTCCGAAAGTCCTGGCACGCCAGGAAGAACCAACCGTGGCGCTGTTTCAGGTGCCCCACGACAAGAACACAGCACGGGCGCCGAAGCAGTTCGTCGACCAGCAGAACGACGTCACCGCCGCTGCCATCGAACTGGCTACCCGCGAAGGCTTCGAGTCGGTCGAGCACGTCAAGCGCTACACCGCGCTGGGCTTTGGTACCGATCAGGGCAAGCTGGGCAACATCAATGGCCTGGCGATTGCCGCCCGTTCGATGGGCATCACCATCCCGGAAATGGGCACCACCATGTTCCGCCCCAACTACACGCCGATCACCTTCGGCGCGGTGGCGGGCCGGCACTGCGGGCACCTGTTCGAGCCGGTACGCTTTACTGCCCTGCATGCCTGGCATGTGAAGAACGGCGCCGAATTCGAAGACGTCGGCCAGTGGAAGCGCCCCTGGTACTTCCCGCGCAACGGCGAGGACATTCATGCCGCCGTGGCTCGCGAGTGCAAGGCGGTGCGTGACAGCGTCGGCCTGCTCGACGCCTCGACCCTGGGCAAGATCGACATCCAGGGCCCGGACGCGCGCGAATTCCTCAACCGCATCTACACCAACGCCTGGACCAAGCTCGATGTTGGCAAGGCCCGCTACGGCCTCATGTGCAAAGAAGATGGCATGGTCTTCGACGACGGCGTCACCGCCTGTGTCGGCGACAACCACTTCATCATGACCACCACCACTGGTGGCGCGGCGCGGGTGCTGCAGTGGCTGGAGATCTACCAGCAGACCGAATGGCCGGACCTGAAAGTGTACTTCACCTCGGTCACCGACCACTGGGCCACCCTGACCCTGTCGGGCCCCAACAGCCGCAAGCTGCTCAGCGAAGTCAGCGATATCGACCTGGACAAGGACGCCTTCCCGTTCATGACCTGGAAGGAGGGCCTGGTCGGCGGTGTGCCGGCGCGGGTGTTCCGTATCTCGTTCACCGGCGAGCTGTCGTATGAAGTCAACGTCCAGGCCAACTACGCCATGGGCGTGCTGGAGAAGATCGTCGCTGCTGGCAAGCAATACAACCTGACCCCGTACGGTACCGAAACCATGCACGTACTGCGCGCCGAGAAGGGCTTCATCATCGTCGGCCAGGACACCGACGGCTCGATGACCCCGGACGACCTCAACATGGGCTGGTGTGTTGGCCGCACCAAGCCGTTCTCGTGGATCGGCTGGCGCGGGATGAACCGCGAAGACTGCGTGCGCGAGAACCGCAAGCAGCTGGTCGGGCTCAAGCCGGTCGACCCCAACAAGTGGCTGCCAGAAGGCGCGCAACTGGTGTTCGACCCGAAACAAGCGATCCCGATGGACATGGTCGGTCACGTCACCTCCAGCTACGCCAGCAACTCCCTGGGCTATTCGTTTGCCATGGGTGTGGTCAAGGGCGGGCTCAAACGCATCGGCGAACGGGTCTACTCGCCCCAGGCCGATGGCAGCGTGATCGAGGCCGAGATCTGTTCTTCGGTGTTCTTCGATCCGAAGGGTGAACGGCAGAACATCTAACGCAAGGTTGAAGCAGTACCTGTGGGAGCGGGCTTGCCCGCGATGCAAGGCGAAGCCTTGCGGGGCTCCCATCGCTGGCAAGCCAGCTCCCACAGGGATCGCGTTACCAGGTCCACAGAATTCAAGGCAGGTGTGTAATGAGCACGATCAACGTCTACCAGCAACGCCCCGGCAACGACGCCAAGGCTGAAACGCCGCTGCACCACGCCGACCTGCCGAGCCTGATCGGCAAGGGTCGAAAAAACGCCGGGGTAACCCTGCGCGAGAAAAAACTCCTCGGCCACCTGACCCTGCGAGGCGATGGCAAGGACCCGGCCTTTGCCGGCGGTGTGTTCAAGGCCCTGGGCCTGGAGCTGCCGGTGGCCCTGACCGTGGTTGCCAACGGCGAGATGTCGCTGCAGTGGCTGGGCCCGGATGAATGGCTGCTGATCGTCACCGGCGGTGAGGAATTTGCCGTCGAGCAAAAGCTGCGCGACGCCCTCGATGGCCTGCACGTTCAGATCGTCAACGTCAGTGGCGGGCAAACCGTGCTGGAACTGAGCGGCCCCAACGTGCGCGACGTGCTGATGAAATCCACCAGCTACGATGTACATCCAAACAACTTTCCGGTGGGCAAGGCCGTCGGCACGGTGTTCGCCAAGTCGCAACTGGTGATCCGCCGCACCGGTGAAGAAACCTGGGAGCTGCTGATCCGCCGCAGTTTCTCCGACTACTGGTGGCTGTGGCTGCAGGACGCTTCCGCCGAATACGGTCTGAGCATTCAGGCTTAAGGAGCAATGCCATGAGTCGTGCACCGGACACCTGGATTCTCACCGCCGACTGCCCGAGCCTGCTCGGCACGGTGGATGCGGTGACGCGTTACCTGTTCGAGCAGCACTGCTACGTTACCGAGCACCACTCGTTCGATGACCGGCTGTCCGGGCGCTTTTTCATTCGCGTGGAATTCCGCCAGCCGGATGATTTCGACGAGGCCAGCTTTCGCGCAGGCCTGGCCGAGCGCGGCGCGGCGTTTGGCATGCTGTTCGAGCTGACCGCGCCCAAGCACCGGCCGAAAGTGGTGATCATGGTCTCCAAGGCCGATCACTGCCTTAACGATCTACTCTATCGCCAGCGTATCGGCCAGTTGAGCATGGATGTGGTGGCGGTGATCTCCAACCACCCGGACCTCGAGCCCCTGGCCCACTGGCACCGCATTCCCTATTACCACTTCGCCCTCGACCCCCATGACAAACCGGCGCAGGAGCGCAAGGTGCTGCAGGTGATCGAAGAGTCCGGCGCCGAGCTGGTAATCCTTGCCCGCTACATGCAGGTGCTGTCGCCCGAGTTGTGCCGCAAGCTCGACGGCTGGGCGATCAACATCCATCACTCGCTGCTGCCCGGCTTCAAGGGCGCCAAGCCCTACCACCAGGCCTACAACAAGGGCGTGAAACTGGTCGGTGCCACCGCGCACTACATCAACAACGACCTCGACGAAGGGCCGATCATCGCCCAGGGCGTCGAGGCGGTGGACCACAGCCATTACCCCGAAGACCTGATCGCCAAGGGCCGCGATATCGAGTGCCTGACCCTGGCGCGGGCGGTGGGCTATCACATCGAGCGGCGGGTGTTCCTCAACGCCAACAGAACGGTAGTGCTCTGACGGCCGCCATCGCGGGGCAATAACAGATTCCAGTAACACAGCGCTGCCTACGGGCAGCGCACTTTGCACCGCTACATAACAACAAACTTTAGCGAGGTGAAAGCATGTCTGGTAATCGTGGTGTGGTGTATCTCGGCGCTGGCAAGGTCGAGGTGCAGAAGATTGACTACCCGAAAATGCAGGACCCGCGCGGTCGCAAGATCGAGCACGGGGTGATCCTGCGGGTGGTCTCCACCAATATCTGTGGCTCCGATCAGCACATGGTCCGCGGTCGTACCACGGCCCAGGTCGGCCTGGTGCTGGGCCATGAAATCACCGGCGAAGTCATCGAGAAGGGCAGGGACGTCGAGAACCTGCAGATCGGTGACCTGGTTTCGGTACCCTTCAACGTCGCCTGCGGCCGCTGCCGCTCATGCAAAGAGCAGCACACCGGCGTCTGCCTCACCGTCAACCCGGCCCGCGCCGGCGGTGCCTATGGCTATGTCGACATGGGCGACTGGACCGGTGGCCAGGCCGAATACGTGCTGGTGCCTTACGCCGACTTCAACCTGCTGAAACTGCCGAACCGCGACAAGGCCATGGAGAAGATCCGCGACCTGACCTGCCTGTCGGACATCCTCCCTACCGGCTATCACGGCGCGGTGACGGCCGGGGTTGGCCCGGGCAGCTCGGTGTACATCGCCGGTGCCGGCCCGGTGGGCCTGGCTGCAGCGGCGTCGGCGCGCCTGCTGGGCGCTGCGGTGGTGATCGTCGGCGACGTCAACCCGGTGCGCCTGGCCCACGCCAAGGCCCAGGGTTTCGAAATTGCCGACCTGTCCCAGGACACCCCGCTGCACGAGCAGATCGCCAACCTGCTGGGCGAGCCGGAAGTCGACTGCGCGGTCGATGCCGTGGGCTTCGAAGCCCGTGGCCACGGCCATGCCGGTGCCAAGCACGAAGCGCCGGCCACCGTGCTCAACTCGCTGATGGGCGTGGTGCGGGTTGCCGGCAAGATCGGTATCCCTGGCCTGTACGTCACCGAAGACCCGGGCGCGGTGGATGCCGCGGCGAAGATCGGCAGCCTGAGCATCCGTTTTGGTCTTGGCTGGGCCAAGTCGCACAGCTTCCACACCGGGCAGACCCCGGTGATGAAATACAACCGCCAACTGATGCAGGCGATCATGTGGGACCGCATCAACATTGCCGAAGTGGTGGGTGTGCAGGTGATCAGCCTCGACCAGGCACCTGAAGGCTATGGCGAGTTCGATGCCGGCGTGCCGAAGAAATTCGTCATCGACCCGCACAAGCTGTTCAGCGCGGCCTAAAAACATCGCGGGGCAAACCCGCTCCCACTGTGCCTGTGGGAGCGGGCTTGCCCCGCGATAGGGTTTCACAGCCAAACCGCATCCCAATGCGGATAATCTCCCAGCCTCTTCACCAGCCCGGCCCGCAGCGGGTTGGCCACCACATAGCGCGCCACCGCGCATACATTCTCTTCTCGACGCAACCCATGGTCATGGTACCCAGGCTGCCACAGCCTGCCTTGCAGTGTGCCGAGCTTGTACAGCGCACAGCGGCTGCGTGACTTGAAGCGGCGCATCAGGCAGGCCAAGGAGCCCTGCTGCAGTTCGATCAGCCAGTGCACGTGATCGGGCATCACCACCCAGGCCAAGGTGCGAGCGGCGCCTTCGAGTTGTGCCTGGCGAAACTGCCTGGGGATGCAGCGGGCGGCGTGGAAGTTGTCGAATATTGGCACTCGGTCGCGAGTAATGCTGGTCAGCAGGTACAGGCGGCCGGGTTCGGAGAAACGACCGCGGCGCAGGCGATGGGAAGCGGGACTGTCCATGTCTTGGCTCCTTGGTTGGTGAATATTCAAGGTAGATGCCGGACGGTGGCGACAGTGGACCCGATTGAATCCTGATGTTGCCAGGACCTTTGTGGGAGCGGTGCGGCGACCCGACTTGCCCCGCGATAGAGGTCTGCCAGTCACATCGGATCGCGGGGCAAGCCCGCTCCCACAAAAGTGGGTGACGGTGTTACTTCTGGATGTTTCCAGGCTGGTTAATTTTGGTCCTAGGAAATAACCTACGCAGTCTGTCGATGCCGTTCTGATTGCCCTTGGAAACTCGGCCTTCTAGGCTCTCCGGATCGCTGTAGGTTCAGCGATCGGGTGTGGAAACCTGAACGGTATTGGTTGCAGTCGTTATGGCGGCTGTGCGCGGGAGACCTTCGGGTCTGCCGGGTTTTCCAATGCCTCGGTTTTCCACCCCGCGTACAGCTGCCACCTTTCGTGTGGAAACGAACGGTGCCAGCCTGACTCGCATTGGATACCGATCATGAAAAAACTCGTCCCAGACCCCCCAGCCTCTCTCTGCTCAACCCTCGAAAAACCTTTCGGCGACTGTGCCGCCGGTCACCCCCAACTCTTTTCTGTAAACGCCGGTATTGCCCCGCATGACGCGCTGGTACATATCGCGTTGTATCTGCGCTGCGCCTATGACACGGGGTACAAGGCTTTTGAAGGGGTTGATGAGTCAGCCAAGGGCGTTCTCTGGTCCACCTTGCACTCGGTGGAGATGGCCAAGGGCTTGGTAGAAGCCTTGCTGGATGCTCTGGAGAATCGGGAGCTGAACCAAATGTAGAACCACGGTGTGGGAGCGGCCGTGCGGCGACCCGACTTGCCCCGCGATAGAGGCCTGTCAGTCACATCGCATCGCGGGGCCAGCCCGCTCCCACCGGGTACAAGGGAACAATCCCCCGCGCACAAGGTCGAAACCTCGTTTTCCCTGCCTTAACGGCTGACGAGGTATTTCGATGAAACGTTTCGCACTGGTCACCTTGGTGGCCCTGGCTGCCACTCCGGTATTTGCAGGCTTCAGCCTCAATGACGCGGCCAATGTCTACAACGCCGCCAAGGGCAACAGCGGCGATGCCGCGGTACAGGCCCCCGCTGCTTCGGCGAACCTGCTCAATACCCTCGGCAGCGAACTGAAAGTCACCCCCGAACAAGCCATCGGCGGCACCGGCGCATTGCTGGGCCTGGCCAAGAACCAGCTCAACAGCGGCGATTACGAGCAACTGAGCAAAGCCGTGCCCGGCCTTGACCTGCTTTCCGGCGAGAAGGCCCTGGGCGGTTTGAACGGTCTGGGCACGCTGCTGGGCAAGAGCGACAAGTCCTCGGCCCTGAGCAATGCCCTGGGTAATGTCAAAGACACCAATGACCTCAACAACGCCTTCAGCGCGCTGGGCATGGACACCGGCATGATCGGCCAGTTCGCGCCGTTGATCCTGCAGTACTTGGGCCAGCAAGGCGTCGGCGGCTCGCTGTTGCAGAGCCTGGGCAGCCTGTGGGGCACAGGGGCGGGCGTGCCTTCCGTGTAAGCCAGCTATTTGCGCGGGCGGGGCGGTGTGCTATATGTCCCGCCCCGTTTTACAAGGAAGTGTGATTCGCCATGTTCATGGACGCCCTGAAGATGTCTTTGCCTGCCGACGCCGTGCTCGGCTTTGTGGTCTACATGCTCGGCGCCGCCGTGCTGTTCGGCCTCTACGCATTCATCTACACCCGCCTGACCCCCTACAACGAATTGCGCTTGATCCGCGAAGGCAACAATGCCGCCGCCATTGCCCTGGCCGGTGCCTTGATCGGTTTTGCGATTCCGGTGGCCAGTGCCATTTCCCATTCGATTTCGCTGCTCGACTTCCTGCTCTGGGCGCTGATTGCCGCAGTGGTGCAGTTGCTGGCGTTCGTGGTGGTCAACCGCTGCGTCAAAGGCATGGCTGAACGGGTTGCCCGCCAGGAAACCGCCTCGGCCATTTTGCTGGCCGCCGTGTCCATTGGTATTGGCCTGCTCAACGCCGCCTGCATGACCCCCGCCGCCTGATCAGGGACGATCGACAATGAAACGCAGCAAAACCATTCGCCTGGTCGCCCTCGGCAGCCTGCCGCTGGTGCTGTCCGCCTGTGGCGACCGGCCGACCAAAATCATCAGCGAAACCAAGCGCTACCAGGACGTCGACTATTGCGTCATGGACGGCAAGCCGCGCCAGGTGTGCCAGCAAGCCTGGGTCGCCGCGCAGAACCACCATGCCGCCAACGTCCCGCGCTTTTTGACCGCCGAGGCCTGTGAGGCAGTCTATTTCAAGTGCGATTTTCGCCGTTACGCCAACAACTACGTGCCGCCGATGGAAGGCTTTGCCCTGACCACCGAACGCCAGGTGTACGCCGACGATGAGGACAACAGCAGCAGTTCGTCGACCAACAGCTCATCGTCGAGCGGCGGCTCCGGCGGCGGTCGTCGCTATTACGAGTACACCGACACCGATGCGCGCTATTCGACCGAGGCGATCTATCACGAGCGCGACGGGCGCAATGCGTTCAAGGTCAGCACCCTGACCGAGCAAGTGGCAAACCACAATTACTACGCCGGCCTGGACACCTCGCACCCGGCCTCGCAGCCGTTCAGCGAAGCCGCGCAGCATGCGGCGGCGAGTGGCGGCGGTAGCGCCGTTGCCGGCAGCGACCCGGCGCACGTGGGCAGCGCCCATCCGGCGATTATCCCCATGGCCCAGACTAACAAGCTGATCAGCTCGGCCCGGCCGTTCGCGGTGGGTACCCACAACGGTTTTGTCTCGCGTGCTTCGGGGCGTGGCGGCTTCGCTTCCTGAACGAGGTCAGCCGATGAAACGCAGCAAATCCCTGCGCCTGCTGGCCTTGGGTAGCCTGCCGCTGGTACTCAGTGCCTGCGACAACCAGGTGGCGGCAATCAAGCCGTATAGCGAGGTGCGTCACCATCAAGGGGTGCAGCAGTGCATTGGCAGTGGCACCCGCGCTGAAGCGTGCAATGAGGCACGGGATGTCGCGCAGCAGCTGCACTATGCCCACGCGCCGCGCTTTGATGACCTCAACGCCTGCCAGCTGCGCTTTGAGCGCTGCCAGCAGGTCGAGGGCAACGGCTTTTTCCTGCCGGCCATGGACGGTTTCAAGCTGACCACCGAGCGCCAGGTCTACGACGACGGGGTGCCGATCGACCAGGCGCACTGGACCAGCCTGCGCTACGTCGATGCCGCACCGCGCTACCTGGCGGAGCCTGTGTACCGGGCGCGGACGGGGCGCGAGGCGTTTGTCAGCAGTGCATTGAGTGAACAGGGCAGAGCTGACGTGGCGCCTGCCCAATTGCGTGTTTTCGGCGGTAACAGCTATGGCTCGACGCGTTGGTTGACCCTGGATAGCAACGGGTTCAACAGCCGCTCGTCGCTACGCGGCTACAGCACCTGAGGATTGCAGATGAAGCGAATTTCCATCGCCCCGCGCCCGGACTGGCGTGCCACCGCCGAGCAGTTCGGTTTCAATTTCCACACCTTCGGCGACGAGCCCTACTGGGACGAGTCGGCCTATTACCAGTTCAGCCTGCGGCAGATCGAAGACGATCTTGAAGAGCCCACCCGCGAACTGCATGAGCTGTGCATGGCGCTGGTGGCCGAGGTGGTCGACAGTGAAGAACTGCTCGAGCGCCTGGCGATCCCGCCACCGTACTTCGATTTGATCCGCCGCTCGTGGCGCGACGGCCACCCGCATTTCTACGGGCGCATGGACCTGTGTTACGACGGCAAGGGCCCGGCCAAGCTGCTGGAGGCCAACTACGACACGCCGACGTCACTCTACGAAGCCAGTTTCTTCCAGTACCTGTGGCTGGAGCAGCAGATGCAGCGCGGCATGCTGCCGGCCGACGCCGACCAGTTCAACAGCTTGGAAGACAAACTCACCCAGGTGATGGGTGCTAATACCTTTGCCACGCCGTTCTACTTTTCTTCGGTGAAAGACTCGATCGAAGACCGCGGCACCGTCGAATACCTGCGCGATATCGCCCTCGGCGCCGGGCTCGATGCGCGCCTGGTAGACATGGAAGACATCGGCCTGAGCCGCGGCGGGCGTTTTGTCGATGATGTTGGCGCACCGATCCCGAGCCTGTTCAAACTCTACCCCTGGGAAGACATCTTCCATGACCCCTACGGCCCGGCGATCGCCACCAGCGGTACCTTGTTCGTCGAGCCGCCGTGGAAGGCGATCCTTTCCAACAAGGGCATGCTGGCGCTGCTGTGGGAGCGCCACCAGGGTCATCCGAACCTGCTGCCGGCGTTCATCGAGCAAGCGCCGGGCGCGAGTCTCGACAAGGGCTGGGTGCGCAAGCCGTTCTTCTCGCGCGAAGGCGCCAACATCGAGATCCACACCGGCAGTGGCAAGCGGGTGGTCGAAGATGGCCCGTATGGCGGCGGGCCGAGCATCATCCAGCAGTTCCAGGCGCTGCCGCGCTTTGGCGACAGCTACACGGTGATCGGCAGCTGGGTGGTCGGCGACCTGCCGGCGGGCATCGGCATTCGTGAAGACAACTCGCTGATCACCAAGGACAGCAGCCGCTTTTTGCCCCACGCGATCATCGACTGATCAGCGCAGCTCGGCGCGCAAGGCCTCGATGCGGGCGTCCTTGGCGTGCCAGAGCTGGTTGACCCAGTCCTGCACGGTCTGGCGAAACACCGGGTCGTTCTCGTAGTCGCCGCTCCACAGTGCCGGGTCCAGCTCATGTACCTGGATGTCGATGATCACCTTGGGCAAATTGCCGCTGAGCAGGTCCCAGAACCCTGGGGCCTTGTCGCCGGGGTAGACGATGGTGACATCCAGCAGGGCGTCGAGCTGTTCGCCCAGCGCCGCCAGCACGAAGGCCACGCCGCCGGCCTTGGGCTTGAGCAGATGCTTGAAGGGTGACTGTTGGGCGGCGCGCTTGGCCTCGGTGAACCGCGTGCCTTCGAGGTAGTTGACCACGGTCACCGGCTGGCGCTTGAACAGCTCGCAGGCGGCCTTGGTGATTTCCAGGTCCTGGCCCTTGAGCTCGGGGTGCTTGTCGAGGAAGGCCTTGCTGTAGCGCTTCATGAACGGGTAGTCCAGGGCCCACCAGGCCAGGCCCAGCAACGGTACCCAGATCAGCTCCTTTTTCAGGAAGAACTTGAAGAACGGTATGCGCCGGTTGAGCACCTGGATCAGCGCCGGGATATCCACCCAGCTCTGGTGGTTGCTGACCGCCAGGTACGAGGTGTCGAGGCGCAGGTCGGCGGCGCCGCGCACGTCCCAGATGGTCGGGATGCACAGGCGGAAGATCAGTTTGTCGATTTCGGCCCAGGTTTCGGCGATCCACATCACCGCCCACGAGGCATAGTCGCGGTAACGGCCGGGCAGGACCAGTTTGAGCAGGGCAAAGACCATCAGCGGGCCGATCAGGACCAGGGTGTTGAGCAGCAACAGCAAGGTCACAAGAATGCCCGTCAGCAAGCGGCGCATAAGAAAGCTCTTATATTCAAGTAAGCGGTCGACAATGATAAGCACCCGGTCGGCGTACGCCAAATGCTCCGGTCTGCTCCCGCCGGACAAATGTTTCACATTGTGTTGAATAAGCTATTGGCGCGAACCTATCCTGCCTTCGCAGTCTAAACACTGTCTTATCTCAAGGAAGCGGATCCTGTGAAATCGGTACTTGCACTGCTGTCCCTGTTGGCCCTGCCGGTCATGGCCGCCGAGCCGACCCTGTATGGCCGCTACGAATACATCAAACTGCCGGAAGTCGGTGGCCAGACCTTCAAGGCCAAGATGGACACCGGCGCGCTGACCGCTTCGCTGTCGGCCAAGGACATCGAAACCTTCACCCGTGACGGCGAAGAGTGGGTGCGCTTTCGGGTCGCCACCAAGGACGCCGACGGCAAGGTCTATGAACACAAGCTGGCGCGCATCAGCAAGATCAAGAACCGCGCCGATGAAGACGAAGACGGCGAAGGCGCCGAGATCAGCAAGCGCCCGGTGGTCGACCTCGAACTGTGCCTGGGCGACGTCAAGCGTACTGTCGAAGTCAACCTGACCGACCGCAGCAGCTTCAACTACCCGTTGCTGATCGGTGCCAAGGCGCTGCGCGAGTTCAAGGCGGCGGTAAACCCGGCGCGGCGCTTTACCGCAGACAAACCGAGCTGCTGAGCAGCTCACTAGCTGCAAGCTTTAAGCGACAAGCTGCAAGAAAAAGCGGTTCAGTGTAACTTCACGCGATCCGCTTCTTCTTGAAGCTTGTCGCTTGAGGCTTGCCGCTCCAGATGCCCCACATTTTAATTGTCGAAGACGAAGCGGCCATCGCCGATACGCTGATTTTCGCCCTGCAAGGCGACGGTCACAGCACCGAGTGGGTGACCCTGGGCAGCGCCGCGCTGGAGCAGCAACGCCAGCGCCCGGCCGACCTGATCATCCTCGACATTGGCCTGCCGGACATCAGCGGTTTTGAAACCTGCCGGCAACTGCGCCGTTTCAGCGAGGTGCCGGTGATGTTCCTCAGCGCTCGCGATGGCGAAATCGATCGGGTGGTGGGCCTGGAAATCGGCGCTGACGATTACGTGGTCAAACCCTTCAGCCCCCGCGAAGTGGCGGCCCGGGTGCGGGCGATCCTCAAGCGCATGGCGCCGCGCGCGGAACCTGTGGTGAGCGCCGCCGAGCTGTTCCAGGTCGATACCCTGCGCATGCAGATCCACTACCGTGGCCAGGCCCTGAGCCTGACCCGCCACGAGTTTCGCCTGCTGCAAAGCCTGCTGGAGCAACCGGAGCGGGTGTTCAGCCGCGAGCAACTGCTCGATGCCGTCGGGGTCGCCGCCGATGCCGGCTACGAGCGCAGCATCGACAGCCATATCAAGAGCCTGCGTGCCAAGCTGCGTGCGGTGGCAGCCGACGCCGAGCCGATCCAGACCCACCGCGGCCTGGGCTACAGCTACAGCCCGAGCCATAGCTGATGCGCCTGGGGATCCGGATTTTCCTGGTGTACTTCCTGTTCGTCGGGCTGACCGGCTACTTCATCCTCAGCACTGTGCGCGAGCAGATCCGCCCCGGTGTGCGCCAGTCCACCGAGGAAACCCTGGTCGACACCGCCAACCTGCTGGCGGAAATCCTCCACGACGACGTCAAGGCCGGCACCCTTGGCCAGAGCCGTTTGCCGGTGCTGCTGCGCGCCTACGGCCAGCGCCAGCCCAAGGCCGATATCTGGGGCTTGTCGAAGAACCAGGTCAACCACCGCATCTATGTCACCGATGCCCAGGGCAAAGTGCTGCTCGACTCGGCCGGCGTGGCGGTAGGCGAGGACTATTCGCGCTGGAACGACGTCTACCTGACCCTGCGCGGCCAATACGGTGCACGCTCGACCCGCAGCAACCCGGACGATCCGGATTCGTCGGTGATGCACGTGGCGGCGCCGATCCTCGATGACGGCAAGATCATCGGCGTGATCACCGTGGCCAAGCCGAACAAATCGCTGCAACCCTATATCGACCGCTCCGAGCGGCGCCTGCTGTACCTCGGCCTGGGCCTGATCGGCCTTGGCCTGCTGGTGGGCGCGGCATTGTCGTGGTGGCTGGCGCGCTCGCTGCGCCGCCTGACGCGCTACGCCCAGGCGGTCAGTGAAGGCGAGCGCACGGCGTTGCCGCATTATCGCGGTGGTGAGTTGTGGCAACTGGCGGCGGCGGTGGAGCGCATGCGCACCCAGCTTGAAGGCAAGGATTACGTCGAGCGCTATGTGCACACCCTGACCCACGAGCTGAAAAGCCCGTTGGCGGCGATTCGCGGCGCCAGCGAGCTGCTCCAGGGGCCGATGAGCGACGAACAGCGCCAGCGTTTTGCCGGCAATATCGAAAGCGAAAGCGCACGTATGCAGCAATTGATCGAACGCCTGCTCAACCTGGCTCAGGTCGAGCAGATGCAAGCGCTGGAAGAACAGCAACAGGTGCCGCTGGCAGCATTGGTCGACGAGCTGCTGCTGGCCCAGGGCGCGCGGATCGAAAGCGCCGAGCTGCAGGTGCGTCAGCGTCTGCCCGCGGGCGCGCGCCTGCTGTGTGACCCGTTCCTGATGCGCCAGGCCATCGCCAATCTGCTCGACAACGCCTTGGACTTCACCCCTCCAGGCGGTTTGTTGGTGTTCGAGCTGGAACATGGCGATGGCCGCGTGGCCTTGAGCCTGTTCAACCAGGGCGAGTCGATTCCGGACTACGCCCTGGGCCGGCTCAGTGAGCGTTTCTATTCGCTGCCGCGACCGTTCAGTGGGCGCAAGAGCACCGGCCTGGGGCTGAACTTCGTCGAAGAGGTGATGCAGTTGCATGGTGGCGCGCTGGAAGTGGCCAACGTCGAGGACGGCGTGCGCGTACGGTTGTGGCTGCCGGCCAAGCGCCTGGGCTGAAAACTTCACAGAGTCTGCACACAGGCTCCACATAAGTCCGCAAGGGCTCCATTTCGTTTGCGCAGACTCTGCCCATCGAAACCGGAGTCCTGTCCATGCACCGCAAACTGAGTTACAAACTGGCCGTGATCGGCTTTCTGATCGTATTGCTGCTGATCCCGTTGTTCATGATCGGCGGCTTGATCCAGGACCGTCAGTACCAACGCGATCGCGTGGTGCGCGACATTGCCGAAAGCTCAAGCTTCGCCCAGCAGATTACCGGGCCGATGCTGGTGGTGCCGTACCGCAAGATTGAACGGCGCTGGAAGACCGAAGAGGGCAAGAGCTTCCAGGAAATCAGCCAGGTCAACGGTCATTTGTATTTCCTCCCGGAAACCTTCGACCTCAACGCCAGCATCGACACCGAGCTGCGTTCGCGCGGTATCTACGAAGCGCGCCTGTTTCACGCCAATAGCCACATCAACGGCCATTTCGAGATCCCGGCCAACTGGGGCATTACCGAGGACTTCGAGGATTACCGCTTCGAACCTGCGTTCCTGGTCGTCGGTATCAGTGACATCCGCGGCATCGAAAAAGGCCTGCAACTGCAGCTCAACGACCAGCGCCTGGACTTTGCCGCCGGCACCAAGCTGGGCTGGATGAGTGGTGGTGTGCACGCACTGTTGCCCGGTGTCGATGGCAAGGTCGCCAGCGTGCTCAACTATGCCTTCGACCTCAGCCTGCAAGGCACCGAGCAGCTGCAGGTGGTGCCGGTAGGGCGTAGCACCAGCGTGGCCATGGCCGCCAACTGGCCGCATCCGAGCTTTGACGGCAACTACCTGCCGGTCAGCCGCAAGATCGATGCCGGTGGTTTCTCGGCGCGCTGGCAGACCTCGTTCTTCTCCACCAACCTCGAAGACGCCCTGACCCAGTGTGTGGTCAATGACAAGTGCAATGCCTTCAACGGTCGCGCTTTCGGGGTCAGCTTCATCGACCCGGTGGACCAGTACCTCAAGAGCGAGCGGGCGATCAAATATGCGCTGCTGTTCATCGCCCTGACCTTCGCCGGCTTCTTCCTCTTCGAAGTGCTCAAGGGCCTGAGCGTGCACCCGATCCAGTACGGCCTGGTGGGCGTGGCCCTGGCATTCTTCTATCTGCTGTTGCTGTCGTTGTCCGAACACCTGGGCTTTGCCATGGCCTATGCCTTGTCGGCGAGCGGCTGTGTGTTGCTGATCGGCTTCTACCTGTGCCACGTGCTGCACAGCGTGTTGCGCGGCATGGGCTTTGCCCTGGGCCTGGCGATGCTCTACGGCATGCTTTACGGTCTGCTGACGGCCGAGGATTACGCCTTGCTGATGGGTTCGCTGCTGCTGTTCGCGCTGCTGGGTGTGTTCATGGTCCTGACCCGTCGCCTGGACTGGTACGGGGTTGGCCAGGTGAAGCTGTCGTGAGCGGCTTGCGCGAGGAGAGGGTATTGGGGGCAGTGCTGGCGACCCACATCGCCGGCCTGTGGACCGCAGAGGTGATTGTCGGCGCCGGCCTGGCCGGGGATGAGATCGCGGTTGTGTCGGACAATGCGCGGCGCCTGCATCGCTGGCAAAGCCAGCTCCCACACAGTCAGCGGTACACCGATGCACTGTGGGAGCCGGCCTTGCCGGCGATGGGCGGCAAGGCCGCCCCGGGCAATCTCAGCTAACGGAAGGGTCAGTCGCCCGCATCGATTCACGCAGGCATACCTGCGCATACCACCCCGCCAGTTGCGGCTGTTGTTCACGCCAGCCGAAGTCGGGGAAGCGCAGGTCGAGGTAACCCAGGGCGCAGGCCACACCGATGGCGGCGATGTCGAAGCCTGAGGCAAGGTCGGCGAAATGCTGCTGCTCAAGGTTGCTCAGGCCACGACGGATCTTGTCCTGCTGCGCCTCGATCCAGCTGTCCCATTGCTTGTCCTTGGGCCGCAGGAAGGTTTCGTAACGGGTCAGCACCGCGGCATCCATGATCGCATCGGCCAGCGACGCCAGGGTCAGGCGATGCCAGCGCGGCCAGCCGTCACGGGGGATCAGCGGGTTGCCGACATGCTGCAGGTCGAGGTATTCGCAGATCACCCGGCTGTCGTGCAGCACGCTGCCGTCAGCCAGGCGCAGGGCCGGGATCTTGCCGGCCGGGTTGCCCTGGTTGAGCTCGGCCACCGGATCGACCGGGGTGAGGTTGACGGTCTGCAGCGCCACCCGGTCGGTTTGCCCGGTTTCGTGCAGCACCACCAGGACCTTGCGCACGAACGGCGAGGCCGGCGAATGGAACAGGGTCATGCTCGGTGCGGACATGTCGATCCCTCAGTTGCCTTGCAGGCTCGGTGGCAGGCAGACACCGGTACCGCCGATGCCGCAGTAGCCGTCGGGGTTCTTGGCCAGGTACTGCTGGTGGTAGGCCTCGGCAAAGTACACGGTCGGCGCCTGCTCGATCTCGGTGGTGATCTCGCCGAAACCGGCTTTGCTCAGTTCGGCCTGGTAGGCCTGCTTGCTGGCCAGTGCCTCGTCCAGTTGCTGGGGGCTGGTGCAGTAAATTACCGAGCGGTACTGGGTGCCGATGTCGTTGCCCTGGCGCATGCCCTGGGTCGGGTTGTGCAGCTCCCAGAACATCGCCAGCAGCTCTTGGTAGCTGACCTTGTCCTTGTCGAACACCACCAGCACCACTTCGGTGTGGCCGGTCAGGCCCGAGCAGACTTCTTCGTAGGTCGGGTTGGGAGTGAAACCGCCGGCATAGCCGACCACGGTGCTGACCACGCCTTCACGCTGCCAGAAGCGCCGCTCGGCCCCCCAGAAGCAGCCCAGGCCAAAGATTGCGAAGTCGATGGCGCCTTCGAAGAACGGGCCGAGCAGCGGGGTGTCCTTGAAGACAAAATGCTTCTCGGGCAGGGTCATCGGGGTTTCGCGGCCAGGCAAGGCCTGTTCGGCAGTGGGCAGGACGTTTTTGTTCACCAGAATCTCCGAGCGCAGGACCATGATCGTTCCTCTGCTGATTGGGGTAGGCAAGGCTGGTCCCATCGCGGGTCGAGCCCGCTCCCACTGTGGGAGCGGGCTTGACCCGCGATGGGACCCGAATGAACCTATATTGCCCGAGACAAACGCCGCTGTCAGGCGATAGGGCCACGCGGATAGCGTTTGAGTTTGGTGATCAGCTCGCTGCCCGGAATCGGCCGGTCGAACAGGTAGCCCTGGCCGACATCGCAGCGGTGGCGACGCAGGAAGGCCAGCTGCTCGGCGGTCTCGATGCCTTCGGCCACCACCTTGAGCTTGAGATTGTGGGCCATGGCCACCACCGCCGAGGTAATCTCCATGTCGTCCTGGTTGTCGGGGATTTCGTGGATGAAGCTGCGATCGATCTTGATGATGTCGATCGGGAATTTCTTCAGGTAGCTCAACGACGAATAGCCGGTGCCAAAGTCGTCCATGGCCAGGGTCAGGCCCAGTTGCTTGAGCTGGTCCAGCTGGCGGTGAGTGTCTTCGGTGGCTTCCAGCAGCAGGCCCTCGGTCAGCTCCAGCTCCAGCAGGTGCGGGGGCAGGGCTTCTTCCTTGAGGATATTGGCGATCGAGGCGACCAGGTCCGGGTCGGAAAACTGCTTGGGCGAGAGGTTGATCGCCACCTGCAGGTTGCCCAGGCCCTCCAGGCGCAGCGTCTGGCTCATGCGGCAGGCCTGGCGGGCGATCCACTTGCCGATGGGGATGATCAGCCCGGTCTCTTCGGCGACGCTGATGAACTGGTCGGGGCGAATCATGCCCTTTTCCGGGTGGTTCCAGCGCAGCAGCGCTTCCAGGCCCAGCAGGCGGCCGCTGCGCAGGCACAGCTTGGGCTGGTAGAACACGTCCAGCTCGTTCTGGGTCAGGGCGCGGCGCAGGTTGTTCTCGACGAACAGCTTGTAGCTGGCCTCGGCATTGAGCGCTTCGGTGAACACCTGGACCTGGTGCTTGCCGTTGGCTTTGGCCTTGTGCAGGGCAAGGCCTGCGTTCTTCATCAGCGTCTGCGGGTCGCGCCCGTGCAGCGGCGCGCAGGCCAGGCCCACGGAGCCGGTGACGTTGATCAGCTGGTTGTCGACGAACATCGGTTTGTCGAGGGTGCGCAGCAGTTGCTGGGCCACCTGCTGGCCGCTTTCAAGGTCGGTGTCTTCGAGCAGCACGGCGAATTCGTTACTGGCAAAGCGCGCCAGACTGCCGCCGGGGCTCAGGCTGTTGCGCAGGCGCCGGGCCAGGCTGATCAGCAGCTTGTCGCCGGTCTGGTGGCCGAGGCTGTCGTTGATCCGCTTGAAGTTGTCGATGTCCACCAGCAGCAGGCTGATCGGGCTGTCGCTGTCACGGGCGAAGCGCTCGTCGAGGTTGCGGATGAACGCCGGGCGGTTGCCCAGGCTGGTCAGGTTGTCGGTGTAGGCCAGGCGCTCGATGCGCTGCTGGGCCAGCTTGCTCTGGGTGATGTCTTCGTAGATGCCGATATAGTGGGTCAGTTCGCGATTGTCGCCGAACACCTTGGAAATCGACAGCTGGCCCCAGTAGGGCTCGAGGTTCTTGCGCCGGCTCTTGAACTCGCCTTGCCAGCTGTTGCCCATGGCCAGGCTCGACGGCGCGTCGAACAGCAGCTCGCTGAGGTTTTCCAGCGCCGGCAGCTCCGACAGGCGGTGGCCGTGGACTTCATCGGTGCTGTACTGGGTGATGGCGGTAAAGCTTGGGTTGACGTACTCGACCACACCGTCGCGGTTGACCAGTAAGAAGGCGTTGGCGCTTTGCTCGACGGCGCGCTGGAACAGGTGCAGGGCATTGGTCGCGGTGCGCCGGTTGTGGTTGTTGATGACCTGGGCGAACTGGTCGGCCAGCTCACCGGCGAAGGCGATTTCATCGGTTTGCCAGGCCCGCGCCGAGCCGGTCTGCTCCAGGCACAGCACCCCGACCACCTGGCCATCGATGCGGATACTGGCATCGAGCATGGCGTTGATATCGCGTGGGCGCAGGCTCTCGGCCATGTCGCGGGTACGCGGGTCGTGGGTGGCGTTGTGGGCGTCGATGGCGCGGCTGGTGTGCAGCGCTTCAAGGTAGTCGGGAAAGCGGCTGGCGTCGATGGGCTCGGGCAGGCGGTATTCCTGGGTCGAACGGTAAAACGCCGAAATCGGCTGCAGTTGCTGCTCTTCCAGGTACCAGATGCTTGCGCAGTCGATCTTGTAGATCTCGCAGGCACTGCGGGTGATCAGCTCGGCGGCTTCGAGCAGCGAGTTGCTGGCGCTGTAGCGATGGCGCGCCAGGTGCAGGATCAGGTCCTGCTGGGCGCGCACCCGCTCCAGGTGCTCGAGCTGTTCCTGCTGGGCGCGCTGGTTGAGCTGCAGGGCGATCTGCAGGCGACTGTTGCGGGTCTCGAGGTCGGCGGCCGACAGGTCCGGGGTATCTCCCGGCTGGCTGTCGAGGACCATCAGGTAACCGCGCAGCAGCTGGCGGTTGTGCTGCTTGTAGGCCTCGCCCAGCTCCAGCAGGTGCAGCGGGCCCTGGCCGGTGTGCAGGGTGTAGCGCACCAGGTAATGCGGGCGCTGGGCCAGTTGCAGCTGGATGGCGTCGTGCAGTTTGTAGCGCGCTTCGGGCTCCATCAGGCTGGCGTAGGGCGAGCCGACCAGGGCGCAGAGTTCGACGGCGGCCAGGCCAAATTGCCGTTCGCAACCAGGGTCCAGATAGAGCAGCGCCCAGCTCGCCTCGTTCAGCCGCTCGAAACGCAGCATCCCGAGCCGCGAGGGCACGGGCAACTGCGTCACGACCTCGGCCACCATACGGCTGGCGGCATCAGGTTGGCTTTTCATCGAGAGCTCGCTTCAAGAAGGCTGTTCGCGCAAATAGAGCAATCTGCTACTACGCGTGTCGGCAAGGTTGCATCATGCGCTTGAGGCTGACAAGCGATACAGAGACCTCCGTACTAACTGTGTCGGCATTGGCGTAGGAATCTTAAGTCGGACACAGCGCATCGCGGGCTCAGCCCACTTCCACAGGACCTTTCCAGCAGATAAAAAAAGCCCCGCCAAAATGACGGGGTTGAGGTACGAGCGTGGCAGCTCGAAAAGGGAGCCTGTCTCCCCGGCAGGGGAGACAGGAAACAGCAATTACAACAGCATGGTGCGGATGTCGGTCAGCAGGTCGCCCAGGCGCTTGGTGAAGCGCGCAGCAGCAGCACCGTTGATCACGCGGTGATCGTAGGACAGCGACAGCGGCAGCATCAGCTTCGGCTGGAAGGCTTTACCGTCCCAGACTGGCTGGATGGTTGCCTTGGAGACACCGAGGATCGCCACTTCCGGCGCGTTGACGATCGGCGTAAAGCCGGTGCCGCCAATGTGGCCGAGGCTGGAAATGGTGAAGCAGGCGCCTTGCATGTCGTCGGCCGAAAGCTTCTTGGTCCGGGCTTTTTCTGCCAGGGCCGCCGCTTCGCCAGCCAGTTGCAGCAGGCTCTTCTGGTCGACGTTCTTGATCACAGGGACCAGCAGGCCGTCCGGGGTATCCACCGCGAAGCCGACGTTGACGTACTTCTTGCGGATGATCGCCTTGCCGCTAGGGGCCAGCGAGCTGTTGAAGTCCGGCAGTTCCTTGAGCAGGTGCGCGCACGCCTTGAGCAGCAGTGGCAGCACGGTCAGCTTGACGCCAGCCTTCTCGGCCACGGCCTTCTGGGCTACGCGGAAAGCTTCCAGCTCGGTGATGTCGGCGCTGTCGAACTGGGTCACGTGTGGCACGTTCAGCCAGCTGCGGTGCAGGTTGGTGGCGCCAACTTGCATCAGGCGGGTCATCGGCACTTCTTCGATTTCGCCGAAGCGGCTGAAATCGACTTCCGGGATCGGCGGGATGCCAGCACCACCGGTGGCACCGGCGGCGGGAGCTTCCTTGGCCTTCTGCATCATGGCCTTGACGTAAACCTGCACGTCTTCTTTGAGCACACGACCGTGCGGGCCGCTGGCGGCAACCGCGCTCAGTTCGACGCCGAACTCACGGGCCAGCTGACGCACGGCAGGGCCGGCGTGAACCTTGGCACCGCTTGGTGCAGGGGCAGCGGCAGGCGCCGCTGCGGCCTCGGCTTTGGCAGCCGGAGCAGGTGCAGCAGCAGGTGCGGCTTCAGCCTTGGCGGCCGGGGCAGCAGCGGCAGGCGCTGGCGCCGGGGCAGCAGCGCCCTGGACCTTGAGCTTGAGGATGAAGTCGCCAGTGCCGACTTCGTCTTCAAGCTTGACGCCGATGCTTTCCACCACGCCGGCAGCCGGCGACGGGATTTCCATCGAGGCTTTGTCCGATTCCAGGGTGATCAGCGACTGGTCGGCTTCGACGCTGTCGCCGACCTTGACCAGCAGCTCGATGATCTTGGCCTTGCCCGAGGAGCCGATGTCCGGAACATGAATGTCCTGGACGGTTGCGGCAGCCGGTGCCGCGGCCGGGGCCGCCGGGGCCGGGGCAGCAGCAGGTTTTTCTTCGCCAGCAGGCGCTGCGGCAGGGGCGGCAGCCGCTGGGGCCGCAGCAGCGGCGCCCTCGACTTCCAGCTCCAGCAGTTCGTCGCCTTCTTTCAGACGGTCGCCCAGCTTGACCTTCAGGCTCTTGACCACGCCGGCCTTGGGAGCAGGGATTTCCATGCTCGCCTTGTCCGATTCCAGGGTCAGGATGCTCTGGTCGGCTTCAATACGGTCGCCAACTTTGACGAACAGCTCGATGACTTCACCTTCACCGCTGCCGATGTCAGGTACGCGAATGAGTTCGCTCACTTAAAAATACTCCTCAGCAGTCCAGTGGGTTGCGTTTGTCCGGGTCGATGCCGAACTTGGTGATGGCTTCAGCCACGACCTTCGGTTCGATATCGCCACGGTCAGCCAAGGCTTCCAGGGCAGCCAGCACCACGAAGTGGCGGTCGACTTCGAAGAAGTGACGCAGCTTCTTGCGGCTGTCGCTGCGACCGAAGCCATCGGTACCCAGGACTTTGAACTCTTTGCTCGGAACCCACTGGCGAATCTGTTCGGCGAACAGCTTCATGTAGTCGGTGGAGGCAATGACCGGGCCCTTACGGCCAGCCAGGCACTCTTCGACGTAGGTAACCTGAGGTTTCTGACCAGGCTTGAGGCGGTTGCTGCGCTCTACGGCCAGGCCGTCGCGACGCAGTTCGTTGAAGCTGGTAACGCTCCAGACGTCGGCGCCAATGTTGAACTCTTCACGCAGGATCTTCGCCGCTTCGCGAACTTCACGCAGGATGGTGCCGGAGCCCAGCAACTGAACGTGGTGCGCTGCTTCGCGGGTGTCTTCCTCGAGCAGGTACATGCCCTTGATGATGCCTTCCTCGACACCGGCCGGGATGGCTGGCTGCTGGTAGGACTCGTTCATCACGGTGATGTAGTAGAAGACGTCCTGTTGCTCTTCGGTCATCTTCTTCATGCCGTCCTGGATGATCACCGCCAGCTCGTAGCCGTAGGTCGGATCATAGGTGCGGCAGTTCGGGATGGTCGCGGCCAGCATGTGGCTGTGACCGTCTTCGTGCTGCAGGCCTTCACCGTTGAGGGTGGTACGGCCGGCGGTACCGCCGATCAGGAAGCCACGGGTGCGGCTGTCGCCAGCGGCCCAGGCCAGGTCGCCGATACGCTGGAAGCCGAACATCGAGTAGAAGATGTAGAACGGCAGCATCGGCTGGTTGTGGTTCGAGTACGAAGTACCGGCAGCGATGAAGGAGGACATGGCGCCTGCTTCGTTGATGCCTTCTTCGAGGATCTGGCCCTTTTTGTCTTCGCGGTAGAACATCACCTGGTCTTTATCGACTGGCTCGTAGAGCTGGCCGACGGACGAGTAGATGCCCAGCTGGCGGAACATGCCTTCCATACCGAAGGTACGGGCTTCGTCCGGGATGATCGGGACGATGCGCTGGCCGATTTCCTTGTCCTTGACCAGTTGCGCGAGGATCCGCACGAAGGCCATGGTGGTGGAGATTTCACGGTCGCCCGAGCCGTCGAGGATCGCCTTCAGGGTTTCCAGTGGCGGGGTCGGGATGCTGAAGCTCTTGGCGCGGCGCTGCGGCACGAAGCCACCCAGGGCGCTGCGGCGCTCGGCCAGGTAACGGGCTTCGGCGCTGCCTTCTTCAGGCTTGAAGAACGGCAGGTTTTCCAGCTCTTCGTCCTTGACCGGGATGTCGAAACGATCGCGGAAGTGACGCAGGCTGTCGACGTCGACCTTCTTGGTGTTGTGCGCGGTGTTCTTGGCTTCGCCAGCACCGGTGCCGTAACCCTTGATGGTCTTGGCCAGGATGACGGTCGGTTGCTCTTTGTGGTTGACCGCCTGGTGGTAGGCCGCATAGACCTTGTACGGGTCGTGGCCGCCACGGTTGAGCTTCCAGATCTCGTCGTCGGACAGGTCGGCGACCATGGCCTTGAGTTCTGGGGTGTTGAAGAAGTGCTCACGGACGAACGCGCCGTCCTTGGCCTTGTAGTTCTGGTACTCGCCGTCGATGACTTCGTCCATGCGACGCTGCAGGATACCGTCGACGTCCTTGGCCAGCAGTGGGTCCCAGAAACGGCCCCAGACCACTTTGTTGACGTTCCAGCCACCGCCACGGAACACGCCTTCGAGTTCCTGGATGATCTTGCCGTTGCCGCGAACCGGGCCGTCGAGGCGCTGCAGGTTGCAGTTGATGACGAAGATCAGGTTGTCGAGCTTCTCGCGGCCAGCCAGGGAGATTGCGCCCAGGGATTCCGGCTCGTCGCACTCGCCGTCGCCCATGAAGCACCAGACTTTCTGCTTGCCTGCAGGGATGTAGCCGCGGCTTTCCAGGTACTTCATGAAGCGTGCCTGGTAGATCGCCTGGATCGGGCCCAGACCCATGGAAACGGTCGGGAACTGCCAGAAGTCAGGCATCAGCCATGGGTGCGGGTACGAAGACAGGCCCTTGCCATCGACTTCCTGGCGGAAGTTGTTCATCTGGTCTTCGCTGATGCGGCCTTCCATGAAGGCGCGGGCGTAGACGCCAGGCGAGGCGTGGCCCTGGAAGAAGATCAGGTCGCCGCCGTGTTCTTCGGTCGGAGCCTGGAAGAAGTAGTTGAAGCCGATGTCGTACAGGGTGGCACTGGAGGCGAAGCTCGAAATGTGGCCGCCCAGGTCCGAGTCTTTCAGGTTGGTGCGCATCACCATGGCCAGCGCGTTCCAACGGACCAACGAGCGAATGCGGCGTTCCATGAACAGGTCGCCAGGCATGCGTGCTTCGTGGGTAACGGGGATGGTGTTGCGGTATGGCGTGGTGATGGCATATGGCAGCTGAGAGCCACTACGGGTGGCCAGCTCGCCCATACGGGTCATCAGGTAGTGAGCGCGGTCTTCGCCTTCTTTGTCGAGAACCGACTCCAGGGCGTCCAGCCATTCCTGGGTTTCGACGGGATCGAGGTCTTGCATGGCTTGCTCCAGGGCGGAAAGGCTTCCAGAATCGGTTGCCTGAGTTTGCGACTGGCCTTTTGGGCAGACGACATAAAATTCTTGGATTACCGGAGAGTGTACCGGCGTTGTGTAGTTTTACTACAAATGAATCACCATTTCATGCTTTTGAAGTGATCGGGCAGTAGTAAAACTACACAAAAATGGCTCGTGGCCGCAGTTCGGGTTGTGGGAAAAATCGATACCGGTGGTTAAAAACAAGTTAAGAAAAGGTTTGCTGCGATGGTTTCTGCCAGAAAATCAGTTTTTACAGCTATTTCTAACTTTTGTACGACAGTCCAGCAGTGGTCGGTAGGAGCGGGCTTGCCCCGCGAAGCGATTTTCCTGAAAAAGCCCAATCGCGGGGCAAGCCCGCTCCCACTCGCCAATCTTTTCTCGCCGATCAAGGATAGACCATGAGCCTGCCTTTGCTGGCCGAACTGCCGGCCACCCTCACTGCCTTGGTCAGCCGTAACGAGCAATCGTTTCGTGCGGCTGTCGCCCTGCAGCCAGAACTGTCTGTTGCTGACTGGAACGCCGAACGCTGGGCGCAGTTCGCCCGGGTGACTGCGGCCAGTGATTTTGCCCTTGAACAGGTGCTGCGCGACCCGGCGATGCTGGTCGATCTGGCCGCCAGTGGCGAGCTCGACCGGGCCTTTGCCGCGGGCCAGTTGTGCGCGCAGATCGCTGCCGCCAGCCAGGCCGCCGAGAGCGAGGACGAACTGGCGCGCAACCTGCGCCGCCAGCGCAGCCGCCAGCAGGTGCGGATCATCTGGCGCGACCTGACTCGCCAGGGCGACCTGGTGCAGACCTGCCGCGACCTGTCCGACCTTGCCGACGCCTGTATAGACCAGGCCTACAACTGGCTGTACCCGCGCCATTGCCAGCAGTTCGGCACGCCGATCGGCCATCGCAGCGGTGAGCCGCAGCACATGGTGGTGCTGGGCATGGGCAAGCTCGGCGCGGTGGAGCTGAACCTGTCGTCGGACATCGACCTGATTTTCGCCTTTCCCGAAGGTGGCGAGACCGAAGGGGTCAAGCGCTCGCTGGACAACCAGGAGTTCTTCACCCGCCTGGGCCAGCGGCTGATCAAGGCCCTCGACCCGATCACCGTCGACGGCTTTGTATTTCGTGTCGACATGCGCCTGCGCCCGTACGGCTCGGCCGGCGCCCTGGTGCTCAGCTTCAATGCTCTGGAGCAGTACTACCAGGACCAGGGCCGCGACTGGGAACGCTACGCGATGATCAAGGCGCGGGTGGTGGCCGGTGACCAGGTGGCCGGCGCGCAGTTGCTGGACCTGCTGCGGCCCTTCGTTTACCGGCGTTACCTGGATTTCTCGGCGATCGAAGCGTTGCGCACCATGAAGCAGCTCATCCAGCAGGAAGTGCGGCGCAAGGGCATGGCCGAGAATATCAAGCTGGGTGCCGGCGGCATCCGCGAAGTCGAATTTATTGCCCAGGCCTTCCAGTTGATTCACGGCGGGCGCGACCTGAGCCTGCAGCAGCGGCCGTTGCTCAAAGTGCTGTCGACCCTCGAAGGCCAGGGTTACCTGCCGCCGGCGGTGATTGCCGAGCTGCGCGAAGGCTATGAATTCCTGCGCTATACCGAACACGCGATCCAGGCGATTGCCGACCGCCAGACCCAGATGCTCCCAGACGATGAGCTGGACCGCGCGCGCATCGCCTTCATGCTTGGCTTTGCCGACTGGCCGAGCTTCCATGCCCAACTGATGCACTGGCGTGGGCGCATCGACTGGCACTTCCGTCAAGTGATTGCCGACCCGGACGAAGACGAGAATGAAGAAGGCGAAGTGATCGTCGGCGGCGAATGGCTGCCGCTGTGGGAAGAAGCCCAGAATGAAGAGGCCGCCTGCCGTCAGCTGCAGGACGCCGGTTTTGCCGACCCGCAAAAAGCCCTCAAGCAACTCGCCGGCTTGCGTGTCAGCCCGCAGTTGCGGGCCATGCAGCGCCTGGGGCGTGAACGTCTGGATGCCTTTATTCCGCGCCTGCTGGCCCAGGCGGTGGAGCACGCCGACCCGGACCTGGTGCTGGAACGGGTGTTGCCGCTGGTCGAAGCGGTAGCCCGGCGTTCGGCCTACCTGGTGCTGCTCACCGAAAACCCCGGCGCCCTGCGCCGTCTGCTGACCCTGTGCGCCGCCAGCCCATGGATCGCCGAGCAGATCACCCGCTTCCCGCTGCTGCTCGATGAACTGCTTAATGAAGGCCGCCTGTTCAGCCCGCCGCAGGCCCCGGAACTGGCCGCCGAGCTGCGCGAGCGGCTGACGCGCATCCCCGAGGACGACCTCGAGCAGCAAATGGAGGCCTTGCGCCACTTCAAACTGGCCCACAGCCTGCGCGTGGCCGCTTCAGAAATCGCCGGCAACCTGCCGCTGATGAAAGTCAGCGACTACCTGACCTGGCTGGCCGAGGCGATTCTCAACCAGGTGCTGGCCCTGGCCTGGCGCCAGACGGTCAGCCGTCACGGCCAGCCCAAGCGCAGCGACGGCAGCCTGTGCGACCCGGGCTTCATTATTGTCGGCTACGGCAAGGTTGGCGGCATCGAGCTGGGCCACGGCTCGGACCTGGACCTGGTGTTCATCCACGACGGCGACCCGCAGGCCGAAACCGATGGCGCCAAGCCGATCGACAGCGCGCAGTTCTTTACCCGCCTGGGCCAGCGCATCATTCACCTGCTGACCACCCAGACCAACTCCGGGCAACTCTACGACGTGGACATGCGCCTGCGACCTTCGGGTGCGTCGGGGTTGCTGGTCAGCTCCCTGGGCGCCTTCGAGCGTTACCAGCAGAACGAAGCCTGGACCTGGGAGCACCAAGCCCTGGTCCGCGCCCGGGTGCTGGTCGGTTGCCCGCAGGTGGGTACGGCGTTCGAGGCGGTGCGCGCGCGCATCCTTGGCCAGGCCCGCGACCTGCCCAAGCTGCAGGCCGAGGTCAGCGAGATGCGCGCCAAGATGCGCGACAACCTCGGCACCAAGCTCAGCGCCGCCGGGACTGCGGCCAATGCTTTCGAGGCCGGCGTGCCCTTCGATATCAAGCAGGATGCCGGTGGTATCGTCGATATCGAATTTATGGTGCAATACGCCGCTTTGGCCTGGTCTCACGACCATCCGGCACTGCTGCGCTGGACCGACAACATCCGCATCCTCGAAGAGCTTGAGCAGGCCGGGCTGATGCCCGCCAGCGATGCCGTGCTGCTGCGCGAGGTGTACAAGGCGTTCCGTTCCGCCGCGCACCGCCAGGCCCTGCAAAAGCAGGCCGGGGTAATCGATGCCGGGCAGTTCGTCCAGGAGCGCCAGGAGGTGCGGCGGATCTGGTCGCAGCTGGGTTTGAGTTGAGCCATCGGCCAGGCGGTTCAGGCACCAGGACGCCTGCCACGACCACAGTACAGCCCGAGTGGCGTACACTGGTCGACATATAGCCTGAATATAAAGAGGGGAGGCCAGGCTGTTTGCGAACAGTTTGCAGCCTCCCTGATCGTTTCTGGATAAAGCATGAGAATTTTGATCATTGGCCCCAGCTGGGTGGGCGACATGGTAATGGCGCAGACCCTGTTCCAGTGCCTGAAGCAGCGTCACCCGGAATGTGTGATCGATGTGCTGGCGCCCGAGTGGAGCCGGCCGATCCTCGAGCGCATGCCTGAAGTGCGCCAGGCCTTGAGCTTCCCGCTCGGCCACGGCGCGCTGGAGCTTGCCACGCGCCGGCGTATCGGCAAGTCCCTGGCCGGCCAGTACGACCAGGCGATCCTGCTGCCCAACTCGCTGAAATCGGCGCTGGTGCCGTTCTTTGCCGGCATCCCCAAGCGTACCGGCTGGCGCGGCGAGCTGCGTTTCGGCCTGCTCAACGACGTGCGCAAGCTCGACAAGGCCAAGTACCCGCTGATGATCGAGCGCTTCATGGCCCTGGCCTACCCGGCCGGCGCCGAGTTGCCGCAGCCGTACCCGCGCCCGAGCCTGCAGATCGAAGCGCCGAGCCGCGACGCCGCCCTGGCCAAGTTCGGCCTGAGCCTGGATCGCCCGGTGTTGGCACTGTGCCCCGGTGCCGAGTTCGGCGAAGCCAAGCGCTGGCCGTCGGAGCATTACGCCAAGGTCGCCGAGACCAAGATCCGCGAAGGCTGGCAGGTCTGGTTGTTCGGCTCGAAGAACGACCACGCGGTCGGCGAGGCCATTCGTGCGCGGCTGATCCCAGGCCTGCGTGAAGAAGCAACCAACCTCAGCGGCGAAACCTCGCTGGCCGAGGCCATCGACCTGCTGTCGTGCAGCGATGCGGTGGTGTCCAACGATTCCGGGCTGATGCACGTGGCGGCGGCGCTGAACCGCCCGCTGGTGGCGGTCTACGGCTCTACTTCGCCGGGCTTTACCCCACCTTTGGCCGATCAGGTCGAGGTGGTGCGCCTGGGCCTGGAGTGCAGCCCATGCTTCGACCGTACCTGTCGCTTCGGCCATTACAACTGCTTGCGTCAGCTGGAACCGGAAGCCGTGGAAGCTGCGTTGCAGCGTCTGAACGGCCCGAGCCTGATCGACGTCATGGCCGAGGTCGACTAAGTGCGGGTACTGCTGATCAAGACCTCGTCCCTGGGCGATGTGATCCACGCGCTGCCGGCGCTGACCGACGCTGCCCGGGCGATCCCCGGCATCCGCTTCGACTGGGTGGTGGAAGAAGGCTTCGCCGAGATCCCCAGCTGGCACCCGGCAGTCGACACGATCATCCCGGTGGCCATCCGTCGCTGGCGCAAGAACCTCTGGCAGACCTTCAAGAGCGGCGAATGGCGCCAGTTCAAGCAGCGTCTGCGCGAGCGCAAGTACGATTTGGTGATCGACGCCCAAGGCCTGGTCAAGTCGGCCTGGCTGACCCGTTACGTCAAGGCGCCGGTGGCCGGCATGGACCGTTACTCGGCCCGTGAAGGGCTGTCCAGCCGCTTCTACGACCGGCGTTTGTCGGTCGAGCGCGGCCAGCATGCGGTGGAGCGGGTACGCCAGTTGTTTGCCCTGGCGCTGGGCTACAACCTGCCAGCTGGCCTGGGTGACTACGGCCTGGACCTGAACCGCCTGCAGTTGCCGCCGGCGGCGCCGTTCGTGGTGTTCCTGCACGGCACCACCTGGGCAACCAAGCACTGGCCGGAAGCCTACTGGCGCCAGTTGGCTGAACGCCTGGGCCAGCAAGGCCTGCAGGTACGCTTGCCGTGGGGCAACCCGGCCGAACAGGCGCGTGCCGAGCGCATCGCCAAGGGCCTGGCCAACTGTCAGGTACTGCCCAAGCTCAACCTGGTGGGTGTCGCCCGGGTGCTGGCGGCGGCCAAGGCCTGCATTGCCGTGGACACCGGCCTCGGTCACCTGGCGGCGGCGCTGGATGTGCCGACCCTGTCGCTGTTCGGGCCGACCAACCCGGGGCTGACCGGGGCCTATGGCAAGTCCCAGGTGCACATCGCCAGCGATTTTGCCTGCGCGCCGTGCCTGCAGAAAAAATGTACCTACAAGCCGAGCGCTGATGACCAGCGCCGGTTCGATCTCAAACGCGAGTGGCCGCTGTGCTTCACTCGCCTGAATCCCGAGCGTGTGGCGAGCCAATTGCGCGCGTTGCTGCTGGCTGAGGATGTTCGTTGATGCAACTGGCTTTTGTTCTGTACAAGTATTTCCCCTTCGGTGGCCTGCAGCGCGACTTCATGCGCATTGCCCTGGAGTGCCAGCGGCGCGGTCATCAGATCCGCGTCTATACGCTGATCTGGGAAGGTGACGTGCCCGAGGGCTTCGAGGTGCTGGTGGCGCCGGTCAAGGCGCTGTTCAACCACCGGCGTAACGAGAAGCTCAGTGCCTGGATGCAAGCGGATCTGGCCAAGCGCCCGGTCGATCGCCTGATCGGCTTCAACAAGATGCCCGGGCTGGATGTCTACTTTGCTGCCGACGGCTGCTTCGAAGACAAGGCGCAGACCCTGCGTAATTCGCTGTATCGGCGTTGGGGCCGTTACCGGCATTTCGCTGAATACGAGCGGGCGGTGTTCGCCAAGGACGCCAAGACCGAGATCCTGATGATCTCCGAAGTCCAGCAGCCGCTGTTCATCAAACACTACGACACGCCGATCGAGCGCTTCCACCTGCTGCCACCCGGCATCAGCCAGGATCGCCGGGCGCCGGCCAATGCCGCCGAGATCCGCGCCGAGTTCCGCCGCGAATTCGACCTGAAAGACGATCAGCTGCTGCTGGTGCAGATCGGTTCGGGCTTCAAGACCAAGGGCGTCGACCGCAGCCTCAAGGCCCTGGCCGCCTTGCCGTCGGCCTTGCGCAAGCGCACGCGGCTGATGGTTATCGGCCAGGACGACCCAAAAGTGTTTCAACTGCAAAGCGCGACCCTCGGCCTGACCGACCAGGTGCAGTTCCTCAAGGGCCGCAGCGATATTCCGCGTTTTCTGCTCGGCGCCGACCTGCTGATTCACCCGGCCTACAACGAGAACACCGGCACCGTGCTGCTTGAAGCACTGGTCGCCGGGCTGCCGGTGCTGGTCTCGGCCGTGTGCGGCTATGCCCATTACATCGCCGAGGCCGACAGCGGCCTGGTGCTCGACGAGCCGTTCGCGCAGGAGCAGCTCAATCGCTACCTGCAACGCATGCTCGAAGACGGCTCGGCCCGCGTCGACTGGGCGCGCAATGGCCTGGCATTTGCCGATACCGCCGACCTCTACAGCATGCCCGAGCATGCCGCCGACGTGATCCTGGCGCAGGAGCGCGCATGAAACTGATATTGGCTGAGCCGTTCAAGCGCCTGTGGGCCGGGCGCGATGCCTTCGAGGCCGTCGAGGCCTTGCAGGGCGAGGTGTACCGCGAGCTGGAAGGCCGCCGTACCCTGCGCACCGAGGTCGAAGGCCGTGGCTATTTCGTCAAGATTCACCGCGGCATCGGCTGGGGCGAGATCTTCAAGAACTTGTTCACCGCCAAGCTGCCGGTGCTCGGTGCCCGCCAGGAATGGCAGGCTATCCGGCGCCTGCACCAGGTGGGCGTGCCGACCATGACCGCGGTTGCCTATGGCGAACGTGGCGACAACCCGGCGACCCAGCATTCGTTTATCGTCACTGAAGAGCTGGCGCCGACCGTCAGCCTTGAAGACTTCAGCATCGACTGGCTCAAGCAACCGCCGCAGCCACGCCTCAAGCGTGCGCTGATCGCTGAAGTGGCGCGCATGACCGGCATGATGCACCGCGCCGGGGTCAACCACCGCGACTGCTACATCTGCCACTTCTTGCTGCACACCGACCGGCCGGTGACGGCCGATGACTTCAAGTTGTCGGTCATCGACCTGCACCGCGCCCAGACCCGGGCGAAAATCTCTCGCCGCTGGCGTGACAAGGACCTGGCCGCGCTGTATTTCTCGGCGCTGGACATCGGCCTGACCCGGCGCGACAAGTTGCGCTTCTTGCGGGGCTACTTCCAGCAGCCGCTACGCCAGATCCTGGCCGAAGAAGCGGGGCTGCTGGCCTGGCTGGAAGGCAAGGCGCGCAAGCTCTACGAGCGTAAACAACGGTACGGAGACGCGCTCTGATGGCGGGTTGGAAACTGGAGCCTGCGTATCAGGCCCTGGCGACGGATTTTGGCAGTATCGACGCGGTATTCGCCCTCAAGGGCGAGCGCCTGACCCACGACCCGCTGAGCGAAGTGATCCGGGTCGAGCGCGACGGGGTCAACTATTACGTCAAACGCTATACCGGCGCCGGCAAAGGCTTGCGCCGCTACCTCGGGCGGCCGCGGATCAAGGCTGAATGGCAGAACCTCAAGCAGTTCGCCAAGTGGGACATTCCCACCGCCGAAGTGGTCGCCTTCGGTCATGAGCGCAATGGCCTGGCGTTCGGCCGCGGGGCGATGATCACCCGCGAGCTGCCGCGCACCGAAGACCTTTCGGCCCTGGCCGAGCGCAACGATGCGCGCCTGGCCGATCGCGCCTGGGTCGATCACATCAGCCGTCAGCTGGCCCGCCATACGCGGATCATGCATGACCATCACTTCACCCATAACGACCTGAAGTGGCGCAACCTGCTGGTGGACGACCAGGCCACGCTATTCTTCATCGACTGCCCGACCGGCGATTTCTGGTGGGGCTTCATGCTGCGTTACCGCATCACCAAAGACCTGGCGTGCCTGGACAAAGTGGCCAAGTATCACTTGTCCAACACCCAGCGCCTGCGCTTTTACCTGCAGTACCGCGGGCGCGAGCGTCTGAATGAATCGGACAAGCGCCGCATTCGTCATGTGGTGACGTTTTTCGAGGGACGCGAATGACTGATTTTCTTGCCGGTGCCGATAAGGCACTGCTTGAGCGCCATGGCCTCAACGGCTTCGACCAGCTCTGGGCCCTGCAGCTCGATGCGGTGGATGAGCCCAACACCGGCCGTGGCGGCTGGAGCAGCGTCTATCGCCTGGAACTTGAAGGCAAGGGCTACTACCTCAAGCGCCAGAGCGACTACCTGACCCGCACGTTGCACAAGCCGTTTGGCGAGCCGACCTTCGCCCGCGAGTTTCGCAATATCAGCCGCTACCAGAAGCTCGGCATTCCCGCATTGCAGGCGGTCTATTACGGCGAGCGCAAGGTTGAAGGCGAGCGCCGGGCGATCCTCATGACCCGCGCCCTGGATGAGTGGAGCGACCTCGACAGCCTGCTGGCGCAGTGGCCACAGCTGGACATCGGCCAGCGCCAGGGCATCCTGCGCGCCTGCGGGCAGCTGGCGCGCACCCTGCACGCGGCCAACCAGGTGCATGGCTGCTTTTATCCCAAGCATATCTTCCTGCGCACCCGCAGCGACGGCTGGTTGGCGCAACTGATCGACCTGGAGAAAACCCGGCCGTTGCTGCTGGGCATGCGCGACCGCCTCAAAGACCTTGAGCCGCTGTTACGCCGGGCGCCGATCTGGAGCGAAGGCGAAGTGCGGGTGATGCTCTCGTCCTACCTGGACCAGCCCAGCGACAGCCCGCTGGTCGATACCTGGCTGCAGCGCCTGACGCGCCGCCGCCGTGAGAAAGAGGCTCGCTGATGCGTTTGTCTGAACTCAAGGATGCCGGGCGCAGCCCGGACCTGCCGCTGAACATCAGCCTGGCCGACGCCGCTGGCAGCGCCGAGCTGCAATTGCTCAGCCTGTTGCGGGTGTTGCCCGGCCAGCGTTACGTCGGCGCCGGAATCTGGCGCGGCAAGCCGGTTTTGGCCAAGTTGCTGGTTGGCAGCAGCGCCGCCCGGCATTTTCAACGCGAGTTGGACGGCGCACGGCTGCTGGCCGCGCAGGGCCTGACCACGCCGTTGCTGCTGGCCGATGGCTTGCGCGAAGGCGAGGGTGGCTGGCTGCTGTTCGAGTTTCTCGAAAACGCGCAAAGCCTGGCCGATGCCTGGGCGCAGGTCGAAGCCCTGCCGCCGCTGGCCGATGAACAGCACCTGGTACTTGGCGAAGCGCTGACCGCCGTGGCGCAGATGCACGCCAAGGGCCTGTGGCAGGACGACCTGCACCTGGACAACCTGCTGCGTCACGACGGCCAGCTGTATCTGATCGATGGCGCCGGGATCAAGGCCGAAACCCTCGGCCAGCCCCTGTCGCGCCAACAAGTGCTACACAACCTCGGGGTGTTGTTCGCCCAGTTGCCCAAGCGCCTGGAGCCTTTTATCGAAGAGCTGCTGGTGCATTACCTGCTGGCCAACGCCGAGCACGCCTTGCCGCTCGAAGCACTGCAAAAGCAGATCGACAAGGTGCGCAGCTGGCGCCTGAAGGACTACCTTGACAAGGCCGGGCGCGAGTGCACGCTGTTCAGCGTCGAGCGCGGCCCGTCGGGCCTGCGTTCGATCCGCCGCACTGAAGTGGCCGCCATGCTGCCAGTGCTGGAGCAGGCCGATGCGCTGATCGACCAGGGCCACCTGTACAAGACCGGCGGCGCTGCCAGTGTCGCGAAAGTCGAGGTCGATGGCCGGCCGCTGGTGCTCAAGCGCTACAACATCAAGAACACTGCCCACTGGTTCAAGCGCTTCTGGCGTCCGAGCCGGGCCTGGCATTCGTGGATCGAAGGGCATCGCCTGGAGTTTCTCGGCATTGCCACGCCCAAGCCGCTGGCGGTGCAGGAGCTGCGCTTCATGGGCTTGCGCAGCCGCGCCTACCTGGTTACCGAGTATGCCGATGGCCCGGATTTGCTGGCCTGTTTTGCGCCTTATGTCGAGTCTGGCGAGGTGCCTGAGGAGCAGTTGCAGGCCCTGCAACAGCTGCTCGGGCAACTGATCCACGAGCGCATCAGCCATGGCGACATGAAAGGCCACAACCTGTTCTGGCAGGACGGCCAGTGGTCGTTGATCGACCTCGATGCCATGTGCCAGCACGCCACCCAGATGAGCTTCGCCCAGGCCTTCGCCCGCGACCGCGCGCGGCTGCTGCGTAACTGGCCGGCCAGCAGCGCCCTGCATCAGCGTCTGGACGCGGCACTGCCAACGCTTGAAAGCTAGTTTTCGGGCAAGGGCAGCCAGTCGCTGGCACGTCCCGTCTGGCGCACGCGGATGTGCCAGTTCGGTGTTTGCCAGCGCAGGCTGATGCTGGTCGGGATGGCGCCCTTGAGGTGTTCGGGCAGCAGCAGTCGATATTGGTTGGCCAGCAGGCTGGGTTCCACGGCCAGTTGGCGATCTCCCAGTTGCAGGTAGTGGCCTTCGGCGTTGCTGAACAGGCCGTTTGCCTGTGGGGTTGCGAGCAGCGGCGTCGCCAGCTGACTGTCGGCGATCAATCTGGGCAGGTCCGGCAGGCCCTCACGCCAGTGTACCGGGGCATCGTACTGCCACTGACCCTCGGCGTTGCGCCGTACCGGCAGGTGCAGGTAGGCGTCGGGTTGGCGCGGATCCTGAATCCGCCAGCGGCTGCCGTCAAAACTCACCCGATAGTAACGATCGGCCTGATCCTTGATGTAGTACTGGCTCAACCCTTGATACTCGGACACCTGTTCGTACACCCCCTCGTGGTAGTGGCCGTCGATGCGATAGCGCAATCTGCCCGGGTGGACCTGGGTTGCCAGGTTGGGGCTGATCAACTTTGGTACCCGGCCGGGAAGCCTGCGCAGGGTCTGGCGCATCAGGGCCGAGCCACCCAGCTGGGCCAGGCCATCGGTGGCGTGCGACAAGGCGTTGTAGAAGTGCTCCAGCGTTTGCGCAGTATCCGCTTGGGGCAAGTCCTCCAGACCCTCCCAGATTGACCACAGGCAGCGCGCGAAAGCCAGGGGGACCTGCACTTTACTGGGAAGCAGCACGGTGATCAGGTCAAGGATCAGCCAGATGCCTTGCCACAGGTGCTGGGCATCGAGCTGTCCGGTGCTTGTCCCCTGGGCGGCCGCATTACTGATGAAGTGGCGGACCTCGGCCTGGTAACACTGGGTAAAGAAGTCTGCGTTGATCACCGATTCGTGCACCTGGCCCTGGTGATGCTGGCTCGCGAACAGACTTCGCGCAGCGGGCTGCGCTGCCTGCGCCAGACGACCGACGAAGTAGGCTTGCAGGTCGGGGCTCTGCTGCAGTGTTTGCCAGAGCTGGCGGCGGTCATCGAATTCGCGCCACGGCTTGCGGTCCGGTGCGTCCGGAGTATAGAGCAGTAACGACGGCACCCCTTGGGCGTCGCGTGGGCTGATCATCAACACACCCTGAACCGTGGCTTGCGCTATCAGCAACTGTTGAACGTCCAGAACTTGCCCTGACACGGCTGGGCGGTTGCTGCTGTCGGGATGCTCGAGCACATTCATCGCCCAGCGGTAGCCGCGCTCCTCCCGGTCGGGGCGAAAGTAGCCGGCGTATCGACCCTTGATCGCCTCGGCGCGCATGCGTGCACCACTGATGTCACGGTAGGCCTGACGACGCCAGTGCGAGGCGGGTGAATGCAGCAGATGCCGGCGCAGGAATTGCCCGTAGCTGCCCGCAACACTCAGCTCGCGCACCAGGCGCTTGACGTAGTTCGCTGAAAGCCAGGGGATTGCCCGGCCATCGCTGTGGGTAATGCGCGCACTCAGCCAGTAGTCGACATCGAACAGGCCGACATTCTCCAGGGCAAATTCGCTCAGGGTTCGTTGCTGGCGTACCGGGATCAGCACCTCACCGGCCTGTGGCCGCGACCTGCCGGGAACACTGCTGCCAGGATTGGTGGGGATGGCCAGCGGCCCGCCTTGATGAATCAGGGTGGTGCTGACCTGTATCCGATCGGGGTCCAGCTCATGACCGTGATCGTTGAGCAGTCGCTGGCGCAAGGTTCTACGGCAGTAGTCGAGCAGGCTATGGCGCTGCTGGAACTGTTGCAGGGTCAGCAAGCCCGGTGCACTGGCCAGTTCCTGCAAGGATTGCATCATCTGGGTCAGGCCCTGCAGCGGTGTGCTTCTGAACCATGGCGGCATGTGTCGGTCCAGCAGTGCGCTGTAGCGGGTTGCCAGGCTGCCGGCGTTGCCCAGCCGGCTGTGCAGGTCGATGGCCGGCCCGGGCGCGGCAGCGGCATGCCAGGCGTTTTTCAGGGCGCGGCGCTGATGGGCGATGACGGCGTCGAGCAGGTGCTGAAAAACATCCTGCTCCTGGGTGGCAAAGGTCATGGTTTGCGCCGAGCGGCATTGCAACTGGCGCTCGACCGGTAGCAGGTCCAGCAACGCCGCTCCCTGCACCTGGTCATCCAGGCGCTCCGCCAGTTCGCGGGTCAGCGCCGGCAGGCCGCTGAAACCCTCCAAGCCATGCGCCAGGCTGAACAGCAGCACCTCGCCTTCGGCGTCGGCAGCGGTGATCAACAGGCAACTGCGCAGTTGGCTGCGCCAGTAGGGCTGGCTGGCACTTAGCACGACTGCCTTGACCTCGGCCTGCTCGGCGCGTGGCAGGCCGTGACGCAGCGCCGCACTGGGGTGGGTAACGATCCGCGAGACCAGCCGGTGCAGGGCAGGGCTCAGGGTCTGGTCGGCCAGGCGCAGGTCGGCCTCGGCCTGCCATTGCCCGGCGCGCAGGGTACGCAGGCGTTCACGTCGGCTTTGCTGGCTGTCGGGGCGAAAGGGCTGGTTGTAGTACTGGCGCAGCGCGGTGCGCCACTGGCCCAGTTTCAGGTAAGGGCCTTGCGGGGTAGCGGCAAGGATAGTGCGGATTTCGCGTTCGCTTTCTTCGAGTCGTTCGAGTGGCTGCATGACCTGTCTCCCTGGGGTGGCAGGTCATGCTAGGGCGCGTTGCTCAGGCGCTGGCGCTATACATGTATTCAGCTGCGCCGGACGGGCAGCAACGCACGCAGGCTGTAAAGCGCCGGCAAGCCCAGGCCGAGCCAGGCCAGCGCATCCCACCAGCCATCGCCGAGCAGGGCAGCGAACAGCCCCAGCGCGCCCAGCAGGGCAATGACTGTCGGTATGGCGAATACGCTCCAGAAACCTGACGACTTGCGCTTCATCGCAGCGTCTCCATCTGCGCCGCAACCAGCGGCTTGCTGGCCCGCCGGCGCACCACCCAAAGGTACACGCCGCTACCCAGGACGATGATGGTCAGCACATCCAGCACTGCCCAGAGGATCTGCATTGGCCGGCCGCCGTAGTCACCAAAGTGCAGCGGCTGCGACAGGCCCATGGCGTCCATGTACCAGGGGCGGTCGCCGATGGCGGTGACTTGCAGGTTGCTCGCGTCGATCAGCACCGGCGTCAGCAGGTGCGCGGTCAGGTGGGTGCTGCCTTTCATGAACACCGCATAGTGGTGCTCGCTGGAGAAACGCGTACCGGGGAAGGCGATGAAGTCCGGCTGCATGCCCGGTGCGGCGTCGGCGGCGATATCCAGCACACGGCTGACCGGTGCCAGTTCGGTCAGCGGCGGTGCATCGCGGTAGGGCGCAACCATCGCCGTCAGGCTGTCGTTGCGCCAGGCGGCGATGACCAGGTCCGACAGCGCGCTGATCACCCCGGTGACGCCCACCACCAGCGCCCAGGTCAGGGTTACGATGCCGATCAGGTTGTGCAGGTCGAGCCAGCGCAGACGCGTGGATTTGTCGTTGCGCACCGTAGCGAACTTCAGCCGGCGCATGAACGGCGCATAGAGCACCACGCCAGAGATGATCGCCACCACGAACAACAGCCCCATGAACGCCAGCAGCAGTTTGCCGGGCAGGCCGGCAAACATGTCCACGTGCAGGCGCAGCATGGTCATCATGAAACCGCCGTTGGCCGAAGGCATTTCCACCGCTTCACCGCTGCGCGCATCGAGCATGAAGGTGTGCGACGAGTTCGGCTCGGTACCTGCGGTAGCGGCCATGATCGCGACCACGCCGTTGTGGTCGTCTTCATCCCAGCCGAAGTATTGCATCACTTCACCGGGGCGATGGGCCTGGGCCTTGAGCACCAGTTCCTGCAAGTCGAGCCTGGGCGTGTCGGCCGGCATCTCCTTGAGCTCGGGGGCCTCGCCCAGCAGGTGGTCGATCTCGTGATGAAAGATCAGCGGCAAGCCAGTAACTGCCAGCATCAGCAGGAACAGGGTGCAGATCAGGCTGGTCCAGGTATGCACGAAGGACCAGCGGCGGATGGTTCGGCTGTTCATCCGCGGCCTTAGAACTTGTAGTTGACGCTGGCAACCACGTTGCGCTCGTCACCGTAGTAGCACCAGTAACCGTCGCAGTTGGCCAGGTAGTCCTTGTTGAACAGGTTCTTGGCCTCGACGGCGACGGTCATGCCTTTGAGCGTGCTGACCTTGCGGCCCAGGTCGTAGTGCACCGAGGCGTCGTAGACGGTGTAGGAGCCGACATAGCCCAGATCGGTGTTGGTGGTGTTGCCGTAGTTGTCACCGACATAGCGCACGCCACCGCCGACGCCGAAGCCGTCGAGCAGGCCGTTGTGCCAGGTGTAGTCGGCCCACAGGGTCGCCTGGTTGCGCGGGATCAGGGCCATGCGGTTGCCTTGCTCGTTGGCCGCACCCTTGAGGATCTCGGTATCGGTGTAGCTGTAGGAACCGATCACCTTGAGGTTCTCGGTCACCTGGGTGGTGGCTTCCAGTTCCAGGCCGCGGACCTGCAACTGGCCAACCTGCTGGGTAATGTTGCCTTCGGTGACTTTCACGTTGTCCTGGCGCAAGTCATACACGGCAGCGGTGTAGAGGTTCTTGCTGCCCACCGGCTGGTACTTGATGCCGACTTCGTACTGGCGGCCTTCGGTGGGTTTGAACGAGTCAGTGGAGGCGACGGCGGCGCCGGTGGTCGGCTGGAACGACTCGGTGTAGGAGATGTACGGGGTTACGCCATTGTCGAACACGTAGCTCAGGCCGATGTTGCCGGTGAAGGCCTTGTCGCGCTCGGTGCTGGTGGCATCGTTCTGGTTGTGGAAGGTGGTGCCGGTGTGCACCCAGTCTTCACGCCCGCCCAGGGTCAGGCGCCAGTTGTCGAGGGCGATCTGGTCCTGAATGTAGAAGCCGGTCTGGCGGGTTTTCTGGCCGTAGTCGTACATGGTGAAGTACGACACCTTGGAGAAGTCCTGGCCGTACGGCGGGTTGATCACGTTGCCTGGCGGCACGCTGAAGGCCAGGCCGTAGTCCCAGCGGTAATTGGTGTTCGAGCGCTGGTGATCGAGGCCGATCAGCAGGGTGTGGCTCAGGGCGCCGGTCTGGAAGTCGGCCTGGAAATTGTTGTCGACGGCGAACTGGCTGATGTCTTCGTTGACGATGCCGGTTTCACGCGGGACGCTGCCGTCTGCTTCGACCAGGCCGTTGTTCATGGTCGCGACGTTGATGCCCTGGAACGACAGGTCGCTCTTGGTATAGCGCAGGTTCTGACGGAACTGCCAGACATCGTTCAGACGGTGCTCGAAGGCATAGCCCAGGGCGTAGTAGGTGCGATCGTAGAACTCCCAGTCCGGGTCACCGAGGTTCTTGTGGTGGGAGATGTCGCCAGCCGGCGAGCCCAGTTTGGTGCCCTGCAGCGGCAGGAACTGGCCGCTGATACCGGTATCGTCACGGGTGAACTGGGTGATGAAGGTCAGGCTGGTGTCTTCATCCATGTTCCAGGTCAGGCTGGGCGCGAGGTTGTAGCGCTTGTCTGGAACGTGGTCGGTCGGTGCGCCGCTGTCGCGTACCACGCCGCTGACGCGATACAGGAACTGGCCGTCGTCATCGATCTTGCCGGTGCTGTCGAAGTTGATCTGGCGGTGGTTGTTGCTGCCAACCTGGGCTTCGACCTGGTGGGCACTTTCAGCCTGGGGGCGACGGCTGACCATGTCGAGCATGCCGCCGGGCGGGGTCTGGCCATACACCGACGAGGCCGGGCCGCGCAGCACGGCAATGCGCTCAAGGTTCCACGGCTCGACCTTCGGGTTGGCGAACGAGCCTTTGGGCAAAGGCAGGCCGTCGAGGAACTGGGTCGGGTCGAAACCGCGTACCCGCAGCCAGTCGGCGCGGGGGTCGGAGCCATAGCCGCTGCTTTGTACGCCAGCGGTGTAGCGCAGGGCGTCGTTGAGGTTGAGAACCTGGCGGTCGTCCAGTTGTTCACGGGTGATCACGCTCATCGAGCGGGGTGCTTCAACGATCGGGGTGTCGGTTTTGGTACCAGCGGCGGTGCGCGTGGCGGTAAAACCGGTGGCCGGGCCCCAGGCGCTTTCGTAGTCGCTGCGCGCGTTGACGCTGGTTTCCGGCAGCGCCAGGGTACCCTCGGGGGTGGCGATCAGGCTGTAGGTGCCGGCGCTGCTCTGCTGCAGTTGCAGGCCGGTGCCGCGCAGGGCCGCTTGCAGGGCGCCGACGCCATCGTACTGGCCGTTGACCGGCGCCGAGGTGCGGCCGCTGGCCAGGCTCGGGTCCAGGGCCAGGGCGATGCCAGCCTGGCTGGCGATCTGGTTGAGCGTGGTCGACAGCGGCGCGGCAGGCAGGTTGTAGCTGCGCAGGGTGGCCGATTGCTCGGCAGCGATCAGCGGGCTGCTCGCCAGAGGTGCTGTCAGGGCAATGGCCACGGCAAGCAGACCGGGACGCAGGAAGTTCTCAAAAGCGCGGGACATACAGCGGCTCCTCGACGGAAGTAAGTGCTAACTAGCTTCCTTGCCGAGTGAGTTGGAAAAAGTGTCAGGGGTTAGTGAAAATAATTTTGATTTTTATTTCACGCTGCTCGCCGGCGTATCGCTTTTAGCCACCACCGTCACCCACCACGGCGTGCGCTGCTCGATCTGCACCGGCAAGGTCGGTAGCAACGAGGTCAGTGCCAGGTCGATATCATTGAGCGGGAAGCTGCCGGTAATGCGCAGGTCGGCCACATCCGTAGCAACCCCCAGGTGCCCGCTGCGGTAACGCCCCAGCTCCTCGACCAGATCGGCCAGGCGCACGTTGTCGACCACCAGCATGCCGCGGGTCCAGGCGTCGGCTCCGGCGGCAAGGCCGTCGGCGCGGCCCAGGCGGTCGTGGTTCATCAGCACCTGCTGGCCTTCCTTGAAAATCTGCTCGTCGCCGCTGTCTTGCGGGCGCGCCGCTACTGCCGACTGCAGCACGCTCAGGCGTGTGCCCTGATCTTCGAGCTTGACCAGGAAGCGCGTTCCCAGGGCACGCAGGCGACCGTCTTCGGTGGTGACTACAAACGGACGATCGTCCTTGTGGCCGGTCTCGATGGAGATTTCGCCTTCATGCAGGACGATCAGGCGCTGTTTCTCGTCGAAGCGGATATCCACCGCCGAATGGGTGTTGAGGCTGATCAGGGTGCCGTCGGTGAGGCGCAAGGTACGCTGCTCGCCGGTGCCGGTGCGCTGGTCGGCCAGCCAGTAGCCCAGCGACTGATGGGCACTGACCCAGCTCAGCAGGCCGACCACTAGTACCAGACTGGCCAGGCCGCTGCCCAGCTTGCGTACCCGCTGGCGCAGGCCGGCGCGTGATTGCAGCAGGGCCTGGCGGGCAGGGCCGGCTGCGGCGCTGAAGCGCTGGTCGAGCATGCCCAGTTGCAGCCAGGCGCGGGCGTGCTCTTCGCTGGCAGCATGCCAGCGGGCGAACTCGGCGCGCTCGTCGGCGCTGCCGCTGCCCGAGTCCAGGCACAGCTGCCAGGCGATCGCGGCATCCAGTACCCGCGCCGAAACCGGCTTGCTGTTCATGTCGGTTCACCGTACAGCGCCACGTAGCACTGGCGGATGCCCTGGGCCAGGTACTGGCGCACCCGCGACACGGAAACCCCCAGACGCTCGGCGATCTCGGCATGGCCCAGGCCGTCCAGGCGGTTGTACAGGAACGCCGCCCGGGCTTTGCTCGACAGCTTGCCGAGCAGGCGGTCTATGGCCTTGAGGTCTTCGAGGATCAGGTGCTGTTCTTCCGCAGAGGGCTGTTCGGCTTCGGGGATGAGCATCAATTCGGCCAGGTACGCCTGTTCCAGCGCAGCGCGGCGAAAGTGGTCGAACAGCAGGCCCTTGGCAATGGCCAGGAGGAATGCCCGGGGTTCGCGTGGCGCCGGCAATTGCTCGCGCCCGAGCAGGCGCACGAAGGTGTCCTGGCTCAGGTCTTCGGCGCGTTCGGCGCAGGCGATGTTGCGCCGCAGCCAGGCGAGCAGCCAACTGCGATGGTCGCGGTAAAGCGTACCGACCAGCTCAGTGTGTGGGCTTTGCACAGACGACAAGGCGTTCCCCGAAAAGATGCGTTAACTAACGAGAATTATTCGCGATTGTCGCAGAAGCTCCCCATTAGACGCAATTCACGCTCATCGGATGATGCTTAAAAGCCATGACTTTGTTGCCGACGCCTGCGCAGGCGGTGCAACTGCTGGTCGAGCAAGGCCGGGCTGTCGAGTTGCTGGCGGCGGGCCTGGCTGAACAGAATCAGCGCCAGCTCGGCGGTAACCATGGCATCGGCGCTGGCGTTGTGCCGTTCGGCGGCCTCCAGACCAAAGTAGGCGGTCCAGTCATCCAGCCCGGCTTCAAGCAGGGTGATCTGCGGGTTGAGCAGCGGCGCCAGCTCGGCGACATCGAAGAACGGGTGCTGCAGGCGATAACCCAGGTGCTCCTTCAGCGCTCGGCTAAGCATGCGTTGATCGAACGGTGCATGAAACGCCAGCAGCGGGCTGTCGCCGATAAAATCCATCAGCTCCAGCAGCGCCTGGGCCGGATCACAGCCAGCGGCGATGGCACTGGGGCCCAGACCGTGGATCAGCACACTGGAGGTGAGCTTGTGGTCGCGCTGGTGCAGGGTGCGTTCGAACTGCTGGCTGAAGTCGATGGCGCCGTCTTCGATCACCACCGCGCCAATCGACAGCACCTGGTCGCGGTTGAGGTTCAGGCCGCTGGTTTCCAGGTCGAGCACCACCCAGCGCTGCTGGCGCAGGCTGTGTTCGGCCAGCGGCGCGGGGGCTGTCAGTTGCTCCACGCGCTGGCGCAGGTGCTCGTCGAGCCGCGGTTGGTTGGGGCGCAGCCAGGCAAACAGGCTCATAGCTGGTACCGCAGGGCCAGGCTGCTTTGCAGGCGCTGGGCCTGGCGCAGGGACTCGCGCAGGATGCGCCGGTCCAGGTGGTTGAGGCTGTCGGGGTCGACCCGGTTGGAGTAGGGCCGGTTCTGCCGGCTCTGCAATTGATGTTGCTGCATGCGGGTTTGCTGAATGAAGTGGTAGGCCTCTTCATAGGCGGCGCCGTCGAGCGGGTCGATCACTTGCCTGGCCACCAGTTGGCGCAGGCGCTCCAGCGTGTTGTTGGCGCCGATGCCGTTGGCCAGGGCCAGTAACCGTGCGCCATCGACGAACGGCGTCAGGCCCTGGACCTTGAGGTCGAGAGTGGCGGCCTTGTCGTTACCCTGGCGGGTCAGCACGAACTCCCGGAAACGTCCCACCGGCGGGCGCTGGCGCAGGGCATTATCGGCCATCATGCGCTGGAACAGGCGGTTGTCGGCTACCTGCTCGAGGATGCTCTGGCGCAGTTGCTCACAGGCCTGTTCGTCGCCCCAGACCACCCGCAGGTCGAAGTAAATGCTCGACGCCAGCAGGTTTTGGGGCGTGGCTTCGCGAATGAAAGCGGCAAAGCGCCGTGCCCATTCGGCGCGGGACAGGCACAGCTCGGGGTTGCCGGCCATGATGTTGCCCTTGCACAGGCTGAAGCCGCATTGCGCCAGGCCCTGATTGATGTGCTGGGCCAGCGGCAACAGGCGCCCGCGTAGTTCGGCGGCATGGGCGGCATCGCGGGCTTCAAAGAGGATGCCGTTGTCCTGATCGGTGTGCAGGGTCTGTTCGCGGCGGCCTTCGCTGCCGAAGCACAGCCAGCTGAAGGGCACGCCCGGGTCGCCCTTGTCTTCGATGGCCAGCTCGATCACCCGGCACACGGTGTGGTCGTTGAGCAGGGTGATGATCTGGGTGATCTGCGTCGAAGACGCGCCATGGGCGAGCATGCGTTCAACCAGCTGGCTGATTTCGCCGCGTAGCGATACCAGGTTTTCGACCCGGCTGGCGTGGCGGATGGTGCGCGCCAGGTGCACCAGGTCGACCCGTTGCAGGGAGAACAGGTCCCGCTCGGACACCACGCCGCACAAGCGCCGTTCTTCGACCAGGCAGACGTGGGCGATATGCCGCTCGGTCATGGCGATGGCGGCGTCGAAGGCGCTGGCTTGCGGGCTCAGGTAGAACGGCGCGGCGGTCATGTGCCGGCTGATTGGCTGAGCGAAGTCGGCGCTGGCATCGGCCACCACCTGGCGCAGGTCGCGCAGGGTGAAGATGCCGATGGGAAAGCGCTGCTCGTCGACGATGACAATGCTGCCGACCTGTTGCTCGTGCATCAGCCGCACCGCTTCACGCAACGGCGTGGCCGGGTCGCAGACTACCGGGTGACGCATGGCCAGCTCGCCCAGGCGGGTGTTCAGTGAATACTGGTTGCCGAGGGTTTCCACCGCGCGGCGCTGGACCTGCTGGTTGACCTGGTCGAGCAGGCTGCTGACCCCGCGCAGGGCGAAGTCGCGGAAGGCTTCGGACAGGGTGAACAGGCGGATGAACGCGGCCTTGTTCAATTGCAGGCAAAAGGTATCTTCGCCGGCCAGGTGTTCGGTACGGGTCGCCCGTTCGCCGAGCAGGGCGGCGAGCGGGAAGCACTCGCCGCTGGTGATCTCGAAGGTGGTTTCGGTGCCCGGGCGGCTTATGTGCTGACGCTCGCCGACCACCCGGCCCTGCTTGACGATGTAGAAGTGCTCGACCGGGCCGTCGCTGGGCTTGATGATGCTGTCATTGGCCGCGTAGAAGCGCAGCTGGCACTGTTCGACGAGAAACGCCAGGTGGGCGTTCTCCATCTGATTGAAGGGTGGAAAGCGTTGCAGAAACTGCATGGTCCCCTGGATGTTCTGCATGACTGCAGTCTTTCCTGCCTGGGCGAAGGCGTCCTTTTTGCTCATGAGCATTACCGCGTCTTTGTGTCGAGCTGTGACCATCGACCTTGTTGTTTTCGTTGTTCATGGTCGGCCGCGGGCTGCTCAGTGCCCATTGGACGTAAGTCTATAAACTGCGTCAGGCTGTTGAAGCGTTGCGTCATGTGTCAATTTGCCGACGAAAGGCAGTTTGCAAGTAATCTCAATGCGGTCTGAACTTGATTCACAGGACATTTTGCAGGTCATTGATGATGAGACAGCCATGTCCGACCACGAAGACATACTGAGCGAAGCCGAGCGCCAAGCCCTGGCATCGGTGATTGCGCCTGAGGCTGCGCCGCCCAAGGTTTTGATCGTCGACGACAACCGGGTGGCCCGCGATGCCCTGGCCAGGTACCTGAGTTCAAAACGCATCAAATGCCTGACCGCCAACAGCGGCAAGCAGGCGCTGGAGTGCCTGGCCAAGGAGCGCGGTATCGGTCTGGTGATCACCGACCTGCGCATGGGCTCGTTCGGTGGGCTTGAGCTGATACGTCAGATTCGCGAATCGGAGCGCGCGGCGATGCCGATCATCATCGTCTCAGGGGCTGCGGATGTGAAAGACGCCATCGAGGCGATGCACTTGAGCGTCGTCGACTTTCTGCTCAAGCCGATCGATCTGGACAAGCTGGTGCGGTTGGTGCGCAGGGAACTGGGGATTTCTTAGGCAGGTCTGGCCTCATCGCTGGCAAGCCAGCTCCCAAAGGGACTGCATTCACCGACCCTGTGGGAGCTGGCTTGCCAGCGATGGGGCTGCAAAGCAGCCCCCCGAGGATGTTACAGACCGTTCCGGGCCTTGAACTCGCGACGACGACGATGCAGCACCGGCTCGGTGTAACCGTTCGGTTGCTTGCTGCCTTCGACGACCAGCTCGACCGCCGCCTGGAAGGCGATGTTGTTGTCGAAGTCCGGAGCCAGCGGGCGGTACAGCGGGTCGTTGGCGTTCTGCTTGTCGACCACCGGCGCCATGCGCTTGAGGCTCTCCAGAACCTGCGCTTCGCTGACCACGCCATGGCGCAGCCAGTTGGCCAGCAACTGTGCGGAAATCCGCAGAGTGGCGCGGTCTTCCATCAGGCCGACATCGTTGATGTCCGGCACCTTCGAACAACCGACACCCTGGTCGATCCAGCGCACCACGTAACCGAGGATGCCCTGAGCGTTGTTGTCCAGTTCGTTGCGCTTTTCTTCGTCCGACCAGTTGGTATCGGTCGCCAGCGGGATGGTCAGGATGTCATCGACCGAAGCCGGTGTACGCTTGGCCAGTTCCGCCTGTCGGGCGAACACGTCAACCTTGTGGTAGTGCAGGGCGTGCAGCGCGGCAGCAGTCGGCGACGGTACCCAGGCGGTGTTGGCACCGGCCAGCGGGTGGGCGATCTTCTGCTCGAGCATGTCGGCCATCAGGTCCGGCATGGCCCACATGCCTTTACCGATCTGGGCGCGGCCTTGCAGGCCGGTGGCCAGGCCGATATCGACGTTGGAGTTTTCGTAGGCGCCGATCCACTTCTGGGTCTTCATGGCGCCCTTGCGCACCACGGCGCCGGCTTCCATGGAGGTGTGGATTTCGTCACCGGTGCGGTCGAGGAAGCCGGTGTTGATGAACACCACGCGCTCGCTGGCCGCCTGGATACAGGCCTTGAGGTTGACCGTGGTGCGGCGCTCCTCGTCCATGATCCCGACTTTCAGGGTGTTGCGCTTGAGGCCCAGGGCATCTTCGATGCGGCCGAACAGCTCGTTGGTGAACGCAGCTTCTTCCGGGCCATGCATCTTCGGTTTGACGATGTACATGGAGCCGGTGCGGCTGTTCTTGCGGCTGGTGTTGCCATTGAGGTTGTGCATCGAGGCGAGGCTGGTAACCAGGCCATCGAGGATGCCTTCCGGCACTTCGTTGCCGTCCTTGTCGAGGATGGCGTCGATGGTCATCAGGTGCCCGACGTTACGCACGAACAGCAGCGAACGGCCGTGCAGGCTGACCGAACCACCGTTAGGCGCGGTGTATTCGCGGTCCGGGTTCATGGTCCGGGTGAAGGTCTGGCCAGCTTTGCTGACGCTTTCGGCCAGGTCGCCTTTCATCAGGCCCAGCCAGTTGCGGTAGATCACCACTTTATCGTCGGCATCGACGGCGGCAACCGAGTCTTCGCAGTCCATGATGGTGGTCAGGGCGGCTTCCATCAGCACGTCCTTGACCCCGGCGGCGTCGGTCTGGCCGACCGGGGTGCTGGCGTCGATCTGGATTTCGAAGTGCAGGCCGTTGTGCTTGAGCAGGATTGCAGTCGGCGCCGAAGCGTCGCCCTGATAGCCGATCAGCTGGGCATCGTCGCGCAGGCCGTTGTTGCTGCCACCCTTGAGGGCGACCACCAGCTTGCCGCCTTCAATGCGGTAGGCAGTGGAGTCGACATGGGAGCCGGCAGCCAGTGGCGCCGATTCGTCGAGGAAGGCGCGGGCGAAGGCAATCACCTTGTCGCCGCGAACCTTGTTGTAGCCTTTGCCTTTTTCTGCGCCGCCGGCTTCGCTGATGGCATCAGTGCCATACAGCGCGTCGTACAGCGAACCCCAACGGGCGTTGGAGGCGTTCAGGGCAAAGCGGGCATTCATGACCGGCACGACCAGCTGTGGGCCGGCCATGCGGGCGATTTCGTCGTCGACGTTCTGGGTCGAGGCCTGGAAGTCTGCAGCTTCTGGCAGCAGGTAACCGATGTCCTGAAGGAAGGCCTTGTAAGCCACGGCATCGTGAGCCTGGCCTTTGCGCGCCTGGTGCCAGGCGTCAATCTGCGCCTGCAGTGCGTCACGTTTGGCCAGCAGTGCTTTGTTCTTTGGAGCGAGGTCGTTGATGATCTTTTCCGCACCTACCCAGAATTGTTCGGCGTTGACGCCGGTTCCGGGAATGGCTTCGTTGTTCACGAAGTCGAACAGGACTTTGGCGACCTGAAGGCCACCGACTTGAACGTGTTCAGTCATTGCTTGCCTCACTCTGCTCAGCTATTCAGCTCTTCTATTTAAGCCTTGCGCGCTTCTCTAAACACGGCACCAGAACATGCCCTTGTGGGCGGCTGGGTGCGGCCTGCCAGACAGGCTGGCAGGCGTTGGCGTATTTTCACAGGCGCCTTGGCAGACATCGATCCAACGTTTTGTAGTCCACGCTGCGGCATACTACATGATGCGCTGCGGTTGTGAAAATCAGACTAAATACGTCGTTCTGCGACCAATTGGTCGCATAGGGTCACGCTGGGAGTGCGTATGTTCTCAAAAAAGCGGCAGATTGTTCCAGATAAATCTTGAAACAGTACACGATTAGTCAATCGCTGCTCCTGCGGCAGGTTGCCGCGCCTTGCCTATACTTTCTGCGCGCCCTTTGATTTCGGGGGCTGAACGTCAAAAGCAGAGGGTTAGCGCGTGGATCATCTCGTATTGACAGTGATCGCCCCCGATAAGGCCGGGCAGGTCGAGCGGATCGCTCAGTGCATTGCCGAGCATAACGGTAACTGGTTGGAGAGCCGCATGTCGCGCATGGCCGGGCAATTTGCCGGCATTCTCAAGGTAGCGGTGCCGGCCGAGTCCTACGATGAACTGGTCGAAGCGCTGAAGGCCCTGATCAAGCACGACATTCGTGTGCTGATTGCCGAGAGCGGCATTGAGCCGTCCTGCACCTGGAAGCCAATCGCCATGGAGCTGGTGGGCAATGACCGCCCGGGTATCGTTCGCGACATTACCCGGCTGCTGGCCGAGCAGGGCGTCAACGTCGAGCGCCTGACCACCGAGGTGCGACCGGCGCCGATGAGCAGCGAACCGCTGTTCCATGCCGATGCCTTGCTGGCGGTACCGCTGACACTGTCGCTGGAAGTGTTGCAGGGCAAGCTGGAGGCATTGGCCGACGACCTGATGGTCGAATTGAACCTGCGTCCCGAGGATTAGTTATCCCGTTTTATCGGGGATGCGCCTGTGGATAAGCTTGGGAGATGTCGCTGCAGGCCACGATCGGCGTGGCCTGCAGGTGGTTGTGTGTTTTTTGATCAGCTGCGTCGGCGCAGGCTCAGCCAGGCGTCGACGCTGTACAGCGCCAGGCCCGCCCAGATGAACATGAAGGCCACCAGGGTGCTGCTCGACAGGTGCTCGCCGAACAACCACACCGCCTGCAGCAGGACCAGGGTCGGCGCCAGGTACTGCAAGAAGCCCAGGGTGGTGTAGGGCAGGTGCCGGGCGGCAGCGTTGAAGCACACCAGCGGCACCAGGGTGACCGGACCTGCGGCTATCAGCCACAAGGCTTCGCTACTGGTATAGAAGCTGGCCTGGGCGCTGTGAGCCATGGGGTTGAGCAGCATCCAGCCGATGGCCAGCGGCACCAGCATCCAGGTTTCCACCACCAGCCCGGGCAGGGCGGCGACCGGCGCCTGTTTGCGGATCAAGCCATAGAAACCAAAGCTCAGCGCCAGTACCAGGGATACCCAAGGCAGGCTACCGACCTGCCAAACTTGTTGCGCTACCCCAAGCGCGGCCAGCCCTACTGCGACCCACTGCAAACGGCGCAGGCGTTCACCGAGTAAAAGCATGCCCAGCAGCACGTTGACCAGCGGGTTGATGTAGTAGCCCAGGCTGGCTTCAAGCATGCGGCCATTGTTTACCGACCATACGTAAGTCAGCCAGTTGCCGGCGATCAGCGAGCCGCTCAGGGCCAGGATTGCCAGGCGCTTGGGGTTTTCGCGCAGTTCGCGCAACCAGCCCGGATGTTTCCAGACCAGCAGCAGCAACGAGCCGAACAGCGCCGACCAGAGCACCCGGTGGACGATGATTTCTACCGCGGGGACGCTTTGCAGCGCTTTGAAGTAAAGCGGGAACAAACCCCAGATGATGTAGGCGCTCAGGCCCAGGATGTACCCGCGGCGCGGGTTGGCGGCGTGCATGCAGATTCCTTGCTTAGGCAGCTATCTAAAAGCAGGGGGCTATTGTAGACAGACTCGCACGCGCTTCAGAACAATTTCAGCGGTTCTTCATCCAGCGCCGCCATTTGTTCGCGCAGGGCGAGGATCTGGTCGCCCCAGTAGCGCTCCTGGCCGAACCAGGGGAAGCTGCGCGGGAACGCTGGATCGTCCCAGCGCCGGGCCAGCCAGGCACTGTAATGCAACAGGCGCAGGGCGCGCAGAGGCTCGATCAGCGCCAGCTCGCGCGGGTCGAAATCGTGGAACTCGTTGTAGCCATCCATCAGCTCGGCGAGTTGGCCAAGACGCTCGTGGCGTTCGCCGGCAAGCATCATCCACAGGTCCTGCACGGCCGGGCCGGTGCGGCAGTCGTCGAGATCGACGATGTGGAACACTTCGTCGCGGCACATCATGTTGCCCGGGTGGCAGTCGCCGTGCAGGCGGATGACCTGGTGCGGGGTGCTGGCGTAGATCGCTTCGACCCGCTTGAGCAGGTCGCGGGCTACCGATTCGAAAGCCGGCAGCAGGCTTTTGGGGATGAAGTTGCCTTCGAGCAGGGTGTTCAGCGAGGCGTGGCCGAAGTTATCTACTGCCAGTGCTTCGCGGTGCTCGAACGGGCGGGTGGCGCCGACCCCGTGCAGGCGGCCGAGCAATTGCCCGAGGCGATACAGCTGGTCGAGGTTGCCTGGCTCCGGCGCGCGGCCGCCGCGGCGCGGGAACAGGGTGAAGCGAAAGCCGCTGTGCTCGAACAGGGTCTCGCCGTTGTGCACCAGTGGCGCCACCACCGGCACTTCGCATTCGGCGAGTTCCGCGGTAAAGCTGTGTTCTTCGAGGATCGCCGCGTCGCTCCAGCGGTCTGGGCGGTAGAACTTGGCGATCAGCGGTTCGGCCCCTTCGATGCCCACCTGGTAGACCCGGTTCTCGTAGCTGTTGAGTGCCAGCACCCGGGCGTCGCTGAGAAAGCCAATGCTTTCCACGGCGTCCAGGACCAGGTCGGGGGTGAGTGTTTCAAAGGGGTGGGACATGCTCGCTCCTGCTATGCGGCAGGTGGCCGCAAGGTTCCTGCATGGTATCGCACATCGCCGGCTCGTGTGGGAGCGGGCTTGCCCCGCGATGCAGACACCAACTGATGTGCCGTCTGCACTGGCGTCATCGCGGGTCAAGTTGAGTTGTCGCACCGCCGCTCCTACAGATGGGCGCCAACGATCCCACCATCCTCCCTGCTGATTGCCATCACCGACGAGCGCGGCTTGCCATTGGGCAGGTGCTCGGGGAAGGTCGAACCGCCGGTTTCGCCCGGATGCTGGATACCGACGAACAGCGTGCGCTGGTCCGGGGCAAAGGCGATGCCGGTCACTTCGCAGGCCACCGGGCCGACCATGAAGCGGCGGATCTCGCCACTGGCAGGATCTGCACAGAGCATCTGGTTGTTGCCCATGCCGGCGAAGTCACCGCTGTTGCTGTAGTCGCCGTCAGTCAGTATCCACAAGCGGCCATCGGCATCGAAGCCCAGGCCATCGGGGCTATTGAACATGTTTTGCGGGGTGATGTTGGCGGAACCTGCCTTGGCATCACCGGCATGCACGGATGGATTGCCGGCCACCACGAACAGGTCCCAGTCGAAGCTCATGGCGCCATGGTCATCGGCGGATTCGCGCCAGCGCAGGATCTGCCCGTAGACATTCTTCTCGCGCGGGTTGGGGCCGCCGACCGGCTGGCCGTCTTCACCGCGTTTGACGTTATTGGTCAGGGTGCAATAGACCTGGCCGTCCGTGGGGCTGACCACGATCCACTCCGGGCGGTCCATGCGCGTGGCCTGCAGGTGGCTGGCGGCCAGGCGTGCATGGATCAGCACCTGGGCCTGGCTGGCAAAACCGTTGGCGGCGTTGAGGCCGTGCTTGCCGTGGGTCAGCTCCAGCCATTGGCCTTTGCCGCGCGGATGGTCAGGGGTACGGTCGCCATCGTCGAAGCGCGCCACATACAAGGTGCCGTGGTCCAGCAGGTTGCGGTTGGCGCTGGCGTTCTTGTGGTCGATGCGCTCGCGGCTGATGAACTTGTAGATGAACTCGCCTCGCTCGTCGTCGCCCATGTACACCACGGCGCGGCCGTCGGCGGTCTCGGCGAGGGCGGCATTTTCGTGTTTGAAGCGGCCCAGGGCGGTGCGCTTGAGCGGTGTTGATTGCGGATCGAACGGGTCGATCTCGACCACCCAGCCATGGCGGTTGAGTTCGTTGGGGTTTTTCGCCAGGTCAAAGCGCGGGTCGTGCGGGTGCCAGTCGACGTCCTTGCCGCTGACCGAAGCGCCATAACGCTTCTGCGCGGTATCGAAGGCCTGGGCCGGATCGCTGCTGCCGAAACAGTCGGTGAAGTTCTCTTCGCAGGTCAGGTAGGTGCCCCACGGGGTTTTGCCGTTGGCGCAGTTCTGGAAGGTACCCAGCACCTTGCGCCCGCTGTTGTCGGCCGCGGTTCTGAGCAGGGCATCGCCGGCGGCGGGGCCGCTGAGGCTGATGGGCGTGTTGCCATGGATGCGTCGGTTGTAGGGCGAATCCTGGATGAATTGCCACTGGCCGTCGGCGCGTCGCACTTCGATTACCGACACCCCTTCAGCGGCCTGGGCCTTGTGCACCTCTTCGGCAGAGGCCGGTTTGCCGCCGTGGCTGAACAGGTAGCGGTAGTTGGTGTACTCGTTGTTGATCGCCATCAGCGCGCGGTTGTCGTCGCCGGGGAAGGGGAACAGGCTCATGCCGTCGTTGTGGTCACCGAACTGCAGTTCCTGGGCCTGGGCACTGCCATTGCCGGAAGGGTCAAAGGCTGGCGCGTCGGCGTGCAGCGGCTGGCCCCAGCTGATCAGCACCCGGGCCTTGTAGCCTGGTGGCAGGCTGATGCTGTCGGCGCTGGCGGCGGGAATGCTGGCAAAGCCCAGCAGGCTGCTGTTGCCGGCGCTGACGCTGGCGGCCAGAACGCTGCGGCTGAGCAGATTGCCACCGAGAAACAACGCTGCGCCGCACAGGGCCCCGGCACCGATAAAGCGCCGGCGGCTGAGACGGGTGAGCTGTTCGAGGTCGGTTGGCTGGTGTTCTTCTAATAGGTGCATGACAGGCTTCCTGCGGGTTTGGCAGTCACCTTAGTCAGGGCGCATGACGGTTTTGTGGCAGTTTTACAGCGGCGTTCCGAGAAGTACGTAGGAAGGCTGGAACTGCACCTGCAGGTCGCTACCTACAACGACCCGGTGATCCTTCAGCCAGTGAGCTTCGGCAAAGGCACACAGGGTTTGCCCGCTGGCCAGGGCCAGGCGCACTTCGGTGGGGCCCTCGGCGTCGTCAAGCAAGGCATCGACCTTGACCGGCAAGCAGTTGTAGCCCTGCGCAGGTTGTTCACCGAGGCCGAGCAACTCCAGCCAGCCGGCCTTGATCAGGGCGACGACGGCGGTACCGGGGCTCAGTTCCAGGCGAGCGGTGCTGTCGTGGGTGATCTCGGCGTCGATGCGCAGATCACCCGCCAGGGTCAGGCTGATGCGGTCATAGCGCCCCTGGGTCTCGATCGAACTGATGCGCCCGTGCAGTTGGTTGCGCGCGCTGGTGCGCAGCATCAGGCGGCCGAGCAGGTCGAGATCGCTGGCGTCTTCGGCGGCTTCGAGGATCTGCGCCTGCAGCGCCTGCAAACGCTGGTACAGGCGCAGCACCCGTTGGCCTTCGGTGGACAGTTTGGCCCCACCGCCGCCACGGCCGCCGACACTGCGCTCGACCAGCGGGCTGGCCGCCAGGTTGTTGAGCTCGTCGATGGCATCCCAGGCGGCCTTGTAACTCATGCCGGCGCTTTTCGCCGCACGGGTGATCGAGCCTTGTTCGGCAATGTGTTGCAGCAAGGCAATACGCTGCGGACGGCGGACGATGTGCTGGGTGAGCAGGGCAGGCAGAGACATAAGCGGTAACGGGCACCTGAAAGGAAACAGCCCGAAAGTGCCCGCACCCCGCGTGCAAGTCAAGCGCTGCCGGGCTTGGCGGTACGTGCCAGGCAGTAGACATCGACCCGCCGGGTGCCCGCCTTGAGCAGCAGGCTGGCCAAGGCCTGAGCAGTAGCGCCAGTGGTCAGCACGTCATCCACCAGCGCCACATGACGCCCGGCAATCAGCTTGTTGTCGTGGATGGCGAAGGCCTGGCGCAGGTTGCGTTTGCGCGCATGCGCCTTGAGGCCTTGCTGGGCCGGGGTATCGAGGGTGCGGATAAGCACCTGTTCGCTGCAGCTTATGCCCAGTTGCTGCGCCAGCCAGTGACCGAGCATGCCCGCCTGGTTGTAGCCACGTTGGCGCAAACGCCGCTTTGCCAACGGCACCGGCAGCAACAAGGCCGGGCGCGGCAGCCCTTCTTCAAAGCGATGGATCAACCAGCGCCCGAGCAGTTGCGCCAGCAGGCGGCCCAGCGGCCACTGGCTGTTGTGCTTGAAGCGGGTGACCAGCGCATCGACCGGAAAGCCGTAGTGCCAGGGCGCCTCGACCCGATAGAAAGCCGGCGGGCGCCGGCTGCACTGGCCGCAAACCAGACCGTGCATGGGCAGCGGCAGGGCACAGACCTGGCAATGCTCATCGAGCCAGGGCAGTTCGCTTTCGCAGGCGACACACAAAGGGTAGGGCTGCTCGGCCGCTTCATTGCAGAGCAGACAGGTATGGTTATTAAATAGCCAGTTGTAAACCTTGTTTTTGACTTGTGGTTGACAGTGCATCAGCCTTCCTTAACTATGCGAGCTATCCGTGATGCGCTGGCGGGGTTTCCTGTGCCGGCGCTTGTACAAGCCTAAACAAGGAACCGCCGATGAGCGCCAGCACAACTGCAACAACACGTCACGACTGGTCCCTGGCCGAGGTCAAAGCCCTGTTCCAGCAGCCGTTCAATGACTTGCTGTTCCAGGCGCAAACCGTGCACCGCGCGCATTTCGACGCCAACCACGTGCAGGTCTCGACCCTGTTGTCGATCAAGACCGGCGCCTGCCCGGAAGATTGCAAATATTGTCCGCAGTCCGGCCACTACAACACCGGGCTGGAAAAACAGAAGCTGATGGAAGTGCAGAAGGTCCTCGAAGAGGCCGCCCGCGCCAAAGCCATTGGTTCGACCCGCTTCTGCATGGGCGCGGCCTGGAAGCATCCGTCGGCCAAGGACATGCCTTACGTGCTGCAGATGGTCAAAGGGGTCAAGGCCATGGGCCTGGAAACCTGCATGACCCTCGGCAAGCTCGACCTTGAGCAAACCCAGGCGCTGGCCGAGGCCGGGCTGGACTACTACAACCACAACCTCGACACCTCGCCGGAGTTTTACGCCAGCATCATCACCACCCGCACTTACAGCGATCGCCTGCAGACCCTGGCCTATGTGCGCGACGCCGGGATGAAAATCTGTTCGGGTGGCATCCTCGGCATGGGCGAGTCGCTGGACGACCGCGCCGGGTTGCTGATCCAGCTGGCCAACCTGCCGGAGCACCCGGAGTCGGTCCCGATCAACATGTTGGTAAAGGTCGCCGGCACTCCGCTGGAAAACGCCGAAGACGTCGACCCGTTCGATTTCATCCGCATGCTCGCCGTGGCCCGCATCCTCATGCCCAAATCCCACGTGCGGCTGTCCGCCGGCCGCGAAGCGATGAACGAGCAGATGCAGGCCCTGGCCTTCTTTGCCGGTGCCAACTCGATCTTCTACGGCGAGAAACTGCTGACCACCGCCAACCCGCAAGCCGACAAGGACATGCAACTGTTCGCGCGCCTGGGCATCCAGCCCGAAGCCGGTGAAGAACACGCCGACGAAGTCCATCAAGCGGCCATCGAGCAGGCCTTGGTCGAGCACAAGAGCAGCGAGCTGTTCTACAACGCTGCCTCGGCCTGAGGCGCGCATGGCTTTTGATCTTCGCGCGCGGCTCGAGCAACGCCGCGCGGCTGACCTGTACCGTCAGCGCCCGCTGCTGCAAAGCCCGCAGGGCCCTGAAGTGGTGGTCGACGGCCAGCCGTTGCTGGCGTTCTGCAGCAATGACTACCTGGGCCTGGCCAATCACCCGGAAGTGATCGCCGCCTGGCGCGCCGGTGCCGAGCGCTGGGGTGTCGGCGGCGGCGCTTCGCACTTGGTGATCGGCCACAGCAGTCCGCATCACGCGGTCGAAGAAGCCCTGGCCGAACTTACCGGGCGGCCGCGGGCACTGCTGTTTACTACCGGCTACATGGCCAACCTCGGTGCTCTGACCGCGTTGGTCGGGCAGGGCGATACGGTGCTGCAAGACCGCCTCAATCACGCCTCGCTGCTCGATGCCGGGCTGCTCAGCGGCGCGCGCTTCAACCGCTACCTGCACAACGATGCCCAGAGCCTGGCCAGCCGCCTGGACAAGGCCGTCGGCAACACCCTGGTGGTGACTGACGGGGTGTTCAGCATGGACGGCGACCTGGCCGATCTGCCCGCCCTGGCTGCAGCGGCCAATGCCCGCGACGCCTGGCTGATGGTCGACGACGCCCATGGCCTGGGTACCTTGGGACGCAACGGCGGCGGCATCGTCGAGCATTTCGGCCTGACACTGGCGCAGGTGCCGGTGCTGATCGGCACGCTCGGCAAGGCTTGTGGCACCGCGGGTGCTTTCGTGGCGGGTAGCGAAGAGCTGATCGAATGCCTGATCCAGTTCGCCCGGCCCTACATCTATACCACCAGCCAGCCACCGGCGCTGGCCTGCGCCACCCTGCGCAGCCTGGAACTGCTGCGCAGCGAACACTGGCGACGTGAGCACCTGGCGGCGTTGATCCAGCAGTTTCGCTGCGGCGCCGAGCAGATTGGCCTGCAGTTGATGGACAGCTTCACGCCTATCCAGCCGATCCTGATCGGCGACAGCGCGCGCGCTTTGCGCCTGTCGCAGCTGCTGCGCGAGCGCGGCCTGCTGGTGACCGCGATCCGCCCACCCACGGTGCCTACCGGCAGTGCGCGGCTGCGCGTGACCCTGAGTGCGGCGCACAGCGCGGCGCAGGTGCAGCTATTGTTGAATGCATTGGCTGACTGTTATCCGCTGCTGGAGCCTGCTGATGCGTAATCATCTGATCCTGTTGCCGGGCTGGGGCCTGGGCAGCTCCGCCTTGCAACCGCTGGTGGCGACCCTACGGGCCATCGACCCCGGTTTGCGGGTCGAGATCCAGGCCTTGCCCAGCCAAGTGTCGAGCAACCCCGAAGACTGGCTCGACAAGCTCGACCGGCAACTGCCACGCCATGCCTGGCTGGGTGGCTGGTCGCTGGGCGGCATGCTCGCCGCAGAGCTCGCTGCTCGCCGAGGCGATGACTGCCATGGCTTGATCACCCTGGGCAGCAACCTCAGTTTTGTTTCGCGCCCAGGCTGGCCGCACGGTATGGCGGTGGATACCTTCCAGACCTTCCTCGAGGGCTGCCGTTATCACACCCAGGTCACCCTCAAGCGCTTTGTTTCGCTGTGCAGCCAGGGCGCGCAAGAGCCGCGCAGCCTGGCCCGGTTGCTCAGCGCCTGCATGCCCGCGCCGGCCCCCGAGGAACTGGTGGCGGGGTTGCAGGTGCTCGGCCAGCTCGATACCCGGAAGGCTGTGCAAGCTTATGGCGGCCCGCAGTTGCACCTGTTTGCCGGGCGTGACGAGCTGGTGCCGGCGGAGGTCGCCGGCGAGTTGCTGGAGATTCTGCCCGACGTGGAAGTCGGGCTGCTGGAAGACAGTGCTCATGGTTTTGTGATGGAAACACCTCATGAGTTGGCGGCAGCAATCAAGGCCTTTGTACATGAGAGTGGTGATGACTGATCTTTCCCTGCCGGGCCTGCCCGGCGCCTTGCCCGATAAACGCCAGGTTGCTGCGTCGTTCTCCCGCGCCGCCGCCAGCTACGACAGCGTCGCCGAACTGCAGCGCGCGGTAGGTACTGCGCTGCTTGAGCAGTTGCCGGGTGCACTTGAACCGCAACGCTGGCTGGACCTGGGCAGTGGCACCGGCTACTTCAGTCGCGCCCTGAACAGCCGTTTTCCCCAAGCCGCCGGTATCGCCGTGGACATCGCCGAAGGCATGCTTGAGCACGCCCGCGAGCAGGGCGGGGCGCATCATTATGTAGCTGGCGATGCCGAGCGCTTGCCGCTGCGCGACGCCAGTATCGAGTTGATTTTCACCAGCCTGGCGGTGCAATGGTGCGGCGATTTTCGCGCCGTGCTCAGCGAGGCCCGGCGCGTGCTGCAACCGGGTGGCGTACTGGCGTTCGCCAGCCTCTGCGTCGGCACCCTGCATGAACTGCGCGAAAGCTGGCAGGCGGTCGATGGCCTGGTGCACGTCAATCGCTTCCGGCGCCTTGAGGACTATCAGCGCCTGTGCGGCGAAAGTGAGCTGCAGGTGCTGAGCCTGCAGGCCCGGCCCCATGTGTTGCACTACCCGGATGTACGCAGCCTGACCCACGAACTCAAGGCCCTCGGCGCCCACAACCTCAACCCCGGCCGTCCGGCAGGCCTGACCGGACGCGCGCGCATGCAGGGGCTATTGCAGGCCTATGAGCGCTTCCGCCAGCCGCAAGGACTACCGGCGACCTACCAGGTGGTCTACGGTGTACTGCAAAAGCCGCCGGTAGAAGGGGATTGAGATGAACCCGGCCTATTTCATTGCAGGGACCGACACCGACGTCGGCAAGACCACCATCGCCGCCGGCCTGCTGCACGCCGCGCACCTGGCCGGCCTGAGCACCCTCGGTGCCAAGCCGGTGGCGTCCGGTTGCGAGGCCAGCAGCCAGGGCCTGCGCAACGCCGATGCCATGGCGCTGATCGCCGAAAGTTCGCTCAAGCTGCCCTACGACCAGGTCAACCCGTTCGCCTTCGCGCCGGCCATTGCCCCGCACCTGGCGGCGCGTGAGGCCGGTATCGCCCTGAGCGTGCAGGCCTTGTTGACGCCGATGCGCGAGGTGCTGGCCCAAGGCGCTGATTTCACCCTGATCGAAGGTGCTGGCGGCTGGCGCGTGCCGTTGTCCGACCAGGCCAATCTGTCGGACCTGGCCGTGGCCCTGAAGCTGCCGGTGATCCTTGTGGTCGGCGTACGTCTGGGCTGCATCAACCACGCCTTGCTGACGGCTGAAGCCATTGCCCGCGATGGCCTGCAACTGGCTGGCTGGGTGGCCAACATTGTCGACCCGCGCACCTCGCGCCTGGAGGAAAACCTCGCCAGCCTCGCCGAACGTTTACCGGCGCCGTGCCTCGGGCGGGTGCCGAAGCTCAAGCAGGTCAGCGCTGAAGCGGTGGCCGCGCACTTGCAACTGGACCTGCTGGACTGACGCTCGTCTATCGTAAGGCACAGTGCCATTAGTGTTTTCAACGGGCCTTTTGTTGGCAAGTCTGCTTCAATAGAGGCTGTTCGCCTTCAGCGTCATGGAGTTTCGACATGGAAATCTCGGGCAACTCAGTCTACTACGCAGGGCTCGGCGCCATTCAGGCCGGGCAGAACCGCGTCGATCAGGCCGCCAGCCAGATCGCCAACACCACCGTCGAGCGTGCCGCCACCAGCCAGTCCAGCGACTATCAGGCCGAGCGCCTGCGTGCGGTCGATCGCAGCCAGCAGATGGACCTGGCCACCAGCAGCGTCGAGATGGCGCTGGGCAAGCATCAGGTCGAACTTGGTGTCAAAGTGGCCAAAGCATCGGACGAAATGCTCGGCACCCTGATCGATACCTACGCCTGACCCCCTGCGGCTCGCCCTCTGCGCGCCTTCAACTAGTCTTTATGTATCAGCGCCTTGGCCTTGCAGGCCGGCGCTCGGCTGCGCGTTTGCGGGGTATTTTGCCAGGGCAATCGCGCAGTCTGGCATGGCCGAACTGCCCTCTGCTTGATGCTTGACAAGTTTTCGGCGTAAACGTATGTTTCAAACAACTGTTTGACCGAAAGCCGCCTAGAGCTGGTCGGTATATCGCGGTCTCCCTATCCAGGATTCATCAGCAGAGGTTCATCGCTATGCCTGATTACAAAGCCCCCTTGCGTGATATTCGCTTCGTTCGTGACGAGCTGCTCGGCTACGAAGCGCATTATCAGAGCCTGCCGGCTTGCCAGGACGCCACCCCGGACATGGTTGACGCCATCCTCGAGGAAGGCGCCAAGTTTTGTGAACAGGTACTGGCCCCGCTGAACCGTGTCGGTGACCTTGAAGGCTGCACCTGGAGCGAGTCGGGCGTAAAAACCCCATCCGGCTTCAAGGAAGCCTACAAGCAGTTCGTCGAAGGTGGCTGGCCGAGCCTGGCCCATGACGTCGAGCACGGCGGTCAGGGCCTGCCTGAGTCGCTGGGCCTGGCGGTCAGCGAAATGGTTGGCGAGTCGAACTGGTCGTGGGGCATGTACCCTGGCCTGTCCCACGGCGCGATGAACACCATCTCCGAGCACGGCACCGCCGAGCAGCAGGAGACCTACCTGACCAAGCTGGTATCCGGCGAATGGACCGGCACCATGTGCCTGACCGAGCCACACTGCGGTACCGACCTGGGCATGCTGCGCACCAAGGCCGAACCTCAGGCTGATGGTTCCTACAAAGTTACCGGCACCAAGATCTTCATCTCGGCCGGTGAGCACGACATGGCCGACAACATCGTCCACATCGTCCTGGCCCGCCTGCCCGATGCTCCTGCTGGCACCAAAGGCATTTCGCTGTTCATCGTGCCGAAGTTCCTGCCGACCGCCGAAGGCACTGTCGGTGAGCGCAACGCCGTTTCCTGTGGCTCGATCGAACACAAGATGGGCATCCACGGCAACGCCACCTGCGTGATGAACTTCGACGCCGCTACCGGCTACCTGATCGGCCCGGCCAACAAAGGCCTGAACTGCATGTTCACCTTCATGAACACTGCTCGCCTGGGTACCGCGCTGCAAGGCCTGGCCCACGCTGAAGTGGCGTTCCAGGGCGGCCTGAAATACGCTCGCGACCGCCTGCAAATGCGCTCGCTGACTGGCCCGAAAGCGCCGGACAAAGCCGCTGACCCGATCATCGTCCACCCGGACGTACGTCGCATGTTGCTGACCATGAAGGCGTTCGCCGAAGGCAACCGCGCCATGGTCTACTTCACCGCCAAGCAGGTGGACATCGTCAAGTACAGCCAGGACGAAGAAGAGAAGAAGAAAGCCGACGCACTGCTGGCCTTCATGACGCCGATCGCCAAGGCGTTCATGACTGAAGTCGGCTTCGAAGCAGCCAACCACGGCGTACAGATCTACGGCGGCCACGGCTTCATCGCCGAGTGGGGCATGGAGCAGAACGTTCGCGACAGCCGCATCTCGATGCTGTACGAAGGCACCACCGGCATCCAGGCGCTGGACCTGCTCGGCCGTAAAGTACTGATGACCCAGGGCGAAGCGCTCAAGGGCTTCACCAAGATCGTGCACAAGTTCTGCCAGGGCAACGAAGGCAACGAGGCGATCAGCGAGTTCGTCGCACCGCTGGCCCAGCTGAACAAAGAGTGGGGAGAGCTGACCATGAAGGTCGGTATGGCTGCAATGAAAGACCGCGAAGAAGTCGGCGCCGCTTCGGTGGACTACCTGATGTACTCCGGTTACGCCTGTCTTGCCTACTTCTGGGCCGACATGGCGCGCCTGGCTGCCGAGAAGCTGGCTGCCGGCACCACTGAAGAAGCCTTCTACACCGCCAAGCTGCAGACCGCGCGTTTCTACTTCCAGCGCATCCTGCCGCGTACCCGCACCCATGTCGCAACCATGCTGTCGGGCGCCAACAACCTGATGGACATGAACGAAGAGCACTTCGGTCTCTCGTACTGATTCAAAGGCTGTAAGGAAAAACGCCTGCCCTCACCGGCAGGCGTTTTTTTTTGCCTTTTGCTTCCTGTGGGAGCGGGCTTGCCCCGCGATAGCTTTCTGTCAGCCACATCGCATCGCGGGGCAAGCCCGCGGGGGCCCCCCCCCCCCCCCCCCCCCCCCCCCCCCCCCACCCCCCACCGAAAGAAATTTTGGGGGGGGGCAAACAAAAAAAACAACCAAATATTGATTTTGGGGGGGGGGGGTGGATAGTGGTTGGTTTTT